>NZ_DASYGZ010000032.1:0-6768 GCF_035999135.1 Ensifer sp.
GAACGTACACCCCGGCAAGATCCTGTCCACGAGCCAGGAAGTCGACGTTGTCGTTCTCGAAGTCGATCCGACCAAGCGTCGTATCTCGCTCGGCCTCAAGCAGACGCTCGAGAACCCGTGGCAGGCATTCGCGCATAGCCATCCGGCTGGCACCGAAGTCGAAGGCGAAGTCAAGAACAAGACCGAATTCGGCCTGTTCATCGGCCTCGACGGCGACGTCGACGGCATGGTTCACCTTTCCGACCTCGACTGGAACCGTCCGGGCGAGCAGGTCATCGAAGAGTTCAACAAGGGCGACGTCGTTCGCGCAGTTGTTCTCGACGTCGACGTCGAGAAGGAGCGCATCTCGCTCGGCATCAAGCAGCTCGGCAAGGATGCAGTCGGCGACGCCGCTGCTTCGGGCGAACTGCGCAAGAACGCCGTTGTTTCGGCCGAGATCATCGCGATCAACGATGGCGGCATCGAAGTGAAGCTCGTGAACCACGAAGACATCACCTCGTTCATCCGTCGCGCTGACCTGTCGCGTGACCGTGACGAACAGCGTCCGGAGCGTTTCTCGGTTGGTCAGGTTGTCGACGCTCGCGTCACCAACTTCTCCAAGAAAGACCGCAAGATCCAGCTGTCGATCAAGGCTCTGGAAATCGCTGAAGAGAAGGAAGCCGTTGCTCAGTTCGGTTCGTCCGACTCGGGCGCTTCGCTCGGCGACATCCTCGGCGCGGCTCTGAAGAACCGCCAGAACAACGAGTAATCGTTGCCTGACGTCTGAATTGAAGAACCCGCGGAGAGCGATCTCCGCGGGTTTTTCTTTGGCGCAACATCAAAAATGCCGACGGTTCCGACGCAGGTGCACGACGCTTGAAGGTGTCGCCCAGGACCGGTGCCGTCCGGCCCTTCAGCCAAGGCCACCGAGCATGCGGTAGAGATCGTAGGCATCCGGTGCTTCAGCAACCTCGCCCTCGGAAAGAGCGTCGCCGGTTGTTGCACCCTCTTCCTCGCGCTCCCCGTCCGCCTCCGCACCTTCGTCCTCGCCGGGCGCGTCTTCGCCCGACCCGCCAGGCATTCCGCGCGGGAAGTCTTCCGCCTCGGCCGTATCCCCGGCGGCGGGCGGATAGGGGAACAAGGTGAAAGGTATGGCTTCGCGTGGAAGACCGTTTTCCACCAGTCGGGCGATGACCTGCTGCATCGTCTGCTCGTCGGCAGGCCGCTGCGGGCGCGTTTCCAACGCCGCGCGCTGGCTCGCGTTCGCCTCTTCGGCCGGGTCCTCAAGCAGCGAGGGCAGGGCGCCGGAGCCATGCGCAACCTCGCGCTGGCGGGCGGCCGCATCGGCACTGCGCGTGGGCGTGCCCGTATCCTTGCCAGGGCCCTCAGACGGCACGTCTGCCGCTTCGGTCTGCTGCTCGCCCGTCGCCGCCTCGGCGTCGGTTACACCCCCCGGCAGGGCCACGCTGTCGCGGATGAGCGTCTTGATCGCGTCGGAGAGCACGCGCGGCGCACGGCTATCCTGATCGCCACGAGCAGCCGGGAGCCCCGGTTTCCGGTCGTTGTCCTCTTCGGCATCGGGCAGGGGGCCGTATGTTCCGTCCGGATCCGGATCGTTCTGCGCGTCCGCCTGCTCCATTTCTGCGTCCGCCGTGCTTTCCGGCAGGGGGTCGGCGCTCTCTTCGCTCGCCGCCTCGATCGCGCCGCCATGCCCGGCGTCGATATCCTCGGCCACCTCGTCTGTGATCGGTTGAGGGAGTGCGGAGACCTCCTCGATTTCGCCTTCGCCGCCGAGGAGGGCGGCGGCATTTTCAATACCTGAGCCGTCTGCCGGTGCGGGCTTGCGAGTGTCCACCCGCACCTCGTTTCGATCCGCCGGTTTCCCGCTCATGCCTTTCGATGGCGCCTCGGCGGTTCCTGTCCGCTCCAGATCGTCCCCTTGAGGATCAAGCACTTCGTTGCCGACGCCGAAGGTCTTGCGCAGCACGGCCTGCAGCAGCGCGACCTCGCCGGCAACGGGTGCACGGGCCGCGGCCGGATTGAACGGCATTGCCGGCTGGAGCGACGGGTTGCGCAAGATGACGTCGCGCGATTGGGCCGGCATCGGTGTCACTGTGGCGGCCGGCGCGGACGATGTGCTGCGGATCGCCGGCAGTTCGGCAAGCAGGCCGACGCGGATGGCCAGGCTGCGGCCTCCGAGCTGGCGCTCCAGCAGCAACCGGTCGGGGGCGGGCATCGATTCCAGAAAGGCGACCAGGCGCCGGACGAATTCCCTTCCGCCTTCCTGCGGCAGAGGCGGGAACTTGAGGATGCGGGCGAGATCCTCCATCAGCCGCACCAGCGCATCCTTGGACAGGATCTCGCGGCCCGAGAGGTGCCTGGTCAACGCATCGAGGATTTTCTGGATGGCCTCGCCGCGCTGGCTCGCCGACAGGGGTGTGGCCACCTGCAGTGTCTTTGCGCTCGCATCCTCGGCGGAGGCAGCAGCGCTTCGGGCCATCTGGATGGGTATCAGCATTCTGGTCTCCATCTCGCTTGCCTCAGGTTGACCAATCGTCGTTGACCGACGAACGCGGGTGGTTTCCGAGCCTCGGACTGTTTCCGGCTCGCTTGCGAACGCATCTGCTTAACGTGCGGGTTGGCGCTTCATGCGCGTCATGGCTCATGGGCCAGACAGCCGCGGCTCGGCCGCGGAGCGGGGAATCGGCATGATGTCCAAGGTTAAGGCAAAGTGGTTTATGAAATCTTAACCATGTTTGCCGCGCGCCCGATCTTGCATGCGGCCGGGCGCGGGGTCATTCTCATGCTCAGGGGTCGCCCCTTCATCTGGCGCGCCGTGGTCCTTCGTATCGGATGGCAGCGTGTTTTTAGCGGCGATTTCAGGCAGCAGGAGTTGCGGATGACAGTTCGCCCGCCAAAGGACCTCAGTCCGACCTTCTCGACCTCGGGCGCCCTTAACGTGCTCGAATACGAACTGATGTCGGAACGGGCCGATGCGCTCGGCCGACATGGGCTGAAGGTGGAAAAGGCTCTCGCTGCTCTCGCCGGGCTCAAGGACGAGGCGCCAACTGACCAGCGCGAGCGGCTTCTCGACGAAGCGGCCGATGCGGTCTGGGCGTTCTTCATCCAGCGTGAAATCTGCGGCCTGCGCGACAGCCGCGATGCGGTTCACCGCTATGGTATCCCCAAGGCGGTCATGGCGCGCCTTGGGATCGTGCGCCGGCAGTAGCTCAGCTGCCGAGGGCGGCGAGGCTGTAAAGGCCGTTGTCGTCGAAGCGCACGAGAGCGGTCTGCGTGGCCTCCCGTCGGTCGGCGATGGCCTCCAGCTCTTCCTCGAGACGAAGCGTGTGGACCTGCTGCTCCCGTTCTTCCAGCGACTGCTTGTCGGTGCTGCGGGTCGGGTCGTTGCGCAGGCTTTCGAGCGTGGCTTCCTCGAACGATCCGGGCGCGGCGGAGCCCTCCAGTCGATCGACGGCCTTGGCGGCCTGCGCCTGGCTCTGAACGGCCCCGTCGCTGGTCTCGCCAAGGGCTGCCTTCAGCAACTCGTTTTCGCGGCCAGCCGGGTTTTTCAGCGCCTGTATCAGGTCACTAAGAGAAATGCCGAACTTGCCGAGCCCAAGCTCCTTTTCGATCTTGTCGATCACATCCGGCTTCAGATCCGTCAGCCGGGTTTCGACTTCCCTTGCAAAGGCAGCATCGGATTTGAAGTTCTCCCGGTCCAGGTCGAAGAACTTGCCGACTTCGCGGATGAGAACGGCCCGGTTGTTGCTGGCGTCGCCCCGATCGTGGTCAAAGAAGTAGGCATTGATCTTGTCGTTGGCGGCCTTCAGCGCATCGTCGGACCTGATCTGCGCCTTCAGGATCTTGTCATCCTTCGGGCCCTTGGCCTTTTCCTCTTCCTCCGCCTGCCGCTTCTCGATGTCCTTCAGGACCGAGCCGACCAGAGTGGTCGTTGCGGTGGCAGCCGATTGCTGGGTCGGAAACAGCATGTCTCATCCTGGCAGCGTTGTGGAACGTTGCCAGAACGGTAAGTCGTCGCGGTTAATGGCGGCTTAACCGGAGCATCGCCTGAAACTTGGCCCAGCCAAGGGGCGGATCGGGCGATGCGGCCATGCCGCACCATCGCCCGAAGTCTGGCTATCGGTAGGGCGAATAGCAGATCTTGTACACGCCGCTATAACTCAAGAACCGGTTGGTCGCCGGATTGTAGGAGCGATAGCGCGACTGGCACCAGCTGACATGCGAGCCGCCACCGACATAGCGGTCGCGGTAGTAACCGTTTCCGCCATAATAGCGACGATTGTAGTCGTAGCGGTTGTAGCCGTAACGGGGATAGTAGTTGTAGCGCGGATAATAGCCGTAGCGCGGGTAGTAACCGCCGTACCCGCCGTAATAGCCTCCGCCATAGTAGCCGCCGGTGCCGAAGGAGAAACTCAGCCCTGAGCCGTAATAGGGCCGCGCCCAGCCTCGCCGGTAATAGGGTCCCCATCCGGAGCCCCAGCCGCCGCCCCAGTAGCGTTGGCGGTAATATTGTACATTCTGGACGTCGCCCTGGACGTCGCCGTGTGCCTTGCTCTCTTGTGCCTTGATCTGAAGGTCGGGCCCCCGCAGTGGCATGGACTGAACGGGGCCGGCGGTCATCACGGAGGCGGCGGCCAAAGTCCAGCCGATAACGAAATTGCGAAATCCCGTCATTTTGTCCTCACTTTCGGAAGGCGCTGCCTTCCGGTTGTGTCCCTGGGCGTATTACGTGTTTTTTTCTTGGTTTATTCATGGCAGGCGGCCCGCGGTTTGCGCCTTCGTGAACCCCGGGCGTCCCATTCACGCGCCGCCCTGCCTGCTTGCGTGTCGTCCTGCACGCCAAGGTTTCCGTCGCGCCCCGAATTTCTCTAGGTTCTTCGACACGCGCAACGGTGGCTGTAGCACTTTGAAGTGGTGCATGTTTTTGTCCTTCAATCGGCTACGATTAAAGGAAACATGCACTACAGCGCCGCGCGTTTTACCAGACGCGCAAAGGTCGCCGTAGCACTTTGAAGTGCTGCATGTTTTTGTCCTTCAATCGGCTACGATTAAAGGAAACATGCAGTAGGATGCGCTCGTCCTTCGGTCGTGTCACCCGTGATTCTCGCCGATCGTCTCGATGCCAGCGGGGAATGGTATGCAATTGAAATTTGGGACCAGCGGCCTGCGTGGTCTTTCCGAGGAGCTGAAGGGAGAACCTTCCGCCCGTTACGCCACGGCATTTGCGCGGCATCTCCTCACATCCGGGGTGAGCAAGCCGGGGGATGCAATCCTGATCGCCCGCGATTTTCGCCCATCGAGCCCGGAAATCGCCGCCGTATGCGCCGCGGCACTCGCGCGCGAGGGCCTGCGCGTGCTCGATTGCGGCACGGTGCCGACGCCGGCGCTGGCGCTCTATGGCCTGGCAAACGGAGCCGCCGGATTGATGATTACCGGCTCGCATATCCCGGCCGACCGCAATGGCATCAAATTCTATCGGCCGGATGGCGAGATCGACAAGGCAGACGAGACGGCGATCAGCCGCATGGCCGGTGAATTGGCCGGCACGATCACCCCGGTCGCTGGTGCCGGCATCGGTGAGGATCATTCCGCTGAGGCGGCAGGCCTTTTCCTGGAACGGAACCGGCAGCTGCTGCCGGCGGGATCGCTTTCCGGACTCAAAATCGGCGTCTACCAGCACAGCACGGTCGCTCGCGATCTGCTCGTCGAGATCCTCACCCTCTTTGGCGCTGACGTCGTCGCCCTCGGGCGCTCGGAGCACTTCATTCCTGTCGACACCGAGGCCGTTTCTTCAGAGACCATCGAGAAGCTTCAAGCCTGGGCCCGCGAGCATCGGCTCGACGCGATCGTATCGGCCGATGGCGACGGCGACCGCCCGCTGGTCGCCGACGAAAATGGCTTGCCCCTGCGCGGCGATCTCCTGGGGTTGATCGCCTGCCGCTTTCTCGGTGCGACGCTTGCCGTGACGCCTGTGACTTCGAATTCGGGCCTGGAGAG
Organism: Ensifer sp.; assembly: GCF_035999135.1. Classification (GTDB taxonomy): domain Bacteria; phylum Pseudomonadota; class Alphaproteobacteria; order Rhizobiales; family Rhizobiaceae; genus Ensifer. The sequence continues at coordinate 5,998 of NZ_DASYGZ010000032.1, forward strand.
AAGCAAGGGGCTTTCGATCCTGCGCACCCAGGTCGGCTCGCCCTTCGTGATCGCCGGCATGCAGCAGGCGTTGGCCGAAGGCGCGCGCAAGGTTGCCGGCTTCGAGGCCAATGGCGGGACGCTGACGGCAAGCCCGTTCGTCGTCAATGGCAGAGAGCTTACCGCATTGCCCACCCGTGACAGCTTCCTGCCTGTCGTCGCCGTGCTGGCCGCGGCCGTTGAGGCGAGGCTCCCGCTGTCCGTGCTTTCGGCCTCCTATCACCTGCCCGTGGCGCTCAGCGACCGGCTGGAAAACTTTGCGATCGAAACCAGTTCAGGGCTGATGGGTCATCTGCGCGGCGGCCAGGCCAATCTCGCCACCTTCCTGGCGCCGATCGGCCGTCCGCAAGCCGTGAGCGACATCGACGGGCTGAGGGTGACGCTCGACGGCGGCCGGATCATTCATTTTCGTCCCTCCGGAAACGCGCCGGAGATGCGCTGCTATGTCGAGGCAGAGACACTGGAGGCGGCCGAAGTCCTGCTCGCCGCCGGTCTATCCACAGTCCGCCAGTGGTCTGAATTGGCTTCGAACTGAGTTTTTTGCATTCCGACACGAAAACTTCAAAAACCCTGTTGACACTTCGGCCCGGTCCTTTTACACCCCCGCTCGTCGCCCAGATGGCGGAATTGGTAGACGCGCCAGCTTCAGGTGCTGGTACTCGAAAGGGTGTGGAGGTTCGAGTCCTCTTCTGGGCACCAAATTCCCAAGCCAAGTCTTTGACTTGGTTTTGA
>NZ_DASYGZ010000205.1:0-12113 GCF_035999135.1 Ensifer sp.
GCACAACAATGGCGCCTTCAGTGCGTTCGGCGTGCGCTCGCGATACGGCTTTGTGTTCGATGCCTTCGGGGTCAAGCCTGCCAATGAAGCGGCCGAGACCGGTCTCCACGGACAACCTGTAACCAGCGAGTTCATTCAGGCGACGAACCCCGACATCATCTTCGTCATCGACCGCACCGCGGTCATGGAACGCCGATCGGTCCTGGATGTCGCAACGATCGACAATCCGCTCCTGCGCCAAACGAGCGCCTGGAAGAATGGGAGGGTCGTGCTTGTCGATCCGGAGGCATGGTACGTGACCGCTGTCTTCCGGTAGGCCTGCCGATCAACTGCGCTGTTTCATCATTGATGGGGTGTTTTCGATCCAAGATGAATTGAACTTCGCGAATTACCTCACTCCAACGACGAACAACGGCTCGCCCAGCCGCGATACGTCGACCTCAATGCCAAGGCCCGGCGCCGTGGGCGCGGAGCCGAAGCCCCCGGAGGAGCGAGGCGTGTGGTTTGCCAGATGGCCATCCGTCCAGTCGTTGAAGAACGGCGTCATCAGGAGAGACTCCGGACGAGTGGTTGCGGCAACGTGCGACGTCGCGGCCGTAATGATGTCGCCGCCCCACATATCCTCAACCGATACCGCCATGTTCAGCTCCTGAAGCAGGTCGCGCGCCTTCACCACGTTGGTCAGGCCACCGAGCTTTCCGAACTTAAGATTGACGGAAACTGCGTTAGCCTCGTACTTCGCCCGATACACCTCGTCATGGTTGACGATGGACTCGTCGAGTACCAGCGGGACCGACGATCCGCGATGGGCAAGAATGCAGTCGGCCGTGCTGCGGCATGGCTGCTCGACATAGACGGGAAGACCATTCAGCCCCTGCAGCGCCAGCTTCGCAGATGCGAGCGACCAGCCGCCATTAGAATCGGCGACGATCACGGTCTCGGCGTCACCGGCTTCCACGCTTGCGCGTGTGCGCGCGATGTCATCTAAAGGGTTGTTACCGACCTTGAGCTGGAACCGGTTGATGCCGGCTCGGCGGCGCTCGCGGATAAATTCCGCCATGGCTTCCGGGCGATCCAAGGGCACGGCCTCGTAGATCGTGAAGCGCTCGTTGAGGACGCCACCGATAAGTGCCGACACTGGCCGGTTCAGCGACTTTCCGAGGATATCCCAGCAAGCGATGTCGATGGGGCTTTTCGCAAACTCTTGACCCATGAGCGTTGAGTTCATCACCCGCGCGACCATTCCGATGTTGGTCGGGTCCACGCCGATCAGCGCCTCGCTGAGATCCTTCAAGGCGGTGCGGATGCCGGCGGGGAAGGTGGGCAGGTACACTTTGCCGAGTGTGGTGATCTCGCCCCAGCCGACGAGACCTTCGTCTGTCCTGACGCGCACGACCGTTCCGTCCTCGGCGCTGGCGATGCGGTTGCCCGACATGACGTAGGTGCCATGAGCATATCCAACTTCGTAACTGAAGACATCGATGCCGACGATTTTCATGGGTGCTCCTTCGAATATTTGTATATTGTATAAAATATAAAACGAGCGCGATCAAGGGGTGTCCCCTCTATTGAGGAAGCGAGGCATGGAGGAAGCGGAGTAAGGAAAGATCTCGGGCGAATATTGTATAAAATCTAGCGCCCACTATAGGCTGTGGCAGATCAATCAGGAATCGTTGCCGTGACCGCAGTCGGAAAAGGCCTCAAGCACAAGACGATGGCATCTGCAGCCGCAGAGGAGATCCGCAATCGCATTCTAGCAGGGGACTATGCCCCCGGCGTTCAATTGCGCCAGGATGGATTGGCCAGCGACCTTGGAATGAGCCGCATCCCTATCCGAGAGGCCCTCGTTCAGCTCGAAAGCGAAGGGTTGCTCAAGATCCTGCCGCATAGGGGAGCGATCGTCTCCCAACTGACCGTGGACGAGATCGAAGAGCTGTTCAACATGCGGCTCCTTTTCGAGCCGTTCCTCTTCCAGAGGTCGGCTCCCTTGCTTTCGGCGGAGGACCTTGAAGCCTTGCGTGAGATGCAGGCGCGGTATTCGACGTCGATCGACAGGCTCGATGTCGATGTTTGGAACGAACTGAACACAGAGTTCCATCTGTCACTGTATCGGCACGCGCGCAGCCCCCGCATTCTGCTTGCGGTGCAGAATTTGCTCGTTGAGTGTGACCGACACACTCGCGTCCAGCTGTCGACCATTCGCGGCGACCGCGAAAGGGCGGTGGCCGAGCATGAGGAGCTGTTGCGCCTGTGTGAGAAAGGCGCCTTCGAGGAGGGCGCCAAGCTCATGTACGAACACATCGATCACATACGTGCAGGCCTTGTCGCGCTGCTCGCTCGCACTGAAGCGGGCTGACGCGCTAGGGGAGGTTGTGCTGTACGGGTCCGGTCTCATGGCGAATTGCAGTCGTGTCGAATCGAATCCCTCTCTTGGAGATACGTCTGAGAACGTGCCGGCACCTCAGGTCGGCGGGTCAGCCATTGTCAACGAGGCCATGTATTTTCGTTGGGGCCTAGCGATTGAGTGCGTCAAGCGCAGCTGCCGACGTGTGCACTCACTCGAATAGATCGGGATTGGCGGCTTCAATCTGCGGAAGATCGCTTAAAATGCCGTTGAGGTGCTCACGCATTGCAGCAGCCGCCGCGTCGGCATTCCGCGAGTCGATGGCGTGGACGATTGCCTCGTGTTCGATGATCAATCTTTGCATCCGATCAGGGTGCCGCAGCTGCAGATTGCATACGCGGTCCATGTGAGCCTTGATGTCGGAAATGGCGTTCCAAGCGAGGCCGCAACCAGCGCCTTCCGCAATCGCGATGTGGAACTGCTCATCCTCACGCCGGAACGCGTTATGGTCGTGCGCTTCCATTGCAGCCTTCTGGCGAGAGAGTATTGTGTCAATCTTGCGACGCGACCAGTCGTCGAAGCTCTCGCTCGCGCGTCGAGCGACGGCTGTCTCGATCGCTTCGCGTACGAAGCGCGCTTCCATCATTTGCCGCGCGGAGATGCGTACGACGACTGTCCCGCGGTTCGGGCGGATGTCTACCAGCTTCGACTTGCCAAGCGCAATTAGAGCCTCGCGCACCGGCTGACGCGACACGCCCATGCGTGTTGCGATCTCCTGTTCAGAAAGCCGCATGCCAGGAGCGAGTTCAAGGCGGATAATTGCCTCCCTGAGGTCGCGCTCTACCTGCGCCGCCGCAGTCTCGCCCGTGTCAATCTTCAGCGTATCCAGGTTCGTTCCTTTCGCCGTCATTGCGTTGACATCCCATTTAATCCACCATACAGTACCATACAATTCAAGCGCAACATAAATCCGGCGGTCCTAAGGCCGGACAAAACAGGGAGGGGTCGGGGCTCTGCATCCGACCTTGGGATATTGCTGTCTAATTTTATTGCACCCAATCACAACGACCCTCGCCTTGGTATTAAAAGCCGCTACCAGATGCTTGTCGATGGAAAGTCGGTGGACGCAGCCACCGGTCGGACGATTGATCGGATTTCTCCCGGCCACGCTGGTGTGGTGGTCGGCACGTGGCCAGAAGCGTCCGCTGACGATGTACGATTGGCGATAAATGCGGCTCGTCGTGCGTTTGACACCGGCCCTTGGCCGCGCATGTCAGGCGCCGAGCGTTCACGTCTGATGTTCAAGGTTGCAGAGCTCATCCTTGTGCACCAAGAAGAGCTAGCGCTGGCCGAAAGCCTGGAGGTCGGCAAGCCGATTGCCCAAGCTCGCGGCGAAATCGGTTTCTGCGCCGATCTCTGGTCCTATGCCGCCGGCCAGGCGCGAGCGTTGGAAGGCCAGAGCCACAACAACATCGGTGATGATCGCCTTGGACTGGTGCTGCGTGAACCCGTCGGCGTCGTCGGCATCATCACACCCTGGAATTTCCCCTTCATCATCGCTTCCGAACGCGTACCATGGGCAATCGGGGCGGGCTGCACGGTGGTGTTGAAGCCCTCCGAATTCACCTCCGGCACATCGATCCGCATGGCTGAGCTGGCGCGCGAGGCCGGCATTCCCGATGGCGTCTTCAACGTCGTCACCGGTTACGGCGATCCCGCGGGTCAGGTCCTGGCTGAAGACCCAGCTGTCGATATGGTTGCCTTTACTGGCTCGGTCCGCGTTGGAACCAAGCTGGGCGAGATCGCGGCGCGCAGCGTCAAGCGTGTCGGTCTAGAACTTGGCGGCAAGGGCCCGCAGATCGTCTTTGCTGACGCCGATATCGAGGCTGCGGCCGACGGTATCGCCTATGGCGTCTATCACAATGCCGGGCAGTGTTGCATTTCCGGCAGCCGGCTTCTGGTTCAGGAAGGCATCCGCGATGCGCTGATGGAACGTTTGCTCGACATTTCCCGCAAGGTGACCTTCGGCGATCCGCTCAACGAACGCACCAAGATCGGCGCGATGATCTCGGACGCCCATGCCCAGAAGGTACACTCCTATGTGGAAGCCGGTCTGGCTTCCGGCGCTGAGCTGCTGCTTGGCGGCGAGCGGGTCGGCCAGGAGGCGGGGCTCTACTATGCGCCGACGGTTTTCGCTGGAGTGACGCCCGAAATGTCGATTGCGCGCGAAGAGATCTTTGGGCCGGTACTGTCGACGTTGACATTCAAGACAGCCGATGAAGCGGTAGCTATGGCGAATGCCTCGGAATTCGGTCTGTCCGCCTGCGTTTGGTCCACCAATCTGGAAAACGCGCTTCAGAGCATTCGTCGTATTCGCGCCGGTCGCTGCTGGATCAACAGTGTCATCGACGGGACGCCGGAGTTGCCGATCGGCGGCTACAAGAAAAGCGGCCTTGGCCGTGAACTCGGCCGCTACGGCTTTGATGAATACTCGCAGTTCAAGGGCGTGCACGTCACGCTCGGACGCCCGGCTCCGTGGTTCACGCTGCAATAGCGGCAGCGAAGAAGGAGGTTCTTCGCATCTAGAACAAGTCGGAAAGGCTCAAGGGGGAAAATCTCGGCTGGCGTGATCTTTGGTCGGAGCCGCCAGCCGAGACTTGGGTCCTGTGGACCCGCATTGCACATCCAAAGGGAGGATACGCAAATGAAATTGACCAGGTTGAAAACCGCCGTACTCGCCGGCGGCGTCGCCACCATGATGGCGTCGACGGCGCTTGCCGCGGACGTCAAGGCAACGATGATCATCTATCTTGATCCAAGCGTCCAGTTCTTTAACCCCGTGGTGAAGGGGGCGCAAGACGCAGCCGCACAGTTCGGAGTCGATCTCGACGTCCAGTACGCCAACAACGATCCTGTCCGCCAAAACGATTTGATCGAAAGCGCGACAGCAAGTGGCGTCGATGGCATCGCGGTTGCGATTTCCTCTTCGGATGCGTTCGACGAGAGCATCTGCTCGGCGGTAAAGGCGGGTATCGTCGTCATCGGTTTCAACAATGACGACCTTGACGGCGCCAAGGGAAATTGCCGCCAGGCATATGTAGGCATGAACGAGTTTGCGTCGGGCTACGAGCTCGGCAACCGCATGATCAAGGAGTTCGGCCTAAAGTCCGGTGATGTCGTTTTCAATCCGCGCGAGATTCCAGAAGCAAGCTTCGCCGTTGCTCGAGGCGGCGGCATCGAAAAGTCGATGACGGAAAACGGCATCAAGGTTGAGACCGTGCGTGCGGGGCTCGATCCGGCCGAGGCCCAGAACATCATCGCACAATTCCTGATCGCCAATCCGAACGTGAAGGCATTGTTCGGTACGGGTTCGGTGACTTCGACCGTTGGTGCAGGTGCCATCAAGGATGCCGGCGTCAACATCCCGTTCGGTGGCTTCGACCTTGCAGTCGAGATCGTCAATGCGGTGGAATCGGGTGCGATGTTTGCGACCATGGACCAGCAGCCCTATTTGCAGGGCTACTATCCGATCGCCCAGATCGCGCTTGCCAAGAAATACGGTCTGACGCCGACCGACATCGACACGGGGCAAGGCGCATTCCTTGACAAATCACGCATCAGCTCGGTCAAGCCGCTGATCGGCAGCTTCCGCTAACGGCGCCCAAAGGACCTGCCGGTGATGCCGGCAGGGATCCGCTTCTCCAAACGATCGAGTGCCAGACCGTGACACCTATTCTTTCAGAAAGTGCCGCGCCCCGGTCGCGGAGCCAGAGACAATCGCTGCTCAAGCAGATCATGGGCATGCCTGCAGGCGCGATCTTCCTCGTATTTGTGACCCTACAGATCGTCTGCATCGCAGGCGCGCTGCTCTACCCGGACGACTTCCGCTATCTTTCGCCGCAGAACCTTACGATCCTGATGAAGGCCGTGCCAGTGCTCGGTTGTCTGGCACTTGGCGCGGGGGTGCTGATGATTGCCGGAGAGTTCGATCTTTCCATCGGCTCGGTCTACACCTTTACTGCCATTCTGATGGCAACCCTTGTCGAAGCGGGATTGAGCGCTTTCCTCGCCGCACCTCTCGGCATTGTCGCCGGTGTCCTGATAGGGCTTTTAAACGGCAAGATCACCCTTCGCTTCGGCTTGCCGTCGTTTATCGTGACGCTAGGCGGGTTGCTGTTCTGGCGTGGTGCCGTCCTGCTCTATAACGGAGCCGTGCAGGTGCGATTCGATCCGGAACCTGTGTTTTCCAGCCTGTTTTCCGGCACTCTGCTTGGCGTGAATGCCGCCTTCATCTGGATCATTCTTTTCGTTGTCGGCTTCCACTTCCTCCTTCATCGCCACCGCTTTGGCAATCATGTCTTTGCGACAGGCGGCAATCGCGGTGCGGCCGAGGCGATCGGCATCAACACCGATCGGGTGAAAATGGTAGCTTTTGCGATTGCCGGCGGCATGGCGGCAATTGCCGGAATACTCGCCACCGCACGTGTCGGCAGCGTGCAGCCCGGTCAGGGGGCGGGTCTCGAACTTCAGGCGATCGCGGCCTGCGTAATCGGCGGCCTGTCTCTGCGCGGCGGTCGCGGCTCGATCATCGGCATCTTCCTCGGGGTGCTTTTGATCCACACCATCACCGACGTGCTTCTGTTGCTGCGGGCGCCTGGTTTCTATCTCGACATGTTCATCGCGACGCTGATCGTGCTGGCCGCCATCTTCAACCATCTTATCGAGCGGCGAGGTCTTGCCTGATGTCAAACCTTCTCGAACTGCACAACATCTCGAAAAGCTTCGGCGCGCTGACGGCGCTGCGCAATCTCAGCTTTCATATCGGCGAAGGCGAGGTGGTTGGCCTTCTCGGGGACAATGGCGCCGGCAAGTCGACGACGGTGAACCTGATCTCCGGCATCCACAAGCCGACGGAGGGTTATCTTAGTGTCGATGGCAAGAGGACGATGTTTAGCTGTCGCTCGGACTCCGCCGATGCCGGGATCGAAACGATCTACCAGCATACGGCGCTGGTCGACAGCCTCTCGATCACCCGCAACATCTTCATGGGGCGCGAACTGACGGATCGGTTCGGCTTCTTGAGGCAAGCCGAGATGCGAGAGATCGCAATGGAAGTGTTGCAGAACGCCGTGCATATCTCAGGGATCGACTCTCCCGATACGCTTGTCGGCAACCTCTCCGGCGGCCAGAAACAGGCGGTCGCCATTGCTCGCGCCGTCTATTTCAAGAAGCGGGTGCTGCTGCTTGATGAGCCCACATCGGCGCTCTCCGTGCGAGAGACGGAGGCTCTGCTGAACCAGGTGCTTAAGCTCAAAGCGGAGAACGTCTCCAGCGTGCTGGTGACGCACAACATCTACCACGCCTACCAGGTGTGTGACCGCTTCGTGATTATGAGCCACGGAACAAAGGTCTTCGATGTCCAGAAGGCCGATACGACGATCAACCAGCTGACAGAATACGTCGTGCTCACCTGAGCGATTTCCTAGAGATAAGAGGCATATGCCGTGACTATTTCCGTATCAGTAAGACAGGTCGTTGGCCCAGAGGATACTGCAAGGCGCGACACGCAGGGTCTAAGGGACGGCTTCGTGATCGAGGAGCTGTTCCGACCCGGTCAAGCCAATCTCACCTACAGCCATCTCGACCGCATGATCATCGGCGGCATCGTGCCGATGTCCGAAACGTTGACCATCGAGCGTGTTCCCGAGACCGGGACGGATGGTTTCCTGGATCGCCGTGAAGCGGCGATCATCAACATCGGTGGAGCAGGTGCGGTTCGTATTGGTGGGAAGGTTCATCAACTCGGCTACCAGGAGGCACTCTACGTCGGACTGGGCGCAGCTTCCCTGAGTTTTACCAGCTCCGACCCTCGCGAGCCGGCGCTGTTCTATCTTCTAAGCGCTCCGGCTCATCGGGTCTGCCCGACCGTTCACATCACCCGCGAAATGGCAATAAAGGTAAGACTGGGTTCCGCCGAGGAGTGCAATGCCCGTACGATCAACCAGTATGTGCACCCGGATGTTTGCGAAAGCTGCCAGTTGCTTGTCGGGTTGACCGTGTTCGAGCCGGGCTCGGTATGGAACACTATGCCGGCCCACGTCCATGACCGGCGGATGGAGGTCTACCTCTATTTTGGCATGCAGGAGACAACACGTGTCTTTCACTTCATGGGGCAACCGGGCGAAACGCGGCATGTTGTTCTGAAGAACCATGAAGCCGTTCTGTCGCCGGGCTGGTCCATTCATTCCGGCGCCGGGACAGGGCGTTACGCCTTCATCTGGGCCATGGCCGGAGACAACATGAGTTTTACGGATATGGACCGGGTGCCGATGGAAGCGCTTCGATGAGCCTCTTTGATCTCAGTGGCCGCTTCGCGATCATCACCGGCGCCAACACAGGCATCGGTCAGGCCATTGCCATCGGATTGGCTGAAGCCGGTGCAGATATTGTCGGCGTGGGCCGATCGTCAATGACCGATACGAGGCGACAAGTTGCGTCTGTCGGCAGGCGGTTTCTCGCCATCACCACGGATCTTTCGCAGACCAGAAAATCGGCACAGGTCGTCGAAGAAGCACTGGCATTGGGTGCGACGCCCGATATTCTCGTGAACAATGCCGGTATTGTCCGCCGTGCCGACGCACTGGACTTCAGCGAAGAGGACTGGGATGCAGTGCTGGACACAAACCTCAAATCCGCATTCTTTCTCAGTCAGGCGTTTGCAAAGGCTGCGATTGCGAAAGGCAGTTCCGCGAAGATCATCAACATCGCATCTCTTCTGTCTTTTCAGGGCGGCATTCGAGTCCCCTCTTACACCGCGTCCAAGAGCGGCCTTGCCGGGTTGACCAAGCTTTTGGCGAATGAGTGGGCCGACAGGGGCATAAACGTCAACGCCATCGCGCCCGGCTATGTGGAGACGAACAACACCGAGGCGCTTCGCGCGGATGCGGAGCGCAGTGCCGACATATTGAAGCGCATCCCAGCCGGGCGATGGGCGCGGCCCGGCGATATGGTGGGAGCAGCAGTCTTCCTTGCGGCATCCGCATCCGACTATGTGCATGGCACCATCCTGCCGGTGGACGGCGGATGGTTAGCTCGTTGAGAGGACCGAATGCGATACTATTCATTGCCTGCCGATGTCGTCTGGACTGAGGTTGGCCCTGGAAACCGCCGCGCCGTGTTGAGCCAACGGCCGGAGATAATGCTGGTCGCCTTCAGCTTCGATCAGGGTGCGATAGGCGCACTCCATTCTCACCCGCATACGCAGGTAAGCTATGTGGCGGAGGGGACATTTGACGTCACCGTTGAGGGTGTCACGACCCGACTTGGCCCCGGAAGCAGCTTCATCGTTGCGCCGAACCTTGTCCATGGCGTGGTGGCGCTGACGGATGGACTTCTGATTGATACGTTCACGCCACGGCGTGATGATTTCGTTATTGGCGATGATCGAACTTAGCTCTGAGTTTGTTCGAAACAGCTCTCGCGGCGTTTGATTAACACCTATCGGCACTGCACCCGCTGGCAAGTGGAAAGTATCCGATCGCTCTTGCTGACGTGTTAAACGCACTCGCCGGCGGAGGCGACGATCAGGTCCGAATGATTGTGGTTGAGTGGCGCCTGCAACGGGTCGCGCTTGCCTTCATACTTGGCGCGGACCGACCACTTTTCTCGATATCGCCCATCAGATCGAACTCCTGGATCTGCTGGCGGATCTAAACCGACTGGGGCATACCATTATCGCCGTTCTGCACGACCTCAGCCACGCGTGCCGCTATGCGACACACCTGATCGCGATGGAGGACGGCGCGATCGTCACACAAGGCGAGCCGTCGACCATTGTGACCGAGCGCCTGGTCGATGACGTGTTCGGCCTGCCGTCCGTTATCATTCCCGATCCGGTATCCAATACCCCGTTGATCGTCCCGAAGGGACGTCAGGTCGAGTCTAAGGCCCGCGTCGTTCCTAACTGATCAATTCGAGTTACGCAGCGACCCCCGGGCTCTTTCAAGGGTTCTCGGTGTACCTCAGCCGGCGTCCAGCGGAGTCGGGATCAGCGACCCCTGGGATAGAGAGGGGCCTCTGACCTCGGAGACATACACCTCGTAGCCGAAGTGTGGATCCTGGCTCAGGTCGTGCCCATCGAACCGATCTATGAATTCTTGAAGGTCGCCCTGGTGAGAGAAACCCATGGCAACGGCAGACATGTTTTCGATTTCGCCGCCTTGGTCCTCATAAGTCGCGCTCACTTCCAGGACACCGAGCCGATCGAAGTTTGCCTGCATGTGAAATGAAAGCCAAACCAGATATTCTAACGGGTAGCCGGGATTCCCTGCATATGTCACGACATACGGGTAAGCTAAACGGAAGCGTTCGGCCAAGGCTTCGCCCTCAGTGGCAAAGACGAGAAGATCGTTATCCTCGTCGACGTCGTGAAGTTCTATGGTCAGATCATGTTTACGCAACGCGACGTACGCGCCAAGTCGGTCCGATGGCAACGATGCGAACATGATGTCGCGCCATCGTTGGATGGCTTCATCGAGATCGGTGTGGACCAAAAACATGAAGCATCCTCAGCAAAACCATCACATGATCAAGAGCTTGGAGCCGCGTATAGTACAACCACATTCAGTAGATATTAGTTAGATCTAAATTGCAAGATTGACACAGGGTTGTTTGCGGCTTCTGGACATCCAGCGTTCGCTGTCGACGTTGCGAGGCGTGTAGCTTGTTACAGCGAGTGGAATGCCAATCAGGGGGCGATGATTGCGGTCATCCCTTGATGCGCTTGAGCTCATCGAGTGCATCGAGAGGGTCGAAGTCTAAGAGGTCGGCGAACTCCAGGAACTCGACGACGTCCACGCGACGCTGACCACTTTCAAGGCGCGCCACAAAGGACTGATACTCTCCCAACTTTGTCGCAAGTTCTGTTTGCGTGAGTCCTGCGGCCTCACGCTTTGCAATAAGCAGCGCGATCAGCGCTCTATGCCGTGCCGTACCGAGAGTCTTCGCCACGATTTGCCCACCTGCCTTGAGATGGGGGCTTCATTTATATCTGATTTTCAGTTATCTTAAATTCAGATAATTTCAGCGATCTCGGTGTGCTCAAATGGAATTACGGCAGCTTTCCTATTTCGTTGCGGTCGCCGAAGAGCTGCACTTCAATCGCGCGGCGGCGCGCATGTGCATTGCTCAGCCGGCGTTGAGTGCTCATATCCAGGCGCTCGAGAAGGAGCTCGGTGTCCGGTTGCTCGAACGGTCGACGCGCCGAGTGGAACTGACGCGGGCAGGGGAGGTGTTCTACGATCGGGCGGTGCGGATCATCGGCGATGTCGGGCTCTCAATGGATGTGGCACGGTCTGCTGCCGGCAAGGCGGCGCGCACGATCAAGATCGGGACCGTCTATACGACTATAGGGGTGCTGCCGGCGTTTCTTTCGCGCATCGCCCGGAAGTTTCCGGATGTGGCTCTGCATGTGACGAGTGGCTCGACCAGCGATATCATCCGTTCCATCGAGAACGGCCAGATCAATCTCGGCTTCATCCGCCCGGTCGAAAACATCGGATCCTTGCGCTTCTTCTCGATCGGGCATGAGCGCTATCTGCTGGCTGTCGAAAAGACAAGCCCGCTGGCTCTTCGAAGCGAGATCGACATCGAGGATCTGAGGGGAGAGAAGATCATCGCCTTTTCCCGCCAGAACCTCTCATACTCGGAGCGCTATTTTTTCGAGATGTTCGAGACCCATGGGTTGACCGGCAACATTGCTTATAGCTGC
>NZ_DASYGZ010000046.1:0-117437 GCF_035999135.1 Ensifer sp.
CGCCAGCCGCCGCGTCGCCGGCACCCGCCATCTCGAGCTCGAGCTCGGCCGCAACCATCCCCATGTCGAGATCGAACTGCCGCCAGAACGCGCCAATGCCGGAGAACACAGCCGCATCGCCTTCAGGCCGACAAAGTGGAAACTGTTCAGGGACCACGCGACAGCAACGACCCCGGTGCGGCGGGACGTGGCGAGCAATGTCGAGAACGCGGCAGCCGAGCCTTTCGAGCTCGCACGCACGGGAACCTGATCCACGCTCGACGCGGTGCGTCCGACGCGCCATGAACCTTCGGACGCGCCAGAGCATATTCTACTCCCGCGACATGCCGGCAAAGAATGGCCACCACGTCGCCGTCCGGATATCGGATTGGCGGAAGATGCGTTAAGCAGAACCGCCCGCGGCCGATGTTCGGTCCTGCGGCGACGGGAGACGCGTTCCATGACCATCGTCGACGACCTCAAGCAAGCCCTCGGCGAGATCGTGCTGACCGGCGCCGACATCGGCGAGCGGTACCGCAGTGACGCCAGCCTCACCGGCCGCGCGCTGCCGAAAGCCGTCATTCGTCCGACAAGCAGTGAAGAGATCGCCACAGGCCTTCGCCTGTGCAACGACCGCGGCCAGGCGGTCGTTGCACAGGGCGGCATGACCGGCCTTGCCGGCGGCGCCAACGCCGGAGGCGACGCGATCGCAATTTCGCTCGAACGTTTCACGGGCATTGAAGAGATCGACGCGCAGGCGGGAACGATGACCGTGCGCGCCGGCACGCCGCTCGAAGTCGCCCAGCGCGCGGCCGAAGACGCCGGCTTCCTGCTGCCGATCGATCTCGGCGCCCGCGGCTCCTGCCAGATCGGCGGCAATATCGCCACCAATGCCGGCGGCATCCGCGTGCTTCGCCACGGCGTCGCCCGCGACAACGTGCTCGGCCTCGAAGTCGTGCTCGCCGACGGCACGATCGTCTCGTCGCTGAACAAGATGATCAAGAACAACACCGGCTACGATCTCCGGCAGTATTTCGTCGGCTCCGAGGGAACGCTTGGCGTGATCACCCGCGCCGTGCTTCGTCTGCGGCCGCTGCCGGCCGGCCGGTTGACGGCACTTTGCGCGCTCGACAGCTATGAAAAGGTCGTTTCCTTCCTTTCTCGATGCCAGCGCGGATTGCCCGGCCTTTCTGCTTTCGAAGCGATGTGGGAGACCTATTTCCGCTTCAACGCCGAGGCGGAGAAACAGCGGCTTTTCAGCGAGGTCCCGCCCTTCGCGGTGATCGTCGAGCAAGACGTCATGGAGAACGGCAGCGCCGTGCGCGAAGCCTTCGAAGCCTTCCTTGGCGCGGCCCTCGAAGACGAGATTATCAGCGACGCCCTGATCGCCCAGTCGGAGAAGGAGAGCCGGGCGTTCTGGAGCGTGCGCGAAGGCCACGCGATGGACAGCCAGTTGCCGGCGCTCGTCAATCTCGACGTCAGCCTGCCGATCGGCGATATCGGCCGCTTCGCCGACGAATGCGGCGAGGCGCTGTCTGCGCGTTTCCCGGTCGCCCATGTCTCCTTCTTCGGCCATGTCGCCGACAGCAACCTGCATATCGCCTTTTCCGATACCGGCGACGATGCCGAGACGCCGCATATCGTGGACGGCATCGTCTACGAGATCGTGCGCCGCTATCGCGGCTCGATCTCGGCCGAACACGGCATCGGCACGCTGAAACGGGATTTCCTCGACCATTCGCGCAGCCCCGCCGAACTCGACCTCATGCGGCGGATCAAGCACGCGCTCGATCCGAACGGCATCCTCAATCCGGGCAAGGTGCTTTAGGCAGCCCCGAAAGGATCCCGTTCGTTTTTCAGGCTCCTCGGGGTATCAGAGCCAGGACGCCGGCGTCTTCGGCAGGCGGCCCTCGGGATCGACGACCTTCAATTCGGCGCCCTCGCCCGCATTCCAGCACCAGAGCGCAACGCAGGTCCCGCCCGGCGACATGAACGACGGACAGACGAGGCCGTCGAATCCTCTTGCGGCGAGCTCTGCTTGAAGGCGATGCGTCTCCGGCACAAGGCCGCGGTCGAGCGCGTCACGCCATTCGCAACGGTGGATCTCCGCGGTGACGCCAAAGGCGGCCAGCGTCTCCGGCTTCGTCAGATCGGCGAGCCGCGCATAACGCAGTTCAAGCTGGGCGATCAGCGCCGGATGCTGGACGAAACCTTGATTGTATTCGGCCCAGGCGGTGGACAGTTCACGGGCCGCATAGATCGTCTGCCCGCCCACGGGGTTCCAACGCCCGCCGAACCGCGCCGCCCCCTCACCGGAGAGCGGCGCATGCGCCCAACGCGGGACATAGGCGCGCCACAGCAGCACCGCCGCACTGTCCGCCATCAGGCGTAGACGCCGGAACGCACCGCTTCGAGATAGGCAAGAACCTTGTCGGCCTTGCCTTCGCCGACGAGGTCATAGGCCGTCTTGCCGGCCCAGCCCGGGATCGGCTGGTGCTTGAACCAGATGACCGCGCGACTGTCGTCTCCCGCCATCTCGCCGGCCATGGCAAGGATGCGCACGACGCCGCTCAGGGCCGCATCGACCTTGCGGGCGCTCGACTTTGCCGTCAGCGTGTTGCGGGCCACGCCAATGAGCTTTGCGAGTTCGGCCAGCGTTACGCCAAGCCGCTCCGAAACCACCCGGGCAGACAGGAACGACGATCGGCTCTCGCCGTAATCGGCGGCGGAAATGTTGAAACTGACGGCAGTCATGGCACGATCCGATCTTATTTTGATCACCATGCATTCAAAGTAGGATCAAAACTCGCTCAAATCAAGGAAGGCTACTGCCGCCATGCGGGTTCCCGCTTGTCGAAGAAGGCGCCGACGCCCTCCCTGGCCTCGTCGGTCTCCCAGCAGTCTGCAAGCTGCTCGATCGTCGCTGCAATCGTTGCTGCCGTTATCGGAGCGCCCAGAGAACGGGCAAGGCGCTTGGCCCGGCCGGCGGCCTCGGGCGCAACAGCGAGATAGGGCTCGATCTCCGCTTCAACCGCGACGTCGAGCGCGTCGGCCGCAACCGCGGCGGTAACCAAACCTAAGCTGCGCGCTTCTTCGGCGCCAAACAGCCGGGCCGACATGAACAGCGGCCGCGCCCTGCCCTCGCCGATGCGCGCAACGACATAGGGGCTGATGGTGGCCGGGATCAGCCCGAGACGGGTTTCGGTCAGTCCGAACCTGGCGTCGAGGGACGCGATCGCCGCATCGCAGACGCTCATCAGACCGACGCCGCCACCAAAGGCGTTGCCGTGCACGCGCCCGATCACCGGCTTGGCGATATCGTTCAGCGCCTTGAACATCATCGCCAGGCGGGTTGCCTCGGCAATGCGGGTTGCCCGATCCGCATCGAACTGTTCGCGCATCCAGCCGAGATCGCCGCCGGCGCAGAAGCTGCGGCCCTCGCCCTCAAGGACGACGACCCGGACGGCGCGATCGGACGACAAGGTCTCGGCCGCATCCGTCAACTCGCCGATCATCTGCGCGGACAGTGCGTTGTGCTTTTGCGGCAGCGCCAGCGTCAGCCGCACAACGCCGCGGGCGTCGGTCGCAACCCGAATCGTCTCAAAAGTCATTGCCCGCTCCTCAAACTCCGCGCGAAGGCCGCCGCCTGTTCCAGCTTCGCCGGATCCAGGCCCGTCGAAAAACCCTTGGCCGCGACGAAGGCGTTGACGGCAAGCGTATCGACATTGCCGGCAGCACCCGGTGCATAGGGGCAGCCGCCGAGACCACCGGCGGAGGCATCGAAGACCCTCAAGCCCCGATCGAGCGAAACCGCGATGTTGTCGAGCGCCCGTCCGGACGTGTCGTGAAAATGCCCCGCGAGATTCTCCGGCGAAACGTCCTCAAGCACCCGCGCAAGCATCGCATCCACCGCTTCAGGCGTGCCCCGCCCGATCGTGTCGCCGAGGCTGATCTCGTAGCAGCCGAGCGCATTGAGCAGGCCTGCCACATAGGCCGTGCTTGCCGGCGCGATCGCGCCCTCATAGGGACACTCGACGACGCAGCTCACATAGCCGCGCAGCAACAGCCCCCGTTCCCGGCAGATGTCGGCGACCGGCCGGAAGCGCTCGATGCTTTCGGCGATCGAGCAATTGATGTTCTTTTGCGAGAAGGTCTCGGATGCGGAGGCGAAGATCGCCACCTCGTCGGCACCGGCTTCGATGGCTGCCTCGAGACCACGCAGATTGGGCGTCAGCACTGCATAGCGCGTGCCCGGGCGACGGCGGATGCCGGCCATGACGTCTGCCGCGTCGGCCATCTGCGGCACCCATTTCGCACTGACGAAGCTTGTCACCTCGATGCGCTCGTAACCGCAGTCGGAAAGCAGGTCGACAAGACGTATCTTGTCGGGCGTCCCGACAAGACGGCTTTCGTTCTGCAGCCCGTCGCGCGGCGCCATCTCGACGATCGTCACATGCCCGCGCATCGTTGCGCTCATTGCGCGCTCTCCGGCTGCAGCATCATCAGCACGGTCCCGGCGCTGACCTGGTTGCCTTCGGCGACGTGCACCGCTTCGATGACCCCAGCGCGCGGAGCCGACAGCGTGATCTCCATTTTCATCGCCTCCATCACCGCCAGGGATTGCCCCTTGGACACGCTGTCGCCGGGGCGGACCTGAATGAGCTTGACGATGCCGGGCATCGGCGCCGTCACATCGTCGTCGGCAACCTCGCTGGAAGGACCGCCGGCAAGGGCGTCGTGCAAACCAAGGACATGGGTTTCGCCATCGAAAAACAGGGTGATCTGTTGCCCGTCGCGCAGGAAGCGGAACACGTGCTGCGTGCCTGAAATCTCGGCGCGAGCGCCATCCTTGAAGCGTTCGAGGATGACGACCGGCAACGCAGCACTTCCCGTATGCACTGCGAACTGGTCGTAGCCGCGGGCCGCAAGCGCCACCGTCGCCTGCCCGCCCGCGTGCGTGATCGTAACGCTCCGGGCAGCATCGCCCCAGATCTGCCAGTGACCAAGCGTCAACCACGGATCGTCGGAGACTTGCCGCTGCAAGGCGTCCATCGCAATGATCGCCGCCAGCGCCAGAGCCGCGTCGCCAGGGACGCGTGGCGCTGTCAGTTCACCGATCGCGCGATCGATCAGGCCGGTATCCGGGCGACCGGCGCGGAAGTCCGGCTCCGCCGAGAGACGCGCCAGAAAGTCGAGGTTGGTGATCGTGCCGCCGATGCGGCAGGCCCTAAGGGCGTCTTCGAGCTTTGCCAGCGCTGTCGAGCGGTTCGGTCCATGAACGATGAGCTTGGCGATCAGCGGGTCGTAGAAAGGCGTGATCCGGTCGCCCTCTCTGACGCCGGCATCGACGCGCACGCCCTCGGCCGGAAAACTCAAGGTCGTCAGCCGGCCCGTCGCCGGCAGGAAGCCGCGGGACGGATCCTCGGCATAGATCCGCGCCTCGAAAGCCCAGCCATCGATGGCGATTTCGCTCTGGCGCTTGGGCAGCGCCTCGCCGGCGGCGGCGCGCAACTGCCATTCGACGAGATCGATGCCGGTGATCGCTTCGGTAACCGGATGTTCGACCTGCAGCCGGGTGTTCATCTCCATGAAATAGAACTGGTCGGGCCAGAGCCCGTTGGTGACGTCGGCGATGAACTCGACGGTGCCCGCACCGACATAACCGATCGCCTGCGCGGCTCTCACCGCCGCTTCGCCCATCGCGCGGCGCACCTCCGCGGTCATGCCCGGGGCCGGCGCCTCCTCGATCACCTTCTGGTGGCGACGCTGCAGCGAGCAGTCGCGCTCGTAAAGATGCAGGATGTTGCCGTGGCGGTCGCCGAACACCTGAACCTCGATGTGCCGCGGCTTCGTCAGGTACTTTTCGATCAGCACCGAGCCGTCGCCGAAGGCGGCTTCGGCTTCGCGCCGCGCCGCCTCGAGCGCGGCTGCAAATTCGGCGGCATCGTCGACCCGCCGCATGCCCTTGCCGCCACCGCCTGCCCGCGCCTTGATCAGCACCGGATATCCGATGTCAGCGGCCTCGCCGGCGAGAAAATCGACATCCTGCCGTTCGCCGTGATAGCCGGGAACGACGGGCACGCCGGATTGCTCCATCAGCGCCTTGGCGGCATCCTTCAGTCCCATGGCCCGGATCGCCCGCGCCGAGGGACCGATGAAGGTCATGCCGGCCGCCTCGACGGCATCGGCAAAATCGGCGTTCTCCGACAGGAAGCCGTAACCCGGATGAACGGCATCCGCTCCAACTGACTTGGCGGCCGCGATGATACGCTCGATCGAGAGGTAGCTTTCGAGTGCTGCCGGCGGGCCGATGCGGACCGCCTCGTCGGCAAGCGCCACGTGCAGGGCGCCGACGTCGGCATCGGAATAGACCGCGACCGTGCGGATGCCCATGCGCCTGGCGGTGCGCATTACCCGGCAGGCGATTTCACCGCGATTGGCAATCAGGAGTTTGGAAAACATCGGCATCTCCGGACCTACTGAGCCGCGATCACATCGATTTCGAGCAACCAGCCGGCATCGAAGATTCCGGCGATCGCGACTGTCATGGCGGGTGCGAGCGCGCCCAGATACTCCGCGCGTGCCGCGCGGTTCGCCATTGCGTGCTCCCGGTCGGCAAGCAGGACCGTCACCTTGACGATATCGGCCTTCGTCATGCCGGCCACCGTCAATTGCGCGTCGACATTCGCCCAGACCTGGCGCGCCTGCGCTTGGAACCCTTCCGGCACCACATCTTCCGCCGTGAGCGGCACCTGGCCGCTGACAAAGACCAGGCGATCGAACCCTTCAAGGCGCACGGCTTGCGAATAACCGCCGCGGGGTTGGGGTGCATTCCTGGCGTTGATGTTCTCGCGCTTCATCCGCTATCCCTACATTCTGAAAAGGCCGAAGCGCGTATCCTCGATCGGCGCATTCAGCGCCGCCGAGAGCGAAAGGCCGAGCACGTCGCGCGTCTTGCGCGGATCGACCACGCCATCGTCCCAGAGCCGTGCCGAGGCATAGAGCGGATGGCTCTGGCGTTCGAAGAGATCGAGGATCGGCTGGCGGAAACGCGCCTCGTCCTCGTCGTTCCAGGGTGTCCCGGCCCGCTTCAGCGCCTCGCTGCGCACCGTCGTCAGGACGCCAGCCGCCTGCTCGCCGCCCATCACGGAGATGCGGCTGTTCGGCCAGGTCCACAGGAACCGCGGCGAGAACGCGCGGCCGCACATGCCGTAGTTGCCGGCGCCGAACGAGCCGCCGACCAGCATCGTCACCTTCGGAACCTGCGCCGTCGCCACCGCCGTCACCAGCTTGGCGCCGTGCTTGGCAATGCCTTCGGTCTCGTATTTCCGCCCGACCATGAAGCCGGTAATGTTCTGCAGGAAGACGAGCGGGATCTTGCGCTGGGCGCAAAGCTCGACGAAATGCGCGCCTTTCACGGCGGATTCCGAAAACAGCACGCCGTTGTTGGCGACGATGCCGACCGGGATGCCGTGCAAATGGGCAAAACCGCAGACGAGGGTCGTGCCGTAACGCGCCTTGAACTCGTCGAAGCGGGATCCGTCGACGACGCGGGCGATGACCTCGCGGATATCGTAGGGCGTGCGCAGGTCGGAGGGCACGATGCCGGCGATCTCTTGCGGATCGTAAAGCGGTGGCTCCGGTGTGGCCAGTTCGACCGTGCGCGGCTTGTGGCGGTTGAGTGCCGCGACGGCTCGGCGGGCGAGCGCCAGCGCGTGAGCGTCGTCGCGCGCCAGATGATCGGCCACGCCCGAGAGGCGGGTGTGCACGTCGGCACCGCCGAGATCCTCGGCCGAGACGACTTCCCCGGTCGCCGCCCGGACGAGCGGCGGACCGGCAAGGAAGATCGTGCCCTGCCCTTCGACGATGATGGTCTCGTCGGACATCGCCGGCACATAGGCGCCGCCGGCCGTGCACGAGCCCATGACGACGGCGATCTGCGGAATGCCGGCGGCCGACATGTTGGCCTGGTTGTAGAAGATCCGGCCGAAGTGGTCCCGGTCAGGAAAGACCTCGTCCTGGTTCGGCAGATTGGCGCCGCCGGAATCGACCAGGTAGATGCACGGCAGCCGGTTCTCGGCCGCGATTTCCTGCGCGCGCAAATGCTTCTTCACCGTCAGCGGATAGTAGGTGCCGCCTTTGACGGTCGGATCGTTGCAGACGATCATGCATTCCCGACCCGAAACCCGGCCGACGCCGGTGATGAGGCCAGCTGCCGGCGCATCGCCGTTGTACATGCCATGTGCTGCGGTCATCCCCACTTCGAGGAAGGGCGTCGCCGGATCGATCAGGCCCGCCACCCGGTCGCGCGGCAGAAGCTTGCCGCGGCTGACATGGCGTTCGCGTGCCACGTCTCCGCCACCGGCTGCCGCCAGTTTCACGGCGTCCTCGATCGTCGCGATCGCCTCGGCCATCGCCGACTGGTTGGCCTTGAAGGTATCGGAGGACGGGGTGATGTGAGATTTCAGAACGGTCATGAAGTCCTCATTGGATCGAATTCGGCCGCTTTCGTCTCAGTCTGGCTAGCGCGTCTCGGTAAACAGCTCGCGCCCGATCAGCATGCGACGGATCTCGCTGGTGCCCGCGCCGATCTCATAGAGCTTGGCGTCGCGCAGCAACCGCCCCGCCGGATAGTCGTTGGTGTAGCCGTTGCCGCCGAGCGCCTGGATCGCCTCGAGCGCCAGCGCCGTCGCCTTCTCGGCCGCATAAAGGATGCAGCCGGCCGCATCCTTGCGCGTCGTCTCGCCGCGGTCTGCGGCAGCCGCCACCGCATAGACATAGGCGCGCGCCGCATTCGCGGTCACATACATGTCCGCGAGCTTGCCCTGCATCAGCTGGAATTCACCGATCGCCTGGCCGAACTGCTTGCGCTCGTGCAGATAGGGGACGACGACATCGAGGCAGGCCGCCATGATGCCGAGCGGCCCCGCGGAAAGCACGACGCGCTCATAATCGAGACCGGACATCAGTACCCGGACGCCGCCGCCGACGGTACCGAGAACGTTTTCCTCCGGGACCTCGCAATTCTCGAAGATCAGCTCGCAGGTGTTGGAGCCGCGCATGCCGAGCTTGTCGAGCTTCTGCCCCGTCGAAAAGCCGGCGAAGCCCTTCTCGACGAGAAACGCGGTGATGCCGCGCGGTCCGGCCGTCGGATCGGTCTTGGCGTAGACGACGAGAACGTCTGCATCCGGCCCGTTGGTGATCCACATCTTGTTGCCGTTGAGGACATAGCGATCGCCGCGCTTGTCAGCCCTGAGCGTCATCGACACGACATCCGAGCCTGAGCCCGGCTCGGACATCGCCAGGGCGCCCACATGTTCGCCGGAGATCAGCTTCGGCAGATAGCGGGCCTTCTGGTCGTCGTTGCCGTTGCGGTTGATCTGGTTGACGCAAAGGTTGGAGTGCGCTCCGTAGCTGAGGCCGACCGAAGCCGAGGCGCGGCTGATCTCCTCCATCGCCACGCAGTGGGCAAGATAGCCCATCTCGGCACCGCCATAGGCTTCGCCGGCGGTAATTCCGAGCAGGCCGAGATCGCCCATCTCGCGCCAGAGCGGCATCGGGAACGCATTGTTGCGATCGGTCTCGTCCGCCAGTGGCGCGATCCGCTCGGCCGCAAACCGCCGCACCGTCTCGCGCAATGCCTCGATGTCCTCACCGAGCGCGAAGCTCAAGCCGCCCTGAAACATGTGCTGTCCTCCCTCGTTCCGGGCTGCGCGGTCTCCTCCCACACAGGCCGGACGATATCGTTCCATCCTCTACGCGGATCGTCGTGAATGCAATGATATCAACGCCCGCGGTCCTTCGGACGATAGCACCGCGTTTCGCTAATTTCCTTCCAAAGAGCGGGGAAGCCAAGCACGATATGAAAATACGCGAGCGGCTATCGATTGCATCCTGTGCGCGAGGCGCCCGACGGACAGGCGCCGCGGCAAGACCAATCGTTCCGTTCATCGGCAGGCGGACGCACGTTTGAGCGTCGGCTGCGGTTTACTTGTTAGGCCAGATTTCCTGGGTTTTGGTAACGGCGCTCAGCCCTTTCATGGCATCGCGGTTACCGGTCGCCGCCAGCGCCTCGAAGATCCGGCGCGCCTCGTCGAAATATTTGAGGTTCATGTAGGCGTAGCCGCGCAGAACCATCAGGTCCTGGCGACGGTTGGACGTCTGGCCGAGCTGGTCGAGGAACAGGATGGTTTCGCGATAGCGCTTGGCATCGAAGGCGGCAATGGCTCGGTCAGCCAGGATCGCGGTCTGCAGTTCTTCCGTCCTGCCGCGGTTCTGCTTCGACCTGGTGGCCGAAACGGCGGCCTTGTTGGTGAGGCCGGCACGCAGATACGCAAGGCTTTGGCCGTAGGCAGCGTCTTCGCGCATCTGGGACGCTGGGGCTTGCAGGGCAACCTCGAACGCCTCGGCCGCTTCAAGCGGGCGATTGAGGTCCATCAGGCACCAGCCGCGGGCCAACGCAGCCTGCGGCGCAAGGCTGGCAGGATTGATCGTCGTGCGGCAACCCGTCCCGCTGCGCACGGCCTTTTGAGCGACGCCGCCCGTGCGCGGCCTCTGGGCGACCGGTTGTTCAACCATCTCCGTCACCACCGTTGTGCGGGTGGGCGTCTGCGGCTGGAACGGCAACGCCTCGACTGTGGGAACCCGATCGCGATCGACCTCCTCGAGCTTCTCCTTGACCTCGCCCAGGCGGGCGATGCGTTCGGACCGACCCGACCACAGGCGCTGGATTGCAACCACGCCGTCCTTGTCCCCCAGCTGGTCGCGGCTGAGCGCGAGACCGTAAGCGGATGGTTCGTCGTCGGGCTTCCAGTTGAGCGCCGTGGTAAACCATTGCGCGGCGGTCGCCGGCTGATTGAGCGCGCGGGCATACCAGCCGAACTGCTGGGCCGTGGCCGGATCACGGCCCTTCATCGTCTCCCCGGCGATGCGTGTGAGCACCGCTGCATCGAGAGCCACCGGCGGATCGATCGCCAGAAGGTTGGCAGTCGCCGCGAAATAGGTGGCGAGCGCATCGGGCGAACTGTCGCGCCACGGATAGAGAACGGCCTCGGCCTCGAGCGGCGCCTTGCGTGCGATCAACGTCAGCGCCAGCCCCTGCGAGGCGGAGGCGGAATCCTCCTTGTCATGGGCCCGCCGGAACCATTGCTCGGCAGCGCTCATGTTGTCACGGCGCAGCTGATACCAGCCAAGCAGCAGAGCGTCGCTCGCGGTGCCCCCCGTTTCGGCCAGCTTCTCGACCCGTTGAACATATTTGGGATCGACGGCAAGTGCCTTGTCCGCGTCGCCTTCGGCAACGAAGCGGCGCGCCAGATCGTCGCGAATGCTCTCGAACTCCGGCACGCCTTCCGGCGTCGTGCGCTCGTAGGCAAGCAGATCCTGGAGCGTGGCATAGGGCAGGACCGACGATGCCTTCTGTACGGTTGCAAGCCGTTCCGGTGCGTTCTCGCAATTCTTCAGCACGTAGAGGTAGGCGTCGCGGGCGCGCTCCGGTCGCTTGGTCTCGGCAAAGGCGTTGGCGACATGCCAGAGCACGTCCACCTCAGAGCAGGTCAGCAGGCTCGGCGTGCTTGCGGCAACCGAGATGACGGTCTCGTACTGCTTGAGCTCGGAAGCGTTGACCAGCCGGGCCCTCGCCTCGGCGACATTGAGGCGCTCAAGCAGGTCCGATGGCGGCTGCCAGGCGGCCTCCTTCGACTGCCGCTCGGCGATCGCCTTGCGGACTTCGGCGTAGCGCCCTTCCGAATAGAGCCGCCACATGGTCTCAAGCGCGACGTCGTTGTTGCGCGGCACCGCCAGCGGATCGGAGGGAGGAACCCAATCAGGATAAAGGGATCGCAGCCGCGAAATTTCCGCCTGCAACCGGGCCGTATCGCCCTTGGCGGCGAAGTAGCGGAGCGCCGATTCGTCGACGACGGGCTTGGCCTTGTCGTTCGCCGCGTCGTCCGCAGGCTTCTCCGCCTGGGCCACTTCGGTGAACTGCGGCGCTGGGCCCGGGGTGCCCTGCCCGATCGAGCCGGAGACGAGCGTTGCCGATTCCGGTTGCTGCAAGTTCTTGAAATTGTTCCGATCCGTGCGCAGGAACCCGCCATCGGTCAGTCCGGCAACCCCGATCGCCGTAGTCATCACAGCAGCAATGGCAACGATTGAGGATTTCATAGACACTCCGGACGTTTCTCCTTCACGTAAGACAGCCCCAGGAGGTGCAGCGTGGAAGGATAATATTGCGTCGGGCTGAACACCCTGACGCTGTCGGGTATCTTAACCCGGTCCAAGACACAGGCCAGAATATGGTTAACAAAACGATAACCGGGGTCCATCAGGCTCGATTGAACGGCGCCGGTCGTCACGTCGCTGAGCGCCAGCGCATCGCCATTGCCGACCATTCCTTTTTGCAATCTCGCCATCAAAACACGGTCGCCCATCTCCGCACGCGCCAGGTAAAGCGGTATCCGGATAGCGTTATAACCGAATTCCGCCGGAAAGCCCTGGGCCGGTTTCGGTGTGGTGCGCAGGCTCACCCAATCGGCCGGCATATTTGTAGGCCCCGACTGTGCCGCGCCAAGCAGCCACAATCCGTCGTCGGAAAGTTCTTTCCAGCGCGGTGAAGGCGCCACGCGGTCAAGGGCTGGGAAGGCCTCGAAGATCCAGTAGGACGGATTGACCACCGGACCGTCGGGACGGTCGGTCGTCCCGAAACCCGCCACCCCCGGCAAAAGCAGCGTGCGCCCGCCGTGATCGACCACCGCGTGGTCGAGAATGGCCTTGGCGATGCGCGAAGCCGCCTGACTGTAGTCGTCTCTCTGCCAGCGTTCTCCGGCAAGCGTCAGCGCATAGGCGATCAGAATATCGCCATCGGTGGCGTTGTTGATATCGATCACGTGCGGCGTTTCGGTCGGGCTCCATTTCCAGGCCGCAAGCCCGTCGTCGCGCAGCAACAGTTCGCGTCGAGTGAACGACCAGATCAGCGCGAAATCGGCCGGATTATCCGCAAGCACGGCCAGAAGCAGGCCATAGCCCTGCCCTTCGCTGTGGCTGACATTGCCGTTGCCGTCGTCGATGATCCGCCCGCCGGGATCGAGAAAGCGAGCCTTGTATGCGTCCCAATCCCCAGGGCTCACCGAACCGCTCCCTTCGGCCGCGCCCGCCGCGATCGGCACGATCAGCGCGAACAGCCCGGCAAGAAGAGCGGTCCGCCAACTCATTGGCGACGCCCCAGCCGGGTCAGCATGGATGCCGTCGCCAGCCCCAGAAGCACCGACAGCCCGATCAGCAGCAACGCGTAGACCATGATGTTGCTCGACAGCCAGTTGGCAAGGATCAGGCGATAGTTGGTGAGCGTCGGCGGCTGGGTCTGAACGAAATCGAACCCCGTGACCGGCGTGACCTCCACCTTGTCCGTGGCGGGTTCGAATGCCGAAACACGGCCTGACAGCTGCTGCCAGCGCGTGACGTCGGCGATCGCCGACGCGCCTTCGCGCAGACGCTTGGCGGTCGGCGCCGTCAGAAGCGTCCAGGTCGCGTCGTCGGTCGGATTGGCGCCTTGCGCCAAAAGGAGGCCGGCGCTTTCCGGCGGAGCATATTCCGCCTGTGCTTCGGGAAAGATCCGCAGCGAGCTCAGCGAAATGTCGAACTCCTGCTTTACCCAGGTCTGGAAGGCCGTCACCTGGTTTCGCCAGGCGCCGCCGCTGAGCCGGGTTCGCCATTCGTCGATCGCCTTCTGCGTTTCATCGGCCTGGCCGCTGTCTTCGGCATTGCCCCAGGACATCTGCCGGGTCGAATCGATGCCCACCTGCATCAGCACGGTTTTCGGCAGCTGCGGCATGGCGCCGATGAAAAGCGCATTGCGGCTGCCGGCCGCAAGCGGAGAGGTAATGAGTTCCACGGCGATCGGCCGGCCGCCGGCCACGGCAAGCCTGGCAAGGAACGTCGCGGCCGCCGACAACGTGTCCTCGTCGGCGCGATCGAGGAAGAGCGGAACCGCAGCCGCATCGGCGCGATAGGGCGCCGCGGCCCCGGAGATCGCGGCGAGGTTCGGCCGGCGGCCGATCCGCGCAAATTCCGGCATGCGCAGTTCGGAGGTGTCGAAGAGTGCAAAGCGTGGATCGTTGGAGGCGGGTGTGCCCGGTGCGCAGGCCTTGTCCGGCTCGGCAACCAGCACCGCTTCGATCTCGATCAGGTTGGGTCCCGGCTTGAAATGGCGCATCGTCACCTTGATCGGCAGGTGGCGCAGAATATCGCCGGTCACCGAGTTCAGCTGGATGGTCGATGCGATGTTGCCGTTGACGTAGATGTCGATGTGGCTGCCGGGCATAACGGCTTCGGTATAGGCGGCATCAAGCAACAGCGTCGCGTCGCCATAGGCGTCGGCGTAGAAATCCGATGGAACGGCGACTGAAAAACGGGAGCGGAAGCGCCGACCGGTAAACTCGGTGGTCTCGACCCCGAGTTCCGAGAACCTGAGGCGGGCGCTCGAGACGATCAACGGCGTTTCCGGCAACAGCCAGCGACCTGTCGCGATGACGTCGCGAGGAATGTTGCTCGGACGATCCATTGGCTGCGTGACACCTTCGATCGCTTCCTGGACCTTGGGCCAGTCCGGCCCGCTGATCACCAGGACCGATGCCTTGGATTTGGCGTCTGCGACAAACATTGCAACCGGGCCACTCGAGGCACCGTCGGGCATCCGCTCGACCAGCGGCGCCAACTCCTCGGCGGTGCCGACAAGCGCGGTGATCTGGCCGGGCTTTCCAAGCTCCGGCATGGTTTCGCTGAGCGCAAAAGCCTGCCCCGGCATCTGGCCGCGCAGCGCCAGCCCTTGAGCAAGCCGCATCAGTGCGGCCGTGCGGCTCGGCTGCTGCAGACCGGGAACGACGAGGTTGAATTGGGTTCGGCCGTGCTCGTCGAGACCGACGGCGCGCACGTCGTCAAGGCTGGAGAGCGTTGCGCTGTCGCCGGCGGCGAAGCGGATGAAGGCGCTGTCCGGCGCGATCTCCGTCCACAGCTCATAGGTCGATTCGACGGTGCAGTCGGTGCGGTGGCGCTGGCGGACCCGGAAGCGGATGTCGTTGGACCCGGCATGCAGCAGACCCGGCTTCAAATCGTAGCTGAGCGGTTCTGCCGCTTCGGCCGATCCGATCGGGCCTTCTCCGGCAAGCTCGCCGTTGACGAAAACCGAAAGCGTCGAGGCTTCCGGGGCGACGACGATCGCGTTCTGATAGGCGAAATTCAGGGTCGCGGCAGACTGAGCCTGCGCCGGCGTCAGATAGACCGACCACGTCCGCTCGTCGACCTCGCCCGTCAAGGACAGCGCGCTGTAGGGAATGATGAACCGCTTGAATGCGTCCGGGGGCCGGACCGCAGCCGCTTGCTCGACGGGCTCTGCACCTTCGGTCCCGCTCTGAGGTGGCTGCTGCACGACAGGCGCGTCCGCCGGACGTTCGCCGGACATGTCGAACGGCGACGACTGCGCCAGGGCATGCGTCGCGGCCGCAGCCAGAAGAGCGGTGAGGAGCGCGAGCGTTCTGACCATCACGCGCCCTCCTTCTGCGTCTCGGATGAGCGCAGGCTGCGCAGGAAGTAGATGAGGCCGCGGCTCGTCTGGTAGACGGCAAGCCATAGGAACCAGGCGGTGCCGCGAACAAGGCCCGGATTGCCCCGCCGCGCGCTCTGGAATTCGCTCCACTGCCGCGAATTGGCGAAGATCAGGTCGGCGACCAGGCTATGATGGCGGGCGACCTGCGGCAGGTAGCGGCAGCCGACAACGGTGATGTCGCCGGCGATTTCCTTGTTCCGGATCGCCACCGGCAGGGTTTCCGGCGCGCCGCTGCCGCTATAGGGCTCGAAACGGATCCCGCCTTCGGTGTCGGTCGGCAATGTCGCCGGGTCGATGCCATAGACCTGGACGCGCGCGCCATGGGCGGAAACGTCCTCGATCGTTGCCGGATACCACTTGTCCGCGACACCGAACTCGCAGCGACGGCTGACCTTGACGCGACGCGAGGCCGCCCGCTCTCCGCGCTCGGAGACCACGCCGAGCACGCATCCGGCCATGACCAGGTTCAAGAGGTTCCAGCCGCCGACGACGAGCGTCACGTCTGCCTTGTAGGGCTCGGTGTAGACCCTGTAGATCGTCATCAGCAGGGCGACAAAGAGCACCGCGAAGATGACGAAGAACGGCCGGCCGATTTCGGACAAACGGCTTTCCAGGATCGATTCATCCTTCGCCGTCACCTTGAAGGTCGGCCGGCTCGGTCGCAAAAGCACCGAGATGACGGCCGGCAGCAGATGCACCGTCTGCGCAAACTCGTAGAGTTCGGAAATCCACGGCCAGCGGAACGAACCGTAGAGATAGTTCTGCATCATCAGGTTCACGAGCATGTAGGCGAGCGTATAGGCGAGGAACTCGCCGCCCGACGCCGTGAAGATCTCGAGATCGAAGAACAGATAGAACAGCGGCGCGAACAGGAAGATCGTGCGCGGTATCGGGAACAGCCAGAACAGCGTCGACGACATGTAGCAGAGCCGCTGCGGGATCGACAGGCCGCCCTTGAACAGCGGGAAGCGGAAGATGAGGATCTGCATCATGCCTTGAGCCCAGCGGCTGCGCTGGCCAATGAAGCTCGCGAAGGTCGCGGGTTGCAGGCCGGCGATCAGCGGGCGGTCGACATAGATGCTGTTCCAGCCGCGACCATGAAGCGCAAGTGCGGTTTCGCAGTCCTCGGTGATGCTCATGCCGCTGAAGCCCTCGGTCTCCTCGAGCGCCTTGCGCCTGAGGACCGCGGCCGAGCCGCAGAAGAACGCGGCGTTCCACTTGTCGAGACCGCGCTGGATGATGCCGTAGAACATCTCGTTCTCGCTTGGCATCTTCTCGAAGGTTCGAAGATTGCGCTCGAGCGGGTCCGGGTTGAGGAAGAAGTGCGGCGTCTGCACCAGGAACAGCTTCGGGTCTTCTTCGAAGTAGCCGACGGTCTCGAGCAGGAAGTCGCGCGCCGGCGCGTGGTCGGCGTCGAACACGGCAATCAGTTCGCCATCGGAATGCAGCATGCCGTTGTTGAGGTTGCCGGCCTTGGCATGCACGTTGCGCTCGCGCGTGAGGTAGCGCACGCCGAGATCGTCGCAGAGCTTCTGCAGCTCGGCATTGCGCGCCGAGGCGCGCTGCGCTTCGACGAGATTGGCCGAATTGCGCTTCTGCAGCGTGCCGCCGTCATCGAGCAGCCAGACCGTCAGCTTGTCGGCGGGGTAGTCCATGGCCTTGGCCGCGGCAAGCGTGTTGGCGAGCAGCCCCGCATCCTCGTTATACGAGGGCACGAAGACGTCGACCTTCGGAAATTTGCCTTCGGAGATCGAGCTCGCCTTGCGCGGCGGCAGCGGCATCGCCACCACGAACAGGCTGAGCGACAGCATCATCACGCTGTACATTTCGGCAAGGTAGAGCAGGAAGCCGGGAATGAAGTTCTCAAGCTGGTTGAGCGGCGGCAAGGTGCTGGTCGTGCGCCAGTAGACATAGCGCAGAACAACCGCCGTGCCGAAGGCCAGCGCAATCAGCCGCCAGCGCCCGCCGGCATTGGCAAGCTTGAGCACGGCCATGAAGGTGACGATCAGAACACTGACGATCAGCTGCGTCTGAAGATTGACCGGCAGCGTAATGACGGCGATGACGCAAAGCGAGAAAAACGCCCAAGCGGCAACGGATCCGACCTTGCTCATTCATTTGCCTTCCAGCGTTCGGCGTCATGCCACTGGTATCGCTCGATCTATATTCGACCAAGTCCCCCAACCGATACCAAGGCCATAACAAAGGATGGTTAGCAGTCGATTAAGGGCATGCTCCCCCGGTCTGCTGGCCGACGCATGCAGGCACAGGCACGATCACGTTCGGGACTGTTTTCGCGTTCGTCTCCGGCTGCGGCAGCTTCGCCGTACCATCCGGCTGAGGCACGGGTATGAATGTTCCTGCGGTCGGCGCGACTACTGTCTTTTCGGTCTCGACCGGGGTCACGGCGCGAACCTCGCGGCGCGGCGCGGGCTGCGTGACCCGCCGGGTCGTCACGACAGCAACGGCCTCGGTCGGCGCCTGTTCCCGTGCGTAGACGGGGCTGCCGGTGCGGCCAAACCCGGCCTCCAGCGGCGGAGGCGCACCGTAGGGGTTCCAGGCAGGATCGCCGAACGTGCCGGTGATCGTATAGCCATAGACGGGCGCCAGCAGCTCAGCCTCGCTCGCCCCGGTCGCGCAATAGCGCAGCCTGATCTGGATGGTGCCGTAGCCCTTAAGGGGTGACCTGCGGTTTTCCGGCTGGCGGATCTGCTGCCAGGCAAAGATGCAGGCGTCGTCCGACCGGCCACGCCCGAAGGCGTAACCGAAGGGGCCGTAATTGTTCTGGAGCAGATAGGGGTTGAGCGATAGCGAGACGCCGGGAAGGGCGCGGCGCGCTTCCAGCATCATCCGGTTGTCGTGAAAGCCGGAATAGCCGCTGCTCTTCTGCTGGTCGAAATTGGTCGCCATCGGCCCGAAGAACTTGGCGCGCAGGACATTCTGGCCAGGCGTTGCCGACGAGGTGTAGAGATAGATATCCTGTTCGATCGCGTTGGTGCGACGACGTTCAATGACGTTCAGGACTGCGGGACCACCTGGCGGCGGAAGGACGAGCGCATTCTCGACGGGCACCATGGCGC
This sequence comes from Ensifer sp., assembly GCF_035999135.1. Classification (GTDB taxonomy): domain Bacteria; phylum Pseudomonadota; class Alphaproteobacteria; order Rhizobiales; family Rhizobiaceae; genus Ensifer. Next base: position 18,655 of record NZ_DASYGZ010000046.1, read on the forward strand.
TGCCGGTCGGCGTGCCGACGTCCTGACGTGTGTTGCAGCCGGCCAACAGCGTCGCCGCCGCCAGCGGCACGACAACAGCGACAGGCGCGCGCCAGCCGCTAGAGTGGCTCCGCGTCACGTCAGACGTGCCCAATCTCCGACTCAGATATCGTTGCATCATGTCTGAGCATTAGTTGATTCACCCCGTTTGGCAAACCCGCGAACGACAGGGGTCGCGGCCAAGCGCGTTGGTGGGGGCACATCTGCCACAGCGTCAACCGGCGCTCAGACGGCCGCGCGCGGGCGGGCGACATCGTTGACGCCTTCGCCATCGGGCGCCTGCCCATAGCTCATGCGACGCATCTGCGCGATCACCCGCTCCATCTCGTCATCGGGCAGGATCGGCGGCTCGCCGAGCGTCAGCGCCTGGACATACATGCGCGACAACGTCTCGACCTCGATCGCCAGCCACAGCGCCGACTCAAGCGTCTTGCCGAGCGAGATCTGGCCGTGTTGCCCGAGAAGGCACGCTGTGCGGTCTTTCAGCGCGACCAGCGCGTTGTCGGACAGCGCCTGCGTGCCGAAGGTCGCATATTTCGCACAACGGATCGTCGTGCCCCCGGCGATCCCGGTCATGTAGTGAAAGCTCGGGATCGTCTTGTGATGGCAGGCAAGCGTCGTCGCATAGATCGAATGGCAATGCAGTACGACGTTGATGTCCGGACGGTCTCTCAGGATATCGCGATGGAAACGCCATTCGGACGACGGGCGCAGGCCTGAATAGGTGCCGTCGAAATCCATCTCGACCAGATCCTCGGGCTGCATCGTCTCATAGGCGAGCGAAGACGGCGTGACCAGGAAACCGTCGTCGGTGCGCACCGAAATGTTGCCGGCCGTCCCCTGGTTGATGCCGCTCGAATTCATCCGGCAGCAGATGTTCACCATCTCGCGGCGGAGTGCCAGGATGTCGGTCTTGCTCATGTCCATGTCCTTTCGAAGTCGCGACTGGCGGTTTGAGATTTTCCGGTGCGGGTGCGTCCGCGCCACTGCGACGCGTAGACGGCAACCGCCGGGGAGAAGTTGGAAACGGCTGCCGGATCGGCGAGCGAAAGCGCTGCGGGTTCCAGACGACGCCCCTCCCGCGCAAGCAGGGCCGCACCCGAAGCGACGCCGTTGGCATCGAGGCTGTAGCGGACACGCCGGCTCGGCAGCAGTGCGGCGACGAGGCGGGCATAGAGAGGGTCGCGCAGAAAACTGCCATCGAGAACGACGAGGCGCGCCGGTCCCAGCGCCTCGACGCATTCGGCCGTCAGCAGCGCGCAATAGAGGACCGCGAGCGCCGTGCGCTCGACCGGTGTTTCCGGCGGCGGCCCGCTGATGCGGCCGCGCCCTGCGCTCGCCGGAAACAGGCCGTCGTCGTCGCCGAAGGAGGGAAGCGCCATCGTCCGCTTCGCGATCAGGTTAAGGACGACGTCGTCGGGCACTGGTGCATCCGGCGGTTCGCGTCCCGCCAGATGCTGGAACTCCCGGCCGCCCATGGTGAGCACGCCGCCGAGCGGACGGCCGTAGACGTCGCTGTTGAGCGTCATGCCGCGATGCTCGACGAGCCGGTCGAGGGCCGTCCGGCCGGAAAAACCGACGATCCAGGTTCCGGTGGAAACGACGATGAAATCGCTGAGACCCGCCGCGTGATAGCGGTAGTGGTTGAGGCTGCTGTCGTGCCCGCCTGCAAGCACGTCTAGCCCCTCAGGCAATGCGAAGCGCTTGCCAAGCTCCGGTCGGACTCTACCAAGCACCTGCCAGGCATCGGCGAAACCGGGCATCAGCCGTCGCCATCCGCGCGCGTCTACGATCGGCGCGAAGCGCCGTTCCGCGACATTCCAGAGATGCGACTGCGCCCCGAGCAGGCTCGCCTCGGAGGCGGCGACGCCGGTCAGCCGCCAGGCCCAGTATTGCGGCAGGCCGAGATACCAGCGCGCGCCTGCAACCGCATCCGGCGCGTGCTCCTGCATCCAGTAAAGCTGGCGTGCCTGGTGGGTGGCGCTGTGCATCGTCGCGCTGCCACGGTCGAAGAACGAGCCGGAAAGCGGGGCGTATCCGAGGCGGATCGCCTCGGGCAACGGCTGCTCGTAGTCGATCATCGGCAACGCCGCGCCCGCGGCGTCATCCGGATCGTCACCGACCAGCACGCCGCCGGATCCGTGTCCGGCGGCAACGAAGCTCTGGAGCGGATGGCGGCGACCAAGGTCCGCGAGGCTGGCGAAGATCCATTCGCCGAGCCCGTCGAGATCGTGATGGCGCCACGGCGGCCCTGGCAGCACCGGATTGGCGACGGTGAGCGTCTCGAGGACCACACCTTCTGATGTGACCGCGTTCAGCTTCACATTGGTCTTGCCGACATCGAGAACCGCAACCCTTCCGATATCGCCATCCGCTGCAAGTGCCATCCCGCGATCCTTTCGTCCTGATCCACGAGGCGCTGGAAGCGCCTCCCCTAGATCAATCCGTATTGCTTCGCCTTGTTCCGCAGGAACGGCAGGCCGTTGCCCATGACCTCCTCCTCGTCCCTGGCGACGGGCCGCCAGACGGCGAGGCCATAGGCGACCTCCGGCGGCATGTTGATGAAGCTCTCCATCGCGAGGCCACCCTTGAAGCCGATCGCTGAAAGCGTCGCGAAGATCTCGTCCCAGGCGCAGTTGCCGTAGCCGGGCGTGCCGCGGTCGCTCTCCGACAGGTGGATGTATTTGATGAAGTCGCGGGCATCGAGAATGCCGGTGCCGATGCCCTTCTCCTCGATGTTCATGTGGTATGTGTCGAGATGGACGAAGACGTTGTCGGCGCCGACCCGCTTGATCATGTCGACAGCCTGCCAGCCGGTGTTGATCAGGTGGTTCTCGTAACGGTTGACGGCCTCGACGCCCAGTTCGATGCCGCGGGACTTCGCGTGTTTGGCGGCGGCCTGAAGCACCCGGGCGATATTGTCGTATTCGGCTTCGGTCGGCGGTACGCCGGTGCGCTCGCCGATGCCGCCATAGATGACGCCGGACAAGGCCTCGCCGCCGAGATCGGCGGTCTTGTCGATCGCCACCTTCAGATGCTCGATCGCAGCATCCGGGCGAACCGACGCCCAGGCGCGCTCCGGCAGGCCGAGCGAGCAGACCGCGCGCAGCTTGTTCTTCTCAAGCAGCGCCTTCGTGTGGGCGGTGTCGACCGCCGGCGGATTGAGCATCGGGATCTCGATGAAATCGACGGCGTATTTCACCGCTGCGGCAACCGCGCGCTCGGCGCCGGACCGATCCCAATTCATGGTCCACATGCTCGTATGGACGCCAAAACCCTGCATGGTCATGTTTCCTTTCTGACAAATGAAATCTTGAACTTGGTGGCGACGAACCGCAGCACCATGACGCCGGCGAGAAGCATCCCCCACACGGCCGTCGCCAGATGCTGGTTGGCGCCGACAAGGTTGAGGCCCGAGGAGAGAAGCTGGAGCACGACCAGCGCGACGAAGACGGGAATGACCCGGCCGAAGCCGCCGAACGGATTGACGCCGCCGAGGAAGCAGGCGAGCACCGTGATCAACAGGTAGCTTTCGCCGTGACCGATGCGCACGGAGTTGAAGCGCGCCAGCATGATGATGCCGGCAACAGCGCACATGGCGCCCGACAGCGCATAGACGAGCACGATCACCTTGCGAGTGTTGATGCCGGAATAGCGCGTCGCCTCGAGGTTGGAGCCGATCATGTAGGTGTTGAAGCCGAGCTTGGTGCGCGACAGGAGAACGTGCCAGGCAAGGACGCAGAGGATGAAGACGATGAGCGGGATCGGTACGCCAAGCAGCGAACCGTGACCGAGCGGGCCGAGGAAGGCGGGAAAGCCCGAGACATCGCCGCCGCGCGTCAGGAACTCGCCGAGACCGCGCAGGAAGATCATCATCGACAGGGAGACGAGGATCGGATGGGCGCGGGTAAAGGCGATCACCAGCCCCATGACCACACCGCTCGCCGTGCCGACGAGAATGGCGAGAACCGAGCCGATGAGGAAGGCTCCGGGGCCGGCCTCGACCCCGCCATAGGCCTGCAGCACCCAGGCAAGCGTCAGTCCGGCAATGTTGGCCGTGAAGGTGATCGCGAGATTGAGGCCGCCGGTGAGGATCGGCAGCAGCATGGCGAGCGTCAGAAGTCCGAGTTCCGGAAGCTGAAAGGCGACGGAACCGAAGGTCGCCGCACTCAGGAATTGCGGCGAGGCGACGCCGAAGACCAGCATGACGGCAAGGAAAGCCAGGCCGGGCCCGGCCATTTCCGGCCCGACGAGGGCTTTCACGCGTTCGACGATTGCGCTCATCGTCCCGACCCTTTCTGGCTGGCGAAGGGCAACAGTTTTTCGATGCCGGTGTTGGAAAGCGTGATCGCGACGAGGATGATCGCGCCGATGATCATCTTGAAGGCGAAGGGCGAGACCCCCATGAGGTTGAGCCCGTTCTGGGTGATCGAGATCAGGAGCACGCCGAGCACGCAGCCAAAGACGGAGCCCTTGCCGCCGCCGAGCCGCGCGCCGCCGAGCACGACCGCCGCCAGCACGTCGAGCTCCCGGCCGTAGAGCGCGTTCGGCACGACCTCCTGCGCGTAGTGCGCCTGGATCAGGCCGCCGATCCCGGCCATCAGGCCGAGCCAGCCGAAAGCGATGAACTGCATGGCGCCGATATTGATGCCGAAGCGGCGCGCACCTTCTGGATTGTCGCCGAAGGCGTAGAGCTGGCGGCCGGTGGTGGTGCGGGTGATCAGCACCCAGGTGGCGATGACGCAGATGACCATCACCAGAACCGGCAGGGTGATCTCGATCCAGGTTCCGTCCGGCATCTCGTGCTCGAACAGGATGACGCGGTCGGTCAGCCAATCCGGCAGGTCGTAGATCGACACGCCCTTGGTAAAGAACATCAGCAAGCCGAAGTAGATGTTGAAGGTGGAGATCGTTGCCACGATCGAGATCACCTTGAACCGGTGGATCAGGAAGGCATTGATGGCGCCGAGCAGGATGCCGAGCGAACCGGCGATGAGCAGTCCGGAGATCCAGCCGCCGCCACCGATCCAGCCGAGTGCGATCGCCGTGCCGTATTGGACGACCGACGCAGCGACGGCAAAGGAGATGTCGATGCCGCCGGCGATCAAGACCACCAGCAATCCGACGGCAAAGATGATGTTGACCGAGCTGATGTTGAGCAGGTCGAAGGCGTTGCTGATCGAGAAGAAGTTGGCCGTCGCGACCGAAAGCACGGCGCTGATGGCGATGATGACGGCGAGCAGCGACACTTCGGTCGCGTGGGTGCGAACGAAGCTACGCATAGACGGCTCCTTCGATCTCTGAGAGCGAGGACGTCCGCGGATCGTAGCTGCCGACGACGCGGCCCTGCGCCATGTGCAGCACGCGGTCGGCGTTGAAATAGACCTCCGGTACTTCGTCGGAGATCAGGATGATCGCAAGCCCGGTCTCGGCGAGGCGGGCGACGATATCGAAGATGCCGGCGCGCGCGCCGACATCGACGCCAACCGTCGGCGCATCGAGGATCAGCAGCTTGGGATCGGTCGCCAGCCACTTGGCGATCGCCACGCGCTGCTGGTTGCCGCCCGAAAGGGTGGAGATCGCATCCTGCTGCAGGCCGATCTTGACGCCGAGATCGGCGATCCAGCGGGACACGAGGCTGCGCTTGCGCTCCTTAGACAAGAGGCCGCCCGCAACAATCTTGTCGAGCGAACTGATGACGAGATTGTCGGCGATCGACTGCGGTTGGATCAGGCCGAGCGATAACCGGTCCTCGGAGAGATAGGCGACACCCGCCGCGATCGCATCGCGGTTGGACGAGAAGCGCACCGGCTTGCCATCGATCGAAACCGAGCCGGACGCCGGCTTCAGCATGCCGAAGAGTGTGAGCGCCAGTTCGGTGCGCCCGGCGCCGAGCAGGCCGGAGATACCGAGCGTTTCGCCGCGCCTGACGGTGAGCGAAATGTCGTCGAACTGCCCGGGTCGGGAAAGCCCCTTGACGTCGAGCACGGCCGGCTGCCCATCGCGGGACTTCGCCCGGACCTGCTGGTCGAAGGTCTTGCCGGTCATCAGCTCGGTGATGCGCGACTGCGTCATGCCGGCGGCCGGATAGACACCGACCAGCGCACCGTCGCGAAGCACGGTGATGCGGCTCGAAATCTCCAGCACCTCGGCGAGCCGGTGGCTGACGAAGACGACCGCGACGCCGGCCGCAGAAAGGCCGCGCACGATGTCGAGCAGGTGATCGGTTTCCGACTGGGTGAGCGAGGCCGTGGGCTCGTCCATGAAGACGATCCGAGCCTCACCCACGAGCGCCCGGGCAATCGCCACGATCTGGCGCTGGGCGATTGCATATTCCTTCAGCGGCAGATCGACGTCGAGCGTCACTCCGAGCCGGGCGAGCGCTGCCTCGGCGATCTGGCGCATGCGACCGTAGTCGACGAGCTTCGGCCAGCGTCCGAGCACCGTCTGGAAGGCGATGTTCTCGGCGACGCTCATTTCTGGAAACAGCGCCAGATCCTGCCAGATCACCTGGATGCCGCGATCCTGCGCCGTGACAGGCGACATGTGGGAATAGGATTGCCCGTCGAATTCGATCGCAGCGCCATCGGCGGGGCGGTAGACGCCGGTGATGATCTTGATCAGCGTGCTCTTGCCGCAGCCGTTTTCGCCGGCGAGACAATGGACCTCGCCCGGGCGAACGTCGAAGCTCACATTCTTGAGCGCTCTCACGCCGCCGAACGTCATGTTGATGTCGCGCAGGGACAGAAGCGGACGTTCGCTTCCTCCCGCCGTCGCAGGCTGGTGCATGAACCTCGTGTCCTAGATCGTCAATTTTGAGCGGGGTGCGGACGGAAACCGCAAACACTTATCCTCATCCCGCTTCAGCAGTTGAGGGACTTGCCAGGCCGGCCGGAGCCGGCCCAGCAGCCGGGAGAACCCGATTGCACGCCCGCCTAGATCGTTATGGATCGCCAGGGCGGGCCGTGCAGGAAATCAGACGTTTCGGTCACCCGTGCGCCATGTCCCGGCGCACGGGGATAAGGCTTTCAGAGCCCCATGGCGGCAAGGTCCGAGACCGTGTCCTTGTTGATCGGCACGAGCTGGTCGACGATAATGTTGCGGTTTTCGAAATCCGGCTTGATCTTGCCAAGGCCCTCGATTTCCTCGCCGTCCTTGATTTCACCACCCTTCATGAGCTTGTCGGCGAGCGTGACGAAGACCTCGCCGGCCTGCTTCGGATTCCACATGAAGCCGCCGGAAATCGCGTCGGACTTCACCAGCTTCTGGCCCTGCCCTGGCGAGAACGGGCCGAGCACGAAGATCTCGCCGACCTTGCGACGTTCCTCGACGGCGCGGCCGGCGCCGATCGGGCCCTGGCTGCCGAAGGCAAGGAAGCCTTTGAGGTTCGGGTGGGCCGAGATCAGGTCGAGCGCGGTCGAGCGGCTCTTGTCGACGTCTTCGGCAACGCCGTAGCGGTCGCCGACCAGCGTCATGTCGGGATAGTTCTTCTTGATGTAGGCGATCGCCGCATCGGCCCAGGCATTGTGCAGCGGCACCGTGAGCGAGCCGACGAAGACGGCGTATTCACCCTTGCCGCCCATCTTCTCGCCGAGCAACTTGCCGTGCGCTTCGCCAAAGCCGGTCGAGGATGCGAGCTCGAAGTCCCAGTCGGCACCTTTTTGACCCGGCGATTCATGGGTGATGACGATGATGCCTTTTTCCTTGGCCTTGGTCAGAACCGGCTCAAGCACCTTGGCGTCGTTCGGGACCACGCCGATCACCTTCACGCCTTGAGCGATGAGGTCTTCGATGGCGCGGACCTGCAGCGCCGGATCGGCGCTGGTCGGGCCGATCATGAAGGCGTCGACACCGAGCTTCTGGCCGCGCTCCTTGATGCCAGCCTCCATGGCGTTGAACCACGGAATGCCGCCGATCTTGACGACCACGCCGACCTTGCCGGCATCCTGCGCAAAAGCGGCCGCGGAACTGGCAAGCGCCAGCGATGTCGCCAGGGCGGCGACGAGAATTCTCCTGAACATTTCTCTCCTCCACTCGTTCCCACCAGGGGAACGCGCCCGGTCGCTACAAAAGCGCCGGCCTCCAGTTTCCAACCATCACTGGCGAAGCTGTCCTCGCCTCCCTTTGAGCCGCCTCCTCAGACGGCACCGTCAAATTGCACAATCGATATTTCTTGTTTGCACAATCGATGGTGCAAGAACTATTGTGCAGACTTAATCTTTCGTCAAGGGGAAATCGGCACTAGAACCATCGAGGGAGACAGCGATGGCCAGCAGCAGCAAAAAGAAAGCGACGATCTACGACCTCTCGGTGTTGTCAGGGAGCTCCCCCTCAACCGTAAGTGCCGTCCTGAACGGCACCTGGCAGAAGCGGCGGATCAAGGAAAGCACGGCGGAACTGATCCGAAACCTTGCCGAAACGCACCAGTACACGGCCAACCGCCAGGCACGCGGCCTCAGAAGCTCGCGCTCGGGCCTGATCGGCCTGTTGTTGCCGATCCATGACAACCGCTATTTCTCGTCGATGGCGCAGACCTTCGAGGCCCATGTGCGCAGTCGCGGACAATGCCCGATCGTTGTCAGCGCCAGCCGCGATCCGGCCGAAGAGCGCAAGACCGCCGAGACGCTGATTTCCTATTCGATCGACGAACTCTTCATCTGCGGCGCCACCGATCCGGACGGCGTGCACGAGGTTTGCGAGGCGGCCGGTCTCAAACACATCAACATCGACCTGCCGGGCACCAAGGTTCCCTCCGTTATCAGCGACAACTACGAGGGCGGTCGGCTGCTGACGGAGGCGATCATCCGTCGTTTCCAGGAAACCCGTCCGCTTGCGCCGGACGAACTCTATCTGTTCGGCGGGCGCGACGACCACGCCAGCCGCGAGCGTATCCGCGGGTTCCGCGCCGTCAAACGCGAGCTTCTCGGGCAGGATCCGGACGCGTGCATCCAGCCGACCGGCTACGCGCCGAACAATGCAAGGCTCGCCTTCGAGGCCTTCTACGAGAAACACGGCCGGCTGCCGCGCGGCCTCTTCGTCAACTCGTCGATCAACTTCGAGGGCCTGCTGCGCTTCATGGCCGGGCACCCGCACGAGAATTTCGCCGACCTCGTCGTCGGCTGTTATGACTACGACCCCTTCGCATCCTTCCTGCCCTTCCCGGTCATCATGATCCGCCAGGATGTCGAGGGCATGATTACCAAGGCCTTCGACGTGATCGAGGACGCAAAGGCCCAGCCACGCATCCATCTCATTCAGCCGGAACTGGTACAGCCGCGAACGGCCCTGACAGGCCCGCTGGACGCCTTGAGAGATATCGAATAGCGCAGCACACCGACGTTTCCTTGGCCCAGGCAGTCAGATACAGAAAAATCATCTGTACATTATATAAATTTCAGCGTATTCATTGGTAATGGACGCTGTTGACAGAAAAATCCTGGAGATTCTCGCCGAAGACGCGAGGCGATCGCTGACTGATATCGGCGCGACGGTCGAGCTGTCGCCTTCGGCCGTCAACGAACGCATCCGAAGGCTCGTCGCCAATGGCGTGATCCGAAATTTCACCGTCGAGGTCGATCACCGCGCGCTCGGCCTCGACGTTCTTGCCTTTGTCTGGGTCGGCCTTTCGCCGGACGCGGACGAGGCGGCGTTCCGCACCTTCATGGCCACTCACCCTGATGTTGCCGAATGCCATCATGTGACCGGTGCGTGGTCCTATTGCGTCAAGGTGCGGATGCCGTCGCTCGGCGACCTTGAGCCGTTCCTTGCCGAACTGAAGCAACGGCGGTTCCTGGCGCGAAGCGAAACGGTGATCGCGCTGTCGAGCGTCCGGGACAGCCTGGCGACGACCGCGCCGCGCGCCTGAGCGCGCACAGGCTGCTGCAACATTTTTTGGATTTGCCGGACAGGCGCCGTCCCTGAAGCGGACAGGTGCGCGATGTCGCGGCCGGAGACCCATGCCATGTCTACACTGCTGTTTGGAAAAAGCCTTCTCGTCGGCCTCGCGGTCGCAGCCCCCCTTGGCCCCATCGGGGCGCTCTGCATCAACCGCACACTGGCGCGCGGCTTCTGGGCGGGTGTCGCCGGCGGGCTGGGCACAGCCGCCGCCGATGCCACCTATGCCGCACTTGCCGCGATCGGTTTTGCCGCCTTCGCGGCAGTGCTTTCGATGATTACCATCCCGCTGAGCCTCGCCGGCGGCCTGTTCATGATCTGGCTCGGCTGGAGCGGATTGCGACCGAAACCGGTGACTGCGGCCGCCGACGTCGGGGGACGCGATCTTGTCCGCACGACCATCGCCACATTTCTGCTGACGATGACCAGCCCGGCGACCATCCTCTCCTTCGCCGCCATCTTCGCCGGCCTCGGCCTTGCAGAAGCCGGCGACGGGCTGAGTGCGGCCATTGTCGTTGCGGGCGTCTTCATAGGGTCGCTCGGCTGGTGGTTCTTCTTGAGCGGCGGCATCGCGATCGCACGCACTCGGCTGCCCGACAGCTTCGTCGCCTGGGTGTCGCGGATTTCGGGCCTGGTCCTGATTGCCTTCGGCATCATCGCCATCGCCACCGCTGCCGCCAAGGTGTGGGCCTAGCCCTCACGGACCGGGTCCAACAGCGGCTCGGTCCACCACTTTCGGCACGCGCCTCCTCAGGTCGCCGGCTTCACCGCCTCCACGTGCCACCATTTGGGACGCCCGGTCCGATAGCTGTGGCTCTTCGGGATCAGATCGTCGGAACCGGTCTTGTCGAACGCCCCGAGCAGAAGAGCCACTACCGGCGCGTCATCGATCGCGCCCAGGCTGCTGCCGCAAGCGGGGCAGAAGGCGCGGCTCGAATAGTCCGAAGAGCGATAGACAGAAGGCGCGCCGCCCGGCCCCGTCCAGCGTACGGCATCCGCGGGAAATTCAACCCATGACAGCGTCAGCGCGCCCGAATGGCGCTGGCACATCTTGCACGAACACGTATGCGGTTTTCCTGCCTTGCCTTCCGCTTCGAAACGGATCGCTCCGCAAAGGCACCCGCCCAAATGGGGTATCGGTTTCTGGGTCGTCGCGCGCGCCATCTGCTACCTTCGCTTGTCGTTTCGAATCGGCGACATTATAAACGTCTGCGGCCGGCCGGTGTATCTCCATCAGGACACACCCCATGAGAGCATCCCCGCATTTCATCGCCACCCTGCCCGCTCGGGCGCTGACAACTCAGTAGAACCACGCGCCGACGTCGCGAAAGGCGCGCTTGCTCTGATCGCGGCGATTGCCGTCCGGAACGGCGCTGCTGTCGGCAAGGGGAAGGATGAAGCCGAAGTCATCGGCCGGTTCGCCGCCCCGGTCGCGCCAGTAGGTGTCGAGATCGGCCACCATCATCCGGCGGCGCTTGAGGCGACGACGGTTGATGACGTGCCGTTCGTTCGACACCGCATATAGCCCGGTCGCCTGCCCCTCCGACACCAGACCGTGGAGGACAAGCAGCGCCGCATCCTTCGGCCGGAGGCCTCCGAGATCGCGGGTGGCGGTAATCAAAGCGCGCTTGGCATCGTGGCCCCGCGGCCCCTGCATGCCGCCAATGGCAAGCGTGTAGGCCTCATGCCCGCAACGCACGAAGACGAAGCCGACGGTACAAAGTACATAATCATCGCTCTGGCGCCTGATCCGGATCGCGAACGCGCCTTCATGACGGGCGCCGCAATGGTCGGCCAGTTGCAGCTGGATGCAGTAATTTTCGCTGCGACCGGAGACCGTGCCCATCTCAAGGATGCCGCCCTGCCAAAGCGCCGTCAGCGAGCGGCGTGACAGCACCTCGCTTGCGACATCGAAATGTTTGACAAGCAGTTCAAGCCGCGCTGACGACGTGGCACCATGCAGGAAGAAGGTCGGGATCGATTTGCGCAGCAAATCGTCATGCGGCATGCCAAGCCGGTAGCGCTCGCCAAACTCGTCGAGAAAGCCGATCCAGCGCGCCGTCAGCAGGGGATGACGCGCAAAGCGCATCGAAAAGACGACGGCGCGCTTCAGGCTGACCCTCAGCCCCAGCTTCAGCACATGGCCGACAATCGCTGTCCTGTTTCGCGTCCGCTCTCGGGCGGTCGCGCCGGAGGAAGGGCGTTCTGAAACCGGATGGGGACGACCGCCAGGGGTCTCGCCGTCGTGAGCGGGCAACCGCAGATCCGCGCTGTATTCCTGCCTGAGTTCCAGGGGCATGGTGCAATCCTTGAGCAAACGCTGCTGGCCGGGACGTCCGGCACGCTTGGTGTGCCCGCCCACTGTCAAGGAATTGCGAAGATGCGGTGGGCAAATGAGCGCGATAGGCGCCGTCGCAAGGCAGGAAACAGCGATGCATCCTCGTCACGAAATGGCGTGGAGGCCCGCGGTCTCAAGCCTGATCATCAGGCAGCGATCTCGCGCGGCAGGCTGATCGTGATAACGGCGCCGCCACCGGCACGCGCGGCGAATTCCAGCCGGCCGCCATGCGCGTTGGCAATGGCCTGCACCACGGAAAGGCCAAGGCCGGTGCCACCGGTTGCCCGCGACCGCGACGCGTCACCCCGCCAGAAGAGATCGATCGAATGGGTCGAGACATCGTCCGGAAGCCCGGGCCCACGATCGAGCACGCGGACGTAGGCTTCGTCTGCCCCGCGCCGTCCCGTCTCGCAGCGAAGCACGCCGCCAGTTGCGGCATAGCGGGTGGCATTCTCGACCAGGGCCAGCAGCGCCTGGCGCAAGCGCTGGCTGTCGCCGGAAACCCGGACAGGTTCGAGCGCCAGCTCCACCGACATGCCGACGGAACCGAGCAACGTGCGGGATGCGCCGAGCACCTGCGTCGCTTCTGCGGCAAGATCGACGCTCTGCCGCTGCGTGACCAGTTTTTGCCCGGCCGCGAGCGACAGGGTGCGCAGGTCCTCCACCAGCGCCGAGAGGCCCTCCACCTGCAGGAGCAGCTGGCGCACCCGTTCCTGTTCGAGCGGGAAAACGCCATCGGCCATGCCCTGGAGATTGCCCTGCAGGATCGTCAGCGGCGTGCGCAGTTCGTGCGCGACCGCCATCGTGTTGAAGCGCAGCCGGCTCTCCATGCTCTCCAGTTCGGCCGCCAGTTCATCAAATGTTTTCACGAGAGTAGCCACCTCCTTGGCACCCTTGCGGATCGATCCGACGCGCACCGCGAAATCGCCTGCACGCAGATCCTGCGTCGCCTTCGCCAGCGCCTCGAGCGGACGACTGATCTTGCGCGCCATCCAGTAGCCGACAAGGCCGCACAGCAAGATGGCGACCCCTCCGAAAAAAAGAATGGTCTTGTCGACTTCCCAGCTCGCCCATTCCTCAAGTTCCGGCGAGCTGGCGAGCAGCGATTGCAGCGCTTCCTGCCTCGGGGCCTTTCCGGCGTTGATATCCCGATAGGCCTCGGCTGCCTCCGGCGTCAGCCTCTCCAGAATCCGCGCCTCCAGCTGAGGCTCCATGTAGGTGACACCGCCATAGACGATGACGACGCTCAAGATCAGCAGGATGACCATGATCCCCGCGGTCAGGACGCCGAGCGGCAGACGTGAGAGACTGATCCTCATCTCGGCTCCACGAAACGATAACCGACGCCGCGGACGGCGCTGAAGAAGCCGCTCGCACCCAGGTCCTCGAGCTTGCGCCTGAGATTGGCGATGTGGGTGTCGACGGTGCGGGCGAGTGCATCGCTGTCGGGCAGGCAGGCATCAAGGATGTCGGCGCGATCGAAGGCATGGGTCGGGCGACGGATCATGTGCGCCAGAATGCGGAACTCGCTGAGCGTCAGCGGAACCGACTGGCGTTTGCCCGATCGTTCGACAAAGGCGACGTGGGCGTCGAGATCGACCTCGACATTCTCGAAGCGAAGCACCGCAGCACCGGCGCCATTGCGGGTCCGGCGCAGCACCGCATTGACGCGCGCCACCACCTCCTGCGGGTTGAACGGCTTCATCACATAGTCGTCAGCCCCGAGCCTCAGCCCGGTCAGGCGATCGAGATCCTCGGCAAGCGCCGTCACCATGATGACGGGCGTGTTGCCCTCGCGGCGAAGGCGGGTCAGCACCTCGAACCCGTCAAGCTTCGGCATGCGCACATCGAGCAGGACGAGGTCGGGCGACAGGACGGCATGATGCGTCAATGCGGTTTCGCCGTCGGCCGCCCTGACCGTTCTGAAGCCGTCGCGCACGAGATAGGCATCGAGAATCTGCGCAATCTCCGGCTCGTCCTCCGCCAGAAGGATGAGACCCTTGTCGACCATAAGCAAACTCCCTGGCCCGATGTTGTGATCGGCTGCTTATGGGACGAAAAAATCCGGCTTGCAATTGATCCGAGCCGTTCCGGCACCTTCCGGATAGAGCTCCCGACAAATCTCCGCCATTTCTTGACAAACGGCACCGCGACGGCCGGAACATCGACCATGCAGGCGCTGCAACAAGGCTCCGCCGATCGCATCATCATGAATTCGAATCCCGTCAAGGTTGAAGATGACCGTCAATGGCGCGTTACGTGGTCGCCCCGTTTTGCGCATCAAGCGCCCCCGGTCCCTCCACCTTGCCTTGACAGGCGAGCGCAAGTGTCCGCCCGCACCCTGTTACGATTTGCGAGCGACCAGCATGTCCATTTTGTCTGCCTCCACCACATCATCCCCGAACAACGCCAGATGGTGGAGGGCCAGTCCGCGCCGCTGGCCAGGCCAAGCCCGAGCGCATGTGGAGCACCAGCCGATCACAGCCGCCGGCGCATTCACGATTGCGGCTGCCTTTTTCTTCATGGCCTTTCCGGGCATCGATCTTGCCGTATCGCGCTTTGCCGCTTCGACGACCGGCGACTTTCCGCTCTCAAGGGAGCCGGTGCTGCGCGCGGTTCGCGATTTCAACCGGGTGCTTCCCACCATCATTCTGCCATGCATCCTGGCATTGCTGATCGTCCAGGCGATCGCACCGCGACCAGGGTTGCCCCGCCCGCACAAGGCCCTGTTTTTCCTGACCTTCTTTGCCTTGGGACCGGGCCTGCTCATCCAGCTTTTGAAGCGGTTGATCGGACGCGCGCGCCCCAATGAAATCGTCGACTTCGGGGGCAGCCTGCCGTTTACGCCGGCATGGCAGGTGTCCGGCGCCTGTTCGCGCAGTTGTTCGTTTGCATCGGGTGAATCGGCGACCGCGATCGCGCTCGTCGCCCTTGCTCTGCTGTTGCCGGCCCACTGGCGGCGAACCGCGGTGATCGCGTTCATCCCTGTGATTGCCGTCTTCTCGCTCAACCGCATCGTCTTCGGCGCGCATTTCCTGTCCGACGTCGTGCTCGCCTGGGTCCTGATGCTGTGGCTCATGGCCTGGCTCTGGGCGGTTTTCACCCGCAATGGCGACCGCATCGATGCCGCCGTCCGGCGCCTCGCACGACGCGGGTAACGGACCCGGCCCTTCGGCTCAGGACGGGAACGCCAGCTCGACGATCGTTCCCTTGCCCGGCTGCGAGACGATACGGGCGTCGCCACCGCTTTGCCTGACGAAACCGTAGACGACCGCAAGGCCAAGGCCGGCTCCGCCTTCCTCGTCTCGCGTAGTGAAGTAGGGCTCAAACGCCTTGTCCACCGCCTCGGGCGACATGCCGATGCCCTCGTCGCTGACAGCGACGACGATTTCGCTTTCCGCGCGGGCGGCTCGGATCAGGATCGTTCCGCCCCGCGGCATCGCGGCCGCCGCATTGAGGCAGAGATTGAGGATCGCCTGTTCGAAGAGGGCGGCATCGAGATGCGCCCGCGGCAGGTCCTCGTCGATGTCGAAGACGAGGCGGCATCGTTCGCCGACTGCGATTTCCAGCACATCGGCCATGCCGCGCAGCACGGCGCCGATCTCCAGCGTATCGGGGTGGATCGGATGCTGGCTGCCGACCGACAGCATGCTCGAGGCCAACGAGCGCCCGCGATCGGCCGCCTTGCGAATGCGGGCGATGTGACGCTTCTGTCGATCGTTGAAGCCCGCCTCGCGCTCCAGCAGACCCAGGCTGCCGGTGATGACGCCGATCATGTTGCCGACCTCGTGGCTCACCTGATGCGTCATGCGCATGATGCCGTCGAGGCGCTGTGCCTTGGCTGCCTCGGCCTCCTGGCGATCGATGTCGGTGACATCGCGTGCCAGGAGCACGATACCGCGATCCGGCTGCCGCGACAGCGACACCTCGGTCACCCGGCCAGCGTCGGAGCGATGCCTGAGCACCAGCCGGTCGTCGAAGGTCCCGGGCTCGTCGTCCGTCGGCAATACCGCCGGATCGATTTCAGGCATCGGCCCCACGAAACGGCGCAAGGGAAGTTTCCGCGCCGATCCGGGCCAGCCGACAAGCTCCATCACACGCCGGTTCATGGTGATCGGCCTGCCGATGGCATCAAACAGCGCGATCCCCTCGTTCATGTTGCGAAACGTCGAGCGGATGGTGCGCGCCGCGGCCTCCGCCGTGCGCCGGAGCCTCGAAACGCGCTCGACACTCTCGCGAAAGGCGCTGAACGCTTCGAGCAGCCGGACGAATTCCGTTTCCGATCCCTTGTAGGTCGGGGTGGCGACGTCCCGGCGCCCCTCCGCGAGGGCATTCATTCCCTCAGACAACGACACGATCCCGCGGGAAACCCGCATGACCGAGCGGATCGAAAACACTGCCATCACAAGCACCAGCAACGAGGCGACGGCGACGATGACGAGCAGGCGGCTCAGAGCATCGGACGTCGAAACGAGATCCTCGTTGAGGCCACGGGCGACGGCCTCGCTCTGGGTTTCCGTCGCATGCGAAAGGTCTCGCGAGACCGTGTGCAGTTGCGCCACGGCGGCGCGGATCGCAAACATTTCGAGCAGATAGTGCGTCTGCGCCTCGAAAACCCTTTCGTAGGGCGCAAGCTCCACGGCCGAGATCCGGGCATCGGGGGACGCCCGTTCCAGCCGCGGCGTGGTCTCGGCGACATAACGTCGGCGCAACTCGCCGAGCTGGAACAGGCTGTCGGAGTTGGAAGCCGATTGCACGATTGCGTTGAGGCTCCGGCGGAAATCGGCGTCGGCTATTCCGCCTCCGGTCGCGATCTCGCCAAGGGCCGCAGCGGCGGCGGCCTTGTGCTGCTGGGCGGAATCCGCGTCGCCCGCAAGCATCATGGTCTGCGCCCGGATTGCCTCCAGCAGGTCAACGATATCGGCGCTGGCAAAACCCTTCGCCGTCGGCGCACCTGCTTCCGGCGCCATGGCCCGCAGCAGCGCGTCGACCTGTGCGACCACCGAGCGGCTTTCGCTCGAAACCCGATAGGGCGAGGTCGCGTTCATGAGAAACGGCGCGCTCGACACCAGGTCGGACACCTGCCGCGACACAAGGGACGCCCGGGCAAGGCTTGAAAACGCCTGCAGGCCATAGGCCGCCATCTCGTCGCGCGCACGCTGCAGGCCGAAGACAGCGACGGTCGCCAGGCTGAAGACGAGGAAACAGATGAACGCGATTGCAAAGGGCAACCGAAACGCGATCGAAGAGAGAAACGGGCGGCTGATCAAGGGCTAGAACTCGCCGTCATCGGTGTCGAGCACATAGCCTTTGCCGCGCCGGGTCTTGATGTGGCGTGGCAGGTCGGGATTGCGCTCGATCTTGCGCCGAAGTCTCAGCACCAGCACATCGACGTTGCGGTCGATGTAGCGGTCGCTTTCGGCCCCGAGACGGTCGAGAATATGGGCGCGACTGACGGGCGCATTCGGCGTCTGCGCGAGAATTTCGAGAAGCGCGAACTCGGCACTGGTGAGCGACCGCGTAGGGTCGGCGAGACAGACGGCGCGGCGGCTTTGAAGGTCGATCGACCAATCGCCAAGCTTCAGCGCGGCCGGCTCCGGCTCGCGCTCGACTTCGCGCTCCGGCTTGAAGGACGGGTAGGTTCGCCTGAGCACAGCCTTGATGCGGGCGGAAAGCTCGATGGGCTCGAACGGCTTGACGACATAGTCGTCGGCCGCCGTTTCCAGACCGAGTACGCGATCCGCAGCGCTTCCGGCCGCCGTCACCATGACGATGCCGATATTGGTGCGCGCCCGCAGCCGCTGCGCAAAGGTGCGGCCGGACGCACCCGGCAGATTGTGGTCGACGAGCACGAGGTGCACCTGTTCGCGCTCGAGAACGACAGCTGCGGCCTCGGCCGACGGCGCCGTCAGCGGTAGCCAACCCTCTGCTTCCACCAGGTCGGAGATAAGCTCCGCCATGTCCGGATCGTCTTCGACGATCAGAATCCGTATCCTCTCACTCAGCATGCACGTCCTCCCGCCCCCATCATAGGCGGGCGTCTCGCAATGATCAAAGCAGCTCGCGTTATTCCCGTTGTCATATTTGTAATCTTTGTAACTTTGATACAGGCAGCAACGGCCGGCACTGTAAGAACAGTAACCATTCCCAGGGTTGCGACGAACGGCGAATGTGCGATCCTGACTGCGGAGAATGGGACGGCAGCGTTCCAATGGGAGGACATTGTGAGAGGCATCACCGCGATCGGCGCGGGCGTGGCCCTGTGGCTATGCGCCGCCACATCCGGCGCAACAGCGCCGCAGCTCACCGTGCTGTGCGGTGTCGACGAGGCGTGGTGCGCCACGATGAAGGCCGCTTTCGAGGCGAAATCCGGAATCGAGATCGCCGTCACGCGCAAGAGCAACGGTGACATCCTCACCCAGCTGCGCGCCGAGAAGGCGTCGCCGACCGTCGACGTCTGGTGGGGCGGCACCGGGGACACACACCTTCAGGCCGGTTCCGAAAACCTGCTCGAACCCTACCGGCCGGGACATGAGCGCGACATGCTGCCCTGGGCGCAGAATTTCTTCGCCATTTCCGGCGGCCGTTCGGCCGGCATCTATGCCGGCGCGCTCGGCTTTGCCTATAACGCCGAACTGCTGGCAAAACTGAAACTGCCGGCGCCGACCTGCTGGAAGGACCTTGCCGACAGCGCCTATCGCGGTCGCGTCCGCAGCGGCAATCCGAATTCGTCCGGCACCGCCTTCACCACGCTTGCAACCCTCGTCCAGCTCTTCGGCGAGGACGAGGCCTTCCGTTTCATGGCGGGGCTCAATCGCAACATCGATCAATACACGACCGCGGGCTCGGCGCCGGTCAAGGCGGCGGCGCGCGGCGAGACACTGATCGGCATCTCGTTCATGCATGACGCCGTTACCCAGAAACAGGCGGGATTCCCGCTCGTCATCGTCGCGCCCTGCGAGGGGACCGGCTATGAAATCGGCGCCGTCAGCATCGTCAAGGGCGCGCGTCATCTTGAGGCTGCCAGGAGCTTCGTCGATTTCGCCCTGAGCCCTGAAGGCCAGGGCACGGGGGCTGCGTCCGGCCAGAACCAGGTTCCTTCCAATGCACGGTCGGAGCTGCCGCTTGGCGCGCCGGACATATCAATGATCAAGATGGTTGACTTCGATTTTGCCACCTTCGGCTCGCCGGAGGAGCGAAGTCGGCTGCTCGAAAGGTTCGATGCGGAGATCTCCGCAACGAACTGATCGCTTCGTCCCGGCGATAAGACCGAAAATTCGAACACGTGAACGTGCTGCCCGGCGGGCAGGCCGATGGCCGCGCCGTGTCTCGTTCGCGCCTGATTAAACCAAGGCAACAGGAGGATGCCACCGATGAAGACAACGACCCTTTCCCTCATGCTTTTTGCAGGAACGGCGCTCGCCGCCCTGCCCGCCCAGGCTGCCGGCAGCCTCAATCTCATCTGCTCGGCCGACGTCGTGATCTGCGAGCAGATGACCGGCGACTTCCAGAAGGAGACCGGCATCAAGGTCAACATGGTGCGGCTGTCCTCCGGCGAGACCTACGCCAAGATCCGCGCCGAGGCGCGCAATCCGAAAACCGACATGTGGTGGGGCGGCACCGGCGACCCGCATCTGCAGGCAGCGTCGGACGGCCTGACGCTCGAATACAAGTCGCCGATGCTCGACCAGTTGCAGGATTGGGCGAAGAAACAGGCCGAGGGCTCGGGTTATCGCACCGTCGGCATCTATGCCGGCGCGCTCGGCTGGGGCTACAACACCGAGATCTTCTCGAAAAAGGGGCTCAAGGAACCGAAGTGCTGGGCCGACCTGCTCGACGCATCGCTCAAGGGCGAATTGCAGATGGCCAACCCGAATTCGTCCGGCACCGCCTACACCGCGCTCGCCTCGCTGGTGCAGATCATGGGCGAGGATCAGGCCTTCGACTACCTGAAGAAGCTCAACGGCAACATTTCCCAGTATACCAAGTCTGGCTCCGCACCGGTGAAGGCCGCCGCCCGTGGCGAAGCCGGCCTCGGCATCGTCTTCATGCATGACGCAGTCTCGCAGACCGCCGAAGGCTTCCCGATCAAGGCGATCGCCCCTTGCGAAGGCACCGGCTACGAGATCGGCTCGATGTCGATCGTGCGCGGCGCCAAGAACATCGACAGCGCCAAGACCTGGTACGACTGGGCGCTGAAGCCGGAGGTGCAGTCGCGCATGAAGGACGCCAAGTCGTTCCAGCTTCCCTCCAACAAGTCTGCCGAAGTGCCGAAGGAAGCGCCGCGCTTCGAGGACATCAAGCTGATCGACTACGATTTCGCCACCTTCGGTGATGCCGAGAAGCGCAAGTCGCTGCTGGAGCGCTGGGACCGCGAAGTCGGCACCGCCGCCAACTGATCGAGGAGCGCGCCGGCCGGACACGTGATCCGGCCGGCCGTACCCGATATCGACGTCCGACTGTCGCCCCCGGCCAGAGGCCAGCGCGACTTCACGTCCCATCGTTTTCATTTCAATTCACGCGAGGACCATCATGGAACATCGCAATCGCAGGCTCGACCTGACGCTCGGGCTCGGACTGGCCGCTTTCCTGCTGGTCCCCTGGTATCGCATCGAAGGTGGCTTCTTCAGCCTCGGCTGGCTCGCCGATTTCCCATCTGACCCGGCCGTGGCCCCCGGGCTGGCACAGATCTTCGCCCATGGCCGCATCTGGCTTGGCGTGGCGCTTTTCCTCCTGGCCACCGCAACGGCAGCACGTTTTGTTCGCGACGCGGATCGCCGCGGCCTGGTGCTCGCGATAGCCGGTGCGACCGGCGTCATGTTCCTCGCGTTTCAGGGACTGGCCATCGGTTTTTCCGGCTGGACCTGGACGATCAGCGAGACCCTGTTCGGCCCGCTTTCAGACGGGCAACCGTCAATGGGCGCCGGCGCCGTGCTTGCGGGCCTCACCTTCGTGTTGCTCTTCGCCTTCGGGCTTGCCGAACGTGGCGTGCTCAAGGGTGACGCCTTCATCGTCGCGGCGATTTCCCTGCTCGTCTGCCTCGTCATCGTCTTCGTCTTCTATCCGGTCGGCAGCATGTTTGCCGCTTCCGTCCAGGATTTCGACGGCTCGTTCAAGCCTGATGGCTTCATCCGCAACATCCAGGACGGCTCGATCTGGAGTTTGAGCTGCGTGGTCGGCGAAGGCCGCTGCGGCGTCGCCTGGCGAACCCTGTGGCTGGCGTTGATGACCGCAACCGGCTCGACGCTTCTTGGGCTCGCGTTTGCGCTCGTCGCCACCCGCACGCGCTTTCCCTTCAAGAAGGGCATGCGTCTGCTAACCATCCTGCCGATCATCACGCCCCCCTTCGTCATCGGTCTTGCGCTGACGCTGCTCTTCGGCCGCGCCGGCGTCGTCACCGAGTTTCTTGCAGATACCTTCGGCATCGAGCCGGGACGCTGGCTCTATGGTCTCACCGGCATCTGGATCGCCCAGGTCCTTTCCTTCACACCGATTTCGTTCCTCGTGCTGATCGGCGTCGTCGAGGGCGTCAGCCCCTCGATGGAAGAGGCGTCGCAGACGCTCCGGGCCGATCGCTGGCGCACCTTCTGGACCGTTTCGCTGCCGCTGATGAAGCCCGGCCTCGCCAACGCCTTCCTGATCGGCTTCATCGAAAGCATGGCCGATTTCGGCAACCCGCTGGTGCTCGGCGGCAGCCATGGCGTGCTCTCGACCGAAATCTTCTTTGCCGTCGTCGGCGCCCAGAACGACCCGTCCCGCGCGGCCGTTCTCGCCATCATCCTGCTCTGCTTCACGCTCACGGCCTTCCTTGCCCAGCGCTACTGGCTTGCCGGCAAGAACTATTCGACTGTGACCGGCAAGGGCGACAGCGGCGCGCACAGCGCCTTGCCACGCTCGGTATCGATCGGCGTCCACGCTGTGGTCATCCCCTGGATGATCTTCACCGTCGTCGTCTACGGCATGATCGTCTTCGGCGGCTTCGTGAAGACCTGGGGCCTCGACCACTCGCTGACGCTCGAGCACTATGCCAAGGCATTCTCGATCTCGGTCGTCGACGGCGCGATCGCCTGGACCGGCGTTGCCTGGAATTCCTTCTGGACGACCATGGAGATCTCGCTCATCGCCGCACCGCTGACAGCGCTTGTCGGGCTGCTGACGGCCTATCTGATCGTGCGCCAGCGCTTTGCCGGCCGCGACGTCTTCGAGTTCGCGCTGATGCTGAGCTTCGCCATTCCCGGCACGGTCATCGGCATCAGCTACATCATCGCCTTCAACCTGCCGCCGCTCGAAATGACCGGTACGGCGCTGATCCTGATCGCCTGCTTCGTGTTCCGCAACATGCCGGTCGGAGTGCGCGGCGGCATCGCGGCGATGAGCCAGCTCGACAAGAGCCTCGACGAGGCGTCGCTGACGCTTCGGGCGACCAGCTTCCGTACGTTGCGCAAGGTCATCCTGCCCTTGCTGCGGCCGGCGATCGTCGCAGCACTCGTCTACTCGTTCGTGCGGGCAATCACCTCGATCAGCGCCGTCGTCTTCCTCGTCAGCGCCGAATACAACATGGCCACCGCCTACATCGTCGGCCTTGTCGAGAACGGCGAATTCGGGGTGGCAATTGCCTACTCTTCCGCCCTCATCCTCGTGATGATCACCGTCATCACCGGCCTGCAACTCCTTGTCGGCGAACGCAAGCTGAGGCGGGAGAACCGCGTCCTTAGCGCCGCACCCGCCCGCCCGGCCGCCACCCTTTCCCAGGAGAAAACCGCATGAGCACCCCCAAGAGCACCCCGCGCACCGGCTCGGTCGTTTTCCAGAACGTGCGCAAGCAGTTCGGCGCCTTCACCGCGATCCACGACCTGTCGCTCACCATCGAACCGGGCACGCTGGTCACGCTGCTCGGGCCTTCCGGCTGCGGCAAGACCACGACCCTGCGCATGCTGGCCGGGCTCGAGCACCCGTCATCCGGCCGGATCCTGATCGGCGGCAAGGACGTGACGATGCTGCCGGCCAACGAGCGCGACGTGTCGATGGTCTTCCAGTCCTATGCGCTGTTCCCGCACATGTCGGCGCTCGACAATGTCGCCTATGGCCTGGAATCCTCGGGCATCAGGAAGAAGGAAGCGCGCGAGCGCGCCGAGGAGGGACTGCAGCTTGTCGGCCTTGGCGGCCTCGGCCAGCGTCTGCCGGCAGAGCTTTCCGGCGGCCAGCAGCAACGGGTCGCGGTTGCCCGCGCGCTTGTTCTCGAGCCGCAGGTGCTGCTGCTGGACGAACCGCTGTCGAACCTCGACGCGCGCCTGCGCCGCAAGGTGCGCACCGAAATCCGCGAGTTGCAGCAGCGGCTCGGTTTTACCGCCGTCTATGTCACCCACGACCAGGACGAGGCGCTTGCGGTGTCCGACCGGATCATCGTGATGAAGGATGGCGTGATCGCCCAGGAAGGTGCACCGCGCGAGCTCTACGAGACGCCCGCATCCACCTTCATCGCCGACTTCATGGGCGAGGCCAATGTGCTGCCCTGCGAGGTCACGGCAGCCGAGGCCGGTCAGGCCACCATCCGCATCGGCGGGCTCGAGCACCGCCTGGCGTCGGGCAACACCCGCCCCGGCCCGGCCAAGCTCGCGGTGCGGCCGAACGCCGTCACCCTGACGCCTGCCAAGGGTGCAGCCCTTGCCGGGACCATCAGCAGCGCCGCCTATCTTGGTGGCCATGTTGAATATGAGGTCGAGACGCCGGCGGGCCTGCTGTTTGTCGTCGATCAGGCGGTCGACAACATGCTATCTCCGGCAACCGAGGTCGCGATCGGTTTTCGCAACCGCGGCCTTGCTTTGATTGACGCGTGAATTTTCAATCTGGATTGAAAGAAGGACTGTTGCATGACTTCTGAAGTTCCCGGTCTCGACGCCCGGTTCGCGCTTGCCAAGTCCATGGCCGAGGAGGCCGGACAGCTCGCCTATGATTACTTCCTGAAGAGGGAAACGCTTGTTATCGAAACCAAGCGCGACGCCCACGACGTGGTCTCGATCGCCGACAGAAACGTCGAGACCCTGATCCGCGACAGGATCGCGGCTGCGTTCCCTGACGATGGCGTGCTCGGCGAAGAGCATGGTCTTGTCGCGGGAACATCGGGCTTTACATGGGTGCTCGATCCGATCGACGGCACCACGCCTTTCGTCAACGGCATGCCGAACTGGTGCGTCTCCATCGCGGCCGTATATGCCGAAAGGCCCGTGATCGGCGTCATCCACGCGCCGTGCCACCAAGAAACCTACGCCGCCGCAGAGGGCCGGGGCGCGACGCTCAACGGCCAGCCGCTTCGCCTCGACGGGTCGCGCACGATCCGCAATGCCGTCACAGGGCTCGGCTCCAACGACCAGGTGAAGCCCGCAGAAATGGGCGCCATCGTCGAGCGCTTGCTGGCAGCGGGCGGCAACTTCATGCGCAATGGTTCCGGCGCGCTGATGATCGCCTATGTCGCGGCCGGACGCCTCGTCGGCTACTATGAGCCCTACATGCATGCCTGGGATTGCCTCGGCGGCTATTGCCTTGTGACCGAGGCCGGCGGCTGGACGCTGCCCTTCCCGGCCCGCGGCGATGCGCTCACCGATTGGGCGCCCGTGGTCGCTGCAGCCCCCGGCGCGGTCGACGACCTGCTGAAGGTCGCCGAACTGCAGAAGGCGGCAGCCTGATCGAAGCCCGCATGCTCACGGTTGCCCCGTGGGCTTGTCGGCCTTGAAACCCAGGAGCCCGCCAAGCTCCATCGGGAACGGGAAGACGATGGTCGAGTTCTTCTCGCCGGCAATGACGTTGAGCGTGCTCAAGTAGCGCAACTGCATCGCCTGAGGCTGCCGGGACAGGATTTCGGCGGCCTCGAGCAGTTTGGCGGCCGCCTGCTGCTCGCCCTCGGCATTGATCACCTTGGCGCGGCGTTCGCGCTCGGCCTCCGCCTGGCGGGCAATGGCGCGCACCATGCTCTCGTTGATGTCGACATGCTTGATCTCGACCGTCGCCACCTTGATGCCCCAAGCATCCGTCTGGCTGTCGAGGATCCTCTGGATGTCCTCGTTCAGCCGGTCGCGCTCCGCCAGCATCTCGTCGAGGTCGTGTTTGCCGAGCACGGAGCGCAACGTCGTTTGCGCCAGCTGGCTGGTCGCCATCATGAAGTCTTCCACCTGGATGGTCGATTTCTCGGCGTCGATCACCCGGAAATAGATGACGGCGCTGACCCGCACCGAAACGTTGTCGTGGGAAATGACGTCCTGGCTCGGCACATCCAGGACCCGGGTCCTGAGATCGACCCGCACCATCTGCTGCACATAGGGCACCAGCAGGATCAGCCCCGGCCCCTTGACGCCGGTGAAGCGACCGAGCGTGAAGACGACGCCGCGCTCGTATTCGCGCAGGATCCGGATCGAATAGGCGATGACGAGAACGGCCAGCACCAGCAACGCGGCAAGGGGAGCGAGGCTCCCGAACATGTCCATGACCCTTCCTCCATTCCGGGCACAGACACGCGTGCCCTGAGAGACCCTGCGGCGCGCCAGGCGTTCACGGCCTGCTGCGCACCACTTCGAGCGTCAGCCCGGTGCGCCCGACCACCCTGACATCCTCGCCGTTCGACAGCGGCTCGCCGCTGACCGCCTGCCAGCGCTCGCCGTGCGCGATGACGTAACCGTCCGATCCCGTCCAACTTTCGACCTTGCCGGCGATGCCGATCATCTGCTCGCTCCCTGTCACCACCGTGTGCCGGCGCGAGAGGACGGCAAGCCGCGCGACAAGCAGGCTGAAGGCGAGGCTGGCAAGGCCGAGGACCGTCAGCACTGCCCAGGAAACCTGGAGACCCGGCGTACCGGTGTCGAAGAGGATCGCGGCACCCAGCACCAGCGCGACACTACCGCCGGCGCCCAGCACGCCGAACGACGGGGAATGCGCTTCGGCCACCATGAGGCCAATGCCGAGCAGGATCAGCCCAGCGCCGGCGAAGCTTACCGGCAGCACCGAAAGCGCGTAGAGCCCAAGCAGCAGGCTGATGCCGCCAATGGTCCCGGGCGCGACCGATCCGGGCGACAGAAACTCGAAGATGATCCCGTAGATGCCGACCATCATCAGGATCACTGCAATATTGGGATCGGTGATCACCGACAGCAGCCGTGTCCGCCAGTCCGGCAGGAACGCTTCGACAGCGAGCCCGGTCGTATCAAGTACAGTCTGCGTCTGTCCCACCCGCACCGTCCTGCCGTTTGCCTGTTTCAGGAGATCGTCGATGCCGGTGGCGATAAAATCGACGACCTTCTCGCGCACGGCCGCCTCTGCCGAAAGGCTTGCGGCCTCGCGCACCGCGCGCTCGGCCCAGTCGGCATTGCGCCCCCTGAGTTCGGCAAGTCCGCGGATATAGGCAACGGCATCATTGACCAGTTTTGCTTCGGCGGTGTCCTGCGGCTGGGCCTGCTTGGCGCCGGGCGGTTCGCTGTCCTTGCCGCTGCCAGCATCCTTTCCCTGCCCGAACAGATCGCCGCCGATGGCGATCGGCGTCGCGGCCCCGAGATTGGTGCCCGGCGCCATGGCGGCGATGTGACTGGCATAGAGGATATAGGTGCCGGCGCTCGCCGCCCGCGCGCCGGCCGGCGCGACATAGCTTGCAACAGGCACCGGTGAGGCGAGAACGGCGCGAATGATCTCGCGCATCGAACTGTCGAGACCGCCGGGCGTATCGATCTGAAGCACGACCAGCGGCAGCCGCCGCACGGCCGCTCGTTCCAGACCGCGCAGCACATATT
Organism: Ensifer sp.; assembly: GCF_035999135.1. GTDB lineage: Bacteria > Pseudomonadota > Alphaproteobacteria > Rhizobiales > Rhizobiaceae > Ensifer. The sequence goes on from NZ_DASYGZ010000046.1 coordinate 45,697, forward strand.
CGGCCGTCGCCGGACCGATAGCGCCATCCACATGGAGAACCAACGCAAACCGATCGTTTTCGGCCTGCGGCGCAGCGGGAAACGCGAATGGGAAGATCAGAGCGATCAACATCGTGAGGTAACGCAACATCCGTCGTCAAAACCTCGCACGCAGACGCCCTCAGGGAAGACGCCTTTTGCAATTATGATAGCACGTCACAAGGTTAGGGCGAAGCGTAGCTGCTATCGTTCGGTCTTCGCGCCCGTCCTCTGCCCGCCCCCGCTGGCGTGATGACAAGTCCGACAATCGAGGCTATCTGCTAGTCTGCACTCCCCTATTTTCGACCAGAGCAGGATTCCCGGGTTTGGAGACGACCCTTTACCAGCCGATCAAGCAGTTCCTCGAAACCCGCGGCTACAACGTCAAGGGCGAGATCGGCGGTTGCGACATCGTCGCGCTCAGCGATGACGAGCCACCGCTCGTCGTCATCTGTGAGCTGAAGCTCAGCTTCAACCTCGAACTCGTGCTTCAGGCCGTAGAGCGCGCGGCGTCGGGCGACGAAGTCTGGATCGCCGCCCGGGTCTCGGCCAAGGGCAAGGGCCGCGAAAGCGACCGCCGGTTCCGCGACCTCTGTCGCCGGCTCGGTTTCGGCATGCTTTCGGTTGCCGACAACGGCACGGTCGACGTCATTCTCGCCGCGTCTGCGGTGATGCCGCGCAAGAACAACAAGAAACGGGCGCGGCTGATCAACGAACACCGCCGCCGCAAGGGCGACCCGACGAAGGGCGGCGCCACGCGCTCGCCGATCATGACCGCCTACCGCCAGCAGGCGCTCGCCTGCGCGGCAGCCTTGCAGGGCGGCCAACAACGCCCGCGCGATCTGCGCGCTGCCGCGCCGGATGCCCCAAAAATCCTGCAGAGCAATGTCTACGGCTGGTTCGAGCGGATCGATCGAGGCGTCTATGCCCTGACAGAGGCTGGGCTGGAGGCACTCCGTCGCTGGCCGCCGAGCGTTCCCGAACCGGCACCGGTCGGCGAAACATCCGAAGCATGAGCTGGCAGGGAGGCCCCGCATGAACCCAGCTCTTCGCCTCCTCTACCTCGGCCTTGCCTGGCTGATGGTCGGCCTCGGCGTGGTCGGCGCTTTCCTTCCGATCCTTCCGACGACCCCCTTTCTGCTGCTCGCGGCCGGGCTTTTCGCCCGGGCATCGCCCAGGCTGGAGCAATGGTTGCTCAATCACCGCGTTTTCGGGGCTTCGCTCCGGCTCTGGCGCGAAAAAGGCGCGATTTCCAGGCGCGCCAAGACCACGGCGGTGAGCCTGATGGCCGCAAGCTTCGCATTGTTTTGTTATTTCGGCAGCCCCAGCCCGTTGCTCGCTGCAAGCGTGGCCATCGCGATGGTTCTTCCTGCCCTGTTCATCCTGACCCGACCGGCCGAGTAGCCGTCGACGCCGTTGTCGGCAACCTCATGCCCGGTTTGCACCGGGCATTCACGACATTCCGGCCAGGGGCCGCAATGTCGTTTTTCAGTATAATTGAATATTGCCAAGCCCCCACTCGGTCGCCGAAGAATTTTAACACTTCATACTTTTGTAAACTCAAATACGCACCGAACAACTCAAGAACAGATTTGTACAAAAGCGCAATCGCCGCATCGAAATAATTGCACAAGCCTTTTGATGACGCGCATCGCGCGAGACGATACCGATCCAGCGCCAGGCCGGCAGCTCTTGTTGGAACGTTTCATCGCACGACAGCTGCGACATGAAACACGGGGGACGCGTCGGCTTTCCGACATTTGTCGATTGACAAGAGGCGCAGGATGGCTCCATCTATTGCATTACAAAGGCAGCAATTCCTTAATAAAGGAATATGTGGAGGAGCATATGCCTGACATGCTGGTGAGCTTGTACGCGCCGATCCTCGGCGAACTCAAGCGTAGAACCGAAACCGACAAGGTGAGCATACGGCCCGCCTTGCCGCCGGAAATGGGCCTGGTCGTTGATTGGGTGCGGGAGAATTTCAGCGAGAACTGGGCAAGCGAGGTGACCGTTGCGTTTACGCGTCGGCCGGTCGCCTGCCTGATCGCCGTCGACGATGGCAAACTCGTCGGCTTTGCCTGCTATGACACGACCGCACCGGGCTTCTTTGGTCCGACCGGCGTCGACAACGCCAGCCGCGGCAAGGGCATCGGCGTTGCCCTGCTATCCGGCTGCCTCGACACGATGAAGACGCTTGGCCACGCCTATGCCTTCATCGGCGATGCCGGCCCGGTCGATTTCTACGCAAAGACCGTCGGCGCTGTCGCCATCCCTGCCCCTGACAAGGGGATCTACCAGGGCATGCTGCGTCGCCCTTCCAAATAATTCCAAGATATCGGAGCCTCCCAATGTCCTCGACCCCGCTTGCCCTCTTTGTCGGCATTCCCAATCCTACGCTTTCCGACGACGAGTTCGCGCTCTTCCGCGAGACCAATCCGTTCGGCCTGTTCGTCGGCCGCCGCAACCAACGCGAGCCCGAACAGACAAGGGTGCTGATCGAACGCTTCCGCGAAGCCGTCGGCCGTGAGGACGCGCCCGTCTTCACCGACCAGGAAGGTGGCCGCGTCCAGCATCTGGATGCCGGCCCGTGGCCGCTCTTCCGCTCCTTCGGCGAATTCGCCGAACTCGCGCGCCACGACTTTGCGCTCGGCAAGAAGGCGCTGCGTCTGTCCAGCCAGGCCATGGGCACGATGATGAGCGAGCTCGGCCTGACGAGCGGCTGCTCGCCGGTGCTCGACCTCGTCTTTTCGACCACCAGCTCTGTGATCGGCGCGCGCTCCTTCGGCGCTGACCCGGATTTCATCGCCGCCCTTGGCCGTGAAGTGGTCGATGGCCTGCTTGAGACCGGCAACATGCCTGTCATGAAACACATTCCGGGCCATGGCCGCGCCACGCTCGATTCGCACAAGGAGCGACCGGTGGTCGACGCCTCGCGCGAACTGCTGACATCCACGGACTTCAAGCCGTTCGTGGCGCTGCGCGACACGCCCTGGGCCATGGTCGCGCACGTCGTCTACTCGGCGTTCGACAAGGAGCTGCCGGCGTCGATCTCGCCGGTCATGCACGACGTGATCCGCAACAACATGGGTTATGACGGCGTGCTCGTCTCCGACTGCATCTTCATGGAATCGCTGCGCGGCACCCTGCCGGAACGCGTCCGCCAGGTGCTCGATGCCGGTTCCGACATTGCGCTCCACAGCCACGGCACGCTCGCGGAAAGTGAAGCGGCCGCCAAGGCGGCAAGGCCGCTGACCGAAGCCGCACTGAAGCGCATCGCGGCCGGCAAGGCGCGCCTCGGCACGCTGAAGGTCGACGTCCGCCAAGCCCATGCCGAAGTCGAGGACATTTTCAACAGCGCCCTCGTCGCCTGATCCCGCAAGAAATCCTACGATCAAAAAAGGGGAACTACCGTGAAGAAATCCATTCTGGGCGCAGCCACCGCGCTCGCCCTCATCGCCGGCCCGGCCGCGGCACAGACCGTGCTGACGGCCAATATCGAGCCGGCGACCACCTGGGTGCGCAACTTCAACCCGTTCAACCAGACCTCGGCGCGCCAGAGCACCCTCGATTTCATCTACGAGCCGCTGGTCGTCTTCAACCGCTTCGACGGCAACAAGCCGGCCTTCCGGCTTGCCGAAAGCTTCAAGCTTGCGGACGACCTGAAGTCGATCGAGTTCAAGCTTCGCCCGAACCTGAAGTGGTCGGACGGCAAGCCGCTGACGGCTGAAGACGTCAAGTTCACCTATGACTACCTGAAGAAGTTCCCGGCACTCGACTTCGTCAGCATCTGGACCTTCATCACCGGCGTCGAAGCCGTTGATGCCCAGACCGTCCGCTTCACGCTCGCCAACCCCAGCTCGCTTGCCGGCGAACAGCTGGCGCAGCTGCCGATCGTGCCCGAGCACGTCTGGAAGGACATCGCCGAGCCGGTGACCTTCGCCAACGAGACGCCCGTCGGCAGCGGTCCGCTGACCGAAATTCCGCGTTTCACCGGCCAGACCTATGACCAGTGCCGCAACCCCCATTACTGGGATGCCGCGACGCTGAAGGTCGACTGCGTGCGCTTCCCGCAGCTTGCCGACAACAACCAGATCCTGACGGCAACGGCGTCGGGCACCCTTGACTGGGGCGTCTCCTTCATCCCGGATATCGAGAACGTCTATGTCGCCAAGGACCCGGAGCACTTCCACTTCTGGTACTCGCCAAGCAGCATGGTCGCCTTCCTGTTCAACCAGGAAACCGCCAACGAAAACAACCGCAAGGCCTTCAACGACGTGAAGTTCCGCCGCGCCGCCTCAATGGCGCTCGATCGCGGCACCATGGTCGACGTCGCCGGCTACGGCTACCCGACGCTCAACGAGGACCCCGCCGGCATGGGCGAGCTCTACAAGAGCTGGGCCGATCCGTCGGTTGCCGCCGATTTCGGCAAATACGGCAAATTCGATGCCGATGCCGCCAAGGCGCTGCTCGACGAGGCAGGCTATGCCGACAAGGACGGCGACGGCTTCCGCGACAACCCCGATGGCACCAAGATTGCGTTTTCGATCATCGTCCCGAGCTCCTGGACCGACTGGATCGACACCGTGACGATCGCGGTCGAGGGCCTGCAGGCCGTCGGCCTCGATGCCAAGATCGAGACGCCGGAAGAGGCTGTCTGGACCGGAAACCTGATCAACGGCACCTTTGACGCGGCGATCAACAGCCTGCCGGCGTCGGCCTCGCCCTACTACCCCTACAAGCGCGCCTTCAGCTCGAGCGACAAGGGCAAGACCCGCTTCACCTCGCAGCGCTGGTTCAACCCGGACGTCGAGGCTCTGTTGACGGAGTTCACCCAGACGGCTGACCCGGCCAAGCAGAAGGAAGCTATGAACAAGGCCCAGCGCATCGTCGCCGAGAACATGCCCATGATGCCGGTGTTCAACAACCCGAACTGGTACCAGTACAACACCAAGCGCTTCAAGGGCTGGGCGACGGCGGAAAACCCCTTCGTCAACCCGTCGATCACCCGCAACAACCCGGCGCGTCTCTTGCACCTCTTGGCGCTTGAGCCGGTGAAGTAAGCCGATCTGAGATCGCGGCGCTCTCACGGACGATGTTCCTCGGGGGCGCCTCATCTCGATCCGGCCCATAGTGGCGGGCGGCCTTCGTCCGCCACACGGTCGTCCCGGAGCTTGCCCCTAAGGACGATCTGCCACGAAGACAGCCCTGCCGCCTGACGCCACACGCGGCGGCCGCAGTCGATGGAGTTCCCTATGGCCTTTCTGCTACGCCGCCTGTGTTTCTACCTGGCGGCCTTCGTCGCGGCGGCGACGATCAACTTTTTCCTGCCGCGGCTGATGCCCGGTGATCCGGTGCAGATCATGTTTTCGAGCGCCGGCGCGGAGCTGCCGCCCGAAAGCCTGCAGGCCCTGAAACTCACCTTCGGCTTCGTCGACGGGCCGCTCTGGCAGCAGTACCTCACCTATCTCGGCAGCATCTTCAGCGGCGACCTCGGCCGTTCCATCAAGTATTTCCCACTGCCGGTGACCACCGTTCTCGGCAACGCACTCGTCTGGACCGTCGGCCTGATGGGAACCGCCACCATCGTCAGCTTCGCCCTCGGCACCTTCCTCGGCATTCTCGCGGCCTGGCGCCGTGGCAGCTTGTTCGACGTCATCGTTTCCGTCGGCGCGATCTTCGCGACCTCGGTACCGGCCGTCGTCACTTCGCTGATCGTCGTCTTCACCTTCGGCTTCACGCTTGGCTGGTTTCCGACCGGCTATGCCGCCGATCCGGCGCTCGATCCTGCCTTCACGTTCGAATATATCGGCAGCGTCCTCTACCACGGCATCCTGCCGATGCTGACGCTCTGCGCCGTTCTGACCGGCGGCTTCGCCGTGACCATGCGCAACAACATGATCAACCTGCTCGGCGAGGACTACATCGTCATGGCCCGCGCCAAGGGGCTCTCCGACACCCGCGTGATGATCTGGTATGCGGCGCGCAACGCCCTGCTGCCGACTGTGTCGAGCCTTGCGATCGCCATCGGCACGGTGCTTGGCGGCTCGCTGGTGACCGAGGTGGTGTTCAATTATCCCGGCCTCGGCAACATCCTCTACCAGGCGATCCTCGCCCGCGATTACCCCGTCATCCAGGGACAGCTCTTGATCATGACCGCCACCATGCTCATTGCCAACTTCATCGTCGACGTCAGCTACGTGCTGCTCGACCCACGACTGAAGAGGGCGTGATATGAAGACCTCCTCCTTCCCGCTCATCCACAACCGCAAGGCCATGGTCGGCGCACTGATCGTCGCCTTCATCTTGGCTGTCGCGATCGCAGCCCCTCTGCTAACCTCCTATGACCCGGGCGCCCGCGTCGGACGGCCGCATCAGTCGCCGTCACTCGAACACTGGCTCGGTACCACCCGTATCGGCCAGGACGTCTTCGCACGCCTCGTCTACGGCGCCCGCACGTCGCTGGCCGTCGGCTTCGGCGCCGGGCTTCTGATCACCATTGTCGGCACGGCGCTCGGCATCATCGCCGGCTATCGCGGCGGCAAGATCGACGAGGTCATCAGCTTCTTCACCAACATGGTGCTCGTCGTGCCGAACCTGCCGCTGCTGCTCGTGCTCGCCGCCTTCATCGGCCAGGCAAGCCCGTGGGTCATCGCGCTCATTCTCGGCTGCACCTCCTGGGCCTGGGGCGCCCGCGTCACCCGCGCCGAGACGCTGTCGGTGAAGCAGAAGGACTATGTGAAATCGGCCGAGATGATGGGCGAGCCACGCTGGCGGATCATGACCTTCGAGATTTTCCCCAATCTGATCTCGATCGTCGGCATCAACTTCATCGGCAGCGTGATCTTCGCGATCATCACCCAGGCAACGCTCGAGTTCCTCGGCCTCGGTGATCCCAAGGTCGTCTCCTGGGGCACCATGCTCTATGGTGCGCAAAAGGCGTCCGCGCTTTCGGTCGGCGCCTGGTGGGACATCCTGACGCCGTGCTTCGCGCTCGCCTTCCTCGGCATCGGCCTGTCGCTGCTCAACTTCGCCGTTGACGAAATCGCCAATCCGCGGCTGCGCACCGGCAACCGGCTCGGCCGCTGGCAGTCTCTCATCCGTTCCGGGGAGGGCCGCCTGTGACCGCGCCTCTGCTTTCCGTCAAGAACCTCACGATCGACTATATCGGCGAAACCGACGACTTCCGCGCCGTCGACAATGTCAGCTTCGATGTTGCTCCCGGCGAAGTCTTCGGCCTTGCCGGCGAGAGCGGCTGCGGCAAGAGCACCATCGCCTTTGCCATCAGTCGGCTGCACAAGCCGCCGGCACTGATCCGCAAGGAAAGCGCCATCCTGCTCGATGGCCGCAACGTGCTCGACCTCGACCAGAAGGGCCTTGCCGACTTCCGTTGGCGCGAAGTGGCGATGGTCTTCCAGAGCGCGATGAACTCGCTCAATCCTGTGCTGCGCATCGAGCAGCAGTTCTACGACGTGCTCAAGACGCACAAGGGCATGAGAAGGGCAGCGGCGCGCGACCGGACTGCCGAAATGCTCAGGCTCGTCGACATTTCGCCGGACCGCATGCGCGACTATCCGCACCAGTTCTCCGGCGGCATGCGCCAGCGTATCGTCATCGCCATCTGCCTGGCGCTCGATCCGCGCCTGATCGTCATGGACGAGCCGACGACCGCGCTCGACGTCGTCGTTCAGCGCGAAATCCTGCAGCGGATCAACGAACTTCGGCGCAAGCTCGGCTTCGCCGTGCTCTTCATCACCCATGACCTCGGGCTGATGGTGCAGTTCTGCGACCGCATCGGTATCATGCTCGGCGGCAAGCTGGTCGAACAGGGCAGCGCCGACGCCATCTACCGGACACCCGAGCACGACTATACCAAGAAGCTCTGGGCCTCCTTCCCCTCGCTGCATGGAGGCGTCCTTCGATGACCAGCACATCCGCACCCATTCTGACCCTGGACAAGGTCAGCAAGACCTTCGGCAATGGTCCGGGCGCCGTGCGCGCGGCGCGCGCCATCTCCTTCTCGCTCCATGCCGGACGGGCACTGGCGGTCGTCGGCGAATCCGGCAGCGGCAAGACCACCTGCGCCCGCATCGCCATGCGCGAATACGAGCCGAGCGAAGGGCGGCTGCTCTACAAGGGCAAGCCCGTCGATAAGGCGGGAGCAAAAGAGATCGCCGATTATCGCCGTTCGGTGCAGATGATCTTCCAGGATCCCTTCGCCTCACTCAACCCGGCCCACACGATCGCCTACCACCTGAAGCGTCCGCTGATGCTGCATCGCCCGGAACTGAAGGGTGCCGCCGTCGCCGAGGAGATCAAGGCGCTGCTGCGACAGGTGAAGCTCGATCCCGACATGATCGCGCCGAGATATCCGCATGAGCTTTCGGGTGGCCAGCGCCAGCGCGTCAACATTGCCCGGGCGCTCGCGGCCAAGCCCGAAGTCATCGTCGCCGACGAACCGACGTCGATGCTCGACGTCTCCGTCCGGCTCGGCGTGCTCAATCTCTTGAGCGAAATGAAGCAGGAGATGAACCTCGGCCTCCTCTACATCACCCACGATATCGCGACCGCCCGCTACGTGGCCGAGGATATCGCCGTGATGTATGCCGGCCAGATTGTCGAATGGGGCAACACCGGCAAGGTCATCGACAACCCCGCCCACCCCTACACCAGGCTGCTGCTGTCGGCCGTGCCCGACCCGGACATCCGCTTCGACGATCCGAACGCCCAGGTCAGCGCCACGGAAGCCGACGAAACGCGCCGCCGTTCGGCCGCGGATCAGGCGACGATCCGCGAGATCGAGCCCGATCACTTCGTACGCACTGCCTGAGCAGGTCTTCCGACAACAAAAAACGCCCCGCAAGCCGCGGGGCGTTTTTTGTTGGGCGCGAAAAGCGCAACCCCGTCGATTTCGGCCCGGCGCCCTCGTGAACGCCGGGCCAGAAAATCAGGCGGCTTCGCGCTTTTCGACGTCGGTCGGGACCGTCGAGATCGTCTTCAGGATCTGGGAAGCGATCTGGTAGGGGTCGCCCTTGGAGTTCGGGCGGCGATCTTCGAGGTAACCCTTGTAGTCGTTGTTGACGAAGCTGTGCGGAACGCGAATCGAGGCGCCGCGGTCAGCAACACCGTAGCTGAACTGGTGGATCGAAGCGGTTTCGTGCTTGCCGGTCAGGCGCATGTGGTTGTCAGGGCCATAGACGGCGATGTGATCGGCGCGGGCTTCGGCGAAAGCCGCCATCAGGTCTTCGAAGTATGCCTTGCCGCCGACTTCGCGCATGTAGGCGGTCGAGAAGTTGGCGTGCATGCCCGAACCGTTCCAGTCGGTGTCGCCGAGCGGCTTGCAGTGGTATTCAACGTCGATGCCGTATTTTTCCGTCAGGCGCTGCAGGAGGTAGCGGGCGAGCCAGATTTCGTCGGCGGCCTTGCGCGAACCCTTGCCGAAGACCTGGAATTCCCACTGGCCCTTGGCAACCTCGGCGTTGATGCCTTCATGGTTGATGCCGGCAGCCAGGCAGATATCGAGGTGCTCTTCGACGATCTTGCGAGCCACGTCGCCGACATTGCTGAAGCCGACGCCGCAGTAATACGGGCCCTGCGGTGCCGGGTAGCCGGCATCCGGGAAACCGAGCGGGCGGCCGTTCTGATAGAAGAAGTACTCCTGCTCGAAGCCGAACCAGGCGCCGTCGTCTTCGAGGATCGAAGCGCGGGTGTTCGACGGATGCGGCGTCTTGGCGTCCGGCATCATGACTTCGCAAAGCACGAGCACGCCGTTCTTGCGCTCCGGATCCGGATAGGCGGCAACAGGCTTCAGCACACAGTCGGAGCTGCTGCCTTCGGCCTGCAGCGTCGAGGAACCGTCAAAGCCCCAGAACGGCAGCTGCTCGAGCGTCGGGAAAGCCTCGAATTCCTTGACCAGGGTCTTGCCGCGCAGGTTCGGGGTGGGCTTGTAACCGTCGAGCCAGATGTATTCGAGCTTAAACTTTGTCATTTCGTTCTCTCACTTGACGCCAGGAATGGCATGGTTCCGAAGCGGCTGGGCAAACCAGAGCGGCGTGCCCGACGACCGTTGCCTGTTAACAAGCATTAATCGTGCCAAGTCGGATTCAGCGCCAGATTCCCGAGAAAATTGCCTTTGGCAGCATTTAAGAGCCCCGGAGAACGAGCCGGCAGCGCAAGGAAGAAGCGGTCTGCATAAAAAACAGGCAAAACCTGCCTCGCTGCGCGGCAAAACGAATTGGCAGGGCTGCGATCGAGGGCCCCTCCCCGGCGATCGGCCGAGACTGCCTGTAAAACGAGCATCGCATGCGGTACGCCGCCTGTTCAGTCCGATCGCGCCGCTGCGCATTGGCGCATGATCTGCGGCAGAACCTTGAAGAGACGCTCATCCTCGCATTGGGAGACGTTGAAGCGCATGAAGCCGTTGGCGGTGCCGGCATGGGAGAACACGTTGCCGGGCGCCAGAACGATCTCCTGCTGGAGCGCCCTTTGCGCCACGTCGGCCGCATCGACACCCTCGGGCAAGCGGCACCAGAGAAACATCCCAGCCTGCGGCTCGATCCACGGCCTGATGCCGATATCGCCGAGCCGTGCCGCCTTCTCGCTCACGGCGCGCGCCAGACGCTGGCGCAACGCCTCCACATGCTTGCGATAGCTGCCATCCTTGAGCATCGCGAAGACCAGTTCCGCCGCAAGGCCTGGCCCGCCGAAGGTCGTGGCGATCTTCAGGTCGACAAGCCCTTCGACCCAATCCTTAGGCGCAGCAATGAAGCCGCAGCGCATCGATGCCGAAAGGGTCTTTGAGAAGCTGCCGATCTGCACGACACGGTCGAGCCCGTCGAAGGCAGCGAGCCGCGGCGCCGGCGCATGCTCGAAATCGGCGAAGATATCGTCCTCGACAATCGTCAGCCCGGCCTGCTCGGTTAGTTTGAGCAACCGATGGGCAACGACGGGCGAAAGCGTGGCGCCGGTCGGATTGTGGACCGCGGAATTGGTGATGTAGAGCCGCGGCCGATGCGTCGCCAGAACCTCGGCGAATTTCTCGAGATCGGGCCCTGACGAGGTGTAGGGCACGCTCACCACGTCGGCCCTATGGGCGCGCAGCAGTGCATGGAAGTTGAAATAGCAGGGATCGTCGACCACGACCGTATCGCCAGGTTCGAGCAGGAAGCGGCACAGAAGGTCGATCGCCTGCGTTCCCGAATCCGTCAGGATGATCTGATCGGGCGTCGCCTCGACGCCATGCTCGCCGAGACGTCGCGACAAAAGCTGACGCAGCGGCCGATGGCCGAGCGGCGTTCCGTAGTCCGTCAGCCCGTTCGCCTCCAGCTTGGTCGCAGCCTTGAGCGCGCGGCGGATTGCCGTTTCCGGCATCCAGTCCGCGGGCAACCAGCCACAGCCCGGCTTCAGCACGGTGTCGCCCGTTTCCAGCGCCTGGCGCGACACCCAGAGCGGATCGACGGCCCGGTCGAGCCGCGGGCCGATCTCGGCCAGCGACAGGGGCGCAAGCGGCGCGGCGACAAAGAAGCCGGCGCCGGGTTTCGAACGGATGACGCCTTCGGCTACCAGCCGCTCATAGGCTTCGACGACGGTTGATTTTGAAACCCGCATCGTCTTGGCGAAGGCACGGATGGACGGAAGCTTGGCGCCGGGCGTGAGAACACGCCCCGAGATCCGCTGCCGGATCGTCGCCATTACACCTTCGAGCAGCGTTTCGCTGCCGATCCCAAGCGCCTGCACCGTCATCCGTACTGCCCGAACATCCATTACAGTTTTGAGAAACTGTATCGCATTGTCTCTGGCAAGACCACCCTCTCCCGGCCGATACAGACGAAAAAGGAGCATCGCATGGACAGGACGACAGACGGTTGGGTGAGCGGTTTTCTCGGGGTGCTGATCTTCAGCGGATCGCTGCCTGCGACGAGGGTCGCAGTCATGGATTTCGACCCGGTGTTCCTGACGGTGGCGCGCGCGGCGATCGCCGGCCTGCTCGGGCTCGCCTTGCTTCTCGTCTTCCGGCAGCCCCGGCCATCGCGCGCCGATCTGGTGTCGCTGACGATCGTCGCCTTCGGCGTCGTCCTCGGCTTTCCGCTGCTGACGGCCCTGGCGCTGCAATACGTGACCTCGGCGCATCTGATCGTCTTCGTCGGGCTTCTGCCGCTCGCGACCGCGATTTTCGGGGTCCTGCGCGCCGGCGAGCGGCCGCGTCCGGCCTTCTGGTTCTTCTCTTCGCTGGGAAGTGCGGCGGTCGTTGGCTTCGCGATGCTGCAGGGCTTTGCTTCAAATCCGGTCGGTGACCTCCTGATGCTCGGCGCCATCATCGTCTGCGGCCTCGGCTATGCCGAAGGCGCCAGTCTTTCGCGCAAGCTCGGCGGCTGGCAGGTCATCTGCTGGGCGCTGGTCCTGTCGCTGCCGGTCATGCTGGCGCTGGCGCTCTTGACCATGCCCGCAAGCTTTGCCGCGGTGGACCGCGCCGCCTGGACCGGGCTCGCCTACGTGTCGATCTTCAGCATGCTGATCGGCTTCGTCTTCTGGTATCGGGGCCTCGCGCTCGGCGGCGTCGCCGGCGTCGGGCAACTGCAGCTGCTGCAGCCCTTCTTCGGCCTGGCGCTCGCAGCGACACTGCTTGGCGAACCGGTCAGCTCGGCGATGCTCGCGACCACCGGCGCCATCGTCCTTTGCGTTGCCGGTGCGAAGAAGTTCGCGAAATAGACAAGTGACGGCTAGCCTCGGCCGGTACGCGGCATCACAGGCCGTCAAGCTTCAGGCGTTCGCCCAGCAGATCGAGAAATCGGCGGATCTTGGCCGATGGCGAGCGCCCTTCGAGCCACAGCGCGTGAATCGGCACCGGCGCAGGCTCGAAGTCCTCAAGAACAATCTCCACCTTGCCCGCATCGATCAGATGCTTGATCTGCCAGAGCGGCGAGTAGCCGAGACCGAGGCCCTCGTCGACCGCCGAATAGATCGCATTCATCGAGTTGGCGCGAAATGTGCCATTCACTTTCACCGCACGCGGCCTGCCGTCGATCGTGAACATCCAGCTGCCCGGCCGCTCGTCCACCGTCCGGTTGATGCAGGCATGCCCCGTTAGCTCCAGGGGATGCGCCGGCCGACCAAAGCGTGCGAAATAGGACGGCGCACCAAAGACGACGCGGCGAAGCGCCCCGAGACGTTTGCCGGTAAGCCCTGAATCCGCGAGATCACCGATCCTGATCACCATGTCGAGACCATTTCCGGCAAGATCGACGAAGGCATCCGAGAGATCGAGGTCGACTTCGACCGCGGGATAGGTCGCCATGTATTCGGCGATGACCGGCATGAGAAAGCGTGGCGCAAACAGGATGGGCGCACCGAGACGCAGCACGCCTGACGGTAGCGAACGGCGCTGCACGGCCTCTTCGCGCGCTTCGTTGATCTCCTCAACCGCAGGCTTGATGCGGCGGTAGAAACTCTCGCCCGCCTCGCTTGCCGTCGATCGCCGTGTCGTGCGGTGAACAAGCTCGACGCCGATGTCCGCCTCGAGCGCCGCCAGCGACCGGCTGACCGTCTGCAACGGCCGTCCCAGGCGTTTTGCCGCCGCCGTCAGGCTGCCCTGTTCGACAATCGCCAGAAAGGTCTCGAGGTCTTCGATACGGCTCATGCAACAATCCCGTTTTCCGGGATAATAAATCACATTTCACGCTGATTGTCCGCAACTTCTTGCCTCACTAGCTTGAAGTCATCCTCTTCGATGGCTTGAAAGGCAGACCCCATGAACCAGAGTTCGAACACGGTGCTTGTCGTCGGGGCCACCGGTCGTTTCGCCGGCCTCGTCGTGCCGGAACTGGCGCGCCGTGGCGCAAGGGTCCGTGCGCTGATCCGCAACAGCGCGCAGTCTGATCTGGCGAAAACCATGGGAGCATCAGAGATCGCGATCGGCGACCTGCGCGATCGTGTTAGCCTCAATCAGGCGCTTGCCGGTGTCGCCGGCGTCTTCCATATCGGGCCGGCCTTCGCGCCGGACGAAGCGGCCATGGGCGTGTCAATGGTCGAAGCGTCCGTGCGCGCCGGCGTCCGAAAATTCGTCTTCTCGTCGGTCATCCAGCCGACCCATACGCGGCTGAAGAACCATGCGGCCAAGATCCCGGTGGAGGACGCGCTCTATTCCTCGCCGCTCGAATTCACCGTGCTCCATCCGGCAAATTTCATGCAGAACCTCCTTTCCGCATGGCCTGGGGTAAAGGCGACCGGCACATTCGCCGAGCCCTTTTCCAGGACGGCGCGCATCGCCCGCGTCGATTACCGCGACGTTGCCGAAGTGGCGGCGATCGCGCTCACCGAGGACCGCCTTGCCTTTGCGACGCTCGAGCTTGCCGCCGAAGGCCGCCACAACCGCGAAGAGGTCGCCCAGATGATGACCGAAGGCCTCGGGCGGCCGATCGTCGCTGCGGATATCGGCTTTCACGACTGGGCAAGACCGTTGCGCGGGACGTTCAGCGATCATCAGCTTGAGCTGCTCGCCAAGGTCCATAAGCACTACGGCGAGGTCGGGCTTGGCGCAAACAGCCTGGCGCTGCGCGCCGCCCTTCGACGCGAACCCCAAACGCTCGCAACCTTCATCCAAGAACTCGCGCGCAACTGAACGACCCTGTCCGTGGCGCGCGGGTCGCCGCTCCGCCACCGTTCCCTCACTCTCCTGGAGCATGTCCAATGCCAAAGAAGCTTCCCCACCGCTATCAAGCGGTCGCCATGCCACTGGTCCTGTCGATCCTGATGTCGGCGATCGTCTCCTTCGTCGCCACGCTGAGCGGCAACGGCTTCCAGCCTGACTTGCCTGCGTTGTGGCTGAAGGCCTGGGCCTTCTCCTGGGTCGTCGCTTTTCCAAGCCTGCTGCTGATACTGCCGATCGTGCGCCGGATCGTTGCGGCGACCGTCGAACAGCCGGGCGGAAGCCGCTGACGGCGCGCACCTATCCGCACCTGCTTCACAGGAATATGTCGACCGCCACGCCTGCGATTTTTAGGTCAGCTAAAATCGATTGACAGAAAAATGCGCCGCCCCCTAGCTTGATGAGACAGAAACGGGGGACGGCACAGTGACGACCGGAAAGGCTAGGGATGCGATCGCCGATGGCAAGGAGGCCGCATCGCCGCTCGGTGATCGCCTGCGTCAGCGGCGCAAGGCGTTGAAGATGACGCTTCAGGAGGTGGCTGACGAAGCCGGATTCTCTGTCGGTTTCATCTCGCAGATCGAGCGCGGCATTACGATCCCCTCGCTGACATCGTTGATTGCCGTCTGCCGGACGCTGAAGGTCGAGGCCGGCAGCTTCCTCAACCCGCCAACGGTCGCAACGCCCTTCACCCGACGCGAGCTTCGGCCGGTCTATGGCCTCGGCGGCGAAGGCGCCATTTCCTACGAGCGGTTGTCGGCGTCCTTTCCCGGCAACGTGCTGCGCAGCACCATCATCCACGAACCGCCGGGCCACCGCAGCGAACCGATGTCGCATGAGGGCGAAGAGATCTTCTTCATTCTGCAGGGGGCATTGACGCTCGAAATCGACGGTGAGCCCATGGTGCTTGAAGCAGGCGATTCCGCTCACTTTCCATCCGTGCGGACCCACACGATGTGGAACCATACGCGCGAACCGACCACCATTCTTCACACCTGCACCATGGACGTCTTTGGCGACGACGCTCAAGCCGGAAGCCCGCTCGACAGTCTGGCGGTGACGCGGGCCGAAGAACGCCGGACCGTCGCCGCGCCGGACGGGGACAAGCGACAGAACTGACCGCGAGCCCTCGTCAGCCTTCCATGAGCCGCCATCACGGCCGCCCTTCGATAATACCAGTTTAAAACCTGAAAAAAATTTTGCATAAGGACTCATCTTGGAAAGGTGATCCCTATGAGCGATCAGGCAACTCTCGACTTTCTTGCGCGCGCCATGGCGGGCGACAGCGGCGAGCCGCTCTATCGTCGGCTGGAAGAGGCGATCAAACAGGCGATCAACGCGTCCACATTGCGCCCTGGCGCGGTCATTCCCAGTGAGCGGGACCTGAGCGAGAGCCTGTCGATCTCGCGCGTGACGGTCAGAAAGGCGATCGAAGGGCTGGTTGCCAACGGCCTTCTCGATCGCCGCCAAGGCGCCAAGACAGTGGTTTCCTCGCGTGTCGAGAAGTCGTTGGCGACGATGACAAGCTTTTCCGAGGATATGCGGTCGCGCGGCCTTGAGCCCGGCTGTATCTGGATTTCACGAGAAATCAGCCGGCCGTCGCCCGCGGAAATGATGGCGCTCGGCATCCCGGCTGGAGAAAAAATCGTCCGCCTGCGCCGCCTCAGAACCGCCAACGACACCCCGATCGCCATCGAGACCGCGTCGCTTCCGGCCCGCTTCATCCCCGACCCGGAGGCAATCGGCGCGTCGCTCTACGCCTATCTCGCCGACCACGGCGCCCTTCCCGTGCGGGCGTTACAGCGCATGCAGGCAAAACCGGCAAGCGAAGAGGAACGTCGGCTTCTGGCAACGCCCGACGGCACCAGCTTGCTGATCATGGAACGCCGCTGCTTCCTCGCCGACGGCCAGATCGTCGAGTTCACCCAGACCAAGTATCGCGGCGACGTCTACGATTTCGTCATCGAGCTGATGCGATAATACCAGTATAATTCCTGTTGCAATCTGGTCTTACGTTGATACCGTTGAGCCTCCATTGGGAGAGCCTGCGTGACCTTCGACATTCAACGCCTCAAGCACGGTTTGATCGTTTCCTGCCAGCCGGTAAAGGGCGGGGTCATGGACAATGCGGCGATGGTCGTCGGCTTTGCCCTGGCGGCAATCGATGGCGGCGCTCAAGGGCTCAGGATCGAATCTTCAGCCTATGTCCATGCCGTCCGCCAAGCGACCGACCGGCCGATCATCGGCCTCGTCAAGCGCGACCTTGAGACCTCGCCGGTCCGCATCACCCCCCTGATCGAGGACGTCGACGCGCTTTCGGCCGCCGGCGCCGACATCATCGCCTATGACGCGACGGCGCGCGAAAGGCCGGTGACGACCCGGGCGCTCATCGAGCGCATCCATGCGGCAGGCAAGATCGCGATGGCCGATTGCTCGGTCATCGCCGACGCGGAACGGGCGCTCTCGGAGGGTGCCGATATCGTCGGCTCGACGCTTGCCGGCTACACCGGGCCGACGGAACCGACCGAGCCGGACTTCGCCCTCATCGCCGCAATGCGCAGGCTCACCCCGCGTGTCGTCGCCGAAGGTTGCGTGCGCACGCCCGAACAGGCGGCGCGCGCGCTTGAGGCCGGCGCCTTCACGGTGGTGGTCGGATCGGCGATCACCCGCCCCGAGCATGTGACGTCCTGGTTCAAAGATGCGCTCGACGATGCGCTCAACACAAGCGAGGCCTGACTTGAGCCACGCCCGGACCGTCCTTGCGATCGACCTCGGCGGCACGAAGATGCTGGCTGCCCTCGTCAGGGGGCCTGAGGTGCTCGACACGGTGCGGATGCCGACGCCGCGCGACGGCGATCCGGCGCGATGGCTGGACGCGCTGTTCAGCGCCATCCGATCCTGGCGCGGCCGTTATGACTGCGTCGGCATCGCCGTTACCGGCATCGTCGACGAGGGTTGCTGGTCGGCGCTCAACCGCAAGACCCTCGACATTCCCGACCGGTTCCCACTGGCAGACACGATCGAGCGGCTCGCCGGCGTCCCGGTCCTCGCCGCCAACGACGCCCAGGCGGCCGCCTGGGGCGAATATGCCTTCGGCGCCGGCGGAGGCGACGACATGGTCTTCCTGACGATTTCCACCGGCATTGGCGGCGGCATCGTGCTGAACGGCCGCCTGCTGACGGGCTTGTCCGGCCATTTCGGCCAGTCGCGCAGCGCCGAATGGCCCGACGAGGTGCTCGAGGATCGCATATCCGGCCACTGGATCGCCCGGGAGGCCGCCTCGCACCAACCGGGAGCGACTGCGCGCGAAACTTTTGCCGCTGCCCATGAAGGGCACGGATGGGCGGGGCACATCATCCGGCAGTCAGCCGAGCGCACCGCCCTTTTGTGCCGCAACATCCAGCTGGCCCTCGACCCCAAGCGCATCGTCGTTGGCGGCAGCATCGGTCTTGCAGAAGGCTATCTCGCCGCCGTCGAAGAAAGCCTCAAAGCCGTGCCCTTGCGGCTGCGGCCGTCAATCACCGCCGCCGCCCTTGGGGAGAATGCAGGGGTCGTCGGCATCGCTGATCTTGCAGAGCGTCAACACAAAACCTGAGGGAGAACCAAAATGACATTTGCGACGATACGGAAGAAGGCGCTGCTCACGGCCGTGTGCGTCAGCGGCCTGATGGCGAGCCCGGCCCTTGCCGAGGTGACCGTGCTCGGCTGGCCGGGCGGTCCGGAGGAAGTGGCGCTACGCGCCGCCGCCGATGCCTACAATGCCAAGGCTGACGTTGCCGAAGGCGACAAGGTCGAGCTGCTGTTTTTCAACCGCGACGGCTTCTGGGACAAGCTGCAGGCCGATCTCGCCGCCGGCTCGAAGGCCTTCGACCTCAATCTGCTGGCCACCTATTCGATCGGCCGCTATGCGCCGTTCATGGAACCGGTCGAACTTTCCGGCGAGGCGAAGGCGGTCTACGGCGACGCCGTGCTGTCGACGATGCAATACCAGGGCAAGCAATACGGCGTGCCGACCGACCTGTCGCTGCACTTCATGTACGCCCGCAAGGATCTGATCGACGCTCTCTTGAATGATGAGGCGGGCAAGGCGAAGTACGCAGAAATTGCCGAGAAATATCTCGGCAAGAAGCTCGAACCGAAGATCCCGGACGAATGGACCTGGGACGATTATGCCGCTACGGCGCTCTACTTCTCGCAGGCCGTCAACTCGGACAGCCCGACGCGCTACGGCACGGTGCTGCAGTTGAAGAACCTTCTGTTCAACATCATGGTCTGGCAGTCGGTGCCGCGTGCCTATGGCGCCGACTGGATGGACGACAGCGGCAAGATCACCGTCAACTCCGACGCCTATCGCAAGGGTCTAGAGATCTACAAGCTGCTCTACGACAACGGCGCGACGCCGAAGGATTCGCTGTCCTACGAGTTCGCCGAGGCCAACGCCGCCTATACCTCCGGGCAGGTGGCCGCCATGCTGCAATGGAACGCAGCGGCGAGCGACCTGACCAATAAGGAAAAGTCCCCTGCTGTTGCCGAAGTAACCGAAGCGGTGGCGCCGCCCGCAGGGCCCAAGGGGCGCTTCACCCACATCCACGGCCTTGGCTTCGGTCTGAATAAGAATGCCGAAAACAAGGAAGGCGCCACGAAGTTCCTGAAGTGGCTGTCCTCCAAGGAAGCGGCGCTGATCTATGCCAGGAACAACGGCGCACCGGCGCTGACGCCGGATGTCGTCAAGGAAGTGGCCGAGAGCAGGCCGGATCTGGTCAAGCTCGGCCAATTCGCCGGCAAATACGGTTACGTCATGAACGGCGGAACCTCGGCCAAGGCGCTCTCGGTCTACGAACTGCAGGCCAAGGAGTTCACCGGCTACTGGTCGGGCCAGCAGTCGATCGACGATGCGCTTGCCAATACCGAAAATGGCATGGCGGATCTGTTGAAATAGCCTGTGCCGGTTGCGGCGCCTTCAGAGGTGCCGCAACTCGACCACCGGAGTGGCCGCCACGCGACCGGCAGCCACATACCTTGTCCGCTTTCCCCACGTCCCGACAACACAGATCGGTGCCATGACGATAGCCAGACCACACTCCAATGCGCCTGAGTTCCGGCTGCTCGCCATGCCGCTGATCCTCTTCCTGCTCGTCTTCCTCGGCTTCCCGGCCGTCGTCAACCTGGTCTACTCGGTTTCGGACGTATCGTTCGAGACGCTGCGCCAGCCGGCCTATGCGGGTCTCAAGAACTTCGCCTCCGTCTGGAACGATGCCGCCTTCTGGCAGGCAAGTTGGTTCTCGCTGCGGTTCGGGCTTTTGACCGCTGTGCTCGAATGTCTGCTCGGCCTCTTTCTGGCGATCTTCCTGTCGCCGCTCATCGAAAGACGCAGCTGGCTGCTGGCGATCCTGATGTTGCCCTTGATGGTGGCGCCGGCGCTGGTCGGTCTGATGTACCGGCTTGTCCTGCACGAATTCGTCGGCCCCGTGCCCTATTATCTCTGGGCCTATCTCGGCGCCAGCGTCTCGTTTCTCGGCCCCGGCTCGGCCTTCTGGACGCTGGTCGTCGTCGAGACGCTGCAATGGACGCCGTTCACATTGCTGCTCTTCTACATGGCCTATCAGGCAATCCCGTCCGAAGTCACCGAAGCCTCCGCCATGGACGGGGCGCGTGGCCTGCAGCGGCTGTGGTTCATCGAACTGCCGATGATGGGCCCGACGATCGCGGCCGCCCTGCTCATCCGCTTCATCGACGGCTTCCGCGTCTTCGACAACGTCTATGTGCTGACCGGCAGCGGACCCGGCGGGTCGACGGCGTCGCTGTCGATCTACATCTACGAGGCCTTCTTCAAGCAGGGGGCGATCGGCAAGGCGGTCGCCGCCTCGGTCATCCTCTTCGTCGCGTCGTTTATGGTCCTTTACGGCCTCAACGCCCTTGCTGGCCGAAAAAAAGGAGCCAAGCGATGATCGCTGCGCTGCGCTGGTTCGTCTTCGCGCTTGCCGCGATCGCGCTTAATTTTCCGGTCCTCGTGACGCTTTCGACCTCGTTCAAGAGCGCCCGCGAACTCTCGGGCAATCCCGGCCTCTGGGTGAACGCGCCGACGCTTGAAAACTACATGACCGTCTTTCACGTCTCGGACCGGCTGAACATCTTCCTCTATCTCTTCAACAGTCTCGCGGTCGCCACCTTGGGAACGGTTCTCGCCGTGGTGCTGGCGCTACCGGCAGCCTATGCGATTGCCCGCGGCAAGTTCGGCGAGCGCACGCTGCTGCCTCTGATCGTCAATCTGCGCGCAGTGCCGCTGATCATCTTTGCGATCCCGCTCTACATGATGTTCCAATGGCTGGCGCTGCTCGACACCCGCCTCGGACTGGGGCTGATCCTGGCGATCGTCAATCTGCCGCTGGCGCTGGTCATTCTCGTCAACGCCATCCGCGACCTGCCCGCAGAACTCGAAGAAGCGGCATTGATGGATGGTGCGAGCCGGACCCAGATCCTCTTAAAGGTCGTGGCGCCTCTTTGCCGGCCGGCGATCGTCACCAGCCTGATCTTCGGCTTCATCACCGCCTGGAACGAGTTCCTGTTCGGGCTGATGCTGACGACGTCCAAGGCGGTGCCGGTCACGGTCGGCGCGTCGTTCTTCTTCGCCGCAAGCGGCGGCGGAGTTCAGTGGGGCGTGGCTTCCGCCGTGATGATGGTCGGCGCCTTGCCGCCGATGCTGCTCGGCCTCGTCATGTACCGCCAGATCAGCGGCTCCATGACCGCAGGCGCCGTCAAGGGTTGATATTTCCGGGAGAGATGCATGGGAACGATTTCGCTCAACAAGGCCGGCAAGCGCTATGGCGCCGTGGAGATCATCAGGGACCTCGACCTTGAGATCGCCGACGGCGAATTCGTCGTCATCGTCGGGCCTTCCGGCTGCGGCAAGTCAACGCTTTTGCGAATGATCGCCGGCCTTGAGGAAACCACCTCCGGTCAGATCGCCATCGACGGCCGCGACGTCACCGCCGCTTCGCCCGTCGACCGCCAGCTCGCCATGGTGTTCCAGTCCTATGCCCTCTATCCGCACATGACGGTGCGCGAGAACATGGGGTTCGGCCTGAAGCTTGCCAAGGTGCCGGCAGCAACCGCCAGGGCCAAGATCGAAGCCGCCGCAGCCACCCTGAAACTGACGCCGCTGCTTGACCGCTATCCGAAGGAACTCTCCGGCGGCCAGCGTCAACGCGTCGCCATCGGTCGGGCGATCGTGCGCGAACCGGTCGGGTTTCTCTTTGACGAACCGCTGTCGAACCTCGACGCGGCGCTGCGCGTCGACATGCGGCTCGAAATCGCCAAACTGCATCGCACCCTCGGCGCGACGATGATCTACGTGACCCACGACCAGGTCGAGGCAATGACGCTGGCTGACAGGATCGTCGTCATGAAGGACGGGCGGATCATGCAACAGGGCAGCCCCAGGGACCTCTACGAGAAGCCCGCGAACCTTTTCGTCGCGCAGTTCATCGGCAGCCCGAAGATGAACCTTCTTGCCTGCCGTCGTCGCGATGGTGAGCAACTAGACCTCAGCGGCGAAGGCAACCTGGCGCTTTCAATGCCGGGAGCGGCCGCGCCCGAACAAGTGGGGGCGCGGCCCGAACACCTCTCACTGGTCGCTCCGGAGGCGGGCCATTGCCGTGGCGTCATCGAGGCGAGCGAGTATCTCGGCGGCAACATGAGCGTCTTCGTGCGCGCCGGGAGGCTGGGGCTGATCAATGTCAGCGCTCCCGCCGACACGCCTTTCCGGGTGGGTGAGGCGGTGGGCGTTCATATCGATCCAGCCCGCGCGTCGCTCTTCGACAGTTTGGGCGCCGCCATCGGCGCCCGTCAATAGCAGGGGTGGTGTTGTCCGCAATCCTTAGGGCAAGAGCACCATAGCACCCGTTGTCTGTCGTCCCTCAAGCCGGCGATGCGCCTCTGCCGCTTCCGTGAGCGGCAGACGGGCATGAACCGGGATCTTGACCGCCCCACTGGCGACGACGTCGAAGAGATCCTGTGTCATCTCAAGCACGTCCTGCCGTCGCGCGAGATGGGTCGGCAACAGCGGCCAGGTGGCGTAGAGCGATCCTTTCGCCGCCAGCGTGGTGATGTCAAACGGCGCAATCGCACCGGAGGCGGAACCGAAGCTGACGAAATGTCCGAGGGGGCGCAGGCTGTCGAGCGACCCTTCGAACGTCCTCTGGCCAATGCCGTCATAAACGACGTCGACGCCCTTGCCCCCGGTGATTTCGCGTACGCGGTCGGCAAAATCTTCCTTGACGTAGTCGATCACATGATGGGCGCCGTTGGCGCGCGCCAATTCTGCCTTTTCTGCCGAACCGACCGTGCCGATCACCGTGGCGCCCAGATGCCTCGCCCATTGCGTCAGGGTCAGGCCGACGCCGCCGGCGGCGGCATGGACGAGGATTGTGTGTCCCGGCTCGATGCGGACTGTGCGACGCAGGAGGTACTGCGCGGTCAGGCCCTTCAGCATCATCGCAGCACCGGTCTCGAAATCGATGTCGGCAGGCAGGTGCACGAGATAATGCGCCGGCACGTTGTTCTCTTCGGCGTAGGCTCCGAGCGCCTCGACATAAGCCACCCGATCGCCGGGCTTGAAGCCCTGGACGTCAGGGCCGACCGAGATCACCTCGCCGGCTCCCTCCTTGCCGGGAATGAAGGGCAGATGTGGCGGCCGATAGGCGCCGCTTCGCAGATAGACGTCGATGTAGTTGACGCCGATCGCCCGGTTGCGAACGCGGACCTCGCCGGGTCCCGGCGCTACGACCTCGACGTTTTCATAGGCGAGCACATCGGGCCCGCCGTGCTGACGCACGCGGATTGCTTTCATGGGATCCGTTCCTTGAATTGGGGGTGGCTGGCGACCTCACATGTTTGGTGCCCGGCGCTCCTCTGGTTTCACAGTTGGTAGATAGCCACACCGGCGCTCCCGTTGTAGATTGATATCGATGACAACAGAGTTCAAAGATTGTGATACCTGACCAGATCGGCATCGACCTCCTGCGCACCTATGTCGCCGTCTGCCGGCAGGGCAGTCTCAACCGGGTCGCCACCCAGAGCGGCCGCACCCAGTCCGCGCTCAGCATGCAGATGCGGCGGCTCGAGACCCTGCTTGGCCGACAGCTGTTTCAACGCACCGGCCGTGGGGTCGTACCGACAGCCGAGGGCGAGTTGTTTCTCGGCTACGCGACCCGGATGCTGGCGCTCGGCGACGAAGCGGCCGCCCGCCTGCGGCAGGCAGATTTAAGCGGCGGCGTCCGGGTGGGTCTTGCAGAGGAGGTCGCGACGACGGCGCTGCCCGAGGCGCTCGGGCGTCTGCGGCGCGGCTACTCGGAAATCCGGCTCGATGTCGTCGTCGAACAGAGCCTTGCTCTCGGCAGGCTCTGGCTCGAAGGCGAACTCGACATCATGATCGTACCGACATCCGCCGTCGTCGCGGATGCCGTCACCACCTGGAATGTCGAGCTGCAATGGGCTTGCGGGCTCGATTACGTCCCGGAGCCGGAGCGGCCGCTCGATCTCGTCGCCTTCGCCGCCCCCTGCCTGTGGCGCCGGCGCATGATCGACACGCTGGCGACAGCCGGGCGCGAACACAGGATCACCTTCACCAGCCAGAGCGTCACCGCCCTGCAGGCGGCGATCGAAAACGGTCTCGGCATCGGTTTGCTGCCGCCCGAATCGGTCCGACCGGCGGCCATGCGTGTGCTCGGCGCGGCGAGCGGCGTGCCGAAACCGCTTCCCGTGCAATACGGACTTTACGCAAGGGATCGGCGGGCGCCCGTCGTCGATGCCGCGATCGGCGTCCTGCTCGAAGGGCTGCCTGTTGCGCCTCGCACCTAGGTTATCTGGCTCCAGGCGATGACGCTTATCGGGTCACAGGCGTGCTGGGGCGTCCGCTCGAATGTCCGCGGCTCATTCGCCCCAGGTCGTTTCCAGCACCCGGATCCAGTTGCCGTGGCAGATCTTGGCGAGTGCGGCATCGTCATAGCCGCGGGTCCGCATTTCGTCGACGAGCAAGGGCAGATCGGCGGCGCTGCGCATCGCCGCCGGGATCGCCGTACCGTCGAAATCCGAGCCGAGCGCCACATGGTCGATGCCGATGCGCTCGACCATGTAGTCGATGTGATCGACCAGCAGCGAGAGCGGCGTATCGGTGTTTCGGGTGCCATCGGCGCGCAGGAACAGGACGCCGAAGTTGATGCCGGCCAGACCACCGGTGTCGCGGATCGCGTCGAGCTGGCGGTCGGTGAGGTTGCGGCTGTGCGGGCTGAGCGCGTGGGCGTTGGAATGCGAGGCCACCAGCGGCGCCTTAGACAAGGCGGCGGTGTCCCAGAACCCCTGCTCGTTCATGTGCGAGAGATCGAGCATGATCTTCAGCTCGTTGCAGGCGCGCACCAGATCCTTGC
Source organism: Ensifer sp. (assembly GCF_035999135.1). Taxonomy (GTDB): domain Bacteria; phylum Pseudomonadota; class Alphaproteobacteria; order Rhizobiales; family Rhizobiaceae; genus Ensifer. The sequence continues at coordinate 70,783 of NZ_DASYGZ010000046.1, forward strand.
CCGCCTCGGACAGACCGGGCCCGATGTCCGGCGAGGACGGGAAACGGAAGGGGACGCCATAGGCAAAAATGTTCGGCCGGCTCCAGACCGGACCCAGCGTCCTCAAGCCCGCGGCATGCAGCACGTAAAGCGCGTCAAGATCGGCGCCGACAGCCTCGATGCCCTCGATGTGCAGTACCGAGGCAAAAGCGCCCCTTTCCATCGCGTCGCGGATGTCGGTCGCGCTGCGGCATATTTTCAGGCGTCCCTTCGACTGCTGTTCGATGCGCATCAAAAGGCTCGCCATCCCGAGCGTCGCCTCAAGTGCGCTGGCCTGATCCGGCGTCGCGAATTCGCCGCTACCGTCCTTGGCGAGACCGGGCGATGCCACGTAAACGGCGCAGAGGCCGCCGGCCAAACCGCCCGTCTCCGCCTTGTCGAGATCGATATGCCCGGTGTCGACGCCGTCGAGAAAGCGGCGTTCCGGCGCGCCGCCCGGCGAACGCCAGAGCCGCGACAGCACATCGTTGTGTCCGTCAAAGACCGGGATTTTCGCTTGCGTCGCCAATTCTGAACCGCCTTTTCAACTGATATCCTGCGCGCGACTCAAACAACAGTCGCGGACAGACCATAGACATTGGGCACGCGAGCCGCACCCTTTTTCCCTGCCGGCCTAACCCAATGAAGACATGTCGGGCAAATGCAAACCGTGCATGGAACCAGCCGGAATCGGAATTGGCCGCACAGGGCGCTCTTGTGCTTAGTCAGGTCTGCACGCGGGCAACCCTTCCCGCGATCAGGACGGAGATTGGATATGACGAAGCCGGCAGCGCTCGATTGGCAAGCCGCGGAAGCTACGGCGAGACGCCTGACCGCCCAATGGTCGCCGCATGCTCCGGGCGGCGCCGTCATCGGTTTCGATGCTTCCGGCATTCGCTTTTCTCATGCGGCAGGCGTCGAGAGCCTCTCCACGTTTGCGCCGTTCACGATCGACAGCGTCGTGCGCTATGCCTCGCTGACCAAACACGTCTTTTCGGCGATGGTGCTCGCCCATGCCGACATCATCGGTCTTGACGATCCGCTCGGCCAACACCTTCCGGAATTGCGTTCACCGCTTGCCGCAGTGACGGTGGGACAGGCGCTCGACATGAGCGGTGGCCTGCCGGACACGCGCGAATGCCTGTCCCTGCTCGGCCTGTCCGTCTACACCGAAACCAGGGCCGAGGCCCTGCTCGATTACATTTCGCGCTTGGAGCGGCTGAACTTTGCGGCCGGCACCGAGGTCTCCTATTCGAACACCGGCTATCGCCTCGTCGAAGCGGCGCTGGAACGCCGGGGCTTCCGCTTCGACGATTTCGTCCAGCGAGAGATTGCAGCACCGCTCGGTGTCGCATTGAAGGCACCGGACGTCTGGAACGACCCGGTGAAGGACCTCGTTCCCGGCTACTGGCACTCGGGCGAACGCTGGCAGCTTTCTGCCGCCGGTCTGCACATCTCCGCCTCGGGCAGCCTGACTGGCAGCGCGGCCGCGCTCGTCAGCTGGCTGCAGGCTCTCCTTGCCGAAGGCGGTCGTTTCGCCGGTCTTTTCGACAGGCTGCAGGCGACACGCATTCTCGCCGCCGGGCGGCCGACCGGCTATGGCCTCGGCCTGCGCAAGTCCTGGCTGGGCGAACGCGAATTCGTCGGTCACGGCGGTTCGCACCCCGGCTACAAGACCTATTTCCTGCTCGACCCCGCGACCCGGTCCGGCCTCGTCGTCGTTTCCAATCGCGAGGACACCAACGGTTACAAGATCGCGCTCGAAGGCATGGCCGCGCTCAACGCCCTCGCGCTCCCGGTTCCGGTTTCCGACCTCGGTGACGGCCTCTATGTTACCGAAAGCGGGCCCTGGTGGATTGCGATCAAGGGAAGCACCTGCACCTATCTCGAGGCCGACGAGACGCTCTATGATGACGGCGACGGCTGGGTCTCCTCGCGCTCGGCCTCTTCACCGCTGCGCCTTCGGCGTGAAGGTTCCGCCCTTGTCGGCGAGGTCGGCCATGCGGGTAGACGCTTCCTGCCGGCAAGGATCGGCGAGCCGGTTCCTGCTTCTCTCTCCGGCGTGTGGCGCTCGGACGAAGGCGCGGAACTCACGATCGCCGACGGCCTGCTCTCGATCGGCATCGGCCCGGTGCGCCAGACCACGGCGCTTGAAGCGCTCGGCAACGGCCGCTTCCTGTTCACATTGCGCGACGGCCCGTGGGTCAAGCGCATCTGCCTTAATCTCCTTGGACCCGATCACCTCGAACTGGTGACGAGCCGCGCCCGCATGATCGAGTACCGCCGCAGCTGATTTTTGTTGATGAGACCGAGACGCTGCCGCAAAGAAGTCCCATCCCTCGCGAATGGCTGGGCGAAGCGGGCTTCTGGAGTGTGTCCCCTTGGAAATCAAATGGCTTGAGGATTTTCTGGCGCTTGCCAGCACGCTGAACTTTTCCAAGGCGGCGGACGAGCGCCATGTCACCCAATCGGCCTTCAGCCGCCGCATCCGGCAACTTGAAGCCTGGCTCGGCGCGACGCTTGTCGATCGGGCGAGCTATCCGTCACGCCTGACCGAAGCCGGTGCAAAATTCGTGCCCGTGGCGCAGGCGACGCTGAAGCAGCTTTACCAGTCGCGCCGCGACCTCAAGGAGGAGGAAGGCACGGATGCGCGCACGATCCGGCTGACGGCGCTGCACACGCTTTCCTTCACCTTCTTCCCGCGATGGATGACGAGCATGAACGCCAAGGCGGGGCCACTCTACTCGCGGCTCCGCCCAGACTCCGGCAGCATGGAGGAGAACCTCAACTCGCTGGTCGACGGAGAATGCGATTTCCTGCTCACCTATGCGCATACGCAAGTCCCCCACCTTCTCGATCCGCAAGCATTCGAGCACCGCGTGCTCGGGCACGAGCGCATCCTCCCGGTGTCCGCGGCGGACGGGGCCGGCGCACCCCGGCACTCACTGGAAAATGGCGCAGCACCTTTCCCGCATCTGAGCTACGAAAAGTCGTCCTTCTTCGGCCAGCTCCTGCTCGACCTGATCGGTGCAGACCTGCCGCCCTCGCAAAGGGTGCACGAGGGCAGCATGTCGGTCGGGCTGAAGGCCATGGCGGAAGCCGGCTGGGGGATCGCCTGGGTGCCCGAGAGCCTGATGGCAGCCGAACTGGCGGCGGGTTCGCTGGTGCGCGCCGCCGACCCGCGCTGGGACATCAGCGTCGAGATCCGGCTCTATCGCGCCAGGGAGAACCGACGCCCGGTCATCGCACGGGTCTGGCAGAGCCTGGAAACCACCGCCTAGATCGCTGTCCGCCGCGCATGCTCCAGATAGAGTTCGCGCAGGCGCCGGACAATCGGACCCGGTGTGCCCGAGCCGACCGGCTTGCCGTCGATGCGGGTGATCGGGGCGACGAAATTCGAGGCACTCGTCAGGCAGGCTTCACGGGCGTTCAGCGCCTCCTCGAGGCTGAATGGCCGCTCTTCGAGCGTCAGCCCCTGCTCGGCCGCGAGCGCCAGGGCGGCGAGCCGGGTGCAGCCGGGCAAGGTAACCTGGCTGTTGCCACGGGTGACGATACGGTTGTCTGCCGTGATGATGTAGGCGGTTGAAGACGCGCCTTCGGTGACGAAACCGTCCTCGATCATCCAGGCCTCGTCGCAGCCTTCGGCCTTGGCGATGCGCTTGGCGATCACCTGCGGCAGCAGGCACACGCTCTTGATGTCGCGCCGCGCCCAACGCTGGTCGGGAACGGACTTGATCGAAAGCCCCTTGTCCGCCGCCGCGACATTCACCAGTGTCTTCTCCTGGGTGAACAGCAGCAGGGTCGGCTGGAGGTCCGCCGAAAACAGGAAGTTCCGGTCCTCCGCACCGCGGGTGAGCTGAAGATAGACGACGCCTTCGGCAAGGCCGTTTTCCTTGACCAGCCGCTTTTCGATCGCGACGATTTCCTCGGTCGAAACCGGCAGCGGCACATCGATTTCGCGCGCCGAGCGTTCCAGCCGCGCCATGTGCGGCGCACTGTCGATGAGCTTGCCGTCGAGCACGGCGGTCACCTCGTAGATGCCGTCGCCGAAGAGGAAGCCGCGGTCGAAGATCGAAATCTGCGCCTCGTGTTCCGGCAGAAACGCGCCGTTGAGATAGACGGTGCGGATGGGAGACTGGGACATGGAAACTCCAGGAGATTGCGTTGGATAGGGGTTGGGAACGTCGCGGCCCGACGCAGTGTCAGGGCTTGCCAAGCGCCCGAAGCCGTTCGAGCGAAATCGCTTCGACGAGACTTGGCTTGCCGCTCGCCGCATTGAAGCCTTCAACGGTGTGCGCCATCGTCAGAGAATTCAGGATCGCCTCCTCCGTCGCCTCGATCGTCGCTTCGAAGAGCGGCGACATCAGGTCGTTGGGCAGATCGGGATACTCGGCGATCTTGGCGCGCCGTACCTTGGTGCGGCGCACGGACGGCGCCGTCGAGAAGGCGAGCGCGTAGTCGCCGGAGCCGTTGCTGAGCGCTGCACCTGTGCGCGCGAGGCCGCCGAAGGCCCGCGCGGCAAGACGCTTCAAGTTGCGGGCCGACAACGGCGCATCGGTTGCGATGACAATGACGATCGAACCGTCCTTGTCGTGCGCCGCCGGTGCCTCGTAGGCCCGCCCACAGACCGTGAGCCGACCGCCGTAGTTGGACTGAACCAAGATCCCAAGCGTGAGAATCTCGCCCGCCGTCTCCAACCGCCGCGAGCTGGTACCGATGCCGCCCTTGTGACCGAAGGCAACCGTGCCGGTTCCGGCGCCGACGCCTCCCTCGGCAACCGGTCCGCCCGTTGCGGCGGCGAGTGCTGCTCCGATCTCCTCGACCGTTGGCCGACACGCGCGGATATCGTTGAGACGCGAATCGTTGGTCTCGCCGACAACGGCATTCAGCGACACCACCTTCTCGTTCCCAGGTTGCATCAGGGTCCAATGGTTGACCGCCTCGATCGCGCGGCCTGTCGCCAGCGTATTGGTGAGGACAACCGCTGTCTCGAGCTCGCCAAGCTCCTCGATCTGGGTGGATCCGGTGAGTTTGCCGAAGCCGTTGAAGACGGCGAGCGCCGCCGGCACCTTGTCCTGGAAGAGATTGCCGCCATGCGGCAGGATCGCGGTTGCACCGGTGCGGATGCGATCGCCCTCGATGATGGTTGCATGACCGACCGCCACGCCTTCGACATCGGTGATCGCGTTCAGGGGGCCGGGCGCGTAGACACCGGGATGAAAACCGAGATCGCGAACCCGTAAACGCTTGATATTTGTCATTTTTTGCCTTCAATCCACACGCAGGACCCGACCGCGAAGCAGTCATTTCGTCGCAGGTGACCCTACCCCTGTTGGCGACAAAACGGCATCGCAAAAATGGAATAGTTTCATGAGAAGCCTGCAACGCGGGCGATCGCGCCTGATCGGCGCGCTGAGCTTCCCGGTCGATCATAGCCGATCGTCAGGCTGCTGCGGGCGGCGACCGATAGTGGAGCGAAATAAAGCAGTTGCAACCATAAGAAACAGTTCATAAGTTCGCGACGTTCTTGGCAAGGGAGCAACCCCATCCATGACGAAGCTGATTGATGCAACCACAGGAAGAAGCGAGAAGACCCCGCCCGAGGTGACGGCGCGGCCAAGTCTCGGCATCTGGACCTGCTCGGCGCTCGTCGTCGGCAACATCATCGGCTCCGGCTTTTATCTGTCTCCCGCAGCCCTCGCGCCCTACGGCGCAGCGGCCCTTGTCGGCTGGATCGGCATGGCGATTGCCGCCATGTGCCTTGGCCTCGTCTTTGCCAGACTTGCAAGCGTCCGGCCCGCGACCGGCGGTCCCTATGCCTATACCCGCATGGCCTTCGGCAACTTCGCCGGCTTTCTCGTCGCCTGGGCCTACTGGATCTCGGTCTGGGCGTCGCTGCCGGCGATCGCCATGGCCTTTGCCGGCTATCTCGGGGTCTTCTTTCCGAACCTTCATCAGGTGCCCGGTGGCTTCACCGCGGTGTCGCTGGCGGCCATGTGGCTTGTCGCCGCCGTCAACATGTTCGGGGTCAGGAGCGCCGGCCGCTTCCAGGTGGTGACCGTCGCCCTGAAGCTCGTGCCGTTCATCGCCATCGCGCTTCTTGGCCTCTTCTGGATCGAGCCGCAGAACCTTGCGCCCGTCAATCCGAGCGGACTTTCCGTGCTTGGCCTCATATCGGCGACAGCGCCTTTGACGATGTTTGCCTTCCTCGGCATCGAATCGGCAACCGTTCCGGCCGGCGACGTCGACGATCCGAAGCGCACGATCCCGCGGGCAACCATCCTCGGCACACTGTGCTGCGGCCTGGTCTTCATTCTGGGCACGCTCGTGGTAATGGGCACCGTGCCGCGCGAAACGCTCGCCCGCTCCGCCGCACCCTTCTCCGATGCAGCCTTCATGATGTGGGGCTGGTGGGGAAGCACGGTGCTGGCGGCCGCTGTGGTACTGTCTTCGATCGGCGCGCTCAACGGCTGGACACTGCTGATGGCGCAAGTGCCGATGGCGGCGGCCCGCGACGGGCTGTTCCCGCCGGTCTTCGGCCGCCTTTCGCGTCGCGGGGTGCCGCAATGGGGCATTGCCGTGTCGATGACGCTCGCCTCCGCCCTTCTCGTGCTGCAGACCTCGGGCGTCTCCGGGCTGATGGCCGTCTACCGGTTCGCCGTCGACCTATCGACCGCGGCAGCCATGGTGCCTTACGTTTTCTGCAGCCTGGTCGAAGGCGCGCTTTTCGTGGCGTTGACACGTCCGCGCGACGAGGAATGGGGCGGCATCCGCCTTGGCCCCTATAGGCCCTATGCGCTGGTCGCCTTCATCTTTTCCCTTTGGACAGTCTACGGCAGCGGACCTCAGGCGGGCCTCTGGTGCCTGCTTCTGCTGCTCGTCGCACTGCCCGTCTACCTGTCAGTCGAAAGGAAGGAGCCATCCAGGGACTGACGTCAGAACACTACCCCCGCCTGCACCTAGCACCAAACTAGAGAGAGGATTGGATATGAGCACGTTGAACAGGGGTCACCGCCATCTCGGCATGAAAGCACTCGTTCTGGATGACGAGATCAGCGAAGAAAGCGCTGCCGGCCGTGCCGTGCGGTCGCTGATCGCCGAACTCGAGCGCCGCCAGATCGAGGTGGTCACCGCAGAAAGCGCCGATGACGGCATCGCGGTGATCCGTTCCGACCCGGCGCTCCAGTGCGTCCTCATCGACTGGGACCTCGGCCCCGAAGGCCACGAGCAGTCCATCGAGGTCGTCGAGGCGCTGCGCAAGCGCAACGGCACCGTGCCGCTCCTCTTGCTTGCCGATCGCAGCGTCGCCTCGACGGTGCCCGCCGAGATCATGGCGAAGGTCGACGATTTCGTCTGGATGCTCGAAGACACCATGGATTTCGTCGGCGGACGCATCCAGGCGGCAATCGAGCGCTATCGCTCAACCGTGCTGCCGCCGATGTTCAAGGCGCTCGCGCAGTTCTCGCAGGTGCACGAATACTCCTGGCACACGCCGGGACACACCGGCGGCACCGGTTTCCTGAAGTCGCCGCCCGGCCGCGCCTTTTTCGAATTCTTCGGCGAGCCGCTGCTGCGCTCGGACCTGTCGATCTCGGTCGGCGAACTCGGATCGCTGCTCGATCACTCCGGGCCAATCGGTGCCAGTGAAAAATACGCCGCGCGCGTCTTCGGCTCGCATCGCAGCTACCACGTCACCAACGGCTCCTCGACGTCCAACCGCGTCATCCTGATGGCAAGCGTCAGCCGCGACCAGATCGCACTTTGCGACCGCAATTGCCACAAGTCGGCCGAACACGCGATGACCATGTCGGGTGCGGTGCCAACCTATCTGGTGCCGACCCGAAACCACTACGGCATCATCGGTCCGATCCCGCCGGAGCGGCTGACGGCGGCCGCCATCCGCAAGACGATCGACGACAATCCGCTTGCCGCCGATCTTGCAGATCGCGAACCGAAACACGCGATCATCACCAACTCGACCTATGACGGGCTTTGCTACAACGTCACCCGCGTCGAGGAGCTGCTGGGCGCCAGCGTCGACCGGTTGCATTTCGACGAAGCCTGGTATGGCTACGCCCGCTTCAATCCGATCTACCGCGAACGCCACGCCATGCATGGCGACCCGAAAGCGCATACGGCCAACAAGCCGACGGTCTTTGCCACCCAGTCGACCCACAAGCTGCTGGCCGCTCTCTCGCAGGCCTCCTTCATCCATGTGCGCGACGGCCGCAAGCCGATCCCGCACGGCATCTTCAACGAGACGTTCATGATGCACGCCTCGACCTCGCCGAACTACGCGATCATCGCGTCGAACGACGTTTCGGCGGCGATGATGGACGGACCCGGCGGTGCCGCCCTCACCAACGAATCCATCGAGGAAGCCGTCGCCTTCCGCCTGATGATGTCGCGGCTCGCAAACGACGCCGCCGAGCGCGGCGACTGGTTCTTCGATTGCTGGCAGCCCGATACCGTGCGCGACCCGAAGACCGGCCGCACAAGCGCCTTCCATGAGGCTTCGCCGGAAGCGCTTGCGACCGATCCATCCTGCTGGGTGCTGAAGCCCGGTGCGGCGTGGCACGGTTTCGGCGAGATCGAGGACGGCTATTGCATGCTCGATCCGATCAAGGTCTCGATCGTCACGCCCGGTGTTGCACCGGGCGGCGGGCTGATGCCGGTCGGCATTCCCGCAAGCCTCGTGACCGCCTATCTGGATGCGCGCGGCATCGTCGTCGAAAAGACCACCGACTTCACCATTCTCTTCCTGTTCTCCCTCGGCATCACCAAGGGCAAATGGGGCTCGCTCGTCAGCGCGCTCTGCGACTTCAAGCGCGACTACGACGCCAATCTGACGCTCGAAGTGGCGATCCCGTCGCTCATCGAGGACCATCCGGAGCGTTACGCCGGCATGGGTCTGAAGGACCTCGCCGACACGATGTTCCAGGCGATGGACCAGCTGAAGACAACAGCCAGCATGGCCGAGGGTTTCTCGGTGCTGCCGCATCCGGACCTGAGCCCGGTGCGCGCCTATGAACGGCTGGTGCGCGGCGAGGTGGAGCAGGTCACGCTCGACGAACTGGCCGGCCGCACGGTCGCAACCGGTGTCGTGCCCTACCCGCCGGGCATTCCGCTGTTGATGCCGGGCGAAAACGCCGGCCCTGCCAACGGCCCGCTCCTCGGCTATCTGAAGGCGCTGGAGGCCTACGATCTCCGGTTCCCGGGCTTTACCCATGACACGCACGGGGTGGAGGTCGAGGATGGCCTTTACCGTGTCTATGTCTTGACCCGTTGAACCCTTGGGAGCACCGAACATGGCTGCTGTCGATACTGCATCCAAAGCCACATCCTCGGGTGTGGCGGACTCCGCCAAGATCGGGCTTGTTCCCGCGACCTTGATGGTCGCGGGCAACATGATGGGCTCGGGCGTCTTCATGCTGCCGGCAAACCTTGCCGCGGTTGGGTCCATCGCCGTCTTCGGATGGCTGATCACCATTGCCGGCGCGATCGCGCTGGCCCTGACCTTTGCCAAGCTGGCGGCGATCGATCCCGCCGCCGGCGGGCCTTACGCCTACACGCGCAAGGCCTTCGGCGACTACATGGGCTACCAGACCAACCTCATCTACTGGCTGGCAAACGTCGTGGGCAATGTCGGCCTTGCGGTCGCCGGTCTCGGCTACCTCACCGCCTTCTTCCCGATGCTGCGCGATCCGCTGGTCTCGGCGCTGGCGCAAGTGGCGCTGATCTGGTTCTTCACCTACGCCAACATCCTCGGGCCGAACGTCGTCGGCAAGCTGCAGTCCTTCACCACCTCCTTCGCACTGGTGCCGATCCTCGGCATGGCGATCTTCGGCTGGTTCTGGTTCTCGCCGGCGACCTTCTCCGAAGGCTGGAACGTCTCGGGCAAGGACAGCTGGGCAGCGATCATGGCGACGCTCAACTTCACGCTCTGGGCCTTCATCGGGGTCGAAAGCGCCTCGGTGTCGGCGGGCGTCGTGCGCGACCCGCAGCGCAACGTCCCGATCGCCACGGTCGGCGGCGTCATCCTTGCCGCCGTCGCCTACATCCTGTCCTCGACTGTGATCATGGGCATGATCCCGAACAAGGAACTGATCGCGTCTTCGGCACCCTTCGCAGACGCCGCGCGCCTGGCTCTCGGCGATACGGCCGGTGCCGTCGTCGCCATCTGCGCCGCACTCGGCTGCCTCGGCTCGCTTGCCGGCTGGACGCTGCTCGTCGGGCAGACGGCGAAAGCCGCGGCCGACGACGGCCTCTTCGGCTCGATCTTCGCCAAGGTCAACTCCAAGGGCGTGCCCTCGGCCGGGCTGGCGATCGTTGCCGTGATCATGACCGTTCAGGTCTTCGCCACGATGTCGCCGACCGCCAGCGAGCAGTTCGGCAAGATCGCCTCGATCGCGGTGATCATGACGCTGTTGCCCTATATCTACTCGGCGATCTCCATCAAGGTGCTTGGCTACAAGAAGATGCCGGCAAGCACCTACAACTGGTATGTGGTCATCGGCCTGGCGGCGGCGATCTACAGCCTGGTCGCCCTCATCGGCTCGGATGGCGAACAGACGCGCTGGTCGCTGATCTTCGTGATCTCGACGATCGTGTTCTACTCGGCGGCGATCACCCGCAAGCGCGAGATCGACGAAAAGCACATCGATCCCGGCGGCCACGCCCCCACCTGGATCCGCTATGTCACCGTCACCGTAACGGTCGCGGCGCTGGTCGCGCTCTTCTGGGTCTCGGTCGGCCGTCACCGCGCCGAGAGCCTGCGCACCCGCTCGCCGGTTCCGCCGGTCGAAAGCACCGTCCAGCCGGCGGCCGGATCGCCGGCCGCCGTGCTACCGGCAGAGCCCCAACCGGCCCAGTAATAAAGACGAGGGGCGATGGATCCCATCCCTCGCCCCTCGTCGAAGCTTTTGCCAACGTCCGCCGATCGATCCCTCCGGATCTGTTCGCATTCCAGTGGACAGCCCGATGCCCTCGATCAAGAAAAACAAGCTCCAGATGGCGATCATCGTCCCGAAGGTTGTCGTGCAGATGAACGACGTTGCGGCGGACGAACAGCATCCAGGCGCCATATCCGGATGACGAAATACGGCACCTGCCGTATTTTCCAAGGCAGGCCCCTGAGCTAGCGTCCGGCCGCCCACGTCGCGAATTTCCGTTTCCCTTCAATACCCTGCGCCACGGACGCGCCGCGATACCGGGCGCTGGGGAAGTGATTTGATCAAGAGCCGCACCGTCGTCCACCTCGCAGCGCTGATGCTGTCGACCGCCTTGTCCTCTATCGCGCTTGCCGCCGGCAGTGGCGATCCAAGCGATCCCGCAACTTGGCGAACGGCGGAATTCAACGCTCAGTGGGGGCTCGCGCAAATCCATGCCGAATACGCTTATATGCTCGGCTACGACGGCAGCGGCATCAAGGTCGGCGTGGTCGACAGCGGCCTCGACATCGGCCATCCGGAATTTGCCGGGCGCTATGCGGAGGGCATTACCTACGATCCGGCAAAGCCATGGCACCTAGACCCAATTGGCCACGGGACGTCCGTTGCCTCAGTCATTGCCGCCAATCGCGACGGGATCGGCATGCACGGTATCGCGCCTGGCGCGACGATCGTTCCGGCGGAGGCAATGGAGGACGGCGAATTCTTCAGCAGCGACGCCGTGAACTACGGCATTCGCAAGCTCGCCGACCAGGGCGTTCGGATCATCAACCATAGCTATGGCTTTGGCGCGGTCACCGATATCACAGCCGAGCAGTTCGAGGCCTTAGTACCAGGGGCACTTGCCACCCACCGATACGCGCGAGAGCGCGATGTTCTGAATGTCTTTGCTGCTGGCAATGACGGCCGCCTCCAGCCTTCCATTGACGCCGGCCTTCCTTACCTCTTTCCGGAACTGGAACAAGGTTGGCTTGCGGTCGTGGCAACGAGCCCCACGCACATGCCAGCCTGGTCGAACCGATGCGGCGTCGCCATGAACTGGTGTCTTGCGGCACCGGGCGGTGATGACACCGAACACTGGGACGCGGAAAAGGGCGAATGGGTATGGGCCAATCCGCAGGACAACATCATGGTCGCCGTTCCGGGCGGCGGGTACGCCAAGGAAGTCGGCACGTCTCTCTCAGCCCCGTTCGTCGCCGGAAGCGCAGCGCTGGTGGCGCAGGCCTTTCCTTACATGACGATGCAGCAAGTCCGGCAGGTGCTGCTTGGCACCGCCACCGATATCGGGGCTCCCGGCGTCGACCCGATCTTCGGCTATGGCCTTGTCAGCGCCGGCCGGGCGGTGCGCGGTCCCGGGAAATTCGACTGGGGCGATTTCCATGTCACGATCCCGGATGGCGAAAGCACGTGGTCGAACGACATCACCGGCGCCGGCGGCCTGATCAAGTCGGGCAACGGCGTATTGATGCTGACCGGAAACAGCACCTACCAAGGTCGCACGCGCGTCGACGGCAGCGTTCTGGCGATCGGTGGCAGCATTGCCTCTGACACGTTTGTCCATGGCGACGGCATGCTTTCGGGCAATGGCACGATCCGTGGCGATATCGAAAACCAAGGCGCCGTCAATGCCGGCTGGGGCCGCAAGGGAGGCACACTCACTATAGACGGCAACTATCGCCAATCGGCCGATGCCTGGTTCCTCGTCAATCTCGACGCGCCCGACGGCACCAGCCGGCTCGACGTCACCGGCACAGCGGATATCGCTGGCGCCGTGGACGTAGCGATCACGCCCGACACCTACAAGGGCGATGGTCGCCACACGATCCTTTCCGCCCCTGGCGGAGTGACAGGGCGCTTCGAGGACGACTGCGGCTGCTACGCCTTCCTCGATCTCACGCTCTCCTACGATCCGAACGCGGTCTATCTCGACGTCGCCCGCAACGCGGTGGCCTTTGCGGACTTTGCCGAGACCCGCAACGGCATTGCGGCAGCCTCGGCAATCGAGCGTCTCGGCATCGGCAATCACCTCCATGACCTCGCCGTCACCCTCGACGGCTACAGCGCAGCCGGACTCTTCGGACAGCTGCCGGGCGAGGTTCACAGCTCCACGGTGACCGGTCTCATCGAAAACAGCCAGCTCATCGGCAACCAGATGAACGACCGGCTGCGTGCGGCCTTTGAAACCGTCGGCGCCAGGGCCCGGCCGATCGTGGCGACCAACGAGATTACCACGGCATCGATTTCGCCGGCCGAAACCATGGGCGCCTGGGGCTCGGCCTTCGGGTCCTGGGGGGATAACGACGGCGACGGCAATACGGCGGACCTGTCGCGGTCCACAGGCGGTTTCGTCGCCGGTCTCGATGGCGACATCGGCAGCGACTGGCGGCTCGGCGTCCTCGGCGGCTACAGCCATTCCAGCTTCAAAGTCGACGACCGCCGATCGTCGGCGTCGAGCGACAACTATCATCTCGGCGTCTATGGCGGCACGGCGTGGGGCGCGTTGTCGTTCCGTTCGGGCCTCGCCTACACCTTCAGCGAGATCGACAGCAGCCGACAGGTCGTTTCGCCAGCGCTCATCGACAGCTTGACCGCGGGTTACCGCGCCGGCACCACGCAGGTGTTTGGCGAATTGGGATATGATCTGAGCGCTGGCGATATCGCTTTCGAGCCCTTCGCCAACCTCGCCTATGTCAGCGTTCACACCAATGGGTTCAAAGAGAAGGGCGGCGCGGCAGCGCTTTCCGTTCATGGCGGCTCGAGCGACATGGCGTTCACCACATCGGGACTTCGCGCGTCGACGGATTTCGAGCTCGGCGCCGCAAAGGCCACGGCGCGCGGCATCATCGGCTGGCGGCATGCCTATGGCGACGTGACCCCATCGCTTGCGGAGGCATTTTCCGGCGGCGCGGCCTTCCCGGTCGCCGGCGCGCCGATCGCGCGCGATAGCGCCATCCTCGAGGCCGGTATCGATTTTTCGCTGACGCGGGCTTCAACGCTCGGTGTCTTCTACCAGGGACAGATCGCCTCGACGGCCCGGGAGCACGGCGTCCGGGCCGATCTCAACATCAGGTTCTGAGCCTTCGGCCGAAAGCGGATCAAGATGCCAGTTGATCCGCAGCCGGCGTCAGGCTGCGCGAATGGCTTGGCGGCGCGCCCATGATCTTGCGAAAGGCGCGGCTGAACGACGCCTCGGAATCGTAGCCGAGGCGGTTGGCGACATGGGCGACGCGTTTGCCCTCGCGCAGCCACTGATGCGCCTGGTGCATGCGCATGCGCGCCACATAGCGGGCCGGCGTCTCGCCGACTGTATCGGCGAAGCGCTGGGCGAAACCGGAGCGCGATGCCCCCATGAGCTTTGCCAGTTCCGGCACCGTCCAGTCCTTGGTCGGATCGAGGTGAATGGCGGCAAGCACGCGACCGACCTCCGGGTGACGCACGGCCGCCAGCCAGCCGGTCGACGTGCCGCAGCCATGCTCCACCCAGGCGCGGATGATCGTGGCCGTCAACACGTCGGCAAGCCGTGCCAGGATACCGCCCGCACCGACGCGCTGCATCGCCGCTTCCCGCGTCATGGTATCGAGTAACGACGGGATCGATGGCTCGCTCTTGGCAAGATCGCTGGTGCGCATGACCGACGGCATCAGCTGCAAGAGCGGATGCAGGCGGTCGACGTTGAACTGCATGACCGCGAAAAACAAAAGGTTCTGGCTGTCCGAGTTGGGGCATTGCACGTCGACGATGCCATCGCACAACTGCCGCTTTGGCAGGTCGCGGATCGAGATCGCCGGCAGGCCGGGCTTGCTCGCAAGCACATGCGCGTCGCCCCGCGGCAACAGCACGGCATCCCCCGGCGTCAACTCCATCCACGAGCCGTCAGGCGATTGCAGATGGGCAGAGCCGGAGGCGAGAAAGTGGAATCGCGCCGGTTCCTGCTCAGGATAGGAGGTTGCCCATGGCGCACAGGGCTGGCAGCGCCCATATTCAACTCCGTCGAGCCTGAGGCCGCGCAGGATCTCGGTCAGCGCATCGCTCATCTTACATCTCACCTTTGGACAAACGGCACAATGTTTTGGATTTTCTAGCATAGAAACTCCAAAGGGCCATGCATATTTTCATCACCACATGCAATGGAGATGAAAAATCATGGATGGTATTGTCGCCAAGCCCACGGGACAGGCGGATGAACGGGACAAGCCGCTTTGGGCAGCTGTCGTTTCCCTGTCGCTCGGGGTTTTCGGCCTGGTTACGGCGGAGTTTCTGCCGGCAAGTCTGCTAACGCCGATGTCCGCCGATTTGGGCGTGACCGTCGGCGCAGCCGGTCAGTCGGTCACCACGACGGCCGTGGTCGCGGCCATCGCCGGCCCGGCGATCGTTGTCTACACCGGACGGTTCGACCGGCGGAACGTCCTTCTCACTCTGACTGCACTTCTGGTCATTTCGAGCCTGATCGCTGGCTTTGCGACCAGCCTGCCGATGCTGCTTGCCGCACGGTTCCTGCTCGGCATCGGCCTTGGCGGTTTCTGGGCGCTGTCTCTCGCTCTTGCCATGCGGCTCGTCCCTGGCCGATTGATGCCGCGGGCGATGGCGATCATCATGTCGGGCGTGTCGATCGCCACGGTCTGCGCAGCGCCTGTCGGCGCCTGGATCGGCGCGACACTCGGCTGGCGTTATGCCTTCCTGCTCGCCGCCGCCGTCGGCATCGTCACGTTCATCGTCCAGGCGCTGACGGTTCCGCGGCTGCCGCCCGTTGGCACGACCGGCCTCGACACGATCCTCAACGTCCTGAAGCGGCCGGCCATCCGGCTCGGCCTTGCGACCATCCTGCTCGTGGTCACGGGCCACTTTGCCGGCTTCACCTATATTCGCCCTTTCCTTGAACAGGTGCCGCAATTCGGCGTCGAAGGCATAACCGCCATCCTGCTTGCCTTCGGTATCGGCGGCTTCTTCGGCAACATTGCCGGCGGTTTCCTTGCCGAACGCAGCACGCGTCTGGCGATGATGTCGGCCGCAGCCGGTGTCGCGATCACCACCCTGACCCTGGCGCTTGCAGGTGTGTTGCCGGCCGTCGCCATCGTTGCCACGGCGGCCTGGGGCTTCGCCTTTGGTGCGCTGCCCGTCAGCGTTCAATCGTTCCTGAGCCGTGCCGCCGGCGATGAGGCCGAAGGCGCAGGTGCCGCAACGCTCACCACTTTCCAGATCGCGATCTCGACCGGCGCAGTGCTTGGCGGCCTTCTCGTCGAACTCCAGGGGCCGGCCGGCGTCTTCCTCTTCGCCGCCATCGCAGCGATGCTCGGCACCTCGCTGGTCTCCGTCTACCGTGAGCGCGCATTGCAAGCGGCGGAGTAGATTACGAAAGATCGGTGCGGGAGTGGCAACCCGCATCTGCGCCTGCCGGGCTTAAACAGGCCCGGCAGGCAAAATTCGGCAGCGACCGCTGCCTTCCTGCCGGAACAATGGGCGTCCTTGGTCAGATCAATCAATTCCCCGGAAGCCGCCGTTCCCGCCAAGCCGTCTTCGGCACTTCGCCACCGATCGCGATGCTGAAGGAGGTCACTTCCGTCGCCTCGTCGTTGACGACGCATTGGAAATCGACGTCGTACCAGCTCGACTTGTTCTGATAGGCGCCACCGCTGGCATCCAGACGGTTTTTCGAGATGAAGCCGCCCTTCGGGCCGAACGGTACGAGGCCCTCGGGCGGGATATCCGGCCGTTGACTGCGGATCTGTTCCAACGCTTCGAGGTTGCACAGTTGCAGGATCCGCCGCTTGACCGGCAGATTGATCAGTGACTGTCTCACCCGTGGATCGGCGATCGACTTTGCCGAATAGAGCTGCTTGGCCTCGGTCATCTTGGTTGGAACCGGCTTGAGTTCGACCTTTGCCGCAGCCTCATCCGGTTTCACCTTTACCCTCTGCTGTTCAGCCTTGTCCTTCGGCAATTCAGCTCCAGGACCTTGCTTCTGCGCCGGCTTGACCTCGGGCACTACCGCCGCCGGCTTCTCATCAGCCTTCGCCGTGGCGTTTTCGGGCGATTTCGCCGGCACAGCCAGCGTCGACAAAGGTTTCGGCTCCTTGACCGGCTCCTCAGTTTCGACCGGCGGCGCCTTTGCCGCCTCGTCCTTCGGCTTTATCTTGTCGTCCACGGTCTTGGCCGGCACCGAAGGCTCGGCTTTTTTCTCAGAGTCCCGGGCGGCCGGCGGCAATTCGGTTTCCTTGTTGTCCTGCTCGGTCTTGGCCATCGCCGAGGCAAAGGACTCCGGCAGCTGCGGCGCGGGCTTGGGTTGCGGCTTCGGATCTGCCTTCGGCTCCGGCTTTGGCTTTGGCTCCGGTTTGGGCTCAGGCTTGGGTTTTGGCTGCGGCTTGGGCTGCTCGGCCTTCTTCTCTTCGCCCTTTTTCGGTCCCGCCTTCTTCTGCTCGGGCTGTTTCTGCTCGGCCTTCTTTTCCTCCTTCGCCTCTGGCGGAGGAGGAACGAGCTCGACGTTGACCGTCTGTTCCTTCGGCGGTTGCGGCAGTTCCAGCGGCAGGTCGAACAAAAGGAAGAAGGCGACGACGAGGTGCAGGGCGACCGAGACCGGCGCACCCCATCCTAACCGTTCCCGCCATTTTCCCGCAAAGATCTGCATCGCCAAGGAGATAAACCAATCGACGGGCGGAACCTAGGAACTTCCGCCGATCTCAACAAGAGGCAAGCCTGCAAGGGCGACCGACCTGCCAGGCACCGCTGCGGTTATCGACGAGGGCTACGGCAACCGACCGCCTGTGGGGTCGTCCCGCCTTCAACCGTCAGGCTGTTTGTCAAAAACGTTCCCGGCAAAATCGAGGCGGCGAAATCTGTTCCGTGTCACGGGTGAATTACGCACAATCATGCCTATTATATAATTTCTATAGATTTAATTTTTATAGCACGCCTCGAACGGCTCCGCCGCGGATGCGCAGTGACATTCTTTCTGGTTTTGGGGACCAACATGCAGCGAAAATTCAATCACCGAAAACTTTTCACGAAAACTCTTGCCGCGACGGCAGCGCTGGCGGCCGGCCTTTTCGCCACCTCGGCGCTTGCCGGTGAAACGCTCGACAAGATCAAGGCGCGCGGCGTCATCAAGGTCGGCGTCGGCACCACCCCCGGCTTCTTCTCGCCCGATAGCAGCGGCCGCTGGCAGGGCTTCTTCGTCGATTTCGGCCGCGCCATCGCCATCACCGTCTTCAACGACTCCGAAAAGGTCGAGTTCACCAACTCCTCGCCGCAGCAGCGCCTGCCGGCGCTGCAATCGGGCGAGTTCGACATCCTGCTTTCGGGCGTCACCCAAACGGTGAGCCGCGCCTTCAAGCTCGGCTTCCACTTCGGCCCCGTGGTCTTCTACGACGGCCAGGGCCTGCTGGTGCGCAAGGATCTCGGCGTCAGCAAGGGCGAGGAGCTCGACGGCGCGACGATCGGGGTTCAGAGCGGCACGACCGGCGAGCTCAACATTGCCGACTTCTTCCGCAAGACCGGCAAGGCCTTCACGCCTGTGACGATCGAGGAGACCGGTGAGTTCCTGAAGGCGCTCGACAGTGGCCGCGTCGATGCGCTCACCCAGGACGCGACCGATCTTGCCGCCAAGCGCACCCAGCTGTCCAAGCCCGACGATTACGTGCTTCTGCCGGAGCGCCTGTCGAAGGAGCCCCTGGCGCCGGCGATCCGCGCCGGTGACGACCAGTGGCTCGAAATCGTCAACTGGACCGTCTACGCGACGATCCAGGCCGAAGAGTTCGGCATCACCAAGGACAATGTCGACACGTTCCTGAAGAGCGAGGACCCGGCGATCAAGCGCTTCCTCGGCGTCGATCCGTCGCTCGGTGAAGCCATCGGGCTTGATCCGAAGTTCGCCTACAACATCGTCAAGACCGTCGGTAACTACGGCGAAATCTTCGAGCGCAACGTCGGCAAGGGCACGGCCCTCAACTTCGAGCGCGGCTACAACCAGCCCTGGACCGCAGGCGGCCTGCTCTATTCGCCGCCGTTCCGCTGAGCCGGTTCCAGGAACCTCGCATGAACCGCCATCTCAAACCGGGCCCTTCGGGGCCCGGACCCATCTCGCGCCTGCGCTCGTGGATCGGACCGCTGCCGCTGCAGCAGATCCTGCTATTCATCGGCGTCCTCGCGCTCTTTGCCTTTCTCGGCGTCAACACGGCCGACAGCATGCACCGGACGGGCCTCACGCCAGGCTTCGCCTTTCTTTCCCATCAGGCGAATTTCGAGATCGGCGAGAGCCTGTTGTCCTATTCCGCCGGCGACAGCTACGCCCGCGCGCTTTCCGCCGGCATTGCCAACACCGTGAAGGTCGCCGTCTTCGGCTGCCTCTTCGCAACGGTGCTTGGCGTCGCACTGGGCATTGCCAGGCTCTCCGGCAACTTCGTGCTGGCAACCCTCGTCCATGGCTACGTCGAACTGCTCCGCAACACGCCGCTGCTGTTGCAGCTGTTTCTCTGGAGCGCCATCGTCCATGCCCTGCCGCCGCCACGCGGCGCCTATGCGTTTCTCGACAGCATCTATCTCAGCAATCGCGGCGTCTATCTGCCCTCAGTGTCGATCGACGGCCTGCCGGCGGCGCTCTGGCTGCCGGCGGTGCTGCTGGTCGTGTTCGTCACCCACATCTTCGCGCGGCGCCTGCTTGCCGGCTCATCGTCCTACCTGCCGAAGACCGTCGGCAGCGTGCTCGGCGCGCTTGCGCTCTCCTACCTCGTACTCGTTTCGCTCGGCTTCACCGCCTCGGTCGAAGTGCCTGCCAAAGGCGGCTTCAACATCCGTGGCGGCCTGTCGCTGACACCGGAATTCGCGGCTCTCTTGGTCGGTCTCGTGGTCAACGCTTCCGCGTCGATCTCCGAGATCGTGCGCAGCGGCATCCAGTCGGTGACATCAGGCCAATGGGAGGCGGCCCGGGCGCTGGGGCTGAAGCCTGCGCAGATCATGCGCCTCGTCGTGCTGCCGCAGGCACTGCGCGTCATCACGCCGCTGATGATCTCCAGCTTCCTCGACCTTACGAAGAACTCGAGCCTTGCCGTCGCCATCGGCTATCCCGACCTTGTCAGCGTCGCCAACACGACGGCCAACACCACGGGCCAGGCGCTCGAAGCCATCATCATCATCGCCGCCGTCTACCTGACGATCAGCCTTGCGGTCTCGACGATCATGAACCTCTACAATCGACGCGTGGTGCTGCGCGGGGAGGCAAGACCATGAGCCAGATCGAACTTGCGCCGCCGGCAGTGCCGGACTGGCACCGCTGGCGTCAGGGGCTTTTCAGCGGCTGGACCAACGGGCTCGTCACGCTCGCAAGCCTTGCCTTGATCCTGTGGCTCTCGCTTCCCCTCATCCGCTGGTCCGTGATCGATGCGGTCTGGTACGGGACCGCGGCCGATTGCGCCGTGGAAAACGCCGGCGCCTGCTGGGCCTTCGTCGGCGCCAAGCTCCGTTTCATGCTCTTCGCCTTTTTTCCTCCCGGCGAGCAGTGGCGCCCGGCGCTGGTTGTCATCGCCATTTTGGCATCGCTGACCCTCTCGGCCCTTCCCCGATTCTGGAGTTTCAGACTGGTACCATTGTGGCTGGCCGTGCTCGTGGGAAGCTGGGTGCTGATGTCAGGGGCGCCCGGCATGACCACGGTTTCGACCAACCATTGGGGCGGCCTGCCGATCACGCTTGCGGTCTCGATCGCCAGCCTCGCCTTCGCCTTTCCCTTGGCCCTCCTCCTCGCGCTCGCCCGTCAATCGGATATGGGCATTGTGCGTTCGCTCGCCATCGCCTTCATCGAAGTGCTGCGCGGCGTGCCGATGATCGCCGTTCTCTACGTGGCGATGCTGATCGTGCCGATGGCGCTGCCGAGCGGGGCTGCGATCGACAAACTGCTGCGCGCCGAGATCGGCGTCACCTTGTTCTTTTCCGCCTATCTGGCCGAAGTCATCCGCGCCGGCCTGCAGGTGATCCCGGCGGGGCAGACGGAGGCGGCGCTGTCCCTCGGTCTTAGCCGCGTCCAGATGTTGAGGCTGGTGGTGCTGCCGCAGGCGCTGCGGGCCGTCATCCCGGCGATCGTCAACCTGTCGATCGGCATCGTGCTCAACACCTCGCTGCTTGCCGTCATCGGCATCTACGATCTCTTGAATGCCGCAAAGACTTCGGCGACCGACCCGAACTGGCTCGGCTTCTACAGCGAGGCCTATATCTTCGCAGCCATGGTCTATTTCGCCATCTGCTTCACCGGTTCGCGCTACAGCCTCTGGCTGGAGCGCAAGCTCAACAGTACCGGTCACCGTTGAGTGGGGTTGCGTGCCACGTCGCGCCGGGCCAAGAGTGCGGCGACGTGACAACTGTGACCGGGCAAGCGCATGCGACAAAAGAACATCGCCATCATCGGCGGCGGGCCAAGCGGACTGATGGCCGCCGAGGTGCTGTCGGGATCCGGCCACGCCGTCACCGTCTACGACAGCATGCCGACGGTCGCGCGCAAGTTCCTGCTTGCCGGAAAATCCGGGCTCAACATCACCCATTCCGAAGACTACGCGACCTTCGCCGATCGCTTCGGCAGCGCGTCGCCCCGACTGCGCGCAGCACTCGACGCCTTCACCCCCAGGGATGTCAGGCAATGGGCAAGCGCCCTCGGCACGGAAACCTTCGTCGGCACGTCGGGCCGTGTCTTCCCCGAGGTGATGAAGGCGTCGCCGCTGCTGCGCGCCTGGTTGAAATTGCTGGAAGGCCGCGGCATTCGCATCCTGAACCGCCATCGCTGGAGCGGATTTGAGGGCGACGAGCTCGCATTCAATACGCCCGATGGCAAAAAGCTGATCAGCGCCGACGCCACGCTGCTCGCGCTCGGAGGGGCGAGCTATCCTCGTCTCGGATCCGACGCCGCCTGGGTTTCCTGGCTGGGCGACAGGGACGTCGCCGTCGCCGACCTCAAGCCCGCCAATTGCGGCTTCGACGTCGACTGGAGCGAAACCTTCCGCGCGCGTTTCGCCGGCGCGGCGCTGAAGGCCGTGACTGCAACATCGGAAGCCGGCACCGTCCCGGGCGAATTCGTCGTCAGCGGAAGTGGTATCGAAGGCAGCCTGGTTTACGCCCACACGAGCGCGCTCAGGGACCGGATTTTGCGCGGCGCACCGGCCGAACTGGTGATCGACCTCGCGCCGGCGCGACCCGTGGAAAAACTGGACAAGGATCTCGGGCGCTTCGACAGCAAGACCAGCTTTTCCAATCGCCTGCGCAAGGGCGCCGGGCTCGAAGGTGTGAAAGCGGCCCTACTTCGCGAGCTTTCGCCGGATGCCCCGCGTTTGCCGCCGCCCGATCTCGCCGCATTGATCAAGGCTTTGCCGATCCCGCTCCTGCGCCCGCGCCCGATCGCCGAAGCGATTTCGTCGGCGGGCGGCGTGACGTGGAACGCGATCGATGACGACTTCATGCTGAAGGCCTTGCCCGGCACCTTCGTCGCCGGCGAGATGATCGACTGGGAGGCGCCGACGGGCGGTTATCTCTTGACCGCCTGCTTTGCCACCGGCCGCGCCGCCGCGCGCGGCATCGACCGCTGGCTTCGTCGGTAGAACGAGAAATCGCCGCACCTTCTTCAGGCGCGGCGATGGTTCTTAAATGCGCAGGCGGCACTTCTTACTGGTCGTTCAGCACCAGTCCCTTGGTCAGTTCGAGCGCCTGGCGCTCGAACAGGCCGCGGTAGATCCCGCCGTCAAGCCGGATCAGCGCATCGTGCGTGCCTTCCTCGGCGATCCGGCCGTGATCGAAGACCAGCAGCCGGTCGAGCGCGCGGACGGTCGACAGCCGGTGCGCGATGACCAGCGTCGTGCGCCCGAGCATCAGCCGCTCCATCGCCTGCTGGATCAGTACCTCCGATTCCGAATCGAGGCTCGATGTCGCCTCGTCGAGGATCAGGATCGGCGCATCCGCAAGGAAGGCGCGGGCAATCGCGATGCGCTGGCGCTCGCCACCCGAAAGCTTGACACCGCGTTCGCCGACCAGCGTGCCGTAGCCCTTCGGCAGCGCCGTGATGAAGTCGTGGGCGCTCGCAAGCTTTGCCGCCTTCTCGATCTCGCTCTGCGTGGCATCCGGCCGCGCATAGGCGATGTTTTCCGAGAGCGAACGATGGAACAGGATAGGCTCCTGCTGAACGATCGCGATCTGCTGGCGCAACGACGTTTGCCCCACCGATGCAATGTCCTGCCCGTCGATCCGGATCTCGCCGGCCTTCAGGTCGTGCAGGCGCTGGATCAGCTTGACGAAGGTCGTCTTGCCCGAACCGGAATGGCCGACGAGGCCGACACGTTCACCCTCGCGGATCGTCACCGAGAACCGGTCGTAGAGCGGCTTGCGGTGCGCACCGTAGTGGAACGTCACATCCCGGAACTCGATGCGGCCGTCGGTGATCCGGATCGGCTTGGCGTCCGCCTTGTCCTCGATGCCGAGCGACTGGCCATGGATGTCGACGAGCTCTTCCATGTCGTTGATCGAACGCTGCAAATTGCGAATGTGCTGCCCGACTTCGCGCAGGTAACCCTGCAGGATGAAGAACGAGGTGAGCACGAAGGTGATGTCACCCGCCGTCGCCTGCCCGCGCGACCACAACAGGAGCGCAAAGCCGATCACCGCCGCGCGCAAGACGAGCAGCATCGCCCCCTGCGTAGTGCCGTTGGTCGTGCCGCGGATCCAGGTGCGACGCGTGCGGTCGCGCCACTTGGCGAGCACCTTGGCAAGCCGCGCATCTTCGCGGCTCTCCGCTCCGAAGCCCTTGACCACGATATTGCAGCTCACCGCATCGGCAAGCGCACCGCCGAGCTTGGTGTCCCAGCGGTTGGCAAGGCTCGCCATCGGCGCGACATATCCGAGCGACAGCAGGATCGTCACCACGATGAAGACGATCGAACCGATACCGATGATGACACCCATCATCGGCCAGTAGAGCGCCATCAGCACGGTGGAGCCGACGAGCATGACGACCGACGGGAACAGCGCCACAAGCAGTGTGTCGTTCAGGAGATCGAGCGCCCACATGCCGCGCGTCACCTTGCGCACGGTCGACCCGGCAAAGCTGTTGGCGTGCCAGTCGGTCGAGAAGCGCTGGATGCGATAAAACGCGGCCGACGCGATGTCAGCCATCATTTTCAGCGTCAGATCGGTGACCCCCAGGAACGTGAAGTGCCTGAGAATGATCGCGCCGAGCGAGAGCGCCATCAGCATCCAGAAGGCGGCGATCGCCGCGTCCCAGGCAATCTGATCGGCGGCAGCACCTGAAACGACGGCGTCGACCAGCCGGCCCGAATAGAGCGGCGTCAGGACGTCGGCGAGCGTCGACACGAGAACCATGCCGAGGATGATGCTGATCCTGACCGGCTGCGCTTTCCAGTGGGACCAGGTGAAACCGAGAACGCTGCGGAAAGCCCCGCCGCGCAGGTCGATACGAGTAAAAGCCATAATATCTGCCCGATGCGCGTGCATCGGCCTCAAAACGATTTCAGAACGGATTATGCCGAAAAAAGGAACCCAGCTTCCGATGCGGCATCATGGATCTGGCAGCATCCTGCAAGGAGGACGGGCCAAGGTCAGCGAGAAGGACTCCGACCTGGAAAAGACGGAAAGGCGAAAATGCCCTTCCCGGACCAGTTCAGAACTGTACGCCGCCCCGTAGGGAGAAAGAAAAAGCTGGCATCTTTTGAAACCTCCCTGATTGGTTGCCGGAAGACGACCTATAGGCGATCCGCGCGCAACCGCCAAGTGCAGAAATCTTGCAGTCGTGGCAATCGTCGCGGCTGCGACCTGTTTGCAACAGTCGCCAGACGTGCCAGTGGGGTTTACGGCGGCGCCCTCTTCGTGGAAAGTGCGGCCACGATCACCGACCGCGGCATGCCGCGAAACGGCGACGATTTTGGGAGGAGCCGCGGGAAAGCCGAACCGACAACGATCGGCCGGACAAGTGCGGTGGGAGTGATTTGACAAGAGTCCGGTTCTTGATTGCCGCGGCCACGCTGCCGCTGATCCTGCTTGTCCTCGGTGCGGCGGCAGCGGGCGCGCGCGCCGCCGAAAAGCAGGCTCTCGTGGTCGTCACATCCTATCCGCCGTCCTTTTTCGAACCGTTCCGCGCCGCGTTCGAAACGGCCAATCCCGACATCCGGGTCTCGATCGTCCAGCGCAACACCGCGAGCGCCAGCCGTTTCGTCATCGAGAAGGCGGACGTCCAGGCGGATGTCTTCTGGGCCTCGGCCGCCGACGCTTTCGAGCTTCTGAAGCGCAACGGCAGCCTGCGGCCGATCGCTCCGCGCGACACCGGGGCGCCTGAAAGGGTGTTCGGCTACCCGGTCAACGACCCGGAAGGCTACTACCTCGGCTTCGCGCTGTCGGGTTACGGCTTCGTCTACAATCCCTCCCATCTCGCCCAGAACAGGCTGCCTGCTCCGACGCATTGGCAAGACCTGCTCAATCCGATCTATTCCGGCCAGATCGGCATCACCACGCCGTCGCGTTCGGGCACGACGCATCTGATCGTCGAAGCGCTCCTGCAAACCTATGGGTGGGAGGAAGGTTGGGCGATGCTGTCCCGGCTTGGCGGCAACCTCTCGACGGTCACCGCCCGCAGTTTCGGCGTCGCGTCCGGCGTGGCGCAGCGCCGCTTCAGCATCGGCATCACCATCGATTTCCTGGCGAGCACACCCGAATTCACCCGCGCCGGCAACATCTTCGTTCTGCCGCCTGATACCGTCTTCGTCCCCGCGAGCATCGCCATTCTCGCCCGCTCCCGCAATGTTGCGGCCGCCGAGCGGTTCGTCGACTTCGTCCTGTCAGAGGCCGGACAGAAGCTCCTGCTCTCGCCGGCGATCGCCCGCATCCCCGTCAATCCGACGCTCAACGATGGCCTTCTGCCTGATCACGACGGCGCAAGCCTGCTGAAAACGAGCGGCTTCGACGCCGCCTTGTCGGCGCGCAGATACGGGCTCGTCAATCTGATCTTCGACGACTATATCGTGCGCCGCCGGGCGACGCTTGCCCGCCTTTGGAAGAGGGTCTCGGACCTGGAGGCGATGGAGATCAAGGACGCACAACGGCTGAGTATGCTGGCAAGGGCGAAACGCCTGTTGTCGACCCCGCCGATTTCGGCAAGAGAGGTCGAAACCGTCGCTCCGGCACTGCAGGGGGAATGGCCGCGCGGCGTCGCGCGTTCGCCTGCCCATGCGGCACTGGCGAGCAGTCTGCGCGCAAAAATCGAACGGAACCTTGCGGAAGCTGAAGGGCTGCTTTCGTCGACCGCCCAGCCCGTCGGCAATATCAACCTCCACCCATGGCGGCAGTGATGGCGGCGACGGTCGAAACCTCTGCACCGCAGGCGCGATGGCGCTTCGGCATCGGCGCCCGTCTCGCGCTCGCCTTCGTCGCGATCGTTGGCTTTGCCGTCGTTGCCTGCATCGTCGGCTGGCTTTCCTATGAGCGGCTGTCGGGCGAACTGTCGCGCATGACGGACGAGCAGATGCCGCAGCTCGCCTTCGCGTCGCGGCTGTCGAAGGCCGGCGCCGATATCGGCTCGGTGACATCAGTGCTGGCCGGCGCCGAAAGCCGCGCCGAATACAACGAAATCCGCAGCACCTATACCAGCCGCCTTGCCGCCCTGCGCGCCCTGCTTGAGGAAAATGCGGCCCAGTCCAGCACCGCTGCCTTGATGCCGCTTGCCGAAGCGATCGCGGCGAACCTGAACAAAATAGACCTTGCCGCCGGCAAGCGCTTCACCCTACGCGAAGCCATGCGCTCCGACATCGACGAATTGCGCTGGGTTCAGACCGACCTGCTCGAGGAAGCCGACCCGCTCGTCGACGATATCCGCTTCAACATCGAGACGGAAACACGCAAGGGCGAAGGGGCGGCAGCCCTTGCGGAACAGCAGAAAAGCGAGGCGCTACTGACCGTCGTCTCCCAGGCCAACCTCGCCACGGGTCTGATCGGTCGCCTCGTCAATGCCACCACCAATGAGGAGATGCAGGAAACCAACGCCTTCCTCGGCGACAGCGCCGACGAGCTAGCGAGCCGCATCAGCTCGCTCGACGGATGGCCTGACAGCATCACCGTGCGGCAGCTGGCGCGACGCATCCTCGACCAGTCGAACGCTTCGACCGGCATCCCCAACCGCAAGCGTTCGGAAATGCGGCAGGCAGCGACCCTTGGCGAGCTTGCCGCCGAAAACAGCCGGCTGGTGGACGCGCTGGGGCGAAAGATCGAGACCGAAGTGGTCGCGATCGAAGCGAGTGCGGCCGACGCTGCAAGGCGCGCGGCCGCCGCGATCGAAACTGGCCGCAGCCTGCTGGTGGCAATCGCCGCGCTTGCGGTGATCGTCGCAACCGCGATCGGCTACTTCTATGTCCACCGCAACCTCATTGCCCGCATTCGACTGCTGGCCGCCGCCGCGGGCGCGATCAGCGGTGGCCGTCCGGCCGCCCCGATCCCCCCTCCCGAGGCTGACGAACTCGGCGATCTCTCCCGCGCGCTGACGTTGTTCCGCCAGACCCGGGATGAGCTGATCCAGTCGGCCAAGCTCGCGGCACTCGGACAGATGGCAGCCGGCATCGGCCACGAACTCAATCAGCCGCTGGCGGCACTTCGCGCGCACATTCATAGCGCCGGAACCCTGATTGGCCGCGGCAAGGGCGATCAGGCGGTCAACAATCTCGACAAGATGAAAGGGCTGACGGCGCGCATGGCCGACCAGATCAGCCACATCCGGCGGTTCGCCCGGCGTCCGGATGCGCAGCTGCGGCCGGTCGATCTGGGTGCCGCGGTCCGCGATGCGCTGAGCCTGCTCGAACACCGTTTCGAGGAGGAGGCGGTCGAGCTCGAACTCGCCATTGCCGAGAACGATCCCGTGTTGGTCATGGCCGAGCCGGTGCGCCTTGAACAGGTCGCCGTCAATCTCATCGGCAATGCACTTGATGCCGTCTCCAGCCAACCGACGCGGCGCGTCAGTGTTGCGGTCGAAGCGTCGGCCGGAAGCGCCCGGCTTGTTGTCGCCGACACCGGTCACGGCATTGCGCCGGCGGATATCAGGACCGTGTTCGATCCGTTCTTCACCACCAAACCCGTAGGCTCGGGTCTCGGCCTCGGCCTGTCGATCTCCTACAACATCGTCAAGGATTTCGGCGGCGACATCGCGGTCCTCGACACCGGCCCTGCCGGCACACGTTTCCTCGTATCCCTGAAAGGACCGGAATGAGACCGGAAGCGGACATCATCCTGATCGACGACGACGCGAGCGTGCTGGAGGCCTGCTGCCAGGTGCTCGAACTCGAGGACTTCAGCGTCGCCCCGCACGGCTCCGTCGCCGCAGCCCTTGCCGGTCTTCGCGCCGACAGCCAGACCGTGATCGTTTCGGACGTGCGCATGCCCGACCATGACGGCTTCGATCTGGTCGCCGCCGTGCGCAAGATCGACCCGGATATCCCGATCATCCTCATGTCCGGGCACGGCGACATCCCGATGGCGCTGCGGGCGATGCGCGAAGGCGCCTGGGACTTCCTCGAAAAGCCGGCTGACCCCGTGCATCTGATCGAAACAGTGCGCCGCGCCCGCGAACACCGGCGGCTGCTGCTCGAAAACCGGCGGCTGCGGCTCTCCGTCGACACGGACGGCTGGGAGACGCGGCTGATCGGGCATTCGGCGCCGATGGTGGCGCTGCGCGACAAGCTGCAGCGCATCGCGGCCGCCTCAGCCGACGTGCTGATCATCGGCGACACCGGCACCGGCAAGGAGGTCACGGCAAGGGCGCTGCACGATTTCAGCGGCCGCAAGGGTCGCTTCGTCGCCGTCAACTGCGGCGCCATCCCCGAGACCATGCTCGAATCCGAGCTTTTCGGCCACGAGGCCGGCGCCTTTACCGGCGCGCGCGAAAAGCGCATCGGCAAGATCGAATATGCCGATGGCGGCACGCTGTTTCTCGACGAGATCGAGTCCATGCCGGTCGCGGCCCAGGTGCGGCTGCTGCGCGTGCTGCAGGAGCGTGTCATCGAGCGCCTCGGCTCGAATGTCGAACTGCCCGTCAACATCTGCGTGGTGGCGGCGACCAAGGCCGATCTGCACGACGCCGCGCGACGCGGGGAATTTCGCGAGGACCTTGCCTATCGCCTCGATATCGCCCGGGTCGAACTGCCGCCGCTCGCGCGCCGCAAGGGCGACGTCGGCCTGTTGTTCCAGCACTTCCTCGGCCTCGCCGCCAAGCGACAGGGACGCACCCCGCCATCGGTCAGCGCGGATCACCTCGCCGACCTCAACGCCCGCCCTTGGCCCGGAAACGTTCGCGAGCTGCGCAATGTTGCCGAGCGCTTCGTGCTCGGCCTGGAGGAGCGCGCCGGGGCCAACGCAGCGACTGCGAGCTACGAAACACTGGAAGCGCAGATGGACCGGCTGGAGCGAACCATTCTGATCAACAGCCTCGCCAGAAACGACGGCCGCGTCGGCGCAACGGCGGATACCCTCGGCATCTCCCGCAAAACGCTTTATCTGAAAATGCGCAAGTTCGACATCGACGCCCGGAGCGATGGCGACGAGGGGTGATGTTACCCTTTTGACCCCGTCTCACCGGCCAAGATGTTACCTTTCTTTCCCATACCGGCGCGAGAACGCCCGGTTCTGCAGGTTTTTCAATCTGGCACGGGCCTTGCTCTCAAGAGGTCAGCCGCCAAAAACCGGCGGCCTATTGGGAGGAGATACCTATGTTGAAAACCATCGCGACAGCGATGCTGATGTCGGCTGCGTTCATCGTGACGGCCCATGCCCAGGACGGCGGCAAGGTGACGATCGTCACCTCGTTCTCCAAGGACGTGACCGATCCGTTCAAGGCGGGCTTCGAGGCCGCCAATCCCGGCTTCACCCTCGACGTCCAGAACAAGAGCACAAGCTCGGGCGTGAAGTATATCGACGAGACCAAGGTCAACAACCAGGTCGATCTGTTCTGGGCGTCGGCACCGGACGCCTTCGACAGCCTGAAGAGCAAGGAGCTGCTCGCAAAATTCACGCCGTCGGTGACGGGCCTGCCGGAAAAGGTCGGCTCCTATCCGGTCAACGATCCGGACGGCTTCTATTTCGGCTTTGCCGCGTCGGGTTACGGCATCATGTCGAATGACCGCTATCTGGAAGCCAACAACGTGCCGAAGCCGGCCGAGTGGGGTGACCTCGCCAAGCCCGAATACTTCGACCACGTCGCGATCGCCGCGCCGTCGCGTTCCGGTACCACGCATCTGACGATCGAGACGATCCTGCAGGGTGAAGGCTGGGACAAGGGTTGGGGCACGCTCAAGGGCATCGGCGGCAACCTGCAGCAGGTAACCGAACGCTCCTTCGGCGTTCCGGATGCCGTCAACTCCGGCCAGACCGGCATTGGCATCGTCATCGACTTCTTTGCCTTCTCGGCCCAGGCGAGCGGCTTCCCTGTCAGCTTCGCCTATCCGTCGGTCACGACGGTCGTGCCGGCCAATATCGGCATCGTTGCCAATGCCCCGAACCAGGCGGGTGCCGAGGCCTTCGTCAATTACATCCTGTCGGAAAAAGGCCAGGAAGTCCTGCTCGAGCCGGCGATCCGTCGCCTGCCGATCAACCCGGCCCTCTATGCCAAGGCGCCCGAGGGCTTCCCGAACCCCTTCAAGGATCCGCGCTTCCAGTCGATGATCACCTTTGACAGCGACGCCTCGAAGAAGCGCACCGACGTTGTCGACACGCTGTTCGACCAGCTGATTTCCTTCCAGCTCGAAAACCTCAAGGGCGCCACCCAGGCGATCCATGCGGCCGAAAAGGCGCTCGCCGCCAACGAACAGCCGGCCGCCCGCGCGCTTCTCGACGAAGCCAAGGCCCTGATCGCCGCCATGCCGATCACCGCGGACGAAGCAGCGAGCAAGGAAACCCGCGACGCCTTTACCGGTGGCGAGGACAAGACCGCTCGCCAGGCGGAACTGGAACAGAAGTGGGCCGCCTTCGCGACGGAGAAATATGCCGCCGCCAAGTCCAAGGCTGAGGAAGCCCTGAACCTCGTCGACTAACTGGCGACAGCGACCGCCCGCCCAAGCAGCGGGCGGTCATGCTCCCTAAACATCATAGCTTCGCCGACCCTGGCGCGTCTCGACGCGTCGGGCTGGACGAACTCATTCCGGAGTCTGCCCCATGGCGCTCGTCGCTTCCGTTCCAATCAGGCCCTTTGCGGCCAAACCAGGCCAGATCCTGGCGGTCTCGGTGATCGCCCTGTTCCTGGGGATCTTCCTGGTCATCCCCGCCGGCACGGTGATCTATACCGCCTTTACCGAGAAGGGCACCGGCGCCCTGACCTTCGTCAATTTCATCGACTTCTTCAACACAGACCTCTTCCGCCGGTCCTTCTTCAACTCGGTCTATGTTTCCGGCATGTCGGTCGTCTGGGCGAGCGCCATCGCGCTGCCGCTCGCGGTGCTGACTACCCGCTTCGATTTCCGCGGCTCGCTCATCATCCAGACGCTCGGCTTCGTGCCGCTGATCATGCCGCCCTTCGTCGGCGCGGTTGCGATGCAGCTTCTCTTTGGCCGCAACGGCACGGTGAACCTGCTTCTCAACGATTGGTTCGGTATCCGCATCCCCTTCATGGAGGGACTGAACGGCGTCATCTTCGTGCAGTCGCTGCACTATTTCCCCTTCATTCTGATCAACCTGTCGACCAGCCTGCGCAACATCGACCGGTCGATGGAAGAGGCCGCCCAGAACCTCGGCTCCTCCGGTTTTCGCCTGTTCCGCCGCATCGTCTTTCCGCTTGCCATGCCCGGCTATCTCGCCGGCGCCTCGCTGGTCTTCGTCAAGGTTTTCGACGATCTGGCGACGCCGCTGCTCCTCAACGTCAAGGACATGCTGGCGCCGCAGGCCTATCTGCGCG
The DNA here is from genome assembly GCF_035999135.1 of Ensifer sp. Classification (GTDB taxonomy): domain Bacteria; phylum Pseudomonadota; class Alphaproteobacteria; order Rhizobiales; family Rhizobiaceae; genus Ensifer. The sequence continues at coordinate 102,643 of NZ_DASYGZ010000046.1, forward strand.
TCACCTCGGTCGGGCTGACCGATCCGATGGGCTACGTCATCTCGGTCATCCTGATCGTCGTCTCGATCTTCGCCATGTGGCTGTCGGCCGTCGCCATGCGCGGCAAGGACTATTCGACGGTGCAGCGCGGCGGCGGTGGTCTCTCCCGTCGCAAGCTCAGCCGTGGCGAAAGCGTGATCGCCTATGGCGTCGTCGCGCTGATCCTGCTGCTGGTGCTGTCGCCGCATATCGGCCTCCTGCTGCTGTCCTTCGCCACCGTCTGGTCGTTCAGCCCGCTGCCGGACGCCTATACCGTCGCCCATTACGGTCGGGTCTTCGGCGAAAGCTCGCTCTACATCAAGAACACGCTGATCTATGCGAGCCTTGCCGGCCTGATCGACGTGGTCATTGGCGGCGCCATCGCCTATCTGGTGCTGCGCACCAAGGTCATCGGCCGCCGCTGGCTCGACTGGGCGGCCACAGCAGCGCTCGCCATCCCCGGCGTCGTGCTCGGGATCGGCTATCTCAGAACCTTCTACGGCATCACGCTGCCCGACGGTACGCCGCTTGCGACCCTCTGGGTCATGGTGGTTCTGGCGCTTGCCATCCGCCGCCTGCCCTATGCGCTCAGGGCCTGCTACGCGGCCCTGCAGCAGGTATCGGAATCACTCGAAGAGGCCGCCGAAAACCTCGGCGCGACCAAGCAGCGGACCATCCGCCGCATCGTCCTGCCGCTGATGACAGGCGGCCTGCTCGCCGGCTTCGTCACCAGCTTCTCGACCGCCGCCGTCGAACTCTCGGCGACGCTGATGCTGATCCAGAGCAATTCGGACGCACCGATTGCCTATGGCCTCTATGTCTTCATGCAATCGCCGGCCGGTCGCGGTCCGGGTGCAGCCCTCGGCGTCATCGCCGTGATCATGGTCGCGCTCTGCACGCTCCTGTCCCATTACGTCATCGAGCGCCGCCAGAAGGCGCTTGGGACGGCCAAATAATTCGGGAGGAAACAATGACAGTGAACATCAACAGCGCCGCACTCGCCGCAGGCCCCGCCAAGGCGATCAGCATCAGCGACGTCAATCTCTACTACGGCGCGCTGCATGTGCTGAAGAACATCAACCTCGAGATCCAGCCGGGCGAATTCTTCGCCTTCCTCGGCCCGTCCGGCTGTGGCAAGACCACGTTGCTGCGGCTAATCGCCGGCTTCAACAATGCCCGCCAGGGCAAGGTCGTCATCGGCGGCCAGGACGTGCTCGACATGCCGCCGTGGAAACGCGACATCGGCATGGTCTTCCAGTCCTATGCGCTCTGGCCGCACATGACGGTCGCCGCCAACGTCGCCTTTGGCCTCGAGGAGCGGCGCCTGCCGCGCGCCGAGGTCGATCGCCGCGTCAAGGCGGCGCTGGAGCTTGTCGGCCTCAAGCACCTCGCCGACCGCCGGCCGTCGCAGCTCTCGGGCGGCCAGCAGCAGCGCGTCGCACTCGCCCGCACCATCGCCATCGAGCCCAAGGTGCTGTTGCTCGACGAGCCGCTCTCCAACCTCGACGCCAAGATGCGCGTCGAAGTCCGGCGTGAACTGCGCGAGCTGCAGCAGCGGCTGCAGCTGACGACGATCTTCGTCACCCACGACCAGGAAGAGGCAAACACCGTCTGCGACCGCATCGCCGTCTTCAACGAGGGCAGCATCCAGCAGGTGGGAACGCCGATGGGGCTCTACGAGAAGCCGGCCAACCTGTTTGTCGCCAACTTCCTCGGCACCGCCAACATTCTCGACGGCAAGGTGGCAGGTTCCGGCGCGTCCCGCAGCTTCGAGGTGGTGGGCGGCGGCTCGATCCCGATCCCGGCGGGAACCGAAGTGCCGGCCGGCGCCAAGCTCGTCTTCCGTCCGCAATATGCGACGATCGGCAGCCTCGAGCCCGGCGCCGTCGCGCTCGAGGGGATCATCGCGCACCGCGAGTTCCTCGGCGCAACGGTGCGCTACGGTGTCCGGATCGGGGCGGCGACGGTGCTGATCGACGCGCCCTTCCACTCCGGCGACGCATTGCTCGAGCCCGGGGCGGCGACGACACTTGGTCTCAAGCCATCGTCGGCACAGTGGCTCGCCCACTGAAAGTCCAAATGAGCGTCCGCCGGTTCTGGCCGGCGGACACCATCTCCCCATCAAACTGTCTCCCGAGTTCCGAATGACGAAAAACCTTCCGAGCCTCATCCTCATCCGCCACGGCGAAACCCAATGGAACGTCGCCGGCCGCCTGCAGGGCCGCAGGGACACACCGCTCACCGCCAATGGCGTGCGCCAGGCGCTCGCTGTCGGCTTGCGCCTTGCCGAGCGCATCGGGCAAGAGGAAACCTTGAATTTCTGGGTCAGCCCCTTGGGCCGCGCCCGCCAGACCGCCTCGATTCTCGCCGACACCTGGTCGATCCCGTTTGATCGCTTTGTGGAGGCGGCACCTCTTGCGGAACGGTCCTATGGCGCCTGGGAGGGCCTTGCCCATGACGAGATCGAACGCGATCTGGCCGATCAGTATCATGCGCACAGCACGGATCCTTTCGACTATTCGATGCCCGGCGGCGAAAGCAGGACGACGGTCGCCGCCCGACTGCAGGATTGGCTGGACACGCTCGATCACGACCGGACCCATGTGGTCGTCACCCACAGCGGTTGCTTGAGGGCGCTGCGTGGCATCTATACCGCAGCCTCGCGCGACGAAATCCTCGCCTACCGCGAACCGCAAACCGCCTCGTTCCTGATGACGCCGGGCGGTGAGACCATGCTCGACATTCCCGTCAACGTTTTACGGGCGCTTGGCTGCGACGGCGCAGGCCGCACGGTCTGGATCTGACGAAACGAACACGAAGCGGAAAACGCCGCGCGTGAAATTCACGCGCGGCGCTCGATCATCGGGCACGGGCGTTTGCGCCGATGCTCGAAAGTCTTAGAAGCTCACCTTGAGCTTGGCGTTGACGCCGTGGTCGGAGACGCCAGAGGCGACCTGGCCGGTGTAGTTGACGCCGAAGGTCGCCGTGGGCGCGATCTTGAAGTCGATGCCTGCTTCGACAAGTGCCGCATCCCGGGCAATCGGCGCGCCGCCAACGGCAAAACCCGGACCGCCGGCAAAGGCGAGCGTCGAGGTCGGCACGACGTCGCCAAAGGCATGGCGCCAGCCGACGGTGCCGCTCAGGACCGCCGCCGTTTCGCCGAAGGAAACGTCGGTCGAGGTGCGCACGCCGATCGTCGTAAACGTCGTGTCGGTGTTGTCAGAGCGACCGGAGAGCGCCGCCGCCCCGCCTTTCTCGCGGAAACCGTCGGTGTCGAGGTTGAGATAGGCGAGGTTGGCGAAGCCCTCGAAGTTGAAGCGGCCGGCGCTCGCGCCATAGCTCGCCTCGCCGAAGATCTGGGCGGTGCGGGCACCATAGGCCGCCGACAGGCTGTCTTCGAAACCCGGGAACGAAACGCCACGCGTGGTCTCGATGCGAGACCAGCTGTACGTCGCGCCCGCCGTCAGCGACAGCACGCCGAAGTCGCCGCCCGCATAGCCGCCGACATGGTAGTTGTCGCTCTCACCGGACGAGCGCCGGTCGACAACGTCGAAGGACGAGCGGCTGTAGCCGCCGAAGAGACCGGCGCGCCAGTTGTCGCTGACGAGGCCGTCGCCGCCGACAAGGAAACCGCCGACATTGCGCTGGAAGCCCGCCGCATTGCCATCGCCGTCCGTATCGCCCCAGGTGCCGAAGGCCTGGCTCCAGAAGGCGAAGCGATCGGTATCGGCCTTAACGCTTTCGATGCCGCCCTCGCCATAGGCGAGCACCGGCACCGCCTTGCCGCTATCGTCGCCGAAGGCGGCGCGAATGCGGTTCGTCACCGCAGCGTTCAGGAGCAGACCATCCTGGATGAGCATGCCCTTGGTCGAGGCGTGGATTTCGCCCGAAAGCTGGTCGAAGGCAAAGCTTGCCTGGCTGCGGTCGAGATTGGTGAGCGCCGTATAGGCGGCATTGGAGAAGCCGAGGCTTTCAGCGCCGGTTGCCGCCGCCCGCTGGTTGGCGGTCGTTGCGACATCCGCAAAGCGGATATCGTTTCGGCTGAGCGTCAGGGTCACGCTGTTGGCGTCGTAGCCGAGCGTCGGGTCGAGGAAGACCAGGCTCGATGCGACGTCGGCAAAGGTTCCGGTCACGCCGCCTGTGGCCGTCAGGATCATGTAGCGGGTCTGCGGCGCGTAGCTGCCGTTGGCTGCAAGCGCAAGAACCGAGCCGCCGTTGAGCGTTGCCTTGCCTGACGCGACGATCTTGTCGCTCTCGCCCTTGGCATTGGCCTCGACCTGATAGGTCGAGCCCTTGGCGAAGGTGATGTCGCCGGCGACGTTGAGCGTGCCGATCGAATTGCCGGGCGCAATCACGCCGCCGTCGGCAACCGTCACACTGCCGAACTTGCCGATGCCACCGATCGCGCCGCCCTTTTCGACGGTCAGGCCCGAGGACGAGGCGATCGAGCCCTGGACAGAGAGCAGACCGGATTTGACCGCGGTCGCGCCGGTATAGGTGTTCTCGCCGTTGAGCACGAGCGCGCCGGCACCGAGCTTCGTCAGCCCGCCGTTGCCGCTGATCGCCTTGTTGACGGCGACGACGTTTGCCGCATCGGCCACGTCGAGCGAACCGCCGCCCGTCTCGAGCACGATGTCGCGGTTGATCTGATGCATGTCACGGCCGGCGATCCTGAGAGCGCCGCCATCGAGCCTGAGCTTCGCGGCAGCATTGCCAAGGGCCGCGTCCTCCTCGACGACCACGGTGCCGTTGTCGGTCACCAGCGTCTCGCCGATGAAGGAGTGATCGTCGATGCAGTAATCGCGTATCGCCTGCTGGAAGCGCGGGTCGCTGCTCTTGCAGTCAAGCAGCGTCTTCTTTTCCTGATCCGTAAGACCGGCAAGGATCGGCAGGCCGTTCTCGTCGGAGATCTGGCCGAGATAGACGTCGTTGCGCATGTTGTTGCGGCTGAGGTTGAACACCCCGCCCTTCTCGGCAAATGTCGAGGCATCGTCGCCCCAGACGATCCGGGTCTTGGCCGCAGACGTCGCAGGATCGGTGTAGCTCTGCAGCACCGGGCCGACCCAGCGCACCGTGTGCGCCACCGGCTCGTGGTCCGAAAGCGGCGTCTTCGATCCGTCCGGGTTGGTCACGTAGCTGGCGTCGGTGATGACACCGGAATATGGATCCTTCGGATCGTCATTTAGCGACCACCACTTGCCGAAGGGGCGGGACGCCAGGAAATGATCGATCTTGACCCGGTGCCAGCTTGCCCAGGTATTGGTTGCGTCTTCGCCGTGCGACGGCCAGGTGACGCTGCCGTCGTTCAAGGCATGGGGCGAAAACTGCTCGCGCTCGTTCGGAAGCTGCAAGAGCTGGAACTGCTTCTTCAGGATGTTCATCGTTTGCGGCAGGTTGCCGGCAACCGGATACATCTCGTCGGCAAAGAGGCCCGAGGGCACCGTCGAAGCGTTGATCGCAGCTGAACTCTTGCCCTTCCACTCGGCGATATAGGCATCGAGCTTCTGCTGGTCCTTGGCGTAGTCGCGCAAGAGGCTCATGTAGAAGCTGTTGCTCGGGCTCTTGACGTAGGTCTTCAGCAGCAGTTCCTGCTGGCTGACCGAATGCAGCCCACGCTCGGAGACGTCACCGGCATTGAAGTCGCCGGTGAGGATGATCGGCCGAGTCTCGGATTTCGCCCACTGATTGATGCCTTTGGCCTCGCTGATGCGGGTCGTCGGCGGGTCGTAATAGTTGAGGTGGGTGGTGCCGACGACCACCTGCGGCTTGCTGACCGTCGGATCGACCACCGTGTAGGTCACGGTGTCGCCGAGCGTGCTGGCGCCGAAGGTGCCGGGCAGGCGCGAAAACACCCCGGTATCGCTGTCCTGGCGCGTCAAGTAGGTTCCAAGGCCCGCATTCTTCAGGATGCCCGGGATGTCACGGGCGTAGGTGCTATTGGCGCGGAACTCCTGGAAGGTCAGGATGTCGTAGTTCCCCTTGATGAAGAAGTCCGACATCACGCTCGGATTGGCCTTGAACCGGTCGAGCCAGGTGTTGAGCGTCAGGATCTTCATGCTGTCGTCGGCAGCCCGCGCCTCGGCTGCCGAAAGCGTCAGGCTCGTGCCGCAGAGAAGGATCGCCGTTGCCAGCCGAAGCGGTTGCGTGAGGCGCGCAAATGTCCGCACCCCGCGGAAGCTGTGTCCACGTAGTCTCATGATGTTGCTCCAATGTCGCGATGCGAACACACTCCGTCACAAGACCTTCATCGCGATGGTGTTGATGGGCGGAAGAGTTCGATAAAATGTACGATTACAGACATTAAGCGAGTCAAATGTCAGTTTTACAACATTTTGTCGGGCGCCGAAAAAATACTCGCGGCGTCAGTGGCTCTGGCGATTTTCTTGGAGATCGGCGCGGGCCCTATGATACCAAGGCGTGCGCTGGGGAGCGGGATGAGGGTGATGAACGACCGGGAAATTGAAGGTGGTGACAAGAAGACGCGCCGACAGGCACAGCTGCTCAGCCATCTCGAAAAGAACCACTATATCTCGATCGAAGAGATCACCGAGCTCTTCGGCGTGACGACGCAGACGGCGCGCCGCGACATCATGGCGCTCGAGCAGGACGGCAAGGTGCGCCGCCTGCATGGCGGAGCGACGATCGCAAGTCCGGTGGACCCCAACATCTACCGGCAGCGGCGCGTCGACAACGCCGCGATGAAAGAACGCATCGGCCAACTGACGGCCGACCTCGTTGCCGATGGCGCTGCCGTCTTCATCGACACCGGCACGACCTGCGAGGCCGTCGCCCGCGGACTGTTGAAGCGCCGCGATCTGCGCGTCGTCACCTATAGCCTGCGTGTCGCAACCACGCTCAGCGAAAGCAGCAATTTCGCCGTTGCCGTGCCAGGTGGCTTCGTGCGGCAGGTGGATGGCGGCGTGTTCCGCGAGGAGACCGCCGACTATATCCGCAAGTTCAAGTTCGACGTCGCCATCATTTCCGTCAGCGGCATCGACCAGGATGGCGACGTCGGTGACGACGACCATGCCGAAGTCGCAGCCGTCTCGGCCGCCATGCAGCAGGCCGAACGGGTGATCCTCGCGGTTGACAGCAGCAAGTTCGGCCGGCGCGCCCTCGTGCGCCTTGCCTCTCTCGCCGACATCGATGCGCTGGTCACCGACGAATTGCCGGACGAACACCTCGTCGGCCTGCTCCACCAACATGGCGTCAGCATTCATTGCTGAAATCCGGGCAAGGTCGGCAGGATTTGGGAGACGGGCCTTGAAACCCGCCACGCGACACCACACATAGACATCAACGGATTGCCCGTGGAGCCAAAGGGATAACCGAAGGCTCCGGGCACGGCTCGCGCGAAACCCTGACCACGGATGTACTGGCAGCGTGACGCAGCGAACGGGAAAAGGTCGGCATCGCCGGCCTTTTTTGTTTTTCACGCCGTTTTGGCCGGCAGACTCGCCCTTGGTTCTACCAGCGGGCCACCCATCGGCCAGCGACGGAACCGATGAGCGACAGGCCGAGTATCGCAATCGTGTACCAGGTCGCGATAAACAGCGGTGAATCGTCGGGGCAATGCGCCGCATAGAAGGTCGCAGCGATGCCGCCGGCGGCAAGACCCGCGAGCGCGCCGGACAATGCGGGCCGCGATGGCGCGCCGTGGCGCAGCGCCAGCAGGAAGAGCCCAAGCGGCGAAAGACCGATCAGCGGGATGAAGGTGAGGCAAAGCACGCTGTTTGTCCCGATCAGTCTGGCCTCCCACGTCCCGGACGGCAGAACAATCAACTCCAGAATGACGCCGGCAAGCACCAGCAAAGGCGCTATGCAGAGATAGGGCAGCAACCGGCGCAGCTCGCCCTCTGGCCAGGAGGCGACGCGCATGGCGGCAAATGCGGTCAGAGCCAGAGCGATGGTGACCACGAACTTGAACAGGAAACGCACGGTCTCGACCGCCGTCGCGAAGTCAGGCCGCGGCCCGAGCATCGCGAAGAAGACAGCACCGGCAAGCAGGATCGCCCCGGCCGCTGCGCCCTTCCAGGCCGCATTCATCGACAATCCGGGTCGCCGGTTGTCTGCAGCAAGTGCCTTGATCAGATCGTTTGTATCCATCTTCAGTCTCGTCCAAACCGGCGTGCGATTGCCGCAAGACCGCGGTGAAGCGCCACGCGGACTGCCGTCTCGTTCATATCCAGTCTCTTTGCCGTCTCGGCCACCGAGCAGCCGTCGATCGAGATGGCGTTGACGACCGATCGTTGCCCAGGCGCCAGCCCTTCCAGCGCCCGGCCAATCTCCCAATCGCGGACCGTTTCGGTCTCGGCGCTTGCGAGCGTCTCTTCGAACTCTTCGATGCCGACCGTCGGGCGGCGCGCCTGCCGTCTGACCGCGTCGACATACTTGTGCCTGGCGATCGCATGGAGCCAAGGGGCGACGGGCGCATCGTGCCGCCAGGTGTGGCGCTTGACGTGCACCGCCAGCAAGGCCTCCTGCACGATGTCTTCCGCGTCGACGCCGCCGCCGACTGTCCAGCGCCGCGCCCAGCCGCGGATCATCAGGGCTGCATCACGCAGGAAATCGCCATAGGCCTTCTCGTCACCGGCGATCGCCCGCGCGAGAAGACCTGCGAGATGTTCGTCGTCCGCGCCGCTCACCCGCGCCTTTCCTCCTCATTCGCCGATTCGAAGGCGTTTGTTACACCGCTCATCCCAAAATTCGCGGCCGCTGTCAGCCCGCCGGCATGGTCGTGACCGCTCGCGTGTTCATCACGAAAGCGTGTTGCCAACGTTATGTAACGCTTGCCGTCTCAGTGACGAAAGACCCGATGTGCGCCCAAGACGGGACGCACGGGAACAGTTCAACACGGAGATAGAATGATGTCCATGAAGTCCACGATCAGCAGCGCAATGCTGGCAAGCGCGGTGGCTGCCGCCCTGTCGTCGCTCGCCGTTGCAGGCCCGCTCACCGAAGCGCAGGTCAAGACCGCGATGGATGCGGGCAAGGAAAAATGCTTCGGCGTCGCTCTCAAGGGCCACAACGATTGCGCGGCCGGCCCAGGCACGACGTGCCAGGCCACGTCCACCGTCGACTATCAGGGCAACGCCTGGAAATTCGTCGACGGCGGCACCTGCACGACGATGAAGCTGCCCGACGGCCGCATGGGCTCGCCCGAGCCGCTCACCCGCGACATGCCGTCCTAACCGGCAATAGTGCGGAACCGACGTCGGGCAAAGACCTCTCGTTCCGCCTTCACACCTGCGGGCGGTGGCGGGACCAGAGATACTCCGGCCCGTCACCGGACACACGAATGGAACGGGATTGGCGATGAGCATTTTAACTGGACATGACAACCGGCTCGCCATGGCGAACCCTCGCCTGCCGAAACACGAAATCGCCGGACTGGCCGGTACCAGCTTCAAGCACCAGCACCTGCCGGCCATCCTCGCCGACGACGCACCCGGCGGGTTCTTCGAGGTGCATGCGGAAAACTACATGGGCGCCGGCGGCATGCCGCACGCAGCCCTTGCCCGGATCCGCGAGGATTTTCCGGTCTCGCTGCATGGCGTCTGCATGTCGATCGGCGGACCCCAGCCGCTCGACAAGAGCCATCTCGCCCGGTTCAAAGGCCTGGTCGAACGCTACGAACCGGCGCTTGTCTCCGAGCATCTCGCCTGGTCGACCCATGAAACCACCTTCTACAACGACCTCCTGCCGCTGCCCTACACCGAGGCGACGGTCGCCCGTGTCGCCGGCCACATCGACGAGGTCCAGGACACGATCGGCCGCCGGCTGCTACTCGAAAACCCTTCGACCTACGTCGCGTTCCCCTCTTCGACCATGAGCGAAACGGCGTTCATCCGCGAATTGGTCAAGCGCACCGGCTGCGGGCTGCTTCTCGACGTCAACAACGTCTTCGTTTCCGCCACCAATCAGGGCTACTCGGCGCTCGCCTATCTCAGCGACTTTCCTCTGGCCGATGTCGGCGAGATCCACCTTGCAGGCCATGCGGAACAGCAGGACGACGAGGGCGAACTGCTCCTGATCGACAGCCATGACGGGCCCGTCGCCGATGCCGTGTGGAAGCTCTATGAGCTGGTCATTGCACGTGCGGGCCCGATCCCGACACTGATTGAATGGGACAGCGCCATTCCCGACTGGCCGGTGCTGAAGCGCGAGGCGACGGCCGCTCAGGCGATCCTCGATCGTCATGCGCCAGCAACACCGCAGGAGAAGATCCGTGCACGCGCCTAGCGAAATGCCCGCCGCGCCGATCGACATCTCCGGCAGTTATGCCGCGGGCTTCGTGCCGTCGCTTCTCGATCCGGAACGCCGGACGCCTTCACTTGTTTCCGGTCCGAACGGCAAGGCGGCCGTCAAGCGCTTCAATGTCTACCGCAACAATGTCACCGTCAGCCTGATCGAGGCGCTGGCGGCGACCTTTCCGGCAACGATGCGCATCACCGGCGAGACATTCTTTCGGGCCATGGCGCGTTTTCACGTCAGGGAAACACCGCCGACCTCACCGCTTTTGTTCGAGTACGGTCGGGACTTTCCGGATTTCATCGCCCGCTACGACTATGCGCAGTCCATGCCCTGGCTTGCCGACGTGGCCCGGATCGAGCGCGCCTGGCTCGACGCCTATCACGCGGCCGACGCGCCGGCGCTGGCACCCGATGCTCTCGCGTCCGTGCCGCCGGAGCGGCTCGGCGACGCCGTCTTCGAGTGTCACCCGGCCGCCAGAATTGTGCGTTCCGCCTATCCCGCCGCAACGATCTTTGCCGTCAACCGGGCGAGCGGTCCTGTCGGACCCATCGAGACATCGGCACCCGAAAGCGCGCTGATCGCCCGCCCCCAATTGGACGTGACCGTCCGCCAGCTCTCGCCGGGAGCCGACGTTCTCCTGTCACAGCTCCTGGCTGGCGCGCCGCTGGCAATGGCGGCGACGGCAGCTGCAGCCGCCGACCCGACGCTTGACCTTGCCGCCGTCATCGCGACCGCGCTTGACGCCGGCGCCTTCACCGCCATCCATCACGGAGGATAAACCATGATGTCCGCATCCAGCTCCCAAGAAAGCGTCAATTCCACAGACCTGTCGCACTGGACACGCCGGGCCAACCGGGCCGTTGGCGCGCTTGCACCGCTCTGGCTCGCCCAGTTCGTCCTGCGTTTCGGCCTCGCCGTACCGTTCTTCCGGTCCGGCATGAGCAAGTGGGACGGCTTCCTGCAATTGAACGACGTCGCCGTGCTGCTTTTCAGTTCGGAGTTCAAGCTGCATCTGCCCGGTGGCCCCTATCCCTATCCCGCGCCCGGGATCATGGCCTTTGCCGCCGGCTCGGCCGAGGTCCTGCTGCCGATCCTCCTGGTGTTCGGCCTCGCCACACGCTTTGCCGCCCTAGGACTGCTGGTGATGACCATGGTCGTGCAATTGACCGTGCCGGACGGCTGGCCGATCCACATCACCTGGGCCGCGATGGCACTCGGCATTATGGCCTTCGGCCCCGGCAAGCTGTCGCTCGACCGCATGCTCTGCGCCTGGAGCGGCGGGCCGCGCTCGCAGTGAGGACGCGTCCGGCGCTTGCCGCCTGGGCAGGCGCCGGTGACGTCAGTTGGGCCGGAGCCTCACCGGCGTGTTGACGATGAGATTGGTCCAGTCGTCGATGAAGCGGGAGCGCTGCAGCCGGTCCTGCGCGGCGAGCAGCGCCGGGCCAATGCGGATCGGCCGGCCGATGCCGGATTCGACCAGCTTGGCCGGCCCGTCCACCTCGGCAGGCACGGCGCCATCGCGCGAAAAGAAGAAGGCTTTCGCCCGTGCCACCTCCTGCCCCCTCGCCGACAGCAGATAATCGAGAAAGCGGCCGGCGAGATCCCGGCGTTTTGCGCCCATCGGGATCAGCGCGCCACGGCTGAGGATCAGTGTGTAGTCGCGCGGCAACACAATCCTGAGCTTGTCGTTGCGGCGCGAGGCGGCATAGGCGTAGGAACCGAGGATGTTGTAGCCGATGAAGACATTGCCGCTGTCGAGTTCGGACAACACCGCATTGTTGCAGCAGCGCAGCACGGCCTCGGCGCGGCTGAGGCTTTCCAGCAGGCGGCCATAGGTGGTCGAGGCCTGCTGCGCATCGAGGAAGGCGAGCAGGTAGCCGATGCCGGATTGCCGGAGATCGTAGGTGCCGATGCGGCCGCGGTAATAGTCCGGCTTGAAGCGCAGCAGGTCTGTCAGCTCGCCATGGGTGTGTGGCACGTCCTCGGGCGGCACGAAGTCCCTGTGATAGACCATGACCGAGGGCTCGAAGGTGAAGCCGAAGACCTCGTCGCGCCAGTTCGCCCAATCCGGCACGTCACCGGTTTCCGGCGAGACATGGGAAAGCGCGCAGCCGTCATTGGCAAGCTTGACCAGCTGGTCGACCGAGGACGAGAGCAGGATCTCGCCGAACGATTGACGCAGGCGACAGGCGATGTCGGCGTCGCGGTAAAGGTCGTTGGTCACATAGTCGGTGTAGTCGATCGCCACATCCCGCGCCGTCTCCTGGAAATCGCGGATCAGCGGCTCCATCGCCTCGATATCGGTCGCGCCGTTGATGACCAACCGGCCGCGCTCCGCCTCGAGCGCCGGAAAGAACGCGCGTGTCCCCTCGACCGCACCGGCCGGCGCGACACAGGCAATGACGGCGCAAAAAACCAGAGGCGCGAGTTTCGACCAGATCATCGTTCGGCCTCCTGATAGACCGGGATTTCGAGAATGACGGCGAAGTCATGCGCGCCCTTTTCGCGAAACCGGATCATGCCGCGATGGGCCGCAGCCACTTCCGCCGCGATTGCAAAACCGAGCCCCATGCTCCCCTCGCCTGTCTTGGAGGTGACGAAACGCGCCGTGACAACAGGCCATTCGCCCGAGGGAATGCCGGGGCCATCGTCGGCGACCTCGACCGCCACCCGGCCTTCCTCAAGTGCAACGCGCACGGCGAGCCGCTGCACGGTTCCATGCTGGAGCGCATTGTCGATGATGTTGGCGATCGCCTCGCGCAGGCTGACGGCGTCACCAAACACCATCACCGGTATCGCACAGCCTTCGAAGGAAACGACCACATCGGGATCAACGGTCACGGGCACCGTCGCGCGAAACGCACGGCGGGCGATGTCGCCAAGATCGACCGGCTTGAACCGCACCGAGTCGGAGCGGTGGATGACCATCGCGTGGTTGAGCAGCTGGTTGGTGAGCCGGGCGAGCTGGCGGACGCGGTCGCGCACGCGCCCGAGACGCCGTTTGCGATCCGCGTCGAGATCGTCGTCATCGAGCATGTCGACCTGCGCCGTCAGGGCGGTCAACGGTGTGCGGATCTGATGGGCGGCATCGGCAATGAAGCGCTGCAGCAGCGACACGCGTTCCTCGAGGCGGCCCATGAAATGGTTGATTGAGCCGACGAAGGGTTTCAGCTCGCGCGGCATGTCGACATCGACAGGCGTCAGATCCTGCGGGTCGCGGGCGTTGAGTGTGGAGGCGAGCCTGCCGACGGGCAGCAGCGAATAGCGGATCGCAAGCACAGTGCCGGCCAGCGCCAGCAGGCTCATGATGCCGACAAGCACCATGGCGCGTGTCGTCAGCTCGCCTGCAAGCGCCCGGCGCGCCTCGGTCGTCTGCGCCATCACCACATAGGCCCAACCGGAGAAGGACGGGTCCGACAGCGCCCGTGACACGATGACCAGGCGCACCGGCACGTCGCGATAGTCCGCCGACCGAAACACAGGCGCCGACCGGGCGGATGAAAGGTCGACGCCGGCATCGAGATCGTCATAACCGGTGAGCGTGCTGCCATCGGGCCCGACCACCCGGTAGAAGATGCGGTCGCGCTCGGCGAGCCCGAGCAGTTCGAAGGCAGAGGACGGCAGGGTCACGGCGAGATTGCCGGCGTCCACGGTCATGTTGGCGGTGATCTGGATGGCCGAGCCGAGCAGCAGCCGGTCATAGGCATCGTCGGCGGCGGCACGCGCATAGTACCAGGCCGCCGTCGCCAGCAACGCTGCGCCGCCGCACAGCACCAGCGCCACGCGCAAGACGAGGCGCGAGAAAAGTGATGTCTCACGTCGCATCATCAGCCACCAGTTGATAGCCGAGGCCGCGGATGGTGACGATGCGCACCGACGACCCCTCGATCTTCTTGCGGAGCCGTCCGACATAGAGTTCGACCGCGTTCTGATTCGCGCCTTCGTCGAAGCCGAACAGTCGGTCGAGCAGTTCGTCCTTGCCGAAAACCCGTCCCGGGCGCGCTGCGAGAACTTCCAGAAGCGTGATTTCGCGGCGCTTCAACTGGACCTCGCGGTTGCCGACGCGCACCGAGCGGCTGTTGCGGTCGAGAACGAGATCGCCGCAGCGAATGAGGTTGGTAGGTTCGCCCTGACTGCGACGTAGGAGCACACGCGTGCGCGCTTCGAGTTCGCGGAAATCGAACGGCTTGACCAGATAGTCGTCTGCGCCGAGATCGAGCGCGCCGACGCGGTCTTCGATCTCCGAGCGCGCCGTCAGCACCAGGACCGGCGTCGTCTTTTTCCGGGCGCGCAGATGACGCAGGATCTCGAACCCGTCGAGCCCCGGCAACATCACGTCGAGGATCACGAGATCATAGTCTGTAAATTCGAGTATGTCGGCTGCGGCTTGCCCGTCCGTTTGCCAATCGACGGTGTGCCCGACCTTTTCCAGTCGCCGGCTGATTGCCTCCCCGACATCCCTCGTGTCCTCCACCAGAAAGATGCGCATGGGCAAGCAGTGACATGGAAGATTTCGCCGATCA
>NZ_DASYGZ010000051.1:0-2439 GCF_035999135.1 Ensifer sp.
TGCAGCCTATGCCTTCACCGGATCGGAAAGAAGCGCGCACCGCCTTTCAAGCGAAGTCGAAAGCGGCATGATCTCGATCAACCACCTGGGCCTGGCGCTGCCGGAGGTGCCCTTCGGCGGCATCAAGGATTCCGGCTACGGCACCGAGGGTGGTTCGGAGGCGATCGAGGCCTATCTCGAAACGCGCTTCGTCACGCGCAAGAGCATCTGAGACGAAGCAAGGCAAGAGGCGGCCGAACGACGTCGATGACGCCGCTCGGCTGTCTCACGTCACCCTGCATCAGGCCTGGGCGGTGAGGCCCAGGGCCTCGATGCCCGCGACTGCACAGATCTCGTCATTGTCCGACGTGTCGCCGGTTATGCCGACGGCACCGAGCAGCTCGCCGTCCTTCGAGCGCACCAGGACACCGCCTGGAACCGGCACGATCCGGCCGCCGGACACGGCCGAGAGGCCCTCGATGAAATGCGGCCGCTCGATCGCGGTCGTGTTGAGCCAGCGCGACCCCATGCCGACGGCAAGCGCGCCATAGGCCTTGCCGGAGGCGATCTCGAAGCGAAGCATCGAGGAGCCGTCCTGCTTCTGGAAGGCGATCAGGTGGCCGCCGGCATCGAGCACGGCGACGGACAAAGGCTTCAGGCCCGCTTCCTTTGCCCGACTGAACGCGCCGGCGATGATCGCGTTTGCTATTTCAAGTGTAAGACGCTGCATAAGAATTCCGATCGCATGAGAATGTTGACCCCGCGCCTCGTCGCAGGCGCGGGCCGATGTCCTGGCGTGCGCATGGGACGCTATCACTGCCGAGCGGTACGCTCTGGTCAGTTGGCGACACCCATGACCTTGCCGAGATAGGCGACATACTCGCCGAATTTCGGCAGCGCGCGGGTCGTCGCAGCGTCGCGCGGGCGCGGCAGGTCGATCGTCACTTCCTCGATGATCTTGCCGGGGCGGTCCGCCATGACGAGGACGCGATCTGACAGGAAGACCGCCTCGGCGATGCTGTGGGTGATCAGCATCACGGTCTTTCTGTGCTCCTGCCAGATGCGAAGCAGCTCGACATTGAGCTTGTCGCGGGTGAGTGCGTCGAGCGCACCGAAAGGCTCGTCCATCAACAGGATCGGCGGATCGAGCACCAGGGCCTGGCCGATCGATGCGCGCTGGCGCATGCCGCCCGACAGCTGATGCGGGTGGGCATCGGCGAACTTGGTCAGCGACAGGACGTCGAGCACCTTGTCGACCGCCACCTTGCGGGCGTCCGCGGGCATGTTGCGGATGCGCGCGCCGAGCTCGACGTTGCCCCGGACGGTCAGCCAGGGCAGCATGTTGTTGGTCTGGAACACCACGCCGACATCCGGCCGCGGCGAGCGGATCTTCTCGCCCTTGATGGTGGCCGCGCCCGTCTCATAGGGAATGAGACCGGCAACGATGCGCAGAAGCGTGCTCTTGCCGCAGCCACTTGGACCCAGGACCGAGACGAACTCCTGCGGCCTGATGCCGAAATCGATGTCCTCAAGCGCCTTGAACTGACCGAAGGTCTTGTTCAGCCCCTTTGCCTCGATGTGATTGGCGACTGCCTCCGTCGCAGGGCGTGCGCCCTCTTGGCTTTGGTGCACTCCGGCCGTGGCTACAGACGCCATCTTTTCCTCCCGAACCGACATATTCATACCTGGATACCCCGCCACCAGACGGCCTTGGCCGCAAACTCGATCAGGGCGTAAAGGGCGAGCGAAATCAGCGTGATCACGATGATGCAGCCGAAGACGAGATCGGTGCGCGACGATGCCGTCGCCATCATGATCAGGTTGCCAAGGCCCCGTTCGGAGCCGACCAGCTCGCCGATGATCGCGCCGATCATCGCCAGCGGCATGGCGACGCGACAACCGTCGATGAAGCTCGGCAGCGCGCTCGGCAGCCGGAGCGTCGTAAAGGTGCGCCACGGGCCAGCGTTGAGCGCCCGGAAATGTTCCTCGAGGTTCTTCGCGGTGCCGGCAAAGCCGCCAAGCGTCGCGACGACGATCGGGAAGAAGGCGAACAGGAACGCCATCGCCACCTTGGAGATGAAGCCGTAGCCGAACCAGACGATCATCAGCGGTGCGAGCGCGCTCTTCGGCGTCGTCTGCAAGGCGGTGACCAGCGGATAGATGGTGCGCTGGGCAAAGGGCGAGACATAGACGACCATTCCGAGCATGACGCCGATGACGACTGCGGCGCCAAAACCGATCAGCACTTCAGCAAGGGTATACATCGAGTGCTCGAACACTTCGGTTCGTGCTTCCCACACGGCGACGACGATCGCGGACAGGGGCGGCAGGATGTAGCTTTTGACTTCGAAATATCGGACGCCGTATTCCCAGAAGAGCAGAAACGCACCGAAAAAGAGGACGACTTGGCTGTAGGCAACAAGTCGCGAATTAGAGCCTGGCATGGAGGCCTCCGACGAC
>NZ_DASYGZ010000060.1:0-63018 GCF_035999135.1 Ensifer sp.
ACGGGCCGATATGACGCCGGTTGGCGAAGTCATACGGCTTGTAGTCGGTAAAGGTGAAATCCTTGGGCATGCTCATCAGGCGACGAGCTCCTTGTAGGCCGCTTCGTCGAGAAGGGCGTCGGCTGCGTTCGGATCGGCGAGCTTGAGCTTGAAGAACCAGGCAGCGCCCTGCGGGTCGCTGTTGACCAGCGACGGGTCGTCGACGATCGCCTGGTTGACTTCGACGATTTCGCCGTCAAGTGGACAATAGACGTCGGAGGCCGCCTTGACGGATTCAACCGTTGCAGCCGTATCGCCCTTGGCGAAGGTGGAGCCAGTTTCCGGCAGCTCCACGAAGACGAGGTCGCCGAGCTGGCCGGCCGCGTGTTCGGTAATGCCGACCGTTGCAACGCCAGCTTCGACCTTCAGCCACTCGTGTTCGTCGGTGAACTTCAACATTATCGCTCTCTCCTGATCAGCGTTTGTAGGTTTGTTTGACGAAGGGAAGGGCGGCGACCGCCAGGGGCAGGTACTTGCCGCGCACTTCCGCAAAGAGGGTGGTACCGACGTCGGTGTGGCCGGCATCGACGTAGCCCATCGCGACAGGCCCATCGACCGAAGGGCCGAAGCCGCCGGAGGTCACCTGTCCGACCGGCGTCTTGCCCTCGGCATCGGCAAAGAGGTTGGCGCCACCACGAACCGGCGCGCGTCCTTCAGGCTTCAGGCCGACGCGGCGGCGCGACGCGCCATCGGCGAACTGAGCGAGAATGCGATCGGCACCGGGGAAACCGCCCTCACGGGCACCGCCGGCCCGCCGGGCCTTCTGCATCGCCCATTCGATCGCGCCCTCGACCGGCGTCGTCGTTGTGTCGATATCGTTGCCATAGAGACAAAGGCCGGCTTCAAGACGCAGCGAATCACGCGCGCCGAGACCGATCGGCTTGACATCGGGATGTTCCAGCAGCCGCTGCGTCACATCGACGGCGGAGGCGGCGGGAATGGAAATCTCGAAACCATCCTCACCGGTATAGCCCGAGCGCGAAATGATGCAGGTGACGTCGTGCAGGTCCGCTTCGGCGACATCCATGAAGCGCATGCCGGACACATCCGCCCAGAGTTCGCCGAGGACAGCTTCGGCATGCGGGCCCTGCAGCGCGATCAGCGCGCGGTCGTCGAGCATAGTGACGTCGCAGGTGTCGGCGAGTCCGCTCTTAAGATGCTCGAAATCCTGGTCCTTGCAGGCGGCGTTGACGACGAGGAACAGGTGATCGCCACGGTTGGCAATCATCAGATCGTCAAGGATGCCGCCTTCGGCATTGGTGAAGATTGCATAGCGCTGCCGACCCTCGCCAAGGCCGAGCACATCGACCGGCACCAGCTTTTCAAGCGCCAGGGCTGCGTCTTCGACCTTTCCGGACTTCGGCCGGACGATGACCTGTCCCATGTGCGAGACGTCGAAGAGACCGGCGGCAACACGGGTGTGCTGGTGCTCCTTCATCACGCCGTCAGGATACTGCACCGGCATGTCGTAGCCGGCAAAGGGAACCATGCGGGCACCCAGGGAAAGGTGCAGCGCATGCAGCGGCGTCTGTTTCAAATGGGAATTGTCTTCCAAATCCGGCCTCCAGGTCTGGCGCTCCCGCGCCGGCTCACACTTCCGGCGTCAATCGCCGTCGATTCGAGCCCCCTCTGTCCCTTTGCCTGAGATTGTTATCCCTTCGGCGAGCGCAAAAACGCTTCTCTCCAGAGTCCTACCGGCACCTTGCTGGTCCTTTGGCCTGAGAGTTTCCGGGGCGGTTGCTCCTTCGGCACCGGTTTGAGCCGGCTTCTCCCAACAAGATCGTCTCCAGATAACGGCGAAGCCGGGAGCTTGGCAAGAGGGCGGTGTCGCGGTGAAACACATTTTTGTCGCATGACCAAAAGACGCAGCCGTCTCCCGCCCGCAATTCTGTCTTTGCATTCTTCATCGCCAGGGGATAACCCAGGGTCGAGATCGGGGATAACAATGGCAAGGCGGAACGGGAAAATCGGGATTGCGGTACGGCTGATCGCCGTGTTCGCGCTCGCGTTCCTCGCCGTTGCACACAAGCCGCTCACGGCCAAGACGCTCTCGCCGGCCGAGATCGCCGCCTACCAATTGCCCGACGGCACCGTTGCCGAAATCTGCTTCGGAATGGGCGGCGTCGACCATGAGGGCGGTAAGAGCCAGTCGATGGCCCCGGTCTGCGAGGCCTGTCGTCTTTCAGGCGCCGTTCTCCTGCCGGCACCGCCTGCGGAAAGTGTGCGCGCCGACAACGGCATCTGGCTGATTTCGACCGCTCGCCTCGAGGGCGGGATTGTTCATCAGCCCTTGCGCCTGCTGCCGCCGTCGCGCGGACCACCGTCTCGTTCGTAACCTCCCGCTTTCGCAATTCACACCAATGCACCGCCTCAGGCGGTATGACCACCGGAACCGGGCAGCGCCCGGACGCGTGGTCCGGAGATGACGACATGACCAAGACCCGAATCGCGTCCCTTTCGCTCGGCATCAGCCTTGCAGCAACCGGCTTCGCCCACGCGCACGCCACGTTTGAAACCGACACGGCGCCGGTGGAAACCACCTTCAAGGCGGTGCTGCAGGTGCCGCATGGCTGCGACGGCAAGCCGACGACGGAAGTGCAGATCAGGCTGCCGGAAGGCTTCGTCTTCGCCCAGCCACAGCCGAAGGCCGGCTGGGAAATCGAAATCATCAAGGGCGACTACAAGAAGACCTACGACAATCACGGCAAGAAGGTTTCTTCTGGACCGGTGGAAATCCGCTGGAAGGGCGGCAATCTTCCCGACGAATACTACGACACCTTCGTCGTTCGCGGCAAAGTCTCGGGCTTCGACAAGGAGACCGTGCTCGCCTTCCCGACCACGCAGCTTTGCGGCACCGACAGCAAGGTCCTCTGGGACGAGGTTGCCGCCGATGGCCAGAATGCGCATGACCTGAAGAGCCCGGCACCAACGGTTACGGTGACGATGGCGGAAGCCGCGGATCCCCATGCCGGCCATGGCGGCCATATGGACGCTGCCAATGGTTCGGCGAAACTCGGCGACCTCGAAATCTCCGGCGGCTCGGTCAAGGCCATGCTGCCCGGTGCCAAGGTCGGAGGCGGTTTCCTGACGATCAGGAATGGCGGAGCAGACGAGGACCGGCTGGTGGCGGTCGAAAGCCCGGCTGCCGCGCGCGTCGAAATCCATGAAATGAAGATGGAGAACGACGTGATGCGGATGCGCAAGCTTGAAGACGGCGTCGCGCTTCCGGCCGGCGAGACCGTCGAACTCAAGTCCGGCGGACTGCATCTGATGTTCATGGACGTCAAGACGCCGTTCAAGGAAGGCGATTCGGTGCCGGTTACGCTCGAGTTCGAGAAGGCCGGCAAGGTCGATGCGGTGCTGCCGGTCGGTTCGGCCAAGGGCGGGGAGGCCACCGGCGGCCACTCGCATCACTGACATGGTATCGCGATGGCGCCTGCCTCAGGCTGCATCGCTTTCATTCTCTTCGCCGGCGGGTTCTTCCTGCTGGCGTTCGTCGTCTTCATCCTGCGGCGTGTCGTCGCCGTCCCGCATGAATTCGAGATAGCGACGCAAGGCTTCCGCCTCGGAACGCTCGGGCAGGCGACCGTCCGCGGTCGTCAGCATGAAGGACAGGGGCAGGGCGCCCTTCGCCTTGGGGATAGACACCGGCGTCAGTGCCGGCTGCTCGGCGCGCTTGGTCGAGAGCAGCGTGATCGCTTCGTCGGTCGGACCGTCGCCGCGCACACGCGCGGACGGCTTCAGCGCTTCCGCTGCATAAGCCGCTGTCGTCGCGGATACTGTGACGACCTGTGTCACGTCTTTCCAGCCTTGCCCGTTGCCAATCCCTCCTTATCGCCCGGTTCAACTTTAAGGCGCGTGAAAACCGGTGCCGGCAATTTACGAAAATCTTAATTGTCACAGGCAGCCGTCAGACCATTGCCGCGCCATTGTCATACTTGCAATAATGCTAAAATGAACGCACACTCGCCTAGATAGAAGCAGGGGAGGCTGCTCATGACTGACCGTGCCGTGTTGGAAGAGGTGGTGCGGGGCGTCTACGCCGCCCGCAATGCCAATGACGTCGATGGCATCCTGAGGCATCTTGAGCCGGACTGTCGCTTTCGCATCGTCGGAAACCGGCTCGGGCCCATTACGATCGCCGTCGATACGCCGAATGCCGTGCGCGGCATGCTGGAGGATCTCATCGCGAACTGGGACATCACCGGAATGGACACGGTCGGCCTGCACGTCGACGGCGACACCGTCATCGTCCACCGCGCCGGCACGATCCGCTTCATCCCGTCAGACAGGCGCGAAAGCACCGAGATCATCGACAAGTTCACGTTTCGGGATCGCCGGATCACCGATGTGACCGAATTCGTCGACACATTGTTCGTTGCCGAGACGGTCGGCCTCCTGCCGGGTTAATCGTCGTCGACCTTCGACAGGATGAGCCGCTGCACATCCGGCTCCTGTGCGCGGATGGCGCCCATCAGAACGGCAAGGCGGCCACGCAGGCCATGGATCTGGTCGAGCAGCCCCATGGCAACATCGACGCCTTCGTCGTTGACGCCCATGGGGCCGGTGAGATCCTGGATCAACCGGGCTCGGGCAAGGTCCGCCGCTTCGAAAGACCAGCCGGCTTCCGCCTCGCGCGGCATCAGCCAACGTTGCTCCACCCAGATGCGCAGGATCTTGACCTCGATATCGAGGTGTTGGCAAAACTCGCGATCGTTCATGCGTGCCCTCCCAAGCCTTTGCGCGGATCTTCCGCCTTGCCCGCTTCCCAGGTTTCGACGAAAGCCGACAGGGCCGGGTCGTGCGCCTCGGGCAGCACGATCTTCAAGCTGACATAGGCATCGCCGTAGCCACCGCCGGACTTGTGCAATCCCTTGCCCTTCAGCCGCAGCGTCTTGCCGCTGTTGGAATGTGGCGGGATCGTCACGTTGACCGCCCCGTCGATCGTCGGAACCCGAAT
The DNA here is from genome assembly GCF_035999135.1 of Ensifer sp. Lineage (GTDB taxonomy): Bacteria > Pseudomonadota > Alphaproteobacteria > Rhizobiales > Rhizobiaceae > Ensifer. Next base: position 5,000 of record NZ_DASYGZ010000060.1, read on the forward strand.
CTTGCCACCAAGCACGGCCTCACTCAGCGAGATCGGCACCTCGTAGTGCACGTCGTCACCTTCCACCGAATACAGCGGGTGAGGGCGGACGCGGATGTCGATCAACGCATCGCCCGCCGGCGCGCCGTTGAAGCCGGCTTCCCCCTTGCCGCGCAGTCTCAAGGTCTGGCCGTCCCGCGTCCCCGGCGGGATCGTCAGATCGAGCGCAGGCCCGCCGCCCGGCAGGTTGATCTGCGTCTTGGTGCCATTGGCCGCGTCGAGAAAGCTGATCTCCATCGAAAAGTGTGCGTCACGACCGCGCTGGCGCTGCTGTCCACCGCTGCGGCGCGAGAAGAAACTTGAGAAGATGTCATCCCCTTCGGCAAAGTCCGAGAAGCCATGGGCGCTTTCATACCGTCCCGCCGCCTCTCCGGACGCCGCGTAATCACGGTAGTATTGCCTTGGCGCGGCCTCGGCTCCGGTCTCGTCGATCTCGCCGCGATCGTATTTTCCCCGTTTTTCCTCGTCGCTCAGCAAGGCGTAGGCCGCCGAGACAGACTTGAACCGATCCTCCGCGCCCTTGTCACCGGGATTGAGATCCGGATGCAGCTTCTTGGCGAGCTTGCGATAGGCACTCTGGATATCTTTCTGGGTCGCGTCACGGCTGACGCCGAGCGTTTCGTATGGGCTCGTCATGCGGTCTCCTTCATCCAGGCGCGATCGACGCCGGACCATGTGCTTCAATCGCTTACCCATGAGCATAGGGCAGATTTCGGCCGGCGAAAGAGGCGATATCGCTCGTCTATCCGCCACCATTTCGCGAAGATTGACGCTCTGCTACAATCGGTCGCGCAAACAACGCTTAAAGACCGCGTTCCGTCTTGAAGCTCCCGGAGGTCGAAATGTCCGTCCGCCTGCAAATCGCCCTTATGCTCGGCCTGATGATCAATGCCATCCTGTTCGGGATCGGTATCGTGACCGTTCTGTCGATCCCCATCCTTGCCGACAATGCCAAATATTCAATCCCGGTGCTGGTGGTTGCATGCTTCACCATAACGCCCTTCGTCGCCTGGCTCATGGCGCCGAGACTGAGGTTGCGCTACTGGCGGGAGCGCGAGCAGGGACATAAGCAGCAGTCGGCCTGACAGAAAAACACCGACGGGGCATAGACTTCGACGGGGACGCTGACGCAACCGCTGCGCGCGGAAAAGACCGCGTCGCACAGTCGCACGATTTGCATCTTCAACGATCAGACATTTTGTTATACCACCATTTCACTACTTGTTTTTGTACTGGCGCCGCTACAGATTCGTTCTTGTCTCAATGACATAGCCGGGCTGAGGGCCAGAAGGGGACGACTTCATGAGAACGATCGTATTGCTGCTTACGTTGACCACGCTGGCTGCCTGTTCGCAGACCGCAGGTGGTCCGCCGCGTGTCGTTGGCGGCGACGGCGATTATTACCAGGGCATCGTCGCCCCGCGGTAAGGCGGGATCCTCCGCCCGGCTGGCGTGGAGGACGGGATCGCGCCTGCCTGCGGTCCCACAACACATCCTGCAGACGGTTATGGACCGTTCTCGCGCCATGTCCATCGACCATCGTCGTCGTACTCTATGATGGCGTGGTAGGCGTCACGTCGCCCCTCCAGGCGGCCGATGTGAACGCAGCCGATCGATCGATCCGCGAGCATTTCCATGACCTTTTCGAGCATCTCCGAGCCCAAGGTCATCTCTGCGCGGTCGAAAACGACGAAGCTCGGCGACATCAGGAGAATGCCTGACAGCGCCAGAAGCTGCTGCTCACGCAACGAGAGTTCCTTCTCCCAGTCACGCTCGACGTCGAACGCGCCGGCAAAGCCAACCAGGCGTTCAAGACCGATCGTGTGCAAAAGGCCAGCCATGATCGGTTCGGTGGTGGTGCGCTCCTGCTCGGGACCGACCAGAATCTGCCGAAGCGGACCGGCTGGCAGATAGGGACGCTGCGGAAGAAACCGGAGGCCGGCCGGATATTCGATCCGACCCGAGCCCGGCGTCGGGATGTGCGCCATCGCCCGGAACAAGGCGAGCCCCGGGGCGGGGTTCGACCCCGTGACCAGGACCCGGGTCGCCGTCGGTATGGAAACCGACAGGTCGCTCAGAAGTACGGGTTCGCCCTCGCTCGACGACAGGAGGGTGAGGCCGGCATAGGTCACCGGGCCGTCCCGCTCGACCAGTTCGATCGACGTTTCTCTCGCGTGCGATCTGGTGACCTCTTCATGCAGCGAACTCAGACGTGAGACCACCGCGGCGAAGTTCGAGATCGAATTGAATTGCCGGACAATCAGCGAGAACGCGCCGACCAGCATGGCAAAGGCCGCGCCGGACTGGGTAACGACGCCGAACTCGATCTCTCCGCGTATGAAGGCCGGTGCGATGATCAGGTCCGGGACGAGCTGGATCATCCAGTTGTAGCCGCCGGTGAAGAAACCCAGATTGCGGTTGACGCTGACGATCGCCCGGATGTTGGCGACCAGTTCGTCCAGCTTGTAAAGCAGCCTTTGCCGCTGACGGCCTTCGCCATGGGCAAGCATGATGGATTCGGCATTCTCGCGCACGTGGATCAGGCCGGAGCGAAAGCTCGCCTCCCTGTCCAGCCGGTCGTAGTTGAGCCCGATCAGGGGTCGCCCGAGAACGAACGTCATGTAGGAACCACACGCGGCATAAAGCACGGCCACGCCGAACAGCAGCGGACTGATGGACCACAGCACCCCTGAAAAACTGATGACCGTCAGGGTGCTGCTGAACAGCATGATGACGAAGGAGAGCGTGGTGACGGTGAAGGCGGCCACATCCTCGGCGATGCGCTGATCGGGATATGTCAGCCTGCCGGCCACGTCGAGGCGATAGTAGGTTTCATCCTCCAGATAGAGATCGACAATGCGCCGGGTCAGGTATTCGCGCCAAAGCAACGCCAGCCGCTCCTCGACGAAGCGGGCATAGACGCCAACGACGGTCAGGATGGCGAAGACGGCGACGTAGTACACGGCCTGCCGGACGAACTCGCTCATCTGGCGCTCGGCGATCGCCGTCATGAAGTTCCGACCGACGTAATTGTTCACGACATTGAGGCCGTTAAGGCCGCACAACAGCGCGATCAGTCCGCCGAACAGCAGCTTTGCCTTCAACCCGACCTCGGACGCGGCGAAATTCCTGACGGTGCCGAGGAACCGCCCGGCCGTCACCCTGAACGAGATCGTCTGCTGCTCCATGACATTCGCCAGCCCCGGTTCGAAGGACTTTCAATTCATAGCCAACCGCCTGAAAATCCGGCCCGCCGAAGCCCGGTGACGATCGGCTGGCAGCCGCGCATGATGTTCCACAGCAGGCCCGTGCGATAGTTTTCGACCATCAGCACGACCGGGCCCTGATCGATGCCGAAATGATAGGGACTGACCCACCAGCCGGTATCGCTGCCTTCCACCGCAAACGTCTGGTTGAAGGACGGCTTGAAGCCGTAGAGCCGAGTCATTCCAAGGCCCATCTGGGCACAATTCCAGATGGTCGGGATGACGATCTCGGGCGCGAAGGGCAGGGACGCGACCACCACCCAGGGCGAAACCGTGCCGTCGTCAGGGCCGAACGGCGCGCCGCGCGCGATGTAGTCGAAAAACTCCCGCTGCGTACCGTCAACGTTGCGCTTGATCCAGCCAGGACCGTCGCTTGCCGTAAACCCCCAGCAATTGGCGCCGTATCCCTTGAAATTCAACGGGTTGCGGATCGCATATTCCTGCTGGACGTAGGTCGCGTGACGGCTGTTGAGGAAGTAGTCGCTGTCGTGTTCCCGCATGAACGCGTCCCGAATGCCCCGAAAGTCGATCCACATGTGCGAGAGCTGGTGGGTGAAGAGCGGGCCCGAGTAAAGCAGCTCGCGTCCGTAGATGTTCCGCCAGTCATAGGTTTCCGTGTAGGCGGTGTAGGATTCGGGCGGTAGCGGATGGGTTGGGGATCCAAGCCCGAGAATATAGAGTAGCAACCCCTCGTCGTAGCCGCGCCAGCGATAGGGAATGAAGCCGGTTTCCGGCCGCCAGCCGTGGGTCAGCGTCGGCCCGTGGTTACAGGCCCAGTTCCAGTCCGCGCGCTCATAGAGCGCGTGTGCGAGGCGGCAGATTTCCCGTTCCTCCGGGTCATCCCTGTCGAAATAGGCAGCCACGGTCAGCGCACCGGCAAACAGGAATGTCGAATCGATTGTCGACAGTTCGCAATCCCAGACGCGCCGGCCGGTCTCGATGTCGAGGAAATGATAGAAGAAACCCTTGTAGCCGGACGCGTCGGGCTCGGGTCCCTGCGGACACTCGAACAGAAATTTCAGCCGCCTGCGGGCGATCTTCGCCGCAAATTTGCGAATGATGATGCCGCGCTCAACCAGCACCGGGATCGCCGCGAGAGCCATGCCGACCGCAGCGATGCTCGAAGGCGCATCCTCGAGCGTCTTGTCGCGCACCAGGCCGTTGTCCGGATTGGTACAATGCAGATCGTAAAGAAGCGTCGTGAACTGCAGCCGAGCGAGGTCCTGATTGGTCGGCATCCTGTTCAGTTCGCGAGCTGTCGAGGGCAGTTTCGACATGGCCGGGCAACCGCAGCTGGAGGACATTGATCGCAGACGAACACAGCAGATGAACGATCGCCCCTCAGGAGCGATCGCTCGGGCGGATCATCGCACGTTCGGCGGTGACCGACGTGGACGTGGTCGGCTAGACATTGTCACCTTCCGTCGACGTGCCTGGCTTGGCTTGCTGCGCTCCCGCCACCCCCCACTTCCATCCGCTGATCGAGGGCATGTCGTCGCCGTGCTTCTCGATATACTCCCGATGCTCGATCAGCTTGGCCTGGATCGCCTGCTTGAAATAGGCAGCGCGCGCTCCGAGCTGCGGCAGCCGGTCGATGGCGTCGCCGGCCAGATGGAAGCGGTCGAGCTCGTTCAGCACCACCATGTCGAACGGCGTTGTGGTGGTGCCTTCCTCCTTGTAGCCGCGAACATGCAGGTTGCCGTGGTTGGTGCGCCTGTAGGTCAGGCGATGGATCAGCCAGGGATAGCCGTGGAAGGCGAAGATGATCGGCTTGTTTCGCGTGAAGATGCCGTCGAAGTCCCGGTCGGACAGCCCGTGCGGATGTTCTTCGGCCGGCTGCAGCTTCATCAGGTTGACGACGTTGACGACCCTGACCTTGACCTCGGGAAGGTGCTCCCGCAGCAGCTGGACCGCAGCGAGCGTTTCCAGCGTCGGAACGTCGCCGCAGCAGGCCATGACGACGTCCGGCTCGCTGTTGGCGTCGTTGCTGGCCCAGTCCCAGATGCTGACGCCCATGCTGCAATGGCGCACGGCCTGTTCCATCGTCAGCCATTGCGGTCCCGGCTGCTTTCCGGCGATCACGACATTGACGTAGTTGCGGCTGCGCAGGCAATGGTCGGTCACCGACAGCAGCGTGTTGGCATCCGGCGGCAGGTAGACGCGCACGACTTCCGCCTTCTTGTTGACCACGTGGTCGATGAAACCCGGATCCTGATGGCTGAAGCCGTTGTGATCCTGACGCCAGACATGGGAGCTGAGGAAGTAGTTGAGTGACCCGATCGGCCGGCGCCAGGGGATCTCGTTGCAGACCTTCAGCCACTTGGCGTGCTGGTTGAACATCGAATCGATGATGTGAATGAAGGCTTCGTAGCAGGAGAAGAAGCCATGGCGGCCGGTGAGCAGATAACCTTCGAGCCAACCCTGGCACTGGTGTTCGCTCAGGACCTCCATGATACGCCCGCCCGGGGAGAGATGATCATCCTCCGGATAGATCTCGGCCATGTAGCAACGGTCGGTGACCTCGAGCACATCCTGCCAGCGGTTGGAGTTGTTCTCGTCCGGGCTGAACAGGCGGAAGTTCTTCGCATCCATGTTGTTCTTCATCACGTCGCGCAGGAACTTGCCCATGACACGGGCCGCTTCCACGGTGGTCGCGCCGGGCTTTGGCACGTCGACCGCGTAGTCCCGGAAGGCTGGCATCTTCAGATCGCGCAAAAGCAGGCCGCCATTGGCATGCGGATTGTCGCTCATGCGGCGGTGTCCTGACGGAGCGAGCGCCGCAATCTCCGGCTTCAGCCGGCCCTGCTCGCTAAACAGTTCCTCGGGCCGGTAGCTCTTCATCCATTGTTCGAGGATGCGGATATGCTCGGGCTTGTCCATTTCGCCCATCGGCACCTGGTGCGAGCGCCAGTAATCCTCGCACTTCTTGCCGTCGATTTCCTTCGGGCAGGTCCAGCCCTTGGGGGTGCGAAAGACGATCATCGGCCAGGCCGGCCGCTTCAGGTTGCCCCTGACGCGGGCATCGTCCCAGATCGCTCGTATCTCGGCGGTCGCCGTGTCGAGAACGCCTGCCAGTTGCTGGTGCACGCTTGCCGGATCGTGGCCCTCGACGAAATAGGGCTTGTAGCCCATGCCCTCGAAGAACTTCTTCAGTTCGTCGTGCGGGATGCGGGCAAGGAAGCACGGATTGGCGATCTTGTAGCCGTTCAGATGCAGGATCGGCAGGACGCAGCCGTCGCGCGCCGGGTTCAGGAACTTGTTGCTCTGCCAGCCGGTTGCAAGCGGTCCGGTCTCCGCCTCGCCATCGCCGACGACGCAGGCGACGATCAGATCCGGGTTGTCGAAGGCCGCGCCGTAGGCGTGGCTCAGGGCATAGCCGAGTTCACCACCCTCATGGAAGCTGCCGGGTGTTTCCGGCGCCACGTGGCTCGGAATGCCGCCCGGGAAGCTGAACTGCTTGAAGAGCTTCTGCATGCCCTCGGCGTCCTCGCCGATGTTTGGGTAAAATTCGCTGTAGGTGCCCTCGAGATAAGCATGCGCCACCAGCGACGGACCGCCGTGCCCGGGGCCGATGACATAGACCATGTCGAGATCGTCGCGCTTGATGACCCGGTTGAGGTGCACATAGAGCATGTTGAGGCCGGGCGACGTGCCCCAGTGGCCGAGCAGACGTGGCTTGATGTGCTCGCGCTTCAGCGGTTCGCGCAGCAAGGGATTGTCGAGCAGGTAGATCTGCCCGACCGACAGATAGTTCGAGGCGCGCCAGTAGGCGTCCAGCAGGCGAAGCTCGTCTGCGGACAACGGCGATGCGGATTTTGCGGTTGCTGTCTCGTTCGTCGATACTGTTGCAGGCGTAACCATCTGAGCCTCCCGATCGATACGACATGTGCTTGAGATCATTCCGGCCCGCTGTCGCACAGGCCGCAGTCGCTCCGTCCGTTTTCCGGGCCGCCGTTGATGCCTGGCGCTGAAGGCGCTGTTGCTTTGGCCGGCGACAACAGGAATCGTTCACGTCAGTTCAGGCCCGCGGGCACGACATCGGAAAGACGCGCGACAACGGTCGTCTCCGTTCATCCTATTGCGGATAGGGTTCGGAATAATGCTCGACGACGCCCCTGACGCCGCGCACGCCTTCGGCAAGCACGCGTGCGGCCCTGCGGCAATCTTCGGTATCGACGTTGCCCCACAGGTGTACGACGCCGTCGGACACCGCAACCTTGATATCCAGTCCTTCGAGGCCGGTGTTTTCGCCCAGGCGAATGAGAATGCTACGCCGGATGGCATCGTCGCCGGTGGCGGTCTCGTCCTGTTTCGCCTCCAGGATCGCCTGCAGCAGATCGGCGCGACTGATGATGCCGATCAGCCGGCCGTCCTTTAGCACCGGAACGCGCTTGATGCTGCGCTCCTGCATCAATGCCGCAACGCGCGCGAGCGGCGCATCCTCGTCGATCGTCACCGGATCGGTCGTCATGGCATCGCCGACCCGCCAGGAGGAACGTCTAATATAGGCCTGCGCCCGCTCGTCTGCGGCAAGCGTCGCTTGAGCGGCAGGTCCGCCGCCGCCGAGTTCCGTTCGCCGGATGAGATCGCCTTCGCTGAGGACGCCAACGAGTGCCCCGTCGCCATCGACAACGGGCAGACCGCTGACGTGACTCTCGAGCATGATGCGAGCCGCCTGCCGGATGCTGTTGTCAGGCGAAAGCGTGACGACGGCAGGTGTCATGACATCCTTGACGCGCATGTTCTTCCAACTCCCCAGACAAGGACCTTGGTAGCGTCACCAGCCGGCGTAAATTAGCCCCATCTCGCCAATTCGACAACTGTGGGACGCGGAAAACAGCAGGCGACCGTCGCCACTCAGGATTGCCGCTGCCTGCGACCTGAAACTCCGCAAGATTTGTCGGTTCGATCCGTGCCATTGTCCGTTCCAGGCGGAGTTGGATGGTCATGAGCACGGCAAAAGCGCAGATCAGGAAAACACAGGCAGCTTATGACATCAGGCTGAACAGGGTCGTCGACTACATCCACAATCATCTCGAGGAGGACATCCGCTTCGAGGATCTGGCAACGGTCGCCTGCCTGTCCTCGTGGCATTGGCACCGGATCTACACCGCCATGCGCGGCGAGACCATCGCGACAACGATCCGGCGCCTGCGCTTGTCACGGGCGGCCGAGCGGCTGGCAAACTCGCAGATACCCATCGGCGACGTGGCCGAACGGGCCGGCTACGGCTCGGCCGACGCCTTCGCACGCGCCTTCAGGCAAGTCTACGGAAAGAGCCCGACCGACTACCGCTTGAACGGAAGCCATGCGGCGTACAAGGCCGCTCTGCGGGCGCACGACAGCGCAGGTTTTACAGTTTCGATCGAAACGCTCACACCGGTCCGCTGCGCCAGCATCGCCCATACCGGCAGCTACATGCAGATCGACCGTGCGATGAGCCAGTTGTTTGCAGCCCTTGCAACGCAGGGCGGCATGGCGTCCGACCAGCAGATGCTCGCCATGTTCTACGACGACCCGGACCTGATACCGATTACCGAGCTGCGTTCACGCGCCTGTTCGCCAGTGGCCGAAGGCGTCTCGTTGACGGCGCCGATCGAGGAGGCCATCCTGCGCGGCGGTCCCTATGCGCGGCTGCGCTACCGTGGCCCCTATGCCGACATGAAGAATGCCTATCGCTGGCTGCTCGGCGCATGGCTGCCGCAATCAGGCTACGAGCCCGACGACGCGCCGGTGTTCGAAGCCTACCTCAACAGCCCGCTCGAGGTCAGGCCGACCGAACTCCTCACCGACATTCATCTACCGCTGAAAGCATCGTGATGCGCAGCGCGCCGGATGTTCCCGCTATCCCGACCGATGTCGCGAAGGCTCTCGCGCGCTTTCCCGATCCGATCCGCGCCGAGCTCCTTGCGGTCCGCCGGCTGATCTTTGCAGTTGCCGCGCAAACCGTCGGCGTCGGATCACTGACGGAAACGCTGAAATGGGGTGAACCCGCCTACCTGACCGCAGCGACCGGCAGCGGCAGCACGATCCGGCTCGGCATCCCGAAATCGCCGGAGGGCAGGGGTGCCATCTTCTTCAACTGCCGCACGGGCTTGGTCGAAACGTTCCGAGAACAATTCCCGGACTTCACTTATCAGGGCAACCGGGCGATCCTCATCGCCCCATCCGTTCCGCTCCCACACGAACAGCTTGCGATCTGCCTCGCCATGGCGCTGACTTATCATCATCGCCGGCGCGGCGGATGAGCTAATGTCCGACCAGCGGCTGCCGTCCGGGCGACGATATCTTTGAGCTGGGAAATGTGGTGATGGCGGACAGGGTGGGATTCGAACCCACGGTACGGTTTCCCGTACGCTGGTTTTCAAGACCAGAGCCTTAAACCACTCGGCCACCTGTCCTTGCCTGAGGCGGCGTCTGAACGCTTGCCGGGCACGGCGTTATTGCGCGAAGCCCTGGTTCTTTGCAACAGCTAACATGCATAGCGATGAGAATTTCTGAGCGATGGTCAGGGACGGGGGCCGGCGACCCCGTCGGTAACCGTTCGTAAACCATAACGCACGAAATGCGGCGTCGGCCTGTGGATGAATTCGCATTTTCGCCTTGATGATGTCATGAATACACACTGTTCCGTTTCGGGACGCCGAGATTTTCGCCGGGGGTAGGCGGAAGGTTCGAGTACGGCTTATTCGATCGACGTTGTGGGACAGATGACATCCAGTAAAAATGCGGCATATCTGGTCAAGGGACTGCGCCTTGCGGCAGTCCCGATGCTGTGCGTAACGCTTGCAGCCTGCGGATCCACGTCGAACACCAAGAAAACGGCGCGGACCAAGGAGTACTTTCCTGAATCCGTCTATGGCGTGAAGGCGAGCCCGCGCGTTGCCACCGGCAACAATATCCCGAAGGGCGGGGGACGCTTTCAGGTCGGCAAGGCCTATCAGGTCAAGGGCAAGTGGTACCAGCCGAAGGAAGATTTCGGTTACAACAAGACCGGCGTCGCTTCCTGGTACGGATCGGCTTTCCACGGCCGTCTGACGGCCAACGGCGAAGTCTACGACAAGGCGCATCTGTCGGCCGCCCATCCGACCTTTCCGCTGCCGAGCTACGCGCGCGTCACCAACATGGAAAATGGCACGTCGGTCATCGTGCGCGTCAACGATCGCGGCCCCTATGAATACGGTCGCATCATCGACGTTTCCTCGAAAACCGCTGACATGCTCGACATCAAGCGCAAGGGCAGCGCCAATGTACGGGTGCAATATGTCGGTCGCGCGCCGCTTGAAGGCAACGACATGCCCTATCTGATGGCGTCCTATGTCGAGAAGGGTCAACGCGGCCCGAGCGTGATGCCCGAGGGGCAGATCGCGACCGGCGTGATGGTCGCGTCGAACGAGCCGTTCCGCAACCAGAGCCTCGGCACCATCACCGTTCCGGCAAAGGCTTCGCTCGACGTCGGCGAACCGGTGACCGCACTCGCCGCACCGGTGCCGCAATTTGCCCAGCAGCCGGCGTCGCTCAACGAGTTCGTCATGCTGCCGGAAATCGGCCCGATCCCGCGCGAACGGCCGGAGTACATTCCGATGCCGAACGGCAACATGGCCTATGCCGCAGCCTACTACGAGGTTCGCGTCAGCGACGCCGAATCGCCCTTTGAAGCGATCATGGTCGACCGGAAGCAACTGACGCCTCAGGTGATCGTCGATTACGCCAATCGCCAGAAGGCAAAGGCTTCTGTGCGGTAACGGGACGCGCCGTTGTGCCAGAATGACCACGCTGCTATGCGGAAGGGGAAACCGGAGTTTCCCATGCGCATGAAGATGCTTTCGGCGGTGTTTCTCGGCGTCACGTTGTTTGCCGGCGCCACATTGGCACAGACACCGGCGCCCGCCTTCGACACAAAGGCAAAACAGATACTGCTTGTCGACGCCGAAACCGGTACCGTGCTGTTTTCGCGCGGCGAGAACGAGCCGATCCCGCCGGCGTCGCTCGCCAAGCTCATGACGATGGAAGTGGTTGCCGAAGCGCTCGGCAAGGGCGAGGTCACCGCCGAGACGACGTTTCCGGTCTCGGAACACGCCTGGCGAACCGGCGGCGCGCCCGCGGGCACCTCCACCATGTTTGCCGCCCTGAAGTCGAACATTCGCGTCGCCGACCTGTTGCAGGGCGTTGCCGTGCAACTCGCCAACGATGCCTGCATCATTCTGGCCGAAGGCATGACTGGCAGCGAGAGCGCCTTTGCCGAACGCATGACCAAGCGTGCGCGCGAACTCGGCATGCCGGTCGCCACGTTCAAGAATGCCACCGGACTGCCCGATCCGGGCAACCAGATCACGATGAGCGAACTGGTGACGCTCGTGCGCCATCTGCACGAGGCGCATCCGGACCTTTACCGGCTCTATGCGCAGCCGGAATTCGAATGGAACAAGATCCTCCAGCGCAACAAGAACCCGTTGATTTCTGCCAATATCGGCGTGGACGGCCTGGCAACCGGCTTTGCCGAGGGCTTCGGGTTCTCTCTCGCCGCTTCGCTCCAGCGCGGTGACCGTCGGGTGTATCTCGCGATGGGCGGACTTCAGACAGACAAGGAGCGCATCGAGGAAAGCCGCAAGGTTCTCGACTGGGCGATGACTGCGTTCGAGAAGAGACGGGTCTTCACCGACGGCGAGGCGATCGGCGAAGCGGCCGTCTATGGCGGCAACGCGTCCCATGTGGCGCTGGTCGCCGGCGGTCCCGTCGATGTGCTTCTTCCGGTCAACAATCCGGAGCGTCTGACGGCGCGCATCGTCTACAAATGGCCGCTGCGCGCGCCGGTGAACGCCGGAACCGAGGTCGGTGTCGTCAAATTGTGGAACGGCGAGAAGCTCTTGCGCGAGGTCCCGGTCAAGACGGCTGATGCGGTCGGGCAGGGGACCTTGACCAGCCGGGCTGTCGATGCGCTGCAGGAACTGCTGTTCTTTTGGCTCTAGGCAACGACGTTCGCCCTCGCTTGCACACACATCCGCACCAAATCGTCACCGGGCGGTTTCGCGCCGTGGACCAATCGGCTAAACAGGGCCAAATCGCATGCCGATATGGGAAAGCATGGTGTCGCTGAAAAAAGGTCTGTTCGTAACATTCGAAGGTGGGGAGGGCGCCGGCAAGTCGACCCAGCTCCGGCTTCTCGCCGAAGCCCTGCGCGCGCGCGGCTACACGGTGCTGACGACACGCGAGCCGGGCGGCTCCGCGGGTGCCGAAGCCGTGCGCCACGTCCTGCTTTCGGGTGCCGCTGAGGCGTTCGGGGTGCGGATGGAGGCGATCCTCTTTGCGGCTGCCCGCAGCGACCATGTCGAAGAGATCATCCGGCCGGCGCTTGGAAACGGCACGATCGTGCTTTGCGATCGCTTCATGGATTCCTCGCGGGTCTATCAGGGCGTGACCGGCAACCTGGAGCCGAGCTTCGTCGAAACACTCGAACGGGTGGCCATCAACGGCGTCGTGCCGGATCGCACGGTCATTTTCGACCTGCCGGCCAGTGTCGGCCTCGAGCGCGCCCAGCGCCGCGCCGGTGACGACAATCCGGATCGCTTCGAAAAAGAGCAGCTGGAAACGCACGAAAAGCGTCGCGAGGCATTTCTCGACATTGCCCGCAACGATGCTGCGCGATGCCGCGTGGTCGATGCAACACAGCCAGTCGACGCCATTGCCGCCGATGTGCTGGCCCTTGTCGAAGCGCTGCTGCCGCATGGCGACGGCACCGACACATCACCAGCGGAAGTCGCAACATGAGCGTTTCCGGTGTGCTGGACGGGGCGATCTCGCCCGCCGAAAACAATCGACTGTTCGGCCACGAGCAGGCGGAAAGCTTCCTGGCGCAGAGCTACCGCTCGGGCAAGGGGCACCATGCGATCCTGATCGAAGGGCCTGAGGGCATCGGCAAGGCGACGCTCGCCTTCCGCTTTGCCCACCATATCCTGAAACATCCAGAACCGGCAGACGCGCCCGAGGCCATTGCCGATCCGGACCCGACGTCAGCCATCGGACGGCAGCTTGCCTCCGGCGCGTCGCACAACCTCTTGCATCTGGCGCGCCCGATCGACGAGAAGACGGGCAGGGCGAAGGGCGCGATCACCGTCGACGAGGTCCGGCGCGCCGGCAAGTTCTTCAGCCAGACTTCGGGCACGGGCAACTGGCGCATCGTCATCATCGATCCCGCCGACGATCTCAATCGCAATGCCGCCAACGCCATCCTCAAGATCCTCGAGGAGCCGCCGCGCCGCTCGCTCTTCCTGGTGCTGACCCATGCGCCCGGGAAACTGCTGCCGACGATCCGCTCGCGCTGCCTTCCATTGCGATTGAAGCCGCTTGAACCGCAAGCGCTGAGCCAGGCACTGGGGCATCTGGGTTTCGATCTCGCCGGCGAGAATGCCGAGCGCATCGTTGCAGCTGCCGGAGGCAGCGTCGCCGAGGCGCTGAAACTCATCAATTACGGTGGGCTGGAAATCGCCGCCAACTTCGAGGCGATCCTGCAAGGGCAGGGACCGGCCGTGCGCAAGGACATGCACAAGCTCGCAGATGTGCTCGCCGGCAAGGACAGCGAAACGATCTTCGACTTCTTCCAGGCGCTGGCAAGCGATCGCATCATGCGTGAGGCGCGGGAAGCTGCAGTCGCGGGAGACATCATGCGAGCCGAGCGCTTCGCGCGGCTTTCTGCTGCCGTTACCGAGCGGTTGACGGTGAGCGACGCCTATAATCTCGACCGCAAGCAGACGATCCTGTCGCTGCTCGACGACGTGAAGGCAGCGCTATAGCGACGGCCGGAAGCGCCACTTCCGCGCGATGGCTGCGGACAGGTCGAGATCATGGTGGCGGGCAAAGAGCAGCACATGTCCAAGCAGATCGGCGGTCTCGTCCGCCAGCGAGGTCCTCAAATCTTTTGCTGATCTGCCATGGGTCCGACCCCGACCCGACAGCTTGTTCCAGGCCTGGGTCAGTTCACCCAGTTCCTCCTGCATCTTGAGGATAAACCAGTCGGGATCGCGCTCGATTCCGTGTGCTGCCGCATAGCCGGCAGAGGCGGTTTCAAATTGGCTGCCCAGTCGCTCCAGCATGATTCATCTCCCGATTTGTTTCCTTTTTGTTCTATTGCGCGGACACAACCGATGCAAGGCCGTCAGGCCGGGGGATGCTGGTGCCGGCCGGGCTTTTCACGCATCGCATGTTTCTTCCGCCGAGCGTATGCGCTAAGAGCGTGCGTAGCTTCATCCGAGATAGATTGAATCCGCCTATGAGAGACACGTCCCCCTTTTACATCACCACCGCGATTTCCTACCCGAACGGCAAGCCGCATATCGGCCATGCCTACGAATTGATCGCGACGGATGCCATGGCGCGCTACCAGCGCCTGGACGGGCGTGAGGTGTTCTTCCTGACCGGTACCGACGAACACGGCCAGAAGATGCAGCAGACGGCACGCAAGGAAGGCGTGGCGCCGCAGGAACTGGCCGACCGCAACTCGGCGGAATTCCAGAAGATGGCCGTGGTGCTGAACGCATCCAATGACGACTTCATCCGCACCACCGAGGAGCGCCACCATCAGGCGTCGCAGGACATCTGGATCCGCATGGGCGAGGCGGGCGACCTCTACAAGGATTCCTATGCCGGCTGGTATTCGGTGCGCGACGAAGCCTATTACCAGGAAAACGAGACCGAACTGCGTGCCGACGGCGTGCGCTATGGTCCACAGGGTACGCCGGTCGAGTGGGTCGAGGAGCAGAGCTATTTCTTCAAACTGTCCGAATACCAGGACAAGCTTCTGAAGCATTACGAGGAAAACCCTGATTTCATCGGTCCGGCCGAGCGCCGCAACGAGGTGATTTCCTTTGTGAAATCCGGCCTCAAGGATCTCTCGGTCTCGCGTACCACCTTCGACTGGGGCATCAAGGTTCCGAACGATCCGGCGCATGTCATGTATGTCTGGGTCGACGCGCTCACCAACTACATCACCGCAACCGGCTATCTCGACGACCCGAAGGGCCCGCGCGCAAAATTCTGGCCGGCGAACATTCACGTGATCGGCAAGGACATCATCCGCTTCCACGCGGTCTACTGGCCGGCCTTCCTGATGTCGGCGGGCCTGCCTCTGCCCAAGCGCGTCTTTGCCCACGGCTTCCTGCTCAACAAGGGCGAGAAGATGTCGAAGTCGCTCGGCAACGTCGTCGATCCGTTCAATCTCGTTGAGCATTTCGGCCTCGACCAGATCCGTTACTTCTTCCTGCGCGAGGTCTCGTTCGGGCAGGACGGCAGCTACAGCGAGGAGGGGATCGCAACCCGCATCAACTCCGACCTTGCCAACGGCATCGGCAACCTTGCCTCCCGTTCGCTGTCGATGATCGTCAAGAACTGCGACGGTCAGGTGCCGGTGTGCGGCCCGTTGACCGACGAGGACAAGGCGATGCTGGCTGCGGCCGACGCACTGCTTGAAATCACCCGTGACGAGATGGGCAAGCAGATGATCCACCGGGCGCTGGCGGCGATCATCGCCGTCGTCTCCGAGACCGACCGCTACTTCGCCGGCCAGGAGCCCTGGGCGCTGAAGAAGACCGATCCGGCGCGCATGGGCACCGTGCTCTATGTCACGGCCGAAGTGGTGCGCCAGATCGCCATCCTGTTGCAGCCGTTCATGCCGGAATCGTCAGCAAAGCTGCTCGACCTCGTGGCAGCGCCGGCCGACAGCCGCGATTTCGCAGCGCTGGGCGAGGCGGGTCGCCTCGTCTCGGGCACGCCACTCGAAGCGCCGAAGCCGGTTTTCCCGCGCTACGTCGCGCCGGAAGCGCAGTAAGGCACTTTGAGCATGCTGATCGATACCCATTGCCATCTGGATTTTCCCGATTTCGAAGCGGAGCGTGACGCGATCGTCGCCAGGGCGCATGAGGCCGGTGTCGAGCAGATGATCACGATCTCGACCCGCGTGAAGCGGTTCGAGACCATCCTGGCGATCGCCGAGGCCTATCCGAACGTCTTCTGTTCCGTCGGCACCCATCCGCACAATGCGGACGAGGAACTGGACATCACGACGGAAGACCTGGTCCGGCTTTCCGCACATCCGAAGGTGGTGGCGATCGGCGAGGCGGGTCTCGACTACTTCTACGACAACGCGCCGCGCGAAGCGCAGGCCGAAGGCCTGCGCCGGCATATCGCTGCGGCGCGCGAGACCGGCCTGCCGCTCGTCATTCACAGCCGCTCGGCGGACGAGGACATGGCGGCGATTTTGACCGAGGAAAGCGGGAAGGGCGCCTTCCCCTTCCTCCTGCACTGCTTCTCCTCCGGTCCGGAGCTTGCCCGCATCGGCGTCGCGCTCGGTGGCTACGTCTCGTTCTCGGGCATCCTGACCTTCCCGAAGTCCGAGGAATTGCGCGAGATCGCCAAAACGGTGCCGCATGACCGGATGATCGTCGAGACCGACGCGCCTTATCTTGCGCCCAAGCCCTTCCGCGGCAAGCGCAACGAGCCGGCCTATGTGGCGCACACGGCCGCGGTGCTCGCCGAGACGATCGGCGTCAGGGCGGAAGAGATCGCAACGATCACCACTGACAATGCTTTCCGCATCTTCTCGAAGATGCCGAGGCTCTGACGTGGCGTTCCGGCGCACCTTCACCATCCTCGGCTGCGGCTCGTCACCGGGCGTGCCGCGCATCACTGGTGACTGGGGCGCCTGCAATCCTGGCAATCCCAGGAATCGGCGGCTGCGCGCAGCGCTGCTCGTGGAGCAGACAGCACCGGATGGCGGTAAGACGACGGTTGTCATCGACACCGGCCCGGACTTTCGCACCCAGATGGTCGCCGCCAATGTCCGCCATATCGACGCTGTCATCTACACCCATGCCCATGCCGATCACTTGCACGGGATCGACGACCTCAGGGGCTTCGTCATCGAGAACCGCAGGCGCGTGCCGATCTGGGCCGACGCCTATACGATGGAGCGCATCCGCGAGGGATTTCGCTATTGCCTGGAATCGCCGCCGGGCAGCGGCTATCCGCCAATCGTCGAGCCACGCATCATCCCCGACGACCTGTCACCGGTGGTGATATCAGGCGCCGGCGGACCGATCGCGTTCCGGCCGCTGATGCAGTTTCACGGCAACATTCATTCGCTGGGCTTCCGCATCGGTGACTTTGCCTATTGCAGCGACGTCAGCGATTTCCCCACCGAGACGATCGAGAAGCTCGGCGGGCTCGATCTCCTGGTGATCGACACGCTGCAGTACAAGTTTCATCCGAGCCATCTGTCGCTGGTGCAGTCGCTCGGCTGGATCCAGCGCTTTCAGCCCAGGCGGGCCGTCTTGACGCACATGCACGTGCCGCTCGACTACGACACGGTGCAGGGCGAGACGCCTGAACATATCGAGCCGGCATACGACATGATGCGGCTCGAATTCGATGTCGAGATCCCGGCGCCCGGCGTTGCCTAAATTAGATTAGTACGCAACACTAATATACGGAATTACTTCGAAAAATACGGCGCGAGATTGGCGCGGATCCGGTCAAGAACCGTGGCTCCCGAGGTGTCGGGCACGAAACGCTGGCCGGTGATCTGCTCGAAGGCTTCGATGTAGACGGCAGAGGTCTGCTCGACGAGATCGACCGGGATTTCCGGGATCGGATCCTTGTAGGGGTCGCAGCGTTCCGTCACCCAGGCGCGCACGAAATCCTTGTCGAAGCTCTTTGGACGTTCGCCGCGCTCGAAGCTCTGCTGGTAGCTGTCGGCAATCCAGTAGCGGCTGCTGTCAGGTGTGTGGATCTCGTCGGCGAGAATGATCGTGCCGTTCTCGTCGGTGCCGAATTCGTATTTGGTATCGACCAGGATGAGACCGCGTTCGGCGGCACGCTGCTGGCCGCGGGCGAAAAGCGCCAGCGCATATTGCCAGACGGTATCGAGCTGTTCTTTGGTCAGCAGGCCTTGCGCGAGGATTTCTTCGGCTGAAAGCGGTTCGTCATGGCCACCGTCGAAAGCCTTGCTGGTGGGCGTGATGATCGGTTGCGGCAGCTTCTCATTGTCGCGCATGCCGTCCGGCAAGGTGATGCCGTACATGGCGCGTTCGCCGTTCCGATATTTCGTCAGGATCGAGGTGCTGGTGGTGCCGGCGAGATAACCACGCACGACGACCTCGACCGGCAGGATATCGAGCCGCTTGCCGATGACGACATTGGGATCCGGATAGCTGACGACATGGTTCGGGCAAATATCGGCGGTATCCTCGAACCAATAGCGCGCCGTCTGGGTCAGCACGTGACCCTTGTTGGGGATCGACGTCAGGATCACGTCGAAAGCGCTGAGGCGGTCCGTAGCGATGATGATGCGGTTGCCATCGGGCAGGTCGTAGTTTTCACGAACCTTGCCTTTATAGCGGCCTGGCAGTTCCGGAATGAAAGCATCTGAAAGAACGCGCATTTCGCTCATCGCATCTGGCCTTGAAAGTGGTGCTTCGATGCGGGAACGCTAAGCAGGCCGGAAAGCCCGGGTCAAGCACGCCAGGGCAAGGTTTGCCGCACAATCCATGCTTTCCAGCATATCCGCCAGTTCCATAATCTATCTTATGTGATCAATGCATGTAGCCGCAAAGTTAAAGTGTCCTGATCCTGCAAAGTTGGAATGTCACTCTCCCCGGGTTTGGCGAGCTCGAAAAATTCAGATTGCTGCGCCCCACAGCAGGCTCGCGCCGGTGCCGAGCAAAAGCACATCCATGATGCGCCTGAACGTCTCTGGCGGCAGCCGGATCAGAAACGGTTTCGCCAGCAGCGAACCGACCATCAAGGATCCGCCAACCGTCAGTCCTTTCGTCAGCGCGGCCAGAGGTAGCGCACCGAAACTCTGGAACGTGAACGTCTTGGTGACGTAGATCGCCAGCGAAGCTGCGGCTTCGGTCGCAATGAAGCTCCCTTTGGTTAGCCCGTATCCGAGGAAAATCGGAACCGACATCGGGCCGGTCGAAACGACGATGCCCGTCAAGAAGCCGATTACGGCACCTGCCAATGCAAGATGCGCTGGTCTCAGCTGTCGCAAAGTTGCAGCAAGCCACCGCCGCATCGGGATCATGGCCAGGAAGAACAGGCCGATTGCCACATCCACCGCGCGCGGTGGCAGAACCAGCATCGTGCGCGCGCCCAAGGCAGCGGCCGGCACACCCGTCGCCGCATAGGCCGCCACCGCGCGCCAGTCGACAGCGCGCCACCATACAAGGACGCGAGAGACATTAGCCATCACGGCCGCCACAGCCATGATCGGAATGGCCTCCCTGGGGCCATAGACATAGGTCAGGACGGGCAAGAGCATGATCGATGAGCCCGTGCCGATGATGCCGCTTACGAGCCCGGCCACAAGGCCGACAATGAGGACAAAAAGCAAGCGCCGGCTCCATCAACCTTCGATGTATCGTCACGCGAAATCGGCCCTCGGCCGCCAACTACATCGAACAGGTCGATAAGACGTGAGTCTCCCGATTTCGAGAAGCTAAAATGCCACGGTTGCTCCACGCCCAGCGCACATCATGCCGCTTTGAATGCGGCGCGCTGCTCCATGTATCCTGACGGATCGGGACCGGTCCGCATCATTGTCCGTCGCCACGCCTCCTGCTCCGCGTTGATCAGCGCCAGTTCCCAGACGCAGGCAACGACCGGTCTCCTTGCGGTGTCCATGGGCTCAGCGGCGGAATACAGTTTCCGATAGATGTGTTGGCAAAGAACCGAACCTTGGATCCACCAGTGAACGGAGATGGAAAGTCCAAGCGTGCCGGGGTGAATGATCACGAAGCCCATGCCGTTGCTATTGCCCTCGTCTCGAACGCGCTGAAGCACCTCCTTTCGCACGACCGACTGGGCCAGCAGCTCCATCGCGTCATCGATCGTCGCGCCTTCGGCCAGGAGGCCGTAGACCTTAAGCTTGAGATCGCCGATCTTCCATTGACCCAGATGCGAAACGGCTCGGGGATGATAGACATCGATCGTGTTTGTCGTCATCGGCGCATTCCAATCCTTCACCACCCTCAATGGAACCATACTATCTGGAATAACGCGTTGGTTGAAGGGCCGCACCGGCGGACCCTGCCCGGCGTTCAGCGGAATTCATCTGGCTCCATCACGCCCACGCTGGTCGTCCTTCATGTCCGTGATCCCCTTCACGAGCCGATCCGCCGGCCCGAAATCCGTCATTTCTGTTCCCGATAACCGGAAGCCGAGCGCTTGGTAGAACCGAACCGCGTAACCACCGGACGTCACGGCCAGCAACCTCACGCCGGCATCAGCAGCCGATTGCTCCGCTTCTGACAGCAGCATGCGGCCGATGCCCTGCCGCCATGCGCCAGGATCGATGAAGACGGCATCGACCTCAGCAACCTCCACAGATCTCGGCAACATCGTGCAGAACCCGACGATTTTCGCCATCCAGTTCGGCGACAAGCGTGTGCGCAATGTTTTCGGGTGCGATGCCGAAGACGTCAGGATTGTCGAGAAGGTCTTGATGGTGTTCGCCGGTCGCCAGCGATGCACGGCGCTGGAGCACTTCCAGGTGCTGATGGTCGGCGGCGGTGGCGCGGCGGATCGTTGGCTGCATGGTTTCCATCACATGATGAGCGAAGAGCCAATAGATTTACTCTGAACCGTCGTCCGTCCAATCAACGAACATCTTGCGCCTTGTGCGTTCTGGACGCTCAGCCCCTACCCTCATAGGACGTCGTTATTACCTTGACAAAAAAAACTGTCAAGGCAATCATCGCGCCATGCTCGATCTTGACGTCATAGATGCGCCGGCCGCCGCCGCGCTTGCCCTGGAGCCCATCAAGGCCCGTTTGCTTGCGG
The DNA here is from genome assembly GCF_035999135.1 of Ensifer sp. Taxonomy (GTDB): domain Bacteria; phylum Pseudomonadota; class Alphaproteobacteria; order Rhizobiales; family Rhizobiaceae; genus Ensifer. Next base: position 26,137 of record NZ_DASYGZ010000060.1, read on the forward strand.
AACTTGCCGCACCCGCATCGGCTGCAGCACTCGCGGGCCGGGTGGGACTGACGCGCCAGAAGGTCAATTACCACCTGCGTGTGCTCGAAGAACACAAGCTGATCGAACCGGCCGAGGAACGCCGCTGGGGCGGGCTGACCGAACGCTTGATGGTCGCGACGGCGACGTCCTATGTGGTCTCGCCGGCGGCTTTGGGTCCGATCGCTGCGGATCCCGGACGCAGTGGAGATCGCCTTTCCGCGAGCTACCTCGTCGCGCTTGCGGCCCGTATCGTGCGGGAAGTCGGCGGCCTGATGCGCGGCGCACGCCAACAGGAAAAGCGCCTTGCGACGCTCGCGATCGACACCGTCATCCATTTTCGATCGCCCGCCGATCGCGCGGCCTTCACCTCCGACCTGGCGCAAGTCGTCGCTGCTCTGGCGGCCCGTTATCACGCAGAAGACGCACCTGATAGCCGGCCACACCGGCTCGTGGTCGCGTCCTACCCCGCGCCGAGGGAGAGCGGCGGCGGTGCATCCGAAGACACCAACTCCTGAAAGGATATCTCATGCCGATCAAGAAGGATGGCAGCGGAAAGCGCTGGGTCGAGATGGAATTGATCGTACCCGGCTCGCCGGAACAGGTTTGGCAGGCGATCGCGACCGGCAATGGCAACAGTGCCTGGTTCACCAAGACCCGGATCGACGAGTACGTCGGCGGCAAGATCGCCTTCGACTTCGGCGCGATGGGCGGCTCGAGCGGAGAGATTACCCATTTTGAGCCGCCTGCCCGCTTCGAATATGTGGAACGGGAATGGAGCGAAGGCGCGCCACCGATTGCGACCGAAATCACCGTTACGGCGCGATCGGGCGACCGCTGCGTGGTGCGCATGGTGCACTCGCTGTTTTCCACGACGGATGACTGGGACGACCAGATGGAAGGTTTCGAGGGCGGCTGGCCGGGCTTCTTCGAGGTGTTGAAGATCTACCTCGGCCATTTTGCCGGTGAGAAGGCGTCGTGCTTCATGGCCATGGCTGCCACGAAGGAGCCTGAAGGCAAGCTGTGGGATCGCTTGACCGACGCGCTCGATCTCACTGCGGCCAATGTGGGCGAGGAACGCACGACCGCGTCCGATCCGGAGAGCTTTTCCGGCGTCGTCGAGCGGATTCAACAGGAACGCACGCAACGTTATCTTCTGCTGCGCTTGACGTCCCCTGCACCCGGCATCGCCTTCATCGGGACATGCGCGATCGGCGACGGCGCCAACGTCAGCATGTCTCTCTTTTTCTACGGCGACGATGCCGGCGCAAGAGCGGCAGCCAGCGAGACCAGATGGCGGGAATGGTTCGCAAGGACGTTCGCATAGGCTGCCGATGCCACGGCGTCTGTAGCTCCTTGGCCTCGCACGATCGGGCGACTGCGCCCGATCAACCGATTTCTTCAAACATCACCACTTTATGATACATAAATCGTGACATTCATAAAATTCTGTAACAAGCTGATTTTATTTAATACATTCCGATTGTCCGGCACTTGCTGTGGTGGACATCACCTTGGCGCCGCCATTCCCAAAACCCGTCGTCGTCCTATGCTTTGACTGACACCGACGGATGGAGATCTCGATGTTCAGGACGTTTGCCGTTGCCCTTGGACTGGTGATGCAGCTGGTCGCTGCAAGTGTGGTACATGCCGACGAGCCCGTCGATACGGCGCGATCGATCATCCAGGGGCAGATCGACGCGTTTCTGCATGACGACGCGGAGACGGCCTATTCCTTCGCCTCTCCGGCGATCCGCGGAAAATTCCCGGACAAGGCAGCCTTCTTCGACATGGTCAAGCGCGGTTACCAGCCGGTCTACCGCCCGGGCAACTTCGCCTTCGGCCGCTCCAAGGTCGTCGGCGACCAGGTGCTGCAGGAGGTCTTGATCTCGGCCCCGGACGGCAAGGACTGGACGGCGGTCTACGAGCTCCAGAAGCAGCCGGACGGCAGCTACAAGATCAATGGCGTGATGATGCTGCAGCAGGCGCCGGGGCCGGCGATCTGATCGCTGTGGTATGGTTGCGCGTTCTGAGCTTCAGACCGGCGGAAGATCACCTCGCCGCCAGGTCTCCTGTGTCTCCGCCATGAAATCGGCAAAGCGGCCCTCATCGATCGCCAGACGGATGCCGGCCATCAGCTCCTGGTAATAGGCGAGATTGTTCCAGCTGAGCAGCATGCCACCGAGCGACTCGTTCGAGCGGATGAGATGATGCAGGTAGGCGCGCGAGTAGTCGCGCGTCGCCGGGCACGACGATTGCTCGTCGAGCGGCCGCATGTCCTCGGCGTGGCGCGCGTTGCGCAGGTTGATGCGGCCGTGGCGTGTGAATGCAAGGCCGTGACGACCGGACCGGGTCGGCATCACGCAATCGAACATGTCGATACCCTCGGCCACCGACCTCAGGATGTCGTCCGGCGTGCCGACGCCCATCAGGTAACGCGGCTTGTCGACCGGCATGATCGGGCATGTGATGTCGAGCATGCGCAGCATCACCTCCTGCGGCTCGCCGACGGCAAGGCCACCGATGGCATAGCCCTTGAGGTCGAGGCCCTTCAGCGCTTCGGCCGAACGTTCGCGCAGCTTCGGAATGTCGCCGCCCTGCACGATGCCGAACATCGCCTTGCCCGGCTGGTCGCCGAAGGCGACCTTGCAGCGCTCGGCCCAGCGCAGCGACATTTCCATCGCGCGCTCGATTTCCTTGGGCTCGGCCGGCAGCGCCACGCACTCGTCGAGCTGCATCTGGATATCGCTGTCGAGAAGCCCCTGGATCTCGATCGAGCGTTCCGGCGACATGTGGAAGAGCGCGCCGTCGACATGACTCTTGAAGGTGACGCCCTGCTCGTCGAGCTTGCGCAAGCCGGCAAGCGACATCACCTGGAACCCGCCTGAATCCGTCAGGATCGGCCCCTGCCAGCGGATGAGGCCATGCAGGCCGCCGAGCCGCGCGACACGCTCGGCGCCCGGGCGCAGCATCAGGTGGTAGGTGTTTCCGAGAATGATGTCGGCGCCGAGATCCTTCACCTGGTCGAGATACATCGCCTTGACAGTGCCGACAGTTCCGACCGGCATGAAGGCCGGCGTGCGGATCGTGCCGCGCGGCATGGAAACCTCGCCGCGCCGCGCCTTGCCGTCGGTCTTGTGGAGCTTGAACTGGAAGGTCTCGGTCATCTAGTTTTTCCGGAAAAGCAGGCTGGCGTCGCCATAGGAATAGAAACGGTAGCCGGTTTCGATCGCATGCGCGTAGGCCGCGCGCATCGTTTCCAGGCCAGAGAAGGCCGAAACCAGCATGAACAGCGTCGATTTCGGCAGGTGGAAATTGGTCATCAGCATGTCGACGGCGCGGAAACGGTAGCCGGGCGTGATGAAGATGCCAGTTGGACCGGACCAGGGCTTGACGATGCCGTCTTCAGACGTCGCGCTTTCAATCAGTCGCAGCGACGTCGTGCCGACGCAGATAATCCGCCCGCCCCTCGCCTTGACCGCGTTGAGCCGTTCGGCCGTCGCAGCGTCAACATGACCGATCTCCTGGTGCATCACATGGTCGTCGGTGTCATCGGCCTTGACCGGAAGGAAGGTGCCCGCCCCGACATGCAGGGTGACGAAGTGTTTCTCGATGCCCGCCGCGTCGAGCTCGGCAAAGAGACGGTCGGTAAAGTGCAGCCCGGCGGTCGGCGCCGCAACGGCGCCCTCTTCGCGGGCGTACATGGTCTGGTAGTCGGCCCGGTCCTGGGCGTCCTCGGCACGCTTCGAGGCAATGTAGGGCGGCAAGGGAATATGACCGACAGCCATGATCGCCTCGTCGAGTGCAGGGCCCGCTAGATCGAAGCGCAGGGTGATCTCGCCGGCGTCGCCCTTTTCCTCGACGAACGCATCGAGCGTTCCGATAAGGCAACTTCCGCCGCCGTGACCGAAAGCGATGCGATCGCCAACCTTCAGGCGCCGGGCCGGACGGGCAAAGGCTTTCCAGCGATCCGGCGCGATACGCATATGCAGCGTCAGCGAGACCGGCGTGGTGACGTCTTCACCACGGTGGCGGATACCTTCCAGTTGCGCCGGGATCACCTTGGTGTCGTTGAAGACAAGCGCATCGCCTGCCCTCAGGAACGACGGCAGGTCGAGCACGCCGTGATCCGAGAGAACCTCGGAGGTTTCAGGGCGGACAACGAGCATGCGGGCGCTGTCGCGCGGGCTTGCTGGCCGCAGCGCAATTGACGTTTCCGGCAGATCGAAGTCGAACAGGTCTACGCGCATCGTTACCTTCAGACAAAAGCAAACCCGCCCCGGCGCTTTTGGCGACCGGGGCGGGTTCGTGCATTAGCGCAAATCAGACGTCTGCGGCAACCCGCATCGTGACGATCGAGTCGGGATCACGCACCGGCTCGCCGCGCTTGATCTTGTCGATGATCTCCATGCCTTCGGTGACCTGACCCCAGACCGAGTACTGCTTGTTGAGCCAGGGGGCGTCGGTGAAGCAGATGAAGAACTGCGAGTTGGCCGAGTTCGGCATCTGGCTGCGGGCCATCGAGCAGGTGCCGCGAACGTGGCTGACGTTCGAGAATTCAGCCTTCAGGTCCGGCTTGGAGGAGCCGCCCATGCCGGCGCGGGCCGGGTTGAAGTGCTCGCCGCCGGTCTTGCCGTACTGCACGTCGCCGGTCTGGGCCATGAAGTCCTCGATCACGCGGTGAAACACCACGCCGTCATAGGCGCCTTCGCGGGCCAGTTCCTTGATGCGGGCGACATGACCCGGAGCGACATCAGGCAGAAGCTCGATGACGACCTTGCCCTTGGTGGTCTCCAGGATGATCGTGTTTTCCGGATCCTTGATCTCGGCCATGGGTTTTCTCCTTGCTGTTAACTTACTTGCCGACCTTGACGCTGATCATGCGGTCGGGATCGGTGACGGAGCCGTTGTTGGCATCGTCGCCGAGCTTGATCTTGTCGACATTCTCCATGCCGGAAACGACCTTGCCGACGACCGTGTACTGGCCGTTCAGGAAGTCGCCCGGTGCGAACATGATGAAGAACTGCGAGTTGGCGCTGTTCGGATCCTGCGAGCGAGCCATGCCGACCGTGCCGCGCTCGAACGGAACGTCCGAGAACTCGGCCGGAATGTCCGGACGCGACGAACCGCCGGTGCCGGCAGCCTGCGGCTGGTAGCCGTTTTCCATGTCGCCATACTGCACGTCGCCGGTCTGGGCCATGAAGCCCTTGATCACGCGGTGGAAGGCGACGTTGTCATACTCGCCGGCCGCCGCCAGCGCCTTGATCTGCTCGACATGCTTCGGCGCGATGTCGGGCCTGAGTTCGACGACGACCGGCCCATCCTTGAGCGTGATCGTGAGGAAGTTATCGGCCGCTTGCGCGAACGCCGTGCCCGTAAACGAGGCAAGCGCGATGGCGCCGGCGAAAGCGAGATGGAGGATTTTCATGGTTTCTCCCTGCGTAGTGAATTGTGGGCCGCCCGTTACGACGCGCGGCGTTTGGCCTGCAGTGCGTGAAAAACTGCCTTGGGCACGAAGGCACTGACGTCGCCGCCCATGGCCGCGATCTGGCGGACCAATGTGGCGGTAATGGGCCGCGATGCCGTGCCTGCCGGCAGGAACAGGGTCTGGATATCCGGCGCCATCTGTCGGTTCATGCCGGCCATCTGCATCTCATAGTCGAGGTCGGTTCCATCGCGCAGCCCGCGCACGAGCAGCTTCGTGCCGCGCTCGCGCGCCGCGTCGACCACCAGGTTATCGAAGGCGACCACGTCGATATCGCCTGCCCTGTCCGGCAGGAATTCGAGCAGCGACTGGCGGATGAGACCGGCGCGCTCGTCAAAGGAGAAAAGCGGTGCCTTGCCCGGGTGGATGCCGATCCCGACGATGACTTTCGTCGCCACGTTCAGCGCCTGCACAAGCACATCGAGATGCCCGTTCGTCATCGGATCGAAGGAGCCGGGGTAAAATGCCGTGGTCATCGCACCTGTTTCCGTTTGGTGAAGCCTTTTGTCACGGACGGCGACGGATCGCAAGAGTTGTACGGGCGTTGGTACTGTTCCCTGGGAAACAGCGGGCCTTAAAGAATGAATGCTAGATGAATGCCATGTTCAAGGGCGCTTCACACGCAAGACGTTAAATGTAGCGCCAGTAACAACGGAACTTTTTTGAACGTACTGCCGTTTAGGATGCGAAAGGATTACGGCTATGGCACTTGCTCTGTTTTCGATGGCGATGTTTTTCACGATGCTCTTTGCGACGATACATGCAATGCGCAACGAGTCCCGTGACCGGCACGAAAAGTTCGTGATCCAGAAGATCATTCGATAATGGAGAGCGTCATGGCCACCCTGTTCATGATCGCGGCAGCGGTTATCAGTTTCGTGTTTTTGATCGATTTCGCCCGGACGATACGCGACCTCCAGCGCGATCGTCGGGGTTCGGAACGGCTAGACGGCTTCAACGTCTAGCGGTTTCGAGGCTTCGTAAACGAAGCTTGGTAGTAGGCGACGCCCGTTCCCCTTCCCCTGAGGCGGTCGCCATTTCAAGCCGGACGGCATCCCCTGCCCGTCCGGCTTTTTCTTTGCCTGCTCGCAAGTCGCGACCGTTCCGCTCAGGCTGCCTTCTCGCCTCCCGCCTTTGCGGTGAGCCCGTTCAGCATCCGGAAGAAGCGCCAGTTCAGGAGCACGGCTGCAGCCGCAAGGCCGAGCACGAAGCCGAACCAGACACCGGTGCCGCCAAAATTGAACGGGAAGGCAAAGGCCCACGCACAGACGAAGCCGATCGGCCAATAGGAAATCAGCGCCAGCAACATCGGTACCTTGGTGTCCTTCAGGCCGCGCAGCATGCCGGCTGCGATCGCCTGCATGCCATCGACGAGCTGAAATGCACCGGCAATGACGATCAGCGGTGCGGCAAAGGCCAGAACGGCGGCCGCGTCCGGCCGGGCGGTGTCGAGATAAAGTGCTGCAAGCTGGCTCGGGAAAAACGCAAAGATCGCGCTGCCGACAACGGCAAAGCCGGCGCCGAGCACAAGCGAGGCAATCGCTGCGCGGCGAACGCCGAGCAGATCGCCGCGCCCATAGGAAAGACCGACGCGCACGGTCGCCGCCTGCGCCAGGCCGAGCGGGATCATGAAGGCGATCGAGGCGAACTGCAGGGCGATGCCGTGGGCTGCGAGCTCGACGGTGCCGATCGTACCCATCAGCAGCGAGGCGACCGTAAAGAGGCTGACTTCGGCAAGGATGGTGAGTGAGATCGGTATGCCGAGGAAGACGACTTCGCGGAATGCCACCCAGTCGGGCCGCCAGAAACGGACGAACAGTTCGTATTGGTTGAGCTCAGGCTTGCTCTTGATATAGCCGATCGTCAGCACGGCGCCGAGCACGGCTACACCAAGGGCTGCCACCGCCGCGCCGAAAATGCCGAGGCGCGGAAAACCGAAATGCCCGAAGATCAGCACGTAGCAAAGCGCGGCATTGAGCAGGAGCGTCGCCAGCGTCACGTAAAGAATGATCCCCGCCCGTTCGAGGCCACTCAGGAAGGCGCGAAGCACCATGAAGATCAGGCCGGGGAAGATCGCCCATTGCGCGATGCGGACATATTCTCCCGCAAGGGCGGCGACCTCGGGTTGCTGCCCGGCAAACAAAAGAATCGGCTCGGCCATCCACAGCAACGGCGCCGTCAGCACACCGTAGAGCATCACCACCCACATGCCCATGCGAACGGAGCGGCGCACCGAAACCTTGTCGCCGCGTCCAACGGCCTGGGCCGCCATCGGCACCACCGCATTGGCAAAGCCGTTTCCGAAGACATAGACGGTGAAATACATCTGCGTCGCCAGAATGATCGCCGCAAGCTCGGTCGCGCCGAGCTTTCCGACCATCAGCACATCCGTCGTATTGATCGCAAGCTGGGCCAGCTGCGCGCCGATGAACGGCACGCCAAGATAGAACGTCGCGCGATAGTGCGTGCGCCATGAATTGTCGGTCGTCACGGGGGTCGGGCTCGAATTCGCGGTCAGCATGGCAGATTCCTGGCAGTCTGCGGCGCGTGCCGCGGTTGCCGATCGAAGGGAGGAAAACCGGAAATAGATGACCGATGGCCAAAGAGCCAGCCGCCAGGGCGAAGTTGCTCAAACTTTCATCGACAGATCACGAAAATTGATCAATTTCCAGGCACGCGGGTCAGTTCGCCGCGCGCAGCCTTCTCGATCGCCGGGATCTCCTCCGGCTCGTCCGCTTCATCCCGCTTGCTTTCTTCAGTCTCCTGCGGTCCGACCGCACTGCTCCTCGGTATCTTCAGGAGAAACACGACGATCGCGCCAACGAGGAAGCAGCTTGCAAGCGCGTAGGGAGCGCCAGCGAACGCCACCGGCGCCGCAGGGCTCGTGAAATAGCCGAAGGCTTGAGTGAAGATTAGCGGGCCGATGATCGTCGTAATGCTGCCGATGCTGGTCAGCGCGCCCTGAAGCTCGCCCTGAGCCGATGGCGGAACATGGGCGGCAGCGATGCTGCGCAGCGGCGGATCGGCAAGACTTTCGAGCGCGGTGGCGATAATGACGGCATAGATCATCCAGCCCTCAGACGCGCCGGCATAACCGATCGCGCCCAGCGTCGTGAAGGTGAGCCCCAGCACTGCCGTGCGCCACTCACCGAGCCTCGGCACGACGCGCGGCAGCACGAACCCCATGACCAGCGCGCCGCCGATACCGAAGATCCCGAGCGAAAGCCCGATCTGCCCCTCGCTCCAGCCGTACCGATAGGCTGAGACGAACGACCAGACGGCCGGATAGACGGAGTGGGCAAGCCAGAAAAGGAAGAAGACCAGCCCGACCCAGCCAATGCCGGGATAGTTGCGCATCTGTTTCAGCGCCCCGAGCGGATTGGCCCGCTTCCATTCGAAGCGCCTGCGGTTTTTGCGCTCAAGCGTCTCTGGCAGCAGGAACACGCCGAGCACGAAATTGACGAAGGAAAGTGCCGCTGCACCGTAGAACGGCACCCGCGGACCGAATTCGCCGAGCAGTCCGCCAAGCACGGGGCCGAGCGCGAAGCCCGTGCCGAAGGCGATGCCGATCAGACCGAAATTCTTGGCGCGGTTGCCGTCATGACTGATATCGGCAATGTAGGCGGCTGCCGTACCGAAACTGGCGCCGCTGACACCGGCGAGCACTCGACCGATGAACAGCATCCAGTAGCTGGTGGCAAGGGCGCAGATCAGGTTGTCGATCGCAAAGGTCAGTACGGAGGCGAGCAACACCGGTCGCCGGCCGAAGCGATCGCTGAGATTGCCGATCAGTGGTGCAAACAGGAACTGCATGGCCGCATAGACGAGCAGCAGCCAGCCTCCGTCGATTGCCGCTTCGCTGATGCTGGAGCCGGTCAGTTCCTCCAGATAGGTCGGCAGCACCGGAACAATGATGGCGATACCGACAATGTCGAGGAACAGGATCAGAAAGACGAGGAACAGGCCGCGTCTGGTAAACTTCTCATCGAGCATCTGCCACTCCCCCGAGCACCTGCCGCCCGGACTCGGAGACAGAACGTGAACGACACGACCAATTTAGGTGTAACGGATGATTTCACCCGAAACAATCCGTGAACACCTCAATTTATCTGATGTGACTATCGCAAAGGTTGATGCATCGGACACGTCACACGCCCATATCATGGACTGCTGCGACGCTGTTCTGTCTTCAGGAAATCGACGAATGCGCGCAAGGGCGCGGGCATGTGTCGTCGGCTGGCATAATAGAGAAACGGCCCGGAAAAACTGGTCGTCCAGTCGCCGAGAATGGCAACGAGCCGTCCCGTTGCAATTGCGGGAGCGACGAATTCTTCGAACGTCCTGATGATTCCGATGCCATCAATCGCCGCACGGAGCTCGAGGTCGATCGTGTTGGCAAGCACGATGGCCGGTGGCGCGATCGTCAGCGTCGTTTCACCCTCGCCGAATTCCCACGCAAGGGAAATGCCGCTCGCGAATCGATGGCGAATGCAACTGTGTTCGAGCAAGTCGCGCGGATGCTCAGGCACGCCCCGCATTTCAAGGTATTCCGGCGCCGCGGCGGTAACGTAGCGCTGCAGCCGCGGACCGATCGGGATCGCGATCATGTCACGCTCGACGCGTTCCTCGTAGCGAATGCCGGCGTCGAACCCGGCCGCAAGTACGTCGACGAACCCGTCCTCGGCGGTCACCTCGAGAGAAATCGCCGGATGCTCGCGCAGGAAACGACCGATGATCGGTGCTAGGATCTCACGGGCGACGATGGTCGGGACGTTCAGCTTCAAGGTTCCGGCCGGGCTGTCGCGCATGTCGTTGACCTGATCGAGCGCGCCTGAGATCTCGCCGAGTGCCGGCGTCAGCCGGTCGAGCAACCGGGATCCGGCTTCCGTGAGCGTGACGCTGCGGGTCGTGCGGTTGAGAAGCCGCACCTTGAGCCTGGCCTCGAGCCGGCGAAGCGCTTCGCTCAGCGACGATGCCGACACGCCCCGCATCTTGGCGGCTGCGCGAAAACTGCGGGCCGCGGCAACAGCGGTAAAGGCATCGAGATCGGCAAGTGGCAGATCGTTCATTGTGCAAAATTCCGTACAAGCTGTTCGTTTTGATCCGGATTATCGCACGACAAGGCAAGGAGTAAACAAGAACCAGGCAGACGGCCGGCGGTTTTCGGCCCCACCGAAGGAGAACGACCATGGATTACGTTACACTTGGCAAGACCGGCCCCTCGGTCTCGGCGCTTGGCCTTGGCTGCATGGGAATGTCGGGCATGTATGGCCCGGCGGACCGCGCCGAAAGCATCGCCACGATCCATGCCGCGCTGGACGCCGGCATCACGCTTCTCGATACCGGCGACTTCTATGGCATGGGCCACAACGAAATGTTGATCGGCGAGGCGCTGAAGGGCGGGAAGCGTGACAAGGCCATATTGAGCGTCAAGTTCGGCGCGCTGCGCGACGCCGGCGGAAACTGGCTGGGCTACGACAGCCGGCCAAAGGCGGTACGCAGCTTCCTCGCCTATACGCTGCAGCGGCTCGGCGTCGACCATATCGACGTCTATCGTCCTTCGCGTCTCGATCCGGACGTCCCGATCGAAGACACCATCGGCGCGATCGCCGACATGGTGAAGGCCGGCTATGTCAAACACATCGGCCTGTCCGAGGTCGGCGTCGATACCATCCGCCGTGCGGCTGCCGTGCACCCGATTTCGGACCTGCAGATCGAATACTCGCTGATTTCACGCGGCATCGAGGATGCGATCCTTCCCGCCTGCCGCGCGCTCGGCATCGGCATCACCGCCTATGGCGTGCTGTCGCGCGGCCTGATCAGCGGCCATTGGCAGAAGGGGTCGGCTGGAAAGGGCGACTTCCGCGCCATGAGCCCCCGTTTCCAGGACGGTAACATCGACACCAACCTCGCTCTCGTCGAGGCCCTCAGGCAGATCGCCGAAGGCAAGGGCGCCTCCGTCGCCCAGATAGCGATTGCCTGGGTCGCGGCACAGGGCAAGGACATCGTACCTCTCGTCGGCGCGCGCCGCCGCGACCGGCTTGGCGAGGCCCTGGCATCGCGCGAGGTCCGTCTCAGCGCCGAGGACATGGCAGCGATTGAGCGCGCCATCCCCCGCGATGCGGCTGCTGGTGCGCGCTACCCGGAAGCGCAGCTCGTCCATATGGACAGTGAACGCTGACCCAAAAGACAAAGGGCCGGCAAACAGGCCGGCCCTTCGTCGATGTGGATGTTCGAAAAATCAGACGCCGCCCGAGAAGGTATCGCAGGCCGACATCTTGCCGCTGTCGAAGCCACGCTTGAACCAGCGCATGCGCTGTTCCGATGTGCCGTGGTTGAAGCTCTCCGGAACGACATAGCCCTGCATGCGCTTTTGCAGCGTGTCGTCACCGATCTGGGTGGCGGCGTTCAGCGCCTCCTCCAGGTCGCCCTGCTCCAAAAGGCCCTTTTGCTGCGTGTACTTGCCCCAGACGCCGGCGAAGCAGTCGGCCTGGAGCTCGACGCGCACCGACATCTGGTTCGCTTCGGTTTCGCTCATCGACTGGCGCATCTGGTTGAACTTCGGCAGTACGCCGATCAGGTTCTGGACATGGTGGCCAACTTCGTGGGCGACGACATAGGCCTGGGCGAAATCGCCGGCCGCATCAAATTTTTGCGCCAGTTCGTCGAAGAAGCTCATGTCGAGGTAGAGCTTGTGATCACCCGGGCAGTAGAAGGGTCCGGACGCCGCTGATGCAAAACCGCAGGCTGAGCGAACCTGGCCGCGGAACAGCACCATCTTCGGTTCTTCATACTGCTGGCCATTGGCCTGGAAGATGCCGTGCCAGGTGTCTTCCGTCTCGGCGAGCACCGTCGCCATGAACTGCTTCATTTCCTCCTCCTGCGCCGTTCCCTGTGGCGCCGGCGAACCGTCGCTCTGCTCGAAGCCAGGCAGCTGGACCTGGCTGCCACCGCCATTCAGCACCTGCAGCATGTCGATGCCCATGGCCTTCAGGATGAAGTAGAGAACGACAAGAAAGATGATGGTGCCGAAGCTCATGCCGCCCCCGGCCCGGCGCATGCCACCGCCGCCACCCGGCATGCGGAAGCCGCCGCCCCGTCCGAAAGGGCTTCCGCCAAGGCCGCCGGGGCTCGCGCCCCGCTGGTCTTCGACGTTGTCGGATTGGCGGCGGCCCTTCCATTCCATGATCTGTCCTCCCGGCATGGGGCGATGGGATATCGGTCAGATCATTTATATGCCCGGCCGAATGAAGTTGTAAAACGCAATCAGGCCGACAAGGTTGCGATCACATCAATCTTTTCGGGGGGTTGCCGTCCTTCGACGGATCCGAACACGGCGCCGTATCCTTGACCGGCCGCAGCTTTGACGATCCTATTCAAAACGGGAGAAAACGGGAGGCACGGTCATGAAAGCACTGCGGCTCGAAGACATCGGTCATCTCCGGCTCGCCGAAGTGCCAAAACCCTGCCCGGCCCACTCGAGCTGCTCGTACGGGTCGAGGCGTGCGGCATCTGCGGTACCGACCGGCATCTGTTGCACGGCGAGTTCCCGTCGAAACCACCGGTGACACTCGGTCACGAATTCTGCGGCATCGTCGAAGCAATTGGCAGCAGCGTATCCGACATCGCCATCGGCGCGCGCATCACCGGCGACCCCAACATTTCCTGCGGCACCTGTGCGCAATGCACGGCGGGCCGGGTCAATCTCTGCCGCAATCTCAAAGCAATCGGCATCCATCGTGACGGGGGCTTTGCCGAGTATGTCCTCGTGCCGCGCAGCCAAGCCTATGAAATACCGCTCGACCTCAATGCGGTGTACGGCGCGTTTTGCGAACCGCTCGCCTGCTGCCTGCACGGCGTGGATACCGCAGACATTCGCGCCGGTTCCACCGTTGTCGTGCTTGGCGGCGGCGTGATCGGTCTGCTGACTGTCCAGCTTGCCCGGATGGCCGGCGCGACGACGGTGATCCTGTCGACGCGACAGGCGGCCAAGCGGCAGCTGGCCGAAGAAGTGGGCGCCACGGCGACCGTCGATCCCTCCTCCGGCGACATCGTGGAACGGATCGCCGGCGCCTCCGGGCTGGTCCCCGGTGGCGTCGATGTGGTCATTGAGTGCGCGGGCGTTGCCGAGACCGTCAGACAATCGACGCGGCTTGCCAAGCCCGGCGGCACGGTCGTGATCCTCGGCGTCATGCCGCAGGGCGAGACGGTGGAGATCGAACCCTTCGACATTCTCTTTCGCGAACTGCGCGTGCTCGGGTCCTTCATCAATCCCTTCGTGCACCGTCGCGCAGCCGATCTGGTGGCCTCGGGCGCGATCGAGATCGACAGGCTGATTTCGCGGCGCGTGACCCTCGACGAAGCGGCGGATGTCATCTCGAGACCGGCCGGACCGGCGAGGTCAAAGTGCTTGTGATCCCCGGCGCACCGGCGGCAAGATCGCCGAATTGACGTCGTTGAACGTCTCGGGCAGCAGCGGAGGCGCAAATATGCGGGCTTCTTGTCGATTCCGGAATTTTCGGGGTTTCGCTTGCAGAAACATTTGCCTATAAGCCGCTTCTAGCCTGAAAAGACCCATCAATGCGTGCCCGGCCGGTGACCTCCCACTTCGGCCGGTTTTTCGCGCAGCTAGAAACGGATGATCGACCATGCCGAAGCGCCAAGATATCAAGTCCATTCTTATCATCGGGGCGGGGCCGATCGTCATCGGTCAGGCTTGCGAATTCGACTATTCCGGCACCCAGGCCTGCAAGGCGCTGAAGGAGGAAGGCTACCGCGTCATCCTCGTCAACTCCAACCCGGCGACGATCATGACCGATCCGGGCCTGGCGGATGCCACCTATGTCGAGCCGATCACCCCTGAGGTTGTCGCCAAGATCATTGCCAAGGAGCGCCCCGATGCGCTGCTCCCGACCATGGGCGGCCAGACGGCGCTCAACACGGCGCTGTCGCTTCGCCGCATGGGCGTTCTCGACCGCTACAATGTCGAGATGATCGGCGCCAAGCCCGATGCGATCGACAAGGCTGAAGACCGCGCCCTCTTCCGCGAAGCCATGGCCAAGATCGGTCTCGAAACGCCGAAGTCGCGGCTCGCCAACGCCACCGACATCAAGGACCACGACCGCAAGGTGCACGAGGCCGAGCGCGCCGAACTGAAGGGCCGGCTTTCTGGCGCGGAACTCGACAAGGCGCTCGACGATCTGGAGAACCAGTGGAACCTCGGCGAAGGCGATCGCAAGCAGCGCTACATGAACCATGCGATGGCGATTGCAGCCCAGGCGCTCGACGACGTCGGTCTGCCGGCGATCATTCGCCCGTCCTTCACGCTTGGCGGCACAGGCGGCGGCATCGCCTATAACCGCACCGAATTCTTCGACATCGTCGGCAGCGGCCTCGATGCGTCGCCGACCACCGAAGTGCTGATCGAAGAATCGGTGCTCGGCTGGAAGGAGTACGAGATGGAAGTCGTCCGCGACACTGCGGACAACTGCATCATCATCTGCTCGATCGAAAACATCGACCCGATGGGCGTGCACACGGGCGATTCGATCACCGTCGCTCCGGCGCTGACGCTGACCGACAAAGAATATCAGATCATGCGCAACGCCTCGATCGCGGTGCTGCGCGAGATCGGGGTCGAGACCGGCGGCTCGAACGTCCAATTCGCCGTCAACCCGGCGGACGGCCGCCTGGTCGTCATCGAGATGAACCCGCGCGTATCGCGCTCCTCGGCCCTCGCCTCCAAGGCGACCGGCTTCCCGATCGCCAAGATCGCGGCCAAGCTCGCGATCGGCTACACGCTCGACGAACTCGACAACGACATCACCGGCGGCGCAACGCCCGCGTCGTTCGAACCGTCGATCGACTATGTCGTCACCAAGATCCCGCGCTTCGCCTTTGAGAAGTTCCCGGGTGCCTCGCCGGTTCTGACCACGGCCATGAAGTCGGTCGGCGAAGTCATGGCGATCGGCCGCACCTTTGCCGAATCGCTGCAGAAGGCGCTGCGCGGGCTCGAGACGGGCCTGACCGGGCTCGATGAGATCGAAATCCCCGACATGGACGAGAACGGCGATGGCCGCAACGCCATCCGCGCCGCGATCGGCACGCCGACGCCGGATCGGCTGCGCATGGTCGCCCAGGCGCTGCGCCTCGGCATGAGCGAAGCCGAAGTCCATGAGGCGAGCAAGATCGACCCGTGGTTTATCGCCCAGTTCAAGGCGATCGTCGACATGGAAGCGCGTATCCGCGAACACGGCCTGCCGAAGGACGCAGAGAACCTGCGCATGCTGAAGGCCATGGGCTTCTCCGACGCGCGTCTTGCCACGCTCGGCGGCAAGCGCCCGAAGGAAGTGGCGGAACTGCGCAATGCGCTGAACGTGCGCCCCGTCTACAAGCGTATCGACACCTGCGCTGCCGAATTCGCGTCGCCGACCGCCTACATGTACTCGACCTACGAGACACCCTTCGTCGGCCTTGCCCGTTCCGAAGCCGAAGTCTCCGACCGGAAGAAGGTCGTCATCCTCGGCGGCGGCCCGAACCGCATCGGCCAGGGCATCGAGTTCGACTATTGCTGCTGCCACGCCGCCTTCGCGCTGAAGGACGCCGGCTATGAAGCGATCATGATCAACTGCAACCCCGAGACCGTTTCCACCGACTACGACACCTCGGACCGGCTCTACTTCGAGCCGCTGACGGCCGAAGACGTGATCGAGATCATGCGCGCCGAGCAGGAAAAGGGCGAACTGGTCGGCGTCATCGTGCAGTTCGGCGGCCAGACGCCGCTGAAGCTTGCCGAGGCGCTGGAAAAGAACGGAATTCCGATTCTCGGTACCGCGCCGGACATGATCGACCTCGCCGAAGATCGCGACCGCTTCCAGAAGCTCCTGATGAAGCTCGATCTCAACCAGCCGAACAACGGCATCGCCTACTCGGTCGAGCAGGCGCGCCTCGTTGCCGCCGAAATCGGGTTCCCGCTGGTGGTGCGTCCGTCCTACGTTCTGGGCGGCCGGGCGATGCAGATCATTCATTCGGAAAGCATGCTGCAGACCTACCTGCTCGACACAGTTCCGGGCCTCGTTCCCGAGGACATCAAGCAGCGTTATCCGAACGACAAGACCGGCCAGATCAACACGCTTCTCGGCAAGAACCCGCTGCTGTTCGACAGCTACCTGACCAACGCCACGGAAGTGGACGTCGACTGCCTCTGCGACGGCAAGGACGTGTTCGTGTCGGGCATCATGGAGCATATCGAGGAAGCCGGCATTCACTCCGGCGACAGCGCCTGCTCGCTGCCGGTGCACACGCTCGACACCGCCATGGTCGACGAACTCGAGCGTCAGACGGGAGCCCTTGCCAAGGCGCTCAATGTCGGCGGCCTGATGAACGTGCAGTTCGCGATCAAGGACGGCACCATCTACGTGCTGGAAGTGAACCCGCGCGCCTCGCGCACGGTGCCCTTCGTCGCCAAAACCATCGGCGCGCCGATCGCCAAGATCGCCGCCCGCGTGATGGCCGGCGAGGCGCTTGATGTGGCGATCGCCGCCTATGGCGAGAAGCCGGATCCGCGCAATCTCAAGCACATCGCCGTCAAGGAAGCGGTGTTCCCGTTCGCACGCTTCCCCGGCGTCGACACGCTGCTCGGCCCGGAAATGCGCTCCACCGGCGAGGTCATCGGCCTCGACACCGACTATGCGCTCGCCTTCGCCAAGTCGCAGCTCGGCGCCGGCGTCGACCTGCCGCGCGACGGAACGGTGTTCGTGTCGGTGCGTGACGAGGACAAGACCCGCGTGCTTCCGGCAATCCGCATCCTCGTCGACATCGGCTTCAAGGTCATGGCGACGGGTGGAACGGCACGCTTCCTCGGTGAAAACGGCATCGCCGCCACCAAGATCAACAAGGTCCAGGAAGGCCGTCCGCACGTCGAGGACGCGATCCGCAACCGCCACGTCCAGCTGGTCATCAACACCACGGACAGCAACAAGGCGATCTCGGACTCCAAGTCCCTTCGTCGCGCGACGCTGATGCAGAAGGTGCCCTACTACACCACCATGTCGGGCGCAGAAGCAGCAGCCCAGGCGATCAAGGCGCTGAAGGCCGGCAGCCTCGAAGTCCGGCCGCTGCAGAGCTACTTCAAGGCCTGACGACAAATTGCGGCGCGCGACGACCTCGCGCGCCGCTTCCCCCTTGGCAGGGTACCCCGCCTGCCCGCTGAACGCCGCATGAACGGACGGTTCAGGCTCCATTCCCCAGCCGCGTGTTTTCATGCGCTCACGCATCCAGAGATTACGTCCAATCGATGCGGTATACGGGGCAAGATCGTGCAGCGCTATTTCTTCGATTTGCAGTGGGACGGCGAGCGTTTCGTCGATGACGACGGCATCCATCACTTTGACGAAGGTTCGGCCATCTACTACGGCCAACGCATCGCCGACAGGATCGGCCGCGATTCGGACTACAGCTCGCTGACCGTCCTGGTCCATTCGGCCAATCGCAAGCTGCTCGCGACGATCAGGCCGTCCGTGGGTCGTGGCGGCGAGCAACGCGCACTTCTTGCCAGGCGCCACGTTGGAACGTTGCATCAGGCCGCCTGAGGCTGCCCTGTCGCGCGCACCTGCTTACAGGCACGGAGGCGCCACAGTCACTTGAGCGGCACCCCTGATTGCTCTGACGCCAGCGCCCCGCCAGAGCCTCGACGTGATCGTCTTGCCGCAAGCATCACCGTCCTCAATCCCAGATAGAGCGATGCCGTCGAAATCACGAATGCGACGACGAAGACGGCAAGCATGGCGTCGTGGAGCGTCGCCACACTTGCGTTCTCATCGAAGCCGCGAAGGTTTGCCGTCAGCCCGCAGACGGCTGCGCCGATGGCGTAACCCGCCGATTGCAAGGTCGGAAGCAGCGCCGAGGTCTTGTCGCGCTCGCCGCGCGGCGACACGTCCATCAGCAACTGGCTGAGCGTTCCCCAGGAAATGCCGAACCCGGCGCCGACGGCGATCTGGCTCGGAAAGACCAGTCGGTAGTCATCGATGCCGACCGCGACGGTAAGGCCGGCAAGGCCGAGGCTGAGAAGGGCCGGTCCGGCCGGGATGAGTTTCACGCGCAGCGCATGGGAGCGAAGGCTGGCGACGAAAATTGCCGTCGCACTCCAGGACATCGCCATCAGGGCGGCCGAAAAGCCGGCCGCCGTCGGGCTGAAGTTCCAGACGTGCTGAAGACCGTAGATGAGATAAACCGAGCCCGAGGCCTGCGCCAGCGGCATCAATAGCACCACCCAAAGACCGGTGCCGAGCGGCTTCTTGAGCGAAAACGCGCCGGTTGGAAGGATCGAGTGGACCGCCCGGCGATCGGTTTCGGTCGCAGCCCACAGGATCGTCAAGGCCGTTGCGAGCGCTGCGGCCATGACGGGCACGCTCCCGGCCTTGTTCGACACGGAAATCAACAGAATGCCGACGCCGACGACCACGAGGCGCAACAGCGGTATGGGACGGGCCTTTTCGGTGGACGGAGCCTGCGCCGGAACGATGAAGAGGACGAGCGTGATGAACAGTGCCGCAGCCGGGATATTGACGGCGAAAGCCGCCCGCCATGACCAATACTCGGTCATGAAGCCGGAAATGAGCGGGCCGCCGAAGGCAGCCGTCGCCCAGACGATGGCCTCGGCTCCAAAGATCTTCGGCACGAGCCGTGGCGGAAAGAGTTCCGGGATCAGCGCATAGCAGACGGCAGCAATGATGCCTTCGCCGAAGCCCTGGAACACGCGACCTGCGAGCACCTGCGGCATGCTGCTTGCGGTCGTCGCGATAAACGTACCGGCGACGAAGACGACAGCGGCGGCAATGAGCGTGCCACGTGCGCCGAAGCGCGCCTTGAGATTGGCGGCAACTGCACCGCCGAGAATGGCGAAGACCAGGTAGAGCGTGACCGCCCAGGAGATCAGCGTGGCGCCGCCGAACTCCTCGACCGCGGTCGGCAACGCCGTCGACACGAAAAACTCGTTAAAGGCGAAAAGCGCGACCCCGAGACAGAGTGTCACCGTGGCAACGAAATAGTCCGGACGGAGCAATTCGCGCCAGCGGCCCTCTTCGCCTGGCAGTGCGTCGCCGGTATTCGTCCTTTTGACATCCTTGGCCAATTCCATCGACTGCGGTTCCCCTTTGACGTTCACCACAGCACAGTTACGACCTCAAGCGCAGTTGAGGTAAAGCACTTTCTCACCAAAATGCCGGCCGTCAATCTCCTCTACAAGTTGCGCGCGCATCGCAGCGTTCGGTGGATGATGGCGAAATATCTGGCTTTCGCGCTTCCGTTTCTGCTATAACCACGGTTCGAAGTTTCGGACGGTTCCGGCGTTCACGCGCCGGAGACCGTTTTCTTTTGCGTTGGCGCCGCCCAAAGGGTGGCGCCTCGTGCTGAATGAAGGACATTGAAATGGTCGAAAAAGTGCCGATGACACAGGGTGGATTCGTCAACCTGCAGGAGGAGCTGCGCTGGCGCCAGCAGGAAGAACGACCACGAATCATCGAGGCGATTGCCGAGGCACGGGCACATGGCGACCTGTCGGAAAATGCCGAATACCATGCTGCCAAGGAGGCACAGAGCCACAACGAAGGCCGGATCGCCGAGCTCGAAGACTTGATCGCCCGCGCGGAAGTCATTGATCTTACAAAGATGTCCGGTTCAAAGATCAAGTTCGGCGCCAAGGTCAAGCTGGTCGACGAAGACACCGAGGAAGAAAAGACCTACCAGATCGTCGGCGACCAGGAAGCCGACGTGAAGGCCGGTCGCATCTCGATCTCCTCGCCGATCGCACGCGCGCTGATCGGCAAGGAAGTTGGCGATTCCATCGAAGTGAATGCGCCGGGCGGCTCCAAGGCCTACGAAATCCTCGCGGTCAACTGGGGCTGATCGGCCCCCATCGGGGCGGAGGCTCTCTTCGCCCCGGCTTTCCCCTTCCCCGCAAGTCGATCGTTGCTCGCGCAAGGAGTGCGCATCCGTGGCCGATATCCGGAACGTCGAGGTCATCGCTCCCAATTTCAAGCGCCGCCTCTCGGGCGTGACGTCCACCATCATCCAGTTGATTCCGATCCAGCGCGCGCTTGGCGAAAAGATTGCCGTGCTCGGGCCCGGCTTGCCGGACGCCCTGCCCTCGATCCGCTTCCGCGACCTGCTGCGCCTGTGGAGTGCGCCCGAAAGCCGCCCCTGCCGCGTCTGGCATGCCCGCCGCAATGTGGAAATGCTGCCGGCGATCGTGCTGCGCGATCTCTTGCGGATGAAGCTGAAGATCGTCTTCACCTCCGCCTCGCAACGGCGTCACACCGGGTGGAGCAAGTTCCTTATTTCCAGGATGGACGCGGTGATCGCGACCAGCAGCAAGACGGCCGCCTATCTCCAGGTGCCGAACACGGTCATCCTGCACGGCATCGACACCAAGCGCTTTCAGCCGGCCGGCGACACGGGCGCGGCGAAGACAGCACTCGGGCTCGACCCCGCGCAGAAATATGTCGGCTGTTTCGGGCGCGTGCGTAAGCAGAAGGGCACCGATCTCTTCGTCGACAGCATGATCGCGCTTCTGCCCTGCCGACCGGGCTGGAGCGCCGTTGTTGCCGGTCGCGCGACCGGACCCCACGTCGCCTTTGAAAACGAGCTGAAGGAGCGGGTCGCGAAAGCGGGCCTTTCCGACCGGATCCGCTTTGTCGGCGAGCACACCAACATCCCCGACTGGTATCGCGCGCTCGATCTTTTCGTCGCGCCGCAGCGCTGGGAAGGGTTCGGCCTGACGCCGCTCGAAGCGATGGCAACGGGCGTGCCCGTGGTCGCGACCGACGTCGGCGCCTTTTCGGAACTGGTGGTCGTCGGAGAGCAGGAAACTGGGACTGTGATCCCGGCCAGCGACCTGCAGGCCATGGTGGAGGCATCCGCAGGCTTCATGGACGACGATCGGCGCCGCACGTCCGCCGGCGCCAACGGCAAGGCACTCACCTGCGCTTCGTTTGCAATCGAGGGCGAGGCCCGTGCAATCAATGCCGTCTATGAACGGCTGATGCGCGCCTGACCCTCTCCCCTGACGTTTGCTTGCAGCATGTTTCGGCAGGGTCTTCTCAGCCCCCGCCCCTGCCGCCGGCCTATCGTTTCGAAGCAAACAGCTTCATATAGGCGTCGGTGATGGCCTGCTTGGAAAACTGGCTCATCAGCGTCTGATGGCCGCGTTCGGCCAGGCGCTCGCCAAGCACGGTGTCATTGGCAATGCGATCGATCGCCTGGGCGAAGCCGTCCGCGTCACCGATATCAACCATCAGGCCGTTCTCGCCGTCGCGCATGAACCAGAGCGGCCCTTCCGAGCGGCTGGAAACGACCGGCGTGCCTTGCGCCCAGGCCTCGAGGACAACGTTTCCAAGCGGCTCGTGGCTCGACGCCATGACGAAGATGTCCGAAGCGGCAAGGAACGGACGCGTGTCCTTCTGCCAGCCGGCGAAACGCACGCGCTTTGCGACGCCCAGATCGTTAGCAAGCTTCTGCAGGTTCTCACGCTCTTCGCCGTCCCCAACCAGCCAGAGATAGGCGTCCGGCACCTTGGCGATGGCCTGGATGAGCGTGTGGAAGCCCTTCCGCGGCACGAAACGCCCCATCGACATGACAACAGGCACGTTCTCCGGTGTATCGAGTGTGGCGCGGCTCACCGGCGCGACGCGTTCGGTGCCGGTGAAGTTGGAAATCACCTCGACATCGCGCTTCCAGCCGATCTTGCGCACATGCTCGGCAATGCCCGGCGTGTTGCAGACGAGGCAGTCGGTGTTGCGGAAATAGTCGAGCCGCAGCGGATAGTCGCCAAGCCGCGAGATCTTGATGCAGCCCTTGTAGTTCGGCATCAGCCGGCTTGCGCGCGGCATCCAGGCAAAGAGCGCATCCGGCTTCTCGCGGCGCGCCATGCTGCTCACCTTCATCGGCAGAAGGATGCGATCGAGCGACAGGTTGCGGAAGTTGCTCTCGATGATGCGGGTCGCACCCTCGATGTCCTTCTTCCAGATGCGTCCGTGGCGGATGACGGCGGTCTGCTCGACCCCGCGCTCGCCCAGCGCGTTGACCAGATGGACGAAGAAGCGCTCGGCGCCGCCGTCCTTGCCGAAGTGAAAATGCATGACTTTCATGGGAACCTCACGGCTTGCCCGCGCCCCGATCCATGTCGTCATGGTTCGGGTGCCGCTTCAGCGCGTGCCTCTGATAGATCTTTGCTG
The DNA here is from genome assembly GCF_035999135.1 of Ensifer sp. Taxonomy (GTDB): domain Bacteria; phylum Pseudomonadota; class Alphaproteobacteria; order Rhizobiales; family Rhizobiaceae; genus Ensifer. Next base: position 48,871 of record NZ_DASYGZ010000060.1, read on the forward strand.
CGGTGAGGAAGGCGTAGACAGCCCCCGTCATCGCTTCGATGAAACCCGGAAAGCCGCACCGCCACAGGCCGTTGCGGAAATAGAGCCGGAGGAAGTAGAGCGGCGGGCTGAACAGCATCTTGTAGGGACGCGCCGATTTACCGGCCGCAAACTGCTGGTCCGCTTTCAGCGTCGAATACTTGTTTTCCTTCAGGATCTGCTCGTCGATGATCAGCGGACGATAGTGCAGCAGGCTTCCCTTGGCCGCCGCACCCACGGCGCCATCCGGCACGATGCCTTCATGGACCTTCTGGTTGAGATCGTATCGTCCCCTGCCCTTGCGGATCAGCCGGAGGTTACGGCGTTCGTGCACGCGTTCCGGCGTGTAGCCGTAGCCGATCAGATAGGGCCTGCGCGCAATGCGCCAGCCGACAGTCTCCGCCGGCGCACTGAGCAACGTCGGCAGCAGCGCCTTCAGCGGTGCGTCGAGGCGCTCGTCGGAATCGATGTTCAGGCACCAGGCCTCGGTGCACTGATCGAGCGCGAACTGCTTCTGTCCGGCGTAGCCCCGCCACGGCTCGTGCATGAAGCGGATCGGCCAACCCTTGTCGATGTAGGACTGAACGAGCGCAGGCGTCCCGTCGGTCGACCCGGAATCGACGATGACGATCTCGGCGCACTGATCGAGGCTCTCGATGCAGTTTGCAAGATAGGCCTCTTCGTTCTGGCAGATGATGAAGGCAGACAGCGGAAGCTTGTTCATGATGGTCCTAGATCTGCACGAGCCCGATGTCCTTGACCTGACGGATCGTCAGCATCGTGCGCACCGTGTCGACGCGCTCGTTGGCCGTCAGCACCTCGATGACGAAATCCTGGAACGTCGTCAGGTTCTCGGCGACACAATGCAGGAGGAAGTCGCTTTCGCCGGACACCGTCCAGGCCTGCCGGACGATCTGCCATTCGGCGGTCGCGGCGGAGAAGGCCTTCAGGTCGGCTTCCGACTGGCGCTTCAGGCCCACCATGCAGAAGGCCACCAGGTCGAAACCGAGCGTGGGCGCATTCAAGAGTGCGTGGTAGCCCTTGATGACGCCGGTCTCTTCCAGCTTGCGCACCCGCCTGAGGCACGGCGGCGCGGATATACCGACCCGTTGGGCGAGATCCACATTGGTCATCCGGCCATCACGCTGGAGCTCGCGAAGGATCTTGAGATCGATTGCGTCGAGCTCGACTTGTTTCGTCATGAACGTTCGTCCTTTTTGCGTGGCGACTTTGTGAGCGGGCAAAGTCGAAAACGAGAATTGCTTGCGGTTTGATCGGCCCCGTGGCCTGAATTGTTTGCAGACGTCTATCCTCCGGACCCGGGCGCGATCGGAATCGTCGCGCCGGCACGGTCGTTGAGGACCAGGTCATCTTGAGGCAGTGCGCTGCCGAGCGCTGCGCGTTCGCGACGGAACCGTGCTCGGCCGGCATTCAACCCCATATGCTTCTCCAGCAAAGTGAATCCGCGTGAAATATCGTCAAACCCGCTGGACAACAAGGAGCCACGCCGACTATTCGCGGGAAAATGGCGCGTCGATGCCGGCTTGGCGGCAGAACGCGGCGCTTGCACCACCCGAAGGCTCCCTCCGTCGTCCGCGTTCGGCTGTGATCGGACGCGGCAAGAAGCCTCCCCGCCCCTGATGCAGAAACGCGTCATCTGGTGGCGAAACCGAGCCTCTGGCTCAAGCACTTGTGTGTATCGGCCGGGACACCCTTGAAACTCATGGTGGGGAATCCCTAAACTATGGGACTATTTCCCATTCACGCAATGGAATCGGTTGAGCTTTGCGTTTCTCGCCGATGAACGAAGGACACGACTATGACTGCCCGTCACGTGAAAGTGCTGATCATCGGCTCCGGCCCGGCTGGCTATACGGCTGCCATCTATACGGCGCGCGCCATGCTTGAACCCGTGCTGATCGCCGGCATGGAACAGGGCGGTCAGCTGATGATCACCACCGACGTGGAAAACTACCCGGGTTACGCCGATCCTGTGCAAGGCCCGTGGATGATGGAGCAGATGCTCAAGCAGGCCACCCATGTCGGCGCCGAGATCGTCAACGACCTCGTCACCGACGTCGATCTTTCGGTCCGTCCGTTCCGCATCAAGACCGACAGCGGGACCGATTGGACCGCCGACGCGCTGATCATCGCCACCGGCGCCAAGGCGAAGTGGCTCGGGATCGAGACCGAGCCGACCTTCATGGGCTTCGGCGTTTCGGCTTGCGCCACCTGCGACGGGTTCTTCTATCGCAACAAGGACGTGATCGTCGTCGGCGGCGGCAACTCGGCCGTCGAAGAGGCGCTCTACCTCTCCAACCTCGCCAAGACGGTTACCGTCGTCCACCGCCGTGACAGCTTCCGGGCCGAAAAGATCTTGCAGGAGCGCCTGTTCGCCAAGCCGAACGTCAAGATCATCTGGGATCACGAGGTCACGGAATATCTGGGCGCACCTGCCAAGCCGCCAATGCCGGCATCGGTCAACGGCGTGAAGCTGCGCAACACCAAGACCGGCGAGACCGCCGACATGGTCACCGACGGCGTGTTCGTCGCGATCGGCCATGCGCCGGCGGTCGAGCTTTTCAAGGGTAAGCTCCGTCAGAAGTCCAACGGCTATCTCTGGACCGCGGCCGATTCGACGGCGACCGACGTACCGGGCGTTTTTGCCGCAGGTGACGTGACGGACGACATCTATCGTCAGGCGGTGACGGCAGCCGGGATGGGCTGCATGGCGGCGCTCGAAGCCGAGAAATACCTGGCGGGTCATATGCCCGTCGCAATTGCAGCCGAATAGAAGCTGCGAATCGGGGTGGTGTCGCTGAGGCACCGCGCCCGTGTGGGAACAGATGCATCAGCCACGCCCGGAAGACAGGCTCCTGTCTCCCGGAGTGGTTTCTTATGGGGGACTTCATGTCGCTGGACTGGGACAAACTGCGCATTTTTCACGCGGCGGCCGAGGCTGGGTCGTTCACCCATGCGGCAGATAAGCTTCACCTCTCGCAATCGGCGATCAGCCGGCAGGTGAGCTCGCTGGAGCAGGACGTCGGCATCAAGCTGTTCCACCGCCATGCGCGCGGTCTGATCCTCACCGAACAGGGCGAAATCCTCTATCGCACGGCACATGAAGTGCTGATGAAGCTGGAAAGCGTCAAGGTCCAGCTGAGCGAAACCACGGACAAGCCGAGCGGCAAGCTGCGCATCACCACCACGGTCGGACTCGGCCAGGGCTGGCTGACGGACAAGATCCAGGAGTTCATGTCGCTGCATCCGGAGGTGCAGGTGCAGCTCATCCTCGACAACGAGGAACTGGACGTCAACATGCGCCATGCCGACTGCGCCATCCGCCTGCGCCAGCCGCAACAGTCGGACCTGATCCAGCGCAAGCTGTTCACCGTGCACATGCATGTCTATGCCGCACCGTCCTACATCAACAAATATGGCGAACCGCAGTCGGTCGAGGACCTCGACAACCACCGCATCATCACCTTCGGCGAGCCGGCGCCCAACTACCTTCTCGACGTGAACTGGCTCGAGATCGCCGGTCGCGATTCGGACAATCCTCGGGTCTCGCATCTGCAGATCAACAGCCAGACCTCGATCAAGCGCGCCTGCCTGCTCGGCATCGGCGTCGCTATGTTGCCCGACTATATCGTTGGCCGCGACCCGGGCCTCATCCAGCTGCCGATCAGCGCCGACATCCCGTCTTTCGACACCTATTTCTGCTATCCCGACGAAATGAAGAACGCGGCGAAACTCAAGGTTTTCCGCGACTACATCGTCGCCAAGGCGAGAAACTGGAACTTCTGAAGGCCCTCCGCAAATGCCCATTTACGGAGCAATTGCCGAAACCAGAGCTATCATACTGTTTTAAAAGAGAATTTATCGATGCGCCGCATGTTTTGTGCGGCGCATTTTTGTTGTGCGCCGCAAAATTGAGCAGGGATGCGCACATGACATGGCTGTCATGCATATTAAATGATTGCTGCTCGCCCAAAAAAGCAGCATACCACACTCAGCTGATGCATCTTTGGTGGCTTCTCCTCCCAGTGCCACCGCAGCAGCTGTTCCCCTCTGGAGGTTTAATTACCTTCACAACTTATAAAGGGCCCAAGTCATCTTGTGGCCCTCTTTTTTTGTCTACTCTTTGCAGACAGCGAACCGTGATGAAAATCGCGATCGGCTATTGAAAGCCGATACTTCGCTTCCCATATCAAAATGCAGCTGGTGCATTCTTGGTGGCTTCTCCTCCCCCGCCACCGCATCAGCTGTTCCCCTCTGGAGGTTTTAATTACCTTCAAAACTACAAGGGCCCAAGTCATCTTGAGGCCCTCTTTTTTTGCCTGCACGGTCCTCACAGCCTTGTGATTTGAATATCGTGTTTTAGCGATACATCTATCGATAAAGCACGATGTGGCGATATACGATGGATAGAGACGAGGTATTGAAGGCGCTTGCCCATCCAGTCCGGGTGAAGATTCTCGCCTGGCTGAAGGAGCCCCAGCGTCATTTCCCCACCCAGGAACATCCGCTCGATCTTGGAGTTTGCGCCGGCCAGTTCGAACGCTGCGGCCTGTCGCAATCGACCGTATCCTCGCATCTCGCCGTGCTTCAGCGCGCCGGCCTGGTGACGACACGCCGCGTCGGCCAGTGGGTCTTCTATCGTCGTGACGAAGACGCGATCGCAGCCTTCCTCCGGAACATCGGCGATCTCTGAAGCCAGCAAATCCTCCCAAGCAGACCTCCCTGAAAGGACCCTCCCATGGCCACGCTTTTTGACCCTGTTACCATCGGCGACATTGCGCTGAACAACCGCATCGTCATGGCGCCATTGACGCGCAATCGTTCACCAGGCGCCGTTCCGAACACACTGAATGTCACCTACTACGAGCAACGCGCCTCCGCGGGCCTGCTGATTACCGAGGGAACGGCGATCACCCAGCAGGGCCAGGGCTACGCCGACGTTCCCGGCCTCTACACTCCGCAGGCGCTAGAAGGCTGGCGCAAGGTGACGGATGCGGTGCACGCCAAGGGTGGGCGGATCGTCGTCCAGATCTGGCATGTCGGGCGCATCTCGCATAACTCGCTGCAACCGGAAGGCGCCAAGCCGGTCGCGCCTTCGGCAATTCGCGCCAAGTCCAAGACCTATCTGATCAACGCTGACGGAACCGGGTCCTTTACTGAGACCTCCGAACCGCACGCGCTGGAGATTGCGGAGATCGACGGCATCGTCGAAGACTATCGCCGTGCGGCGCGGGCAGCGATCGACGCCGGCTTCGACGGCATCGAGATCCACGCGGCCAATGGCTATCTCATCGATCAGTTCCTGCGTTCCGGCTCAAACCATCGCAGCGACGCCTATGGCGGCACACTCGAGAACCGGGCCCGCTTCCTGTTCCAGGTCGTCGATGCCGTTACGCAGGAGATCGGCGCGGGCCGTGTCGGTATTCGCCTGTCGCCGGTGACGCCAGCCAACGACGCCTACGATCCGGAACCGCAAGCGGTCTTCGGCTACGTGCTGAAGAACCTCGCCCGGTACGCCCTTGCCTACATTCACATCATCGAGGGGGCGACGGGCGGTCCGCGGGATCACCAGCAAGGCGACCACCCGTTCGACTATCCTGCGCTGCGGGCGACCTATGTCGCCGCCGGCGGCAAGGCCGCCTGGATGACGAACAACGGTTACGACAAGGCGCTGGCCGAAAAGACACTCAGGGACGGCGAGGCCGATCTTGTTGCCTTCGGCAAACCGTTCATCGCCAATCCGGATCTTGTCGAGCGTCTGGAACGCAACGCGCCGCTCAACGCGCCCGACCAGGCGACCTTCTACGGTGGCGGCGCCAGGGGTTACACCGACTACCCGGCCCTTGAACAGGTCGCATGAAGCTCCCACATGGCCAGTACCCCCGCCGTCCGGCGGGGGTATTTGTCTGGGAAGACGTTGTTTATGTTCTCTTCTTACTTTGAAAAATGGGCATTGCAGCCCGATGGCGAATTGATTGTTACGCCCTCCAGCCATCTCTTTCCCGTGCGCTATGACAACCAGTTGGCGATGCTGAAGGTGGCGCGGGACGCGGAAGAAAAATACGGCCGCTTGCCGATGCTCTACTGGAACGGCCAGGGTGCAGCCAAAGTCTATCACTCGGATGGCGACGCGATCCTGATGGAGCGCACCGACAGCCGGCACAACCTGTTCCACATGGCGATGACCGGAAGCGACGAGGAGGTCACGCGCATCATCTGCCGCGCAGTGGCCGAGCTCCACGCGCCCCGCGCGACTGCGGTGCCGAACCATCTCGTGCCCCTCGACAAGTGGTTCGCATCGCTGGAAACGGCCGCTCCCGCCCAGGGCGGTCTGTTCGCACAGGCGCTTCAGGCGGCAAAGGCGCTGCTTGCCGACCCCGAGCCCCCGGTCGTGCTGCACGGCGACGTTCACCACGCCAACATTCTCGATTTCGGCGCGCGTGGCTGGCTTGCAATCGACCCGAAGCGGGTGTTCGGCGACCGGGGCTACGACTATGCAAACCTCTTCTGCAATCCGGAACTGCCGCTGGTCACCGCGCCCGGCCGCCTGCAGCGACATCTGCCCATCGTCGCCAGGGAGACGGGCCTCGCGCCGCGCCGGATCCTGAACTGGGTGCTGGCCTATGCAGGGCTTTCGGCCGCCTGGTTTCTGGAGGATGGCGACGACGCCGGGGTCAAGAGCGACCTGAAGATGGCTGAGATCGCGATTGCCGAGCTCGGCCGCTAGAGCGCCTGGCTGCTCCAAGCTTCACCACTGGAGGCGATATACTCTAGGGCGATCCTGTCTTCAGCAGGATCACCGCATATGTGCAGGCGGCACTACCGTCATTGCGAAACGCGCAATCCTGCGGCGGTCCGAGCTCCAGGCAGTCGCCCTCGGCAAGCGCATGCGTTTCACTTCCCTCCACAAAGGTCAGGCGCCCGTCCGTCACCCAGATCCAGCGGCGATGGAGCGCATAGGCCGACGCCGGTATGGGCACCTCGGAACCCGCCGGAAGCTCGACCTCGACAAGCTCCAGCGGCAAATCCGACATCGGCGACACATGACGCCGGATGTATCCGGTCTCGGGATCGCGCCAGACCGGTTGATCCTGTCGCCGCAGCACCCTTCCCTGGCTTTCTTCCGCCCTTGCGATCAGGCTCGACATGGTCAGCTCGAAGGCTGCCGCGAGCTTGGCAAGCAAGGTTGCCGTCGGACTGCTGTCGCCGCGTTCGATCTTGTGGATCATCGCGCGCGAGACGCCCGACCGCTCCGAAAGCTGGGTCAGCGACCACCCGCGCGCCTCGCGTTCAAGACGAATTCGCTCACTGAGGCGTTGATCAAGGCTGTCTACTTTAGTATTCATTTCGTAGTCATATAGTGAATTGACATGAGGGACAAGCATGCTGATCAGGGCGGCAACCGAAACCGATCTTCCAGTGATCTGCGAAATCTACAACGATGCGGTGGCGAACACGACGGCGATCTGGAACGAGACCCCGGTCGATGTCGCCAACAGAACCGCATGGCTGAAGGCCCGGGCGGACATCGGTTATCCCGTGCTCGTTGCCGTTTCCAAGGAGGGTGACGTCATCGGCTACGCTTCCTTCGGCGACTGGCGGCCGTTCGACGGCTATCGCCACACCGTCGAGCACTCCGTCTACGTGCACAAGGATCGTCGCGGTGCCGGCATCGGCCGGGCGCTGATGGTCGCGCTGATCGCCGAAGCCGAGCGGATCGGCAAGCATGTGATGGTTGCGGCGATCGAATCGGAAAACGCCGCATCGATCCGCCTTCACGCGCAGCTGGGATTCGTCGACACCGGCCGCATGCGCGAGGTCGGCACAAAATTCGGCCGCTGGCTGGACCTCACCTTCATGCAGTTGGTGCTTCCGACCGGCGCGCCGCGTTAGAACGCCGCGCGCACGCTTGACCGTGCGAAGAACGCACTGGCACTCTGATTGCAAAGCATCCCACGTGACGGCGGGATGCTTGCGTCGTCGCGGTTTGTGCACGCATCGCGAAATGGTATGAAGGCAGGGGAACTGTTTCGGGAAGGGCAGCGTGGCTCGTCGGCGGAAACACAGATTGAAAGTCGGTATGCGCTTCATCGTAGCCGCCCTCGCCCTGCTTGCCGGTGGCCCGACTTTCATCGCCGGACCGGCGTCCGCCCGCATCGACGATCTCGTTCCCGGCCCGAAATGCGTCTATTCGGGAAAGTCGCCGCTCGATCCGGCCCGCACACTCTGCATCAGCAAGGAGAACTTCGCGCGCGACGTCTGCGACGTCATCGATCACTATGCTGAGGTCCATGACTTGCCTTCTGCATTTTTCGCTCGCCTGATCTGGCGCGAGAGCCTGTTTCGTCCCAACGCCGTCAGTCCAAAGGGAGCAGAAGGGATTGCGCAGTTCATGCCGGGAACCGCAAAGATGCGCGGTCTTTCCAACAGCTTCGATGTCGTCGAAGCGCTTGGCAAATCGGCGGAATATCTGAGTGAGCTCAAATCCCGCTACGGCAATCTCGGCTTTGCCGCCGCCGCCTACAATGCCGGAGAAAATGGCCTGGAGCGCTTTCTGGAAGTGGATTGGCTGCCGGCCGAAACCCGAAATTACGTGCTGGCGATCACCGCCTACAGCGTCGAGGACTGGCGCGACAACCCGCCCAAGACGCTCGACCTGACGCTCGACAAGGGTAAGTCCTTTCTCGATGGCTGCGTCGCGCTCGCCAGCACGCGCAACCTGCGCGACATCGAGGTGATCGATGAAGCCGAATGGGCGCCCTGGGGTGTTCAGCTTGCCGCGCATTTCCGGAAATCGGTGGCGCAGCGGCTGTTCGTTAGCGCGGTCAAACGTCTGCCGGAACCGATCCGCAGTGAGAAGGCGCTCCTGCTGCGGGAACGCAATGCAAGCTTCGGGCTCAGGATCCGCTATGCCGCGCGGATCGGTCGCGAGACCCAGGTCGAGGCAAACAAGCTGTGTGCCACCATTCGCAAGAGTGGCGGCGCCTGCCTCGTCTTCCGCAATTGACCAGCGTTCTGGTCGACTGGGATCCTTATCCGCTCCCGCGATGGCGGATCGGCATCGCAGTCAGCGCCCAATCCCGCGCCCCCCCGATCCGTCAGCGCCGAAAGCCGCTCGGGCGTGATCGCTGGCCATTGCTGGGCCTTAGCGTACGGCGACCGCACGCGGATGCGTATTCTCCCAATGGTTGTCAAAGCACCCAAGTCCACGCAGCGTCGTTGCAATGGCCTCGTCGATTTCGGTGTGCGGTTCCTTGCCGAGAACAGCAACCAGCCGTTCGTTCGGCATGCGCAGGGGCTCGCGCCAGAGATAGCGCATGGCGCGCAGCTCCCTGAACAGCGGCACGAAGAGCGACGCCAGCCCGATCAGCCACCAGGGAAATGCACGAACCGGAAGGTCCGGTTTAGCCACCACGCGGCGGATGGCTTCGACCATCTCCGTGCCGTTTCGGTCGAGAAACCCGCACATGTGGTAGACGGCAAAAGCCGGCAACGCGTCTGCGCGCTCCACAAGACGGATCATCGTCTCGGCCACATCCGGGAGGTAGGCCCATTGATGGGCGACGCCTTTTCGGCCGGGGTAGGAAATCGCCGTCAGCGGTTTGCCCGGTTTGACCAACGCCTGCGAGAACCAGTTGTTGGCTGCTCCGGGCCCGAAGAAGTCGCCGGCCCTGACGATGATCACCCCCACGCCGGCCTGCGAAGCCGCTTTCAACCGAAGCTCCATCTCCTTGCGGATCAAGCCTTTTTCCGTTTTGGGGTTTTGCGGCGCCTCCTCGGTGAGAACAGGGAAGGCGTCGGGACCAAAGTTGTAGATCGTTCCAGGCAGAACGATACGCGCGCCCGCAGCCTTGGCCGCGGCGATCGTGTTTTCTAGCATCGGCAGGACCAGGGTGCCCCAGTTGCGATAGCCAGGCGGATTGACGGCATGCACGATCAGGTCGACGCCCCGGGCCGCGTGAAGCACGTCGTCGAGGCTCATGGCGTCGCCTTGCACCCACTCGATATCAGGCGCGGCCCGCGCCGCCTTCTCGGCGCTCCGGTTCAAGGCACGCACGATCCAACCGTGCCGCCTCAAGCCGCGCGCCACGGCGCCACCGATGCCTCCCGTCGCGCCAAGCACCAGAGCTACCTTCATCTTTTCCTGCGTTTCCATCACATCTGTCTCCATCCGCTTCTTCATGGAGCCAGCATCGCGCAGTCCATCACTAAACGGAATTGCCGAAATATATTGCTCAGCTATACTAATTTTTATGAGCAAGCTTGATCTGAGCTGGGATTATTACCGGACCTTCCTCACTGTCCTTGAGGAAGGATCGCTGTCGGCGGCAGCTCGCGAACTTGGCCTGACACAACCGACGATTGGCCGGCACATAGATGCCATGGAGGCGGCGCTCGGCTACCCGTTGTTCGTCCGTTCGCCCCATGGCCTTCTGGCGACCGATGCCGCACTGGCGCTGAAACCCTACGCGGAAACGCTGGCGGCAACGTCGGCAGCGCTGTTGCGGGAAGCATCGAGCCAGCGGGACATGATCAGTGGCACGGTGCGCATCAGCGCCAGCGAGGTGATCGGCATAGAGGTGCTGCCGCCGATCCTTTCGGAGCTCCACGCCACCCACCCGCAACTGACCATCGAACTCTCGGCATCCGACACGGTGGAGGATCTGCTGCGACAGGAGGCCGACATTGCCGTGCGCATGGTGGCACCGACACAGGAGGCGCTGATCGCCCGCCACATCGGTGCCGTGCCGATCAGTTTCCACGGCCATCGCCGCTACATCGAGCGTCGCGGCACGCCCAAGTCGCTGGCTGACCTTCGCCAACACAGCCTGATCGGCTATGACCGCCAGACGGCCGCTGTCCGTGCGATCATGGCGCGTTCACCAGCGCTGCCAGACGTGCCGTTCGCCCTTCGGACCGACAGCAATCTCGCCCAGCTTGCGGCGATCCGCGCCGGCTTAGGCATAGGACTTTGCCAGAACGGGCTGGCGGCACGTGATCCTGATATCGTGGCCGTTCTTCCCGGCCTCTTCGAAATGAAACTCGATACCTGGCTGGTGATGCACGAAAATCTGAAGACGGCGCCACGCTGCCGCGTCACCTTCGACGTGCTGGCCAGGCGTCTGCGTGATTACATCCGCGCGTCTGTGCCAGCTTCAGCAACTGGCGATGATCGGCCCGGCACGCCTCTCTCCCCCTAGCTTGCCGATCTTCAAGGCTATCGCCCAAAATGAAAAAAGCCCGCCGAAGTGGCGGGCTCTCGATTTCAATACTGCGGTCGCGGTCGATCAACCCTCGGATTCGACTGATGTTTCCGGTGCACCGTTTTCGACTGCACCTTCGACCTCGCCCTCGCCTTCGTCCTCGCCTTCAGGCTCGCTGATGCGTTCGACCGAGACGACCTTCTCGTCCTTGGCGGTCGAGAAGATGGTGACGCCCTTGGTCGCACGGCTTGCAAGTCGGACGCCGTTGATCGGCACGCGGATGAGCTGGCCGCCATCGGAAACGAGCATGATCTGGTCGTTGTCCTCGATCGGGAAGGCCGCCACGAGTTCGCCGATCTCCGCCGTCCTCGAGGTGTCGGTGGCGCGGATGCCCTTGCCGCCGCGGCCCGAAGTGCGGAAATCGTAGGACGAGGAGCGCTTGCCGAAGCCCTTCGCCGAAACCGTCAGCACGAACTGTTCGCGCGCCTTGAGCTCGTCGTAGCGCTCGTTCGAGAGCTCGCCGCCTTCGGTAACCTCTTCACCGACCAGCGAGATTTCTTCCTCCTCGCCGGTTGCCGCGCGCCGTTCGGCGGCCGCACGCTTGAGGTAGGCTGCACGTTCCCACGGCTCGGCATCGACATGACCGACGATCGCCATCGAGATGATGCGGTCGCCATCGCCAAGATTGATGCCGCGCACGCCGATCGAGTTTCGGCCGGCAAAGACGCGCACGTCATCGACCGGGAAGCGGATGCACTGGCCAAGCGCCGTCGTCAGCATGACGTCGTCGCGCTCGGTGCAGGTGTCGACGGACAGGATCTCGTCGCCCTCCTCATCGAGCTTCATCGCGATCTTGCCGTTGCGGTTGACCTGCACGAAGTCCGACAGCTTGTTGCGGCGAACCGTGCCGCGCGTCGTCGAGAACATGACGTCGAGGTTTTCCCACGTCGTCTCGTCCTCGGGCAGCGGCATGATCGTGGTGATGCGCTCGCCGGGTTCCAGCGGCAGCATGTTGATCAGGGCCTTGCCGCGCGATTGCGGCGTACCGATCGGCAGGCGCCAGACCTTCTCCTTGTAGACGATGCCGCGCGACGAGAAGAACAGAACAGGCGTATGGGTATTGGCGACAAATAGCCGGGTAACGAAATCCTCGTCCCTGGTCGCCATGCCGGAGCGACCCTTGCCGCCGCGGCGCTGCGCCCGGTAGGTCGTCAGCGGCACGCGCTTGATATAGCCGAGGTGGGAAACGGTCACGACCATGTCTTCGCGGGCGATCAGGTCCTCGTCGTCCATATCAGGACCGCCTTCCATGATCTCGCTTCGGCGGGGTGTGCCGAATTCGTCACGGATGGCGATGAGTTCGTCCTTGACCATGGTCATGATGCGAAGGCGCGACGACAGGATGTCGAGGTAATCCTTGATTTCCTCGCCGATCTTGTTGAGTTCGTCGCCGATTTCGTCGCGGCCAAGCGCGGTCAGGCGCTGCAGGCGCAGGTCGAGGATGGCGCGCGCCTGCTCTTCCGACAGGTTGTAGGTATTGTCTTCATTGATGCGGTGGCGCGGATCGTCGATCAGCCGGATGAGGCTGTCGACATCGTGGGCCGGCCAGCGGCGTTCCATCAACTGTTCGCGAGCGGTCTGCGGATCGGGCGCGTGCCGGATCAGCTTGATCACTTCGTCGATGTTGGCAACGGCAATGGCGAGGCCGACGAGCACATGGGCGCGGTCACGCGCCTTGCGCAGCAGGTACTTCGTACGCCGGCTAACAACTTCCTCGCGGAAGGAGACGAAAGCCCTGAGCATGTCGAGCAGCGTCATCTGTTCCGGCTTGCCGCCGTTCAGCGCCACCATGTTGCAGCCAAACGAGGTCTGCAGCGGCGTGTAGCGGTAAAGCTGGTTCAGAATGACATCGGCATTGGCATCGCGCTTCAGCTCGATGACGACGCGGTAGCCCTGGCGGTCGGATTCGTCGCGCAGGTCCGAGATGCCTTCGATGCGCTTGTCGCGCACCAGCTCTGCCATCTTTTCGATCATCGTCGCCTTGTTCACCTGGAAGGGGATCTCGGTGATGATGATCTGCTCGCGGTCGCCGCGCATCGGCTCGACATGGGCGCGGCCGCGCATGATGACGGAGCCGCGGCCGGTCTCGTAGGCGGAGCGGATGCCGGAGCGGCCAAGGATCAGCGCGCCGGTCGGGAAATCCGGCCCCGGGATGATTTCCATCAGCTCCGGCAGCTCGATCGCCGGGTTGTCGATGAGCGCGATGCAACCGCCGATGACTTCGACCAGGTTGTGCGGCGGAATGTTGGTCGCCATGCCGACGGCGATACCGCCGGCGCCGTTGACGAGCAGGTTCGGGAACTTCGCGGGAACGACGACCGGCTCCTGCAAGGTGCCGTCATAGTTGTCGCGGAAATCGACCGTTTCCTTGTCGAGATCGTCGAGCAGCGAATGCGCGGCCTTCTGCAGGCGGCACTCGGTGTAGCGCTCGGCGGCCGGCGGATCGCCGTCGACGGAGCCGAAGTTGCCCTGGCCGTCGATCAGCGGCAGGCGGAGCGACCAGTCCTGCGCCATGCGCGCCAGCGCGTCATAGATCGCCATGTTGCCGTGCGGGTGATACTTACCCATCACGTCCCCGGTGACGCGGGCGCATTTGACGTATTTCTTGTTCCAGTCGATGCCGAGTTCGCTCATCCCGTAGAGGATGCGGCGGTGCACGGGTTTCAGACCGTCACGCACGTCTGGAAGCGCGCGGCTGACGATGACGCTCATGGCGTAATCGAGATAGGACCGCTGCATTTCCTCGATGATGGAAATCGGCTCGATGCCTGGCGGAGTTTTTCCGCCGCCGGGGGTGCTTTGCTCAGTCAATGGTGATCACGATCTTTGTTCAGAATCAGTCGGA
>NZ_DASYGZ010000084.1:0-65168 GCF_035999135.1 Ensifer sp.
ACGCTTGGTCATGTTGACGAGGTAGGGCACGATGTCGTCGCCGACCTCCTTGGGGTTGACGAAGTGGGTCATGCCGAAGCGCTCGCCCCAGGCCTTCTTGTCGTTGTTGAGGTCGACGCCGATGATCATGTCGGCGCCGGCGAGACGCAGGCCCTGGATGACGTTGAGGCCGATGCCGCCGAGGCCGAAGACGATTGCGGTCGCGCCCATCTCCACCTGTGCCGTGTTGATGACGGCGCCGATGCCGGTCGTCACGCCACAGCCGATGTAGCAGATCTTGTCGAACGGCGCGTCCGGGTTGACCTTGGCAACGGCAATCTCAGGCAGAACCGTGTAGTTGGCGAAGGTCGAGCAGCCCATGTAGTGGTGGATCTTGTCCTTGCCGATCGAGAAGCGCGAGGTGCCGTCCGGCATCAGGCCCTGGCCCTGGGTCGAGCGGATGGCGGTGCACAGGTTGGTCTTTCGCGACAGGCAGGACGGGCAGGAACGGCATTCCGGCGTATAGAGCGGAATGACGTGGTCGCCCTTTTTCACCGACGTGACGCCCGGGCCGACGTCGACGACGATGCCGGCGCCTTCATGGCCGAGGATCGCCGGGAACAGGCCTTCCGGGTCAGCACCCGAGAGCGTGAAGTCGTCGGTGTGGCAGATGCCGGTCGCCTTGACCTCGATCAGCACTTCGCCGGCCCGCGGGCCTTCGAGCTGAACGGTCATGACCTCGAGCGGCTTGCCTGCCTGAACGGCAACGGCGGCGCGTACATCCATCTAATGTCTCCTTGGACTGAAATGATTTCGGGCCGCCAGGACGGCGGCCCATGTGGAATCGCAATGGGTTATCGAATGTTCTGTTGAACCCGATTGAGCTCGATCTCAAGTGCGGCGATGGCCTTGCCTGTCTGTTCGTGCAGCCGCTTGATCACCGCGAGCTGCTCGCGCAGGCCATCGCCGGCGTCGTCGTTCCTGCCTTCGTCCGGTGCGCGACCGAGCCCGGCAATCAGCCAGGCGGGTGTGACGCCGAGCACACCTGCGAGCATGAAAAGCCGGCTGGTGCGGGGCTCGGCACGATCCCGCTCCCAGGCGGCGACCGTCTCTGAGCGCACGCCCAACTGATCGGCAAGCTCCTTGGCGCTGAGATTGGCGGCGTCGCGGGCCCTCCAGATGCGGCCTCCCAGCGTGTCACCGTCACTGGTGTCGCGCAGGCGGGCAATCATCGTTTCGGTGGACAAGCGCATGGATATCTCCTTTGCCACGGTTACGTTCAAAGGTCCCGGATCTCTGAGGCAGAAGGCCGACTTCGAGACCCGGGGCGGAAGATTGTATTGAGCTTATAGGCATTTGGACGTCGAGGGACCATCCCGAAGCGCCAAAAACACCGTCAATTGCGGCTAAGGCGCAGACAGTTCCTTTCCCGTCGCATCTTCGGCCGTTGAAAACCAGGGCGCAGGCTCTAATGTGCGGCGGCCAGAGGAGCTTGCCCATGACCGATGCCCGGACCGCGACCGCCGAACCCGCCAACACGGTGATGCAGGGCGTCGCCATCATGCTGTTTGCCATGGTCATTCTGCCGGGCATGGACGTGATCGCCAAATACATGGCCGTATACGAAGGCATGTCGCCGGGGCAGGTGACCTTCTACCGCTTCTTCTTCCAACTGGTGGCGACTTTGCCGATGCTGCTTGGCGCCGGCGGACTTCAGGCGCTCAAGCCGAAGCGTCCGTGGGCCAACCTTTTGCGCGGCGTCCTGCTTGCGATCGCTGCGCTGTTTTTCTTCATTTCGGTGAAGTACATGCCGCTCGCCGACGCCTTTGCCATCTACTTCGTCGAACCGTTCATCCTGACCTGTCTCTCGGCGCTGTTTCTTCGGGAGAAGGTCGGCTGGCGGCGATGGCTCGCAATTGTCGTCGGCTTCGGCGGCGCGATGATCGTGATCCAGCCAAGTTTTGCCGCCTTCGGCCTGACGGCCCTGTTGCCGGTCGCCTGCGCTTTCGTCTTTGCCTGCTATCTGCTGCTCAACCGCGCGGTCGGTACCGGCGATTCTCCGCTCACCATGCAGACGATCGCGGGCATCGGCGGAACGGTGACGATGGCTTTGATCATCCTCGTTGGCAATGGCATGGGCGTTGCCGACTTCGCGCCGTCGCTGCCGAAGACGCCGCTCGGATGGGGGCTCGTGATGGTGCTCGGCGCGCTCTCCGGCTACGGCCACCTGCTGGTGGTGAAAGCCTTCCGCGCAGCACCTGTCTCGCTGCTGGCGCCGTTCCACTACTTCGAGATCGTCACGGCGACGGCGCTCGGCTTTCTGATCTTCGGAGATTTTCCGTCGCTCTCGAAATGGCTTGGCATCGCCATCATCGTCGGCTCGGGCCTGTTCATCATCTGGCGGGAACGGGTGGCCGGACGCAGGGCAGCAAACTGAACCGGCTCAGGCTGCGTCGGTCCGCGTCGGGCCGAACACCGTCTCGAACGCTTCGCGCAGACGAATGTCGACGTCCGGCATCATCACGGGCAGGCCGAGATCGACCAGGCTGGTGACGCCGTAGCCGCGAATGCCGCAGGGCACGATGCCGCCGAAATGGTCGAGATCCGGATCGACGTTGAGCGAAAAGCCGTGGAAGCTCACCCATTTGCGCAGGCGAATGCCGATCGCGGCAATCTTGTCTTCCGACATCGAGCCGTCGGGCAGGGTGGGCTTTTCCGGACGCCGCACCCAGACCCCGACCCGATCTTCGCGCCGCTCGCCCCGGACATTCATCGAATCGAGCGTCGAGATCACGACGCTCTCGAGCGCAGCGACGAAGGCGCGCACGTCCTGTTTTCGGCGCTTGAGGTCGAGCATCACGTAGACGACCCGCTGGCCGGGGCCATGATAGGTGTATTCGCCGCCACGGCCGGTGGCAAAGACCGGAAAGCGGTCGGGCATCACCAGATCAGCTGCATCCGCGCTCGTGCCGGCGGTGTAGAGTGGCGGATGTTCGACCAGCCAGACGAGTTCATCGGCGGTGCCGGCCGCAATCGCGGCCGCTTCCTGCTCCATCTGCTCGACTGCCTGTGGATAATCGACCAGATCAGAGGCGATCCGCCAGCGAACCGGCGGCGAACCCGCGGGGGCAAACATCTCCTGGTTCATATCATCACGCTGCATTCGCTTGGCATTCCCTTCAAATCAGAGCCTGTACATGGGATGGCGCGGGGCAAGAGTCCAGCGTTTCCGGGGCTTCGCGAACGGGCTGTTGAAATAGTTTCACTTCCCGTCAAATTTCTGTCGTGATGCTCTTGTGCCCCCAAAGGGCTTTTGCTAAATGCAGCCCCGTCGACGCAAGTCGGCCCTACCACGATGCGGTCGTGGCGGAATTGGTAGACGCGCAGCGTTGAGGTCGCTGTGGGGCAACCCGTGGAAGTTCGAGTCTTCTCGACCGCACCAAAAAAACCCGGCCTTTGGCCGGGTTTTTTGTTTTCAATCCTTTGCTTGGCGATAGCTCATCCGTTGACCCGGCCTGCGCCGGAACATGAGCGCAACACGCAAGGCGCGGCGGGCGGCAGACTTCGCGTTGCGACAGCCGCGCCCCGGGCGCAAGCCGACAAGGAAGTGGCCGGCTTTCGTCTTCGAACGACCTCCGAGACCCGATCTCCAAAGTCACGCTCCGAGCGTCACAAAACATGCCATCGCCGTTGCAAGGCGCCTGGCGACCGCTTCGGATCCGGTCGATTTCAGGTTTTCCACCGGGCTTATCAAATTATCCGTTGCCGTGCTTGTGCACTGCGGGGGCTTTTGCTACATGCAGCCCCGCCGACGCAAATCGGCCTACCACGATGCGGTCGTGGCGGAATTGGTAGACGCGCAGCGTTGAGGTCGCTGTGGGGCAACCCGTGGAAGTTCGAGTCTTCTCGACCGCACCAAAAAAACCCGGCCAAAGGCCGGGTTTTTTGTTTTTTATCATGCGCTTGGCTTGAAATCCGACGTGATCTTCAAGGGTGCCGCACGGCGGACCGAGGAAGGCGCCGGAACGATGGTCTGGTTCCGGCGGCCGGCATCAGACGCGTCAAAGCGCCTTAATTGTTGCCTGCGGGCCCGCTCTGGTCCATCCGCCGCCGGACAAGCTTGTAGGTGCGGTCGGGCTGAACCTCGTAGGTTTCATAGACCATCTGGCCTTCATGCATGAATCGGTTCTGCACCATGGTGCCGGGGGCGGCTTGGGTCTTTCGGTTGGCGGCGGTTTCGCCGTAGGTCAGGCTTTCGGGCAGGGGTTCGAGATTTTGCTGGGCGCTGTTGCAGCCGGCGAGCGCGAGCAGGCCGATGATGGCAAGGGTCTTGGGCTTCATGGTTTGATCCTTGATGAAAATGATCCGATATCGCGGGCAGGGCGGGTCAGACCCTAGCCGCGTATTTCTCTTGTCGACTTCTCGAATTTCTTGATTGCCCGGTCGCGCTTCAGGCGCGACAGGCGTTGGGTCCAGAAGATGCCGTCGAGCTGGTCGATCTCGTGCTGCAGGCAGATGGCCATCAATCCTTCGGCCTCCTCCTCGACCGTCTCGCCGAGAAGCGTCTGATAACGCACTCGAATGGCGTGCGGTCGCTCGACATCCTCCGAGATCCCCGGCATCGAAACGCTGCCTTCCGCGTGTCTGACCAACTGATCCGAATGCCAGACGACTTCCGGATTGACGAAGGTTCTCGCGCCGGAGCTCGGGTCGAGTTCGATTACGGTCACGCGTTCGATCACGCCGATATGCGGTGCCGTAATGCCGATGCCCGGTGCCGCCCGCATCGTATCCAGAAGATCACCGGCCAGCGCCTCGAGCGCTGCGTCGAAACGGGTGACCGTGTCGGCCTTCCTGTTCAGCAGCGGATTTGGAAAACGGATGATGGGGCGGATGGCCATCAGATCGTCCTTGGCGTTGGCCGATCGACCGCGCTGCAATCCGTTCCCGTGGGCTACGGCCGCTGTGGCCGGTCGACTTGCAGCTTCGTTTCGGGCGTCGATTCCGGCTCGAAGAATTAGGTGGAAGTGCTAGCCGATCGGACGATCGATGTCGACTGGGTTGAGAGGTCGCCGATTTTTCATGTATTTGCAGCAGCTTGAATAAAACTGTTGCCGCAATGGGCGGGCGCGCGTCTGCGCTGTGGACCTCGGCGGGGCTTTGCGCTAGCAGGGCTGTGAGCCCATCATTCCGGCGCATGGCAGCCGAAGCGGGCAAACGCACGTCAGCAACGCATTCTTGTCCGTCCGCAAGGCGGAAGGACCGGCAAGCAGCAATCGTTTCGAGGGCGCCCATGAGCAATATCGGGGACGACGACCGCGGTTCCGAAGACGTCAAGGCCTTTGACGGTTCGGACATCTATGCCGACGACGGTTCCATCCGCTCCGATTTTCTCATGCATGTGGGTGCAGCGATCGCCGATCGCGACACGATCTACCTGCGCCAGCACGTGGCGGGCCTGCATTCCTCGGAAATGGGCGACCTGCTTGAGGCGATTCAGCCAGAGCAGCGCCTCGCTCTGGTATCGCTGCTCGGCAAGGAATTCGATCTTTCGTCGCTGACCGAGGTCGACGAGGCGATCCGCCTCGATATCGTCGAGCACTTGCCCAACGAGCAGATCGCCGAAGCCATCGGGGAAATGGATTCGGACGACGCGGTTTACATTCTGGAAGACCTCGACCAGGAAGACCAGGACGAGATTCTGGCGAAGCTGCCGTTTACCGAGCGCGTCCGCCTTCGCCGTTCGCTCGATTATCCCGAGAGCACAGCCGGCCGGCGCATGCAGACCGAGTTCGTGGCGGTGCCGCCGTTCTGGACCGTGGGCCAGACCATCGACTACATGCGTGAAGACGAGGATCTGCCTGAGAGCTTCACGCAGATCTTCGTCATCGACCCCACCTTCAAGCTGCTCGGCGCGATGGACCTCGATCGCATCCTGCGAACCAAGCGCTCGATCAAGGTCGATGCGATCATGCACGACACCAGCCACGCCATTCCGGCCGAGATGGACCAGGAAGAGGCGGCGCAGCTCTTCGAGCAATACGATCTTCTTTCGGCAGCGGTCGTCGATGACAATGGCAGGCTTGTCGGCGTGCTCACCATCGACGACGTTGTCGACGTCATCCAGGAAGAGGCCGAGGAAGACTTGCTGCGCTTGAGCGGCGTCGGCGACGAAGAACTGTCGGACTCGGTTGCCGAGGCGTCGCGCTCGCGCGTACCGTGGCTGTTCATCAATTCGATGACGGCCTGTATGTCCGCGTCGGTCATCGGCCTTTTCGATGCCACCATCCAGCAGATCGTCGCACTCGCAATCCTGATGCCGATCGTTGCCGGCATGGGCGGCAATGCCGGTTCGCAGACAATGACCGTGACAGTGCGCGCGCTCGCAACGCGTGGCCTCGACATTCACAATGCGCCCCGCATCATCCGGCGCGAAGCGGGCGTCGGGCTCTTGAACGGCATGATCTTCGGCACGCTGATCGGCCTGCTTGCCGGCCTCTGGTTTCAAGACCCGAACATCGGCGGCATCATCGCCACCGCCATGCTGATCAACATGATGGCGGCGGCCCTGGGCGGTATCCTCGTTCCGCTCTGCCTTGACCGGTTCGGGGCCGACCCGGCGGTGTCGTCCGCCGTCTTCGTGACGGCGATCACCGACATCACCGGATTCTTCAGTTTCCTCGGTATAGCCACCTGGTGGTTCCACGTCACGTAACACGTCGGCGTTGTTTGACTTTTACGTCAAGGTCAACGATAGTGATGCCTAGGAAATCATGGAATGGCAGCGTGAATAAGTACTATAGCATTACCGAATTGACGCGGGAATTCGGCATCTCGACCCGAACGCTGCGGTTCTATGAGGACGAGGGCCTCATTCATCCCGAGCGCCGTGGTCGCACGCGTCTGTTTCGCCCGGCCGATCGCCGGCTGATCCAGGAAATCCTGCGTGGCCGCCGCATCGGCTTCACCATTGCCGAAATCCGCGAGATCATCCAGGTCTACAAGGACCCGCCGGGCGAGATGGGGCAGCTTCAGCTCTTGATGTCGCGCGTCGAGGAAAAGCGCGAAGAGCTTCGCCAGAAGCGCAAGGACATCGAAGACACGCTGACGGAACTGGACAATGTCGAGGAGGCGTGCCTGACGCGCCTGGCCGAGATCGGCGTCGGCACCTGATACCACGTTGCACGTTGGATACGGAAGATTTCGAAGGGTGGCATTGGCCGCCCTTTTTGCTGTTTACCTGCCTGCGGGTTCAGATCCAGCGGGTCGTGTGGCGGCAGTAGCGCTCGAATTCGAAGCCGAACCGCGACAGAAGGTGCCGCTCCTCGTTGCGAATGGCAAACAGCGTCGTCACCATGACCGCAGCAATCGCTGCAATGAAGAACCAGGGATTGAGCGTCGCCAGGCCGAAACCGACCATCATCAGCGTGTAGCCGAGATAGATTGGGTTGCGGGTGAAGCGGAAGGGGCCGTAGGTGACGAGGCAGGTTGGCGACCGGTAAGGCATGACCGCCGTATGGCGCTCGAGCAATGTCTTCAGCGCCCAGAGATCGAGGCCGACCGCGACGATGATCAGGGTTGCGCCGCTGATCCAGGCAAGCCACCCGTGGCCGTGGGCGACCGGGATCGGCGCATGTCGCGCCAAGAGGAGTGCCGCGAGCGTGGCAATGCCGTAAACCAGGGCGGGCCATGGGAAATTCAGCGGCTTGGCACGATAGGCATTCATGTCCTATTCCCCTGATTGCGCGTTCATTGTGCATTGTCCCGCGATTCGCGCAATGCGTTCATCTGTGCCGACATTGATCTCGCCCCTGTTCAAGCTGTCGAACAGGTTCTGTTCCACCAGACGATCGAGCGTGCAGCCGCAGAAGGCCTCGCACGGCACGGCCGGGCTACCCTGGCTGCAGGCCGCAACGCAATTGGTGCGATAGGCCTCCTTGGGGTCCGGCAATGTCGGCGGTGAAATCAGCGAGAAGAGATAGACCAGTCCGATGAGCACGGGCTGGTGGATGAGGTATATGGCCAGACTGTGACGTCCGCCAAAAACGAAAGGCGTCATCCACAGCTTGGGTCCGGCGTCTTCTGCCGGCCGGGTCGCCACCGCTGATACCAGCCGCGCATGGAAGAGCTTTGCTGTGCCAAGGCCGATGAGGAATGGTCCGATCCACGGCAGAAGCGGCACATAGTCGTTCGAGCGCGGCAGCGTTTCGGACAGCCCGACCCACCAGAACCACGGCGCATCGAAGATCGGGGAGCGCAGATAGAACGGTGCGGCGATCGCGGCAGCGGCTGCGACAAAGGAAACGAGTGCCGGCAGCCGAAGGAAAACGAGGCCGATCACGCTTGCCGCGGCGATCGCATGCAGGATACCGAAAAAGATGAAGGTGTCCGGGAAGGCGAAATAGGTCGCGAAGGTGATCAGCGCTGCCGCGCCGGCAATCTTGGCGAAACGGCGCAGGAAGCAGGCGATCCGGAGCCTGGGCCATTGCCCAAGCACGAGGCTGTAGCCGGCGAGAAACAGGAAGCTGCTGGCGATCAGTCGGGCAAAGATCTTCCAGCCGCCGGTGCCGGCGGTTCCTGCTGCGACATAGCCGAAGAATTCGAGATCCCAGACGAAGTGATAGAGCGCCATCGCCAGGAGAGCGACGCCGCGGGCGACATCGATGAAGGCGAGCCTTGCCTGCGACTTGGCGGGCGGGGTCTCAGTTGCCGGGGAGGTCACGTTGATATCGGACATGGGCGTTCGCCATCCTGTTGGCGTGAGAAAGACTGACAGGCCTGGCTTGCGCCAGGCGAGCGTTGTTTTGTGTCTTGGCGTTTTGTTGCGGCAGCATTGCCTGTGCGCGGCGCGCAGGCGGAATGTGCCGTCAGGGCGTGGCATCCTGCAGCAAGGCTGCGCGCGCCTCCGAGAAGAACTGCCGCCGGGTGAGCACGAAGATCACGAAGATGGTGAGAGCGACGAAAACATAGGGACTGATGAACCAGCCGAGATAGCCGATCGACAGGAAGATTGCCCTGAGGCCTGCGTTGAAGTGTTTCGCGGCGAGCACGTTCATGCGCACCGCCCTTTCGGCGGCCCTTTCGGCGGCCTGGGGGTCCTTCTGCATGTCCGCGGTCATCGGAATGCCGCCCATCAGGATCGAGCAGTAGTTGAACAGCCGGTAGGACCAGCCGAACTTGAAGAAGGAATAGCCGAAGAGGCAGGTCAGGCCGCCGACCTTCAACTCGAAGGCCGTCCGCCCGCCATGGAAGACGTAGGGCATGTCGGCAAAGATCATCTGCACCTGTTCGGTGGCGCCGAGCAGCGCAAAACAGCCGCCGAGCGCGAAGATCGTGGTGGAAGCGAAGAAGGCGGTGCCTGCCTGCAGGCCGGCGATGATCTGCGTGTCGATCATTTTCAGGTCGCGGTTGAGCGAATTGCGGATCCACCGGCCGCGATGCTCGTTCATCAGCCGGGTGAGACTCACCCGTTTGAAGCCGCGCGTGCCGTCCGTGGCCCAGCTGAAACCGGCCCAGAGCAGGACAAACAGGGCGAGTGCTATGTAATCTTCGAAGGTCATACACGTGTTTTTGGCATGGCTTTTGGAAAATGCAAGCTGGCCGCAAAGGGTCAAGAATCGGCGGCGCGTCAACTACTGTGATGAAATTGCGGCGGAATTTCTTCCCCGGCGTGCCGGCCATTTGTGCGGTTTTCACCAGGATACGGTGGGTGGTCGCACAGGCCTGACACCTTTCCGCCACATTCCCCCATTGCGCATTTACGCTTTCTTCAATATGCATGGCCCCAGACGCGGGCGCCCACTGTGCTGCCCGCGGCCGTTGAGAGTGTTTTCGGAGACATCATGGACAATACAATTCAGAAGTCTTGCTGGGGCGTAACTGCACGCGCCGTGGCTGGTTTCGCTGGCGTTCTTGTTCTTGCTTATCTTTTCGGCGGCCTTTGATATCTAGTATCTAGAAAAGTCCACTGATTGCCAGCGCGGCTTCGAAAGAGCCGCGCTGTTTTGATTCCGGAGCCCCCGCATCGATATCGTCTGGCGGGCTTATCGACGATGTCGCAGCAACGGGATCGAATGTCGGTCGACCGCCTGACCGCCCGCTATGGGATCGCATAGGCTTCGTTCCTATATCTGCTTGCGGATTTCCTTAAATCGGCGTCGATCAAGGTGTAAAATCCACCAGCAAATAAGAGGGTATCACGCCGGTTCGCATCGACTTCGAAGCGTGATATCGAGGCAATCGCAATTGCGGCGCTGTCGGCGTCGCGGATCAGTCTCCGGGGCAGGCAGCTTATGTTTCTTTCCGTCTTCGACGTGTTCAAGATCGGTATCGGGCCTTCGAGCTCGCATACGATGGGGCCGATGTCGGCCGCCAACCGCTTTCTCGATCTCATCCTTTCCGATGACTGGCCGCGCCCGTCCCACGCTGCGGTCGCGGCGATCAAGGTCAGCCTGCACGGTTCGCTCGCCCATACCGGCATCGGCCATGGAACGGGCAGGGCGGTGATCCTGGGGCTCGTCGGCGAGCGCCCGGATCTGGTCGACCCGGACCGCATGGATGCACTGATCGGCGAAGTCGAGCGCACGGGACGGATCACCCCGCCCGGCCATCCACCTTATGAATTTCAGCCGAAGACGGATCTCGTCTTCGACAAGAAGGTGCCGCTGCCCGGCCACGCCAATGGCATGTCGTTCTCGGCCTTCGATCGGGACGGTCGGCTGCTCGTGAAGCGGATCTACTATTCGATCGGCGGTGGTTTCGTTGTCACCGACACCGAGCTTGAGGCCATGCGCGCCTCGAAGAACAAGGCCACCGGCGTCAAGGTGCCTTTCCCGTTTTCATCCGCGCAGCAAATGCTCGACATGTCCGCCCGTTCCGGGCTGACGATCGCCCAGATGAAGCGGGCGAACGAGGAAGCGACGATGTCGCCGGACGAACTGAATGCCGGGCTTGACCGCATCTGGGGCGCTATGAGCAATTGCATCGACCGGGGCTTGAGCCAGGAGGGCATCATGCCGGGCGGCCTGAAGGTCCGCCGCCGCGCCCGCTCGATCCATGACAAGCTGCAGGAAGAATGGCGCTCCAACAAGGCCAACCCGCTGCTCGCCAATGACTGGCTGAGCGTCTACGCCATGGCGGTGAACGAAGAGAATGCCGCTGGCGGCCGGGTCGTGACCTCGCCGACAAACGGTGCCGCCGGCGTAGTTCCGGCGACCATCCGCTACTACATGCACTTCCATGACGATGCCGATCAGGAAGGCATCCGCGACTATCTGCTGACGGCTGCCGCCATCGGCGGCATCATCAAGCACAACGCCTCGATTTCCGGCGCCGAAGTCGGCTGTCAGGGTGAAGTCGGTTCGGCATCCGCCATGGCCGCAGCTGGCCTCGCAGCCGTCATGGGCGGCACGCCCGAGCAGATCGAGAATGCGGCCGAAATCGCGCTTGAACATCATCTCGGCATGACCTGCGATCCGGTCGCCGGCCTGGTTCAGGTGCCCTGCATCGAGCGCAACGCCCTCGGCGCGGTGAAGGCGGTGACCGCCGCTTCCCTGGCGCTCAAAGGTGACGGCAAGCATTTCGTGCCGCTCGACGCCTGCATCGAGACGATGCGCCAGACGGGCGTCGACATGAACGAGAAGTACAAGGAAACCTCGACCGGCGGCCTTGCCGTCAACGTCGTCGAATGTTGAGGCGACGGGCGTGCCTCATGGGGCGCGCCCGATTGCTGTGCTAAGGTGATTGTGGATGAACGGCGTCTTGCCGCTTGACCGCCACCGCCTGACGGGTGTTCAAAAACGACCATGTCTCTGCATCTCATAAAGCTCTGCGTCGGAGCGGAATCGATCGAGGACCTGCGCGAATGGGTTTCGCGCAAGGCAATGGCGGCCATGGCCGCCGGGCTCGAGCCGCACTCGTTCCACACGACGCGCATGGTGCCCAAACGGGTCGAAGAACTGCTTGAGGGCGGATCGCTCTACTGGGTGATCAAGGGGAGCGTTCAGGCCCGGCAGCCGCTGATCGGCATCGAGACGTTTACCGATGGCGAAGGCATCGGTCGCTGCAATCTCTTACTCGGTCCGGAAGTGATCGAGACGGAACTGCAGCCGCGACGCGCCTTTCAGGGATGGCGCTATCTCAGCACCACGGATGCGCCGCGAGACCTGGCGTCGCTGACAGGCGGCGGCGCCGAGATGCCGCTTGAGCTCAGGCGCGAACTGGCCGAACTCGGCCTGCTTTAAAGCGGGTGCGTTCATTGGAGCGCGCAGACAATGCCCCGACTTCCGCGCTGAGCGACATCATCGCATTTGCGCCACCATCACTCGTCAGCGTCAAGGGCGAAATCGCGCCCAGCAAAAAGGCGGCATGAGCCGCCTTCGTTGATAACAGAATTCAGGTGATCCGCATCTTCAACGGACGGCGCCTGTTCGGCGCTGTCACGTGCAGGTGGATGCCGGCGCGCGGCTGCGTCGAGCGCCAGGCACGGGCGCCGTGCGTCAACAGCATGCCAACCAGATCGCGCGTCTTCGCCTTCGACCGGTTGAGCCCGAGATCGGCGATGCGCATCGCCGCTTCGTGCAGGGGGTGCAGGTTGATGCGCGACGGCTTGCCACGCCTTCCCGGCAGCGGGGTGACACCCGGAACGTTCTCGTTCATTGCCATGATTAACCTCGTTACGCTGTACAAATCCGAGGAAGGCGACCGGAAAACAAACACATCCGGGCGCCGAATTTTCGTCGTTTACTGCTGGCTGGCCCAGCAGGAGATACCCTTCTTCTTCAATGCCTTGCAGGCGTTGACAGCTGAATTCTGGTCGTCGAAGCCGCCGAAACGGGCGCGGTAGACCTGGCCGAAGGCGACGGTGAACGGCGTCGCGTTGCGAAGCGCCTTGCCACCCTTGTCCTTGGCGTCGCCAAGCAGCGTCATGGCCTGGTCCTTGTCGGGCGTTGCGCCGATCTGGATCACCCAGCCCTGCGGCTGAGCCGGCATCGGTTCAGCCTTTGCGACTTCGGCCGGTTCGGCCTTGGCGGCGGCTTCGGCCTTCTTCGGCACCGAATTGGTGATCTGGGTGTCGACCATGGAGGCCGTGGCAGGCTGGCGAAGCTTGACGCTCTGTGCGTCGAGCGTATTCGGAACGATCTTCGGCGAGAGGACCGGGTTGTCGGACGCGCGCTTGTTACCGGCATAGGCCATCTGCACGCTGCCGGCACTTTCACCATTGTAGCGGAAGTCCGGAACGGGGCCGGTGTTAGGCAGGTCGTTAGCGGCGGCTGCTGCGACAACCGGCGTCTCGGCGACGGGAGCAGCAGCGGCAACGACGGTCTCCTCCACCGGAACCGGCGTCGGCTTCGTCTGGGCAATCAGGTTGCCATCGCCGCGACGGGAGGCTGCTGGCATGTACTTTGCCACCAGTCGGCGCATCTGTGCGTCGCGGCTGGCACCGGAGGTGCCGCCCATGACGACGGCGACGATGCTGCGGCCCTCGAGCTGAGCCGAGGTCACCAGGTTGAAACCGGAGGCGCGGGTGTAGCCGGTCTTGATGCCGTCGACGCCGCGCACATTGCCGAGCAGCCGGTTGTGGTTGCCGATGGTCTGCTTGCCGAAGCGAAAGCTGCGGGTGGAAAAATAGTCGTAGTACTGCGGAAAGTGCTGGCGAAGCGCCAGACCCAGGCGGGCCTGGTCGCGGGCGGTCGTGCGCTGTTCCGGGTTCGGAAGGCCATTGGCGTTCCGATAGGTCGTGCGCGTCATGCCGAGCGCACGGGCCTTGTTCGTCATCATCCGGGCAAAGCGCGGCTCGGAGCCGCCGAGATATTCGCCAAGCGCGGTCGAGGCATCATTGGCCGATCGGGTGACCAGCGACAGGATCGCCTGTTCCACCGTGATCGATTGACCGGCGCGCACGCCGAGCTTGGAGGGCGGCTCGGCCGAGGCATTCTTGGAGAACGGAATCTGGGTCGATGTCGTGATCCGGCCGGCTTCGAGCGCTTCGAAGGTCAGATACAGCGTCATCATCTTGGTCAAGGACGCGGGATAGCGCAGTTCGTCGGCATCCTCGCCGTAGAGAATCTTGCCTGTCTTCGCGTCGACGACAATGCCCGAATATTTGGGACTGGCGTAGTTCGAGGCCGCAAAGGCGGGGGCTGCGAAGGCGACCGAGGCAACGGCGCCTGCCAGGACGATCCGTCCTACCATCTTCGAAAGAGCGCCGAACGGGCGCTTCGCGAGATCAAAAAAACCGGATTGGGACACTACGCTGCTCTTTAATTCTCATGTCATGGGGTTGTCCGGACGCCGCCTCCGGGAACGACCGTTCTCGAGACAGTATCGGCATAGCGTTACCAATCGGTTTATGATGAATGATTGGTTTCCAGAAAAGCACGCATTCGTACCAGAGCATTTCCGGTGTCGCGCAATGGCGCGGCGGCGCTGGCTGGACCACATCAGTTGGACAAAATCAGGGCACGAGGCGATCTTTGACGAAAGCGGTCATTGCCTCGTCGATCGTCCGCCATTGCGGCAGCAACTTGCTGGAGAAGCGATAGAGCACCACCAGGTCTTTGCCCGCATGAATATCGCGCTGGCAATCGGCGCTGGTCGAGGGCATCTGCGCATCGGATTTGAGGCAACGCACCACATAGGGCGCCACGCCGGGGCGCTCGGCAGTGAAGAAGACTTCGCCCCCATAGCTCGACGTCGCCTTCGTCGCGTGCTCCGTCAAGCCGTTTGGCCCGGAAATCGGCGCGCCCTCGAAAACCTGCGTGTAGATCGGCTCAAGCCTTCCGGACATGTCGCGCGACATCGTGCTTTGCGAGACCTGCAGGAAGATAAGGCTTTCCGGTGCGTCGATGTCGTTGAAGAGTTTGCGATTTTCGTCGCTGTAGCCTTCGAGTGCCGGCCAGGTGAGATAAAGGTCGACACGTTCGACGATCGAGGTGGCCCGCTGGGCCTCGAAGCGGATCATGTTGGCGGGCAGGCGCAAATGATCCTCGCCGATGAAGATGTCGAAGACCTCCTTGCTTGCCGTGTGGCCGGCGAGAGCCAGGTTTTCTCCGAACCAGCGACCGGCAAACGTGATGGCGGCCGTCAATCCTGCGATCAGAACGATGATTGCGGTCACCCGGTAGACGAAGCGCGGTGAGATCAGCGGCTGGAGCTCGGGGTCTTCAATGCCGTCTTTAGAGTTGCTCATCGCTGGGGCCGTTCCTCGGTATCGCCGAGCCCAGGTCGTCTATTGCGGTCTGGCTCGCCGGCAGGCCGAATTGTGGCTGGCGCCGCTTGCCCGACGCTGATCCCTGTTGGTTAATTTTTGGTAAAATCGGAGGACGGCACGTCCTGCATAAAAAACGGCCGGCTCCGAGGGACAACGGAGCCGGCCGAGATCCGGTCGGGACGGGGATAGTGACTGACCGGAGTATTCTCTGCGCTGGGGCCGCAAGCAGCCCCGGTGTATTCCCGTGGTCTTACTGGGTGCGAACGCTGCCGACGGCGACGGTGCGGCCGTCCTGGAGCTTGACCCACCGACCGGAATTCTCGGTCGATTGACGCTTGAGGTAGGTGTATTCGGTATCCGACCACAGCAGCACCTTGTTGCGCATGTTGTCGAGGATGAAGTCGCCGCGGTCGGTGCGCACGGTCAGGACGGCGTGGCCGTCGCCGTTCGGCTGCAGCACGACGGTGATCAAGAGGTCGGAAGCGGAGAAGCCGCTCTCGATCAACTTGCGGCGCTTCAGGAGGACGTAGTCTTCGCAGTCGCCGACAGTGTCCGGATAGGACCACTTCTCTTCGACGCCATGGATTTCCATGTCGGTGAGCGGGGCGATTGCCTGGTTGACGTCATAGTTGATCTCGAGAAGCTTTTGCCAGCCTTCGCGCGTCAGCACCATCGGGCCGCGATCCTTGCCGTTGGAGAGGCATTCCGACGGATAGATCTTGCAGAACTCGTAATGGCCGATCGGCGGGTTGGTCGCGCCGGTCACGACCATGTTGGCCGGAAGCGCCTGCGCGGTTTCGAAAAAGCTGCCGGTAAAAAGGACCGCGATCGCGATCATCTTTGTGATTGTCTTGAGCATTGTTGTCTCCCCGTTTGTGGTTCGACAATGGCACAGACATTTTTATCGCTCGCGAACTTGCGAGCTAAAAACAAGTACAAATGAAAGTCGTATAAGAATCAAATAAGAATAGATTTTTATTTGTATTTAAATCGCATTTGATTCAAATTTTATCGATCATTCGGCGGCGAAGGCTTGCGTTCAGATTTCAGAAACCATTTAAACAACTGATTTTTCTGGAACTGTCTTCTCCTCAGTCTCAGAGGTGATGTGGGGACGCGAGATTTAGGCTCGACCGGAGGCCTCCTCGCGGCGCCAACGGTTGGCGACCATCGTGATTTTAGACTTCGAGTATGCGTTGGTTCTTGAATCTTCTCGGAAAAAATATTTGCGTCGACGCAACGGTTGCGCTGGCGCCCGCCCTTGCCTTGTTTCGAAATGAGGCAGCCAGGGCGGTTGCCCTCGCACGGGACGCAGACGCCTGCGGGAGGTACCCGCTCATGCCGCCCGGGCGCGGAGGCGCGAGCCGCCAGGCGCTGAGCGGCTGTCCTTGGCGGCCGGCGCACACCAAGCCGTCCGTTCCGGCGGGTTGACGCCGGTGTGAGGGTGAAGGGCTGATAGAGCGGTGGTCGAAGGCGCGCGGAAAATGCGCTCGATCTCGAGGCGCCTCAGTCTGTGGCGCGGTGACCTTGCTGGCAGAGGGTGTGCGTGGCGGTCAGGATCTCAGAGAAACTCGGTCAACGCTTCGCGCGACTGGATACCCGAGAACTCGATGGCACAGCCTTCCTGGAAGTGGCGGACGATCCGGCCCTTCATGCTGCCGAGAAGGATGGCGGTGCCGACCGGCGGCCGGTTCTCGATGTCGACGGCTGCACCAGACAACGAAAGGTCGATGATCCGGCAGGGGAACTTCTCGCCGGTATCGAGCGTCAGTTCGGTCGAGGTCTTGCGTGGCGCCAGTCGGTCGTGGCGGCGGTCTTCGGGAAGGCCGAGTTCGTGCTTGTTGGCGATCCATGTGAGCTGCGCCGCCAGCTTTTCGCGCTTGCGTTCGGTTGCGTTCAGCTGGATGACGAATGCGCCCTCGGCAATGCGTGAAACGGTACCTTCAAGCCGGCCGACGTGGTCGACATAGGCAATGATGCGTTCGCCGGCCCGCGGGCGGGCAGGCGACGAAAGCAACACGTCGCCGGGCGACATGTCGATCGCGGTGCAGTCGAATTCATCGTAGTTGGCAAGCATCAGGCGCCCAGCAAGATTCACGGAAACGCGCTGGAAAGCACCCTCGTGGTGCGGTTTCGGGGCGGCATTCTGTGCGTGCTGGAACGAAAACATGATTTCTCTGTCAGACGGAGCTTGGCTGGCGGAGCTTAGTCGCTTCAAGTTAATAGATGGTTCGTCCTCCGGTTGGTCCCAAGTGCGATTGCGGGACAGCGGAGCCTCAGCGACTGCGCCCACCCTCAAGGACGCGCAGGTGGCGCACCTGACGGGCCGCGCTGTAGCCGCCGCCTTCGGCGCTTGGCCTTGCCATGGGATCGGCCTGCGCCACAGCGGGCTCGTCGCGGAAAACGGCGCTGCGGTCGGGGTCGAGGATTTTCATGCCCGTGGCGTCAAGACATTCGACCGCGGTCGAATGCAACCAGTACGGGCGGGTGAGGGGGGAGAGGGCGCCAAGCACCCGGTCGCTTTCGCCCCCGCTTGAGGCAAGCGGCAGCAGCAGCGTTTCAATCTCGACCGCCCGATGATCGGCCGTCCGGGCGTTGGCCGAGAGCACGACGGGAACCCGGTGCGCCATGACGAGGCCCGTGATGCGCTGCGTCTTTGCGGCCTGGCTCCCGAGCCAGAGCATGCCGAATTGCCGCCCGCGCAGTTCCTGGCCGAAAAGTGCGCAGATCTGCGTTCCAGCCAGGCGAAAGGAAATGCCTGCCGCGCGGTCGCGCTCGAGGATGAAGAGGTTCGGCAACAGCACGCGAATGTCGCCCGGCTCGAGTTCGTCTCGGCGGGGGAGTTCGCGTTTGCCGCGAATGGTGTTCCAGTATCGGAATAGCTCCGTCGTGGTGTCGCTGCGCATTGTCGATTCATTCCATGTCTTCGGCCGGTTTGTCCCGGATCGGTACAGCTGCGGCCATGCAGTGTGGTCTTCCCGGTAACGGAGCGAAAACCGTGCCAGCCCGAAATTAAGGTTAACAAACGGTTTCCGTTGCAACGCGAGGCTGCGACTGGCAGAGGAAGGCATCACTTCACGAAGCGTTGTCTTCGGCACTTGAACTGGAGCTCGGATCTGAGCTTGGCGACCGTTCAGTTTTCGCTGGACGGTCTTTTTTTGTTTGCTTATGGCTGGTCGCCCCAGTCTGGTCCCAATCCGGCGATGCCATGGCGTCGCCTTGATCGCGAGGGATTGTGGGGCGCGTCGATAAAAGAGAGCAGCAACTATGGAACGAGATCAGACGGCAACGCCACCGGAAGCGGAGCGCGATGTCGCCAGCAGCCCGGCGCGTGAGCCCGCCTTCAACTTGCCGGCGGGGCTGACTGTTATCCTGCTGCTGTTGATTGCGATCCACGTCCTGCGCACCTACGTTCTGCCGCCGGCCATCGATCAGGAGATCATTTTCAACTTTGCGTTTCTGCCTGCGCGCTACGACCATCCGCTGGCGGAGCAGGGACTGGCCTGGCTATGGAGCCCGGTCACCTATTCGTTCCTGCATGGAAGCTGGGAGCATCTGATCTTCAACATCTTCTGGATGGTGGCTTTCGGTGCGCCGGTCGTGCGGCGGATCGGAATGGCACGGCTGGCGGTGTTCTGGTGCCTGTCGGCGGCGGCTGCCGTTGCGCTTCATACCGCCTTTCATTGGGGTGAGATGATCGTTGTCGTCGGTGCTTCCGGCGTGGTCTCGGGCTTCATGGGCGCAGCGGCACGCTTCGTCTTTTCGCCGAGCGGCCGTATCAGTCGCCAGTTCGCCCACCTCAACCGCCGGCTGACGGTCAGCGAAGCGCTTGCCAACCGTTCGGTCGTGGTTTTCAGCGGCATCTGGTTCCTCACCAATTTTCTCATCGGTCTCGGCATGTTCATTCCCGGTGGCGCAGGTAGCGTCGCATGGGAGGCGCATATCGGTGGTTTCTTGTTCGGCTTTCTGCTTTTCAGCCTCTTCGATCCGCGCGACTGATGGTGTGAAAGTTCGACGGACGGCGGCTGTAGCCGCTTGATTTCCCTCAGGCGCTGGCGCACCATTTGTTACGGTCGCCGGTCGTCGAAAGGTGGGTGGCGGCCCGTGTAGGCCGGGTTTGCCCAGCTTCGTCCGCGTCTGAGGAGCACGCGGCGGAGCAACAGGCAGCGGCCAGGGTACAGGTTCCATCGCCCGACCGTACCGCACGAGAGACGGCCGGACCTGTCCCTGCCGACCCGGTGTTGTCGCAACGGGAGATGTGCGCATGTCAGTAAAAGCCATACTCGATGAAAAGGGCCGCAATGTCGTGACGGTCGGCCCGCAGATGACAGTCCAGCAGGCTGCCATCCTCTTGCGTGACAATCATATCGGTGCGGTCGTCATCCTTGACGCGGACGATCAGATCGCAGGCATCCTCACCGAGCGCGATATCGTCGCGGCGATCGCCAAGCAGGGAGCGGACTGTCTCGATCGTCCGGTCGCAGCCGCCATGTGGCAGAATGTCTATTGCTGCACCGAGGATATGTCGGTCCAGACCCTGATGGAAATGATGAGCAAGCTGCGCGCTCGCCACCTGCCGGTGGAAAGAAACGGCCAGCTTGCCGGCATCGTTTCGATCGGTGACGTGATCAAGCACCACATTCGGGCAATCGAACACGAAACCGAGCAGATCAAGGCCTATATCGCCGGTTGACGGAAAGGGGCGGCGGCGCGCCGCCCACTTGCTCTCCCTGCATGTTCCTTTGATCTTCGCCGATCGGAGGGGCAACACTTGAACAGTTCAAACATCATGCTGCCGCGCGCTTCTTGTGGTGATGCGCAAGTGGAGCGCGGTGCCCTTGCGTGTGCCGCCTCTCGCACTCCGGCTTGCGCCTTTGTCCGGCGGCCCCGCTTGCTGGCAAAGGATCGTGGATCCGACGCGCTCGGGCGAGCGAACCGGCGCTCAGCGAAGGAGTGCGTCCTGCATGCGGCGGATCTCCAGGAGCCTGGCCTTTGCCTCGAGATAGCCGCGATCGATGGCTTCTCCGGCGCGATGAAATTCCGAAAGGCCGATGTCGTTGAGCCTCGGGTGCAAAGCGAGATCCGGCGGATCGCCGGCAAGCCGCGCGCGGGAAATGCGATCCTGGATGATGTTGAAAGCCTGAACCATGACACTCGTCATTCCGAGACGCGAATTATGGTGCGGTTCCTTCGCCGGGGCGTCGACGGATTCAGCGCCAGCGCTATGCTTGACGACGGCGGAGCGGCCGTAGAGGTCGTAGTTGAGATTGACGGCGACGACGAGCTGCTGTTCGTGCGCGCGGCAGACCGATACCGGCACCGGATTGACGAGGGCGCCATCGATGAGCGTGCGCCCGTTCGCCTTGACCGGTTCGAAAATACCCGGCAGCGCGTAAGAGGCGCGGATCGCGGTGATCAGCGATCCCTTTTCGAGCCACACCTCGTGGCCGCTGTGGACTTCGGTCGCAACAGCGATGAACGGCCTGTCGAGGCTCTCGATGCTCAGCCCCTCCAGATGCTCCTGCATGCGTTTGGTCAGCCTGAGGCCACCGAAGAGACCGCCGCCGCCAATGGCGAAATCGAGCAGTCCTGCGATGCGGCGGACGGTGAGCGAGCGGGCAAAGGTCTCGAGTTCGTCGAGCTTGCCGGCGAGATAGCAGCCGCCGACGAGCGCGCCGATCGAGGTGCCGGCGATCATGCCGACCTCGATGCCCTCCTCGTCAAGCGCTCGCAAGACCCCGATATGAGCCCAGCCGCGCGCAGCGCCGCCGCCCAGGGCGATAGCGATCTTCGGTTTTTGCGGAGGTGGTGCAGGTTCTGGCGGCGTTGTCGAAATCGAAGTTCCGTCCGGTCCGGACAGGTCTGTGATCTGGTTGCTACGCGTAAATGTCCAGTTCAACATCCGGCACCTCCAACACCGCCGAATACTCCGCAGCACGACACATCGATGAAAATGGGCGAGGGTCGCTGTGGCAATTCACCATTGACTTAACTACCCAGGACCAGATTCGATCCTGGACGAATGCAATTTCGCGCGCGTCCCGGGGAGGCCCCGCCAAGCCGGCGCCGGTGCCGGCCTCGTCTGATTTCGCTGAAAGACTGGCACCATTCTTAAGGTATATCATCGATCTCGCCACCGATTGCGGCGTGACCGATAAACATTGGATACAGTGTGCAATACTGTCTGGAACGGTTCCGTTCCCTGTTTGCGCCCATATCCTTGCTTAAGGAATTAGGCGCCCGGTTGGTTTCCAAAGAATAAATATAGCATGCACTCGCGCCAAAAAGATGCGCGATGCTTAATTTTTATCATAGACCTCGGCGGGATCGAAGTGCCTGTGATCGTCGGTGATCGTGGTCACCGCTGCGCCGTCCTTGAGATCGACCGTGCGATAAAAGCAGGAGCGGCGCCCCGTGTGGCAGGTGGCGTCATGGCCGGCGACCGACACCTTCAGCCAGATGGCGTCCTGGTCGCAGTCCGTCCTGATCTCCTTCACCGTCTGCAGGTTGCCGGAGCTTTCGCCCTTCTTCCAGAGGCTGTTGCGCGAGCGGCTGTAATAGTGAGCGACGCCCGTCTCGATCGTCAGCGCCAGAGCCTCGGCATTCATGTGGGCGACCATCAACAGTTCGCCATCCCGCACGTCGGTGACGATGGCGGTGATCAGCCCTTTTTCATCGAAGCGGGGGGTGAAGGCCGGACCGGTTTCCAGTTCGGCCTTGTTTGCGGAGGGTGCGTCGAAGGTGAGCGTCATCTTAAGGCTCCGTCTGTCGGAGCCTTACTTGAAGCCCCTGATCATCGTCATGAACCGCGCCTGCTCGGTCGGCTCCGTCTGGAACGTACCCGTAAATGTGGTGGTGAGCGTTGTCGAGCCTTGCTTCTGCACGCCGCGCATAGCCATGCACATATGCTCGGCCTCGATCATGACCGCGACGCCACGCGGTGCGAGCGACTCGTCGATGGCTCTCGCGATCTGCGCCGTCATCGATTCCTGCGTCTGCAGCCGGCGACCGTAGATGTCGACCACGCGGGCAATCTTGGAAAGACCGAGAACGCGGCCGTTCGGCAGGTAGGCGACATGCGCCTTGCCGATGATCGGCACCATGTGGTGTTCGCAATGCGAGTAGAAGGGGATGTCCTTGACGAGCACCATGTCGTCGTAGCCGGCGACCTCTTCGAAAGTGCGGCCAAGCACGTCTTCCGGCGCCAGATCGTAGCCGCTGAAGAGTTCACGATAGGATTTGGCGACGCGTGAAGGCGTATCGAGAAGCCCTTCGCGTTCCGGGTCTTCACCGGCCCAGCGCAAGAGAACGCGCACGGCTTCCTCGGCTTCCTTCTGGGTCGGGCGGGCGCTCGCATCGTCGAGCACGGGAAAATTCTTCACTATGGCGTCCATAATGGCCTCTTTGAGCAATACGGGATTGCTTGACGTTTTATCTTTCGGACAACTCGCCACTGGCCATTCGCCTAACCCTGCAGGCTTGGGTTCCGTCGGCGGGCTCCGGGGCTTTCGGGTCCTGGCTTAACAGTGCACTGGACCTTCCGGCACGGTTTCCCAAACAACAGGCGACATTGTTCCTCTTGCGGAACTGTCGCCCCAATACGACATAGCATATAGTATGGTGCCACAGAGATGAAAGAGGCGGAGTGTGTCGCGTCGTGCTTTTTTCCTGCCTACCGGAGAAAATCATGCGTCGATCACCCAAAACCGCGAAAAATCAGCCGGATCGCGCCAAATGATCGATGACATTTACAACAACCGAATTCTTGAATTCGCAGGCAATATTCTTCGCATCGGGACGCTTGGCGATGCCGATGCGGACGCAACGGCGCATTCCAAGCTCTGCGGATCTAAGGTGCGTATCTGGCTGAAGATGGACGGTGACATGGTCACCGATTTTGCCCATGACGTGAAGGCCTGCGCCCTTGGTCAGGCCTCGTCCTCGATCATGGCGCGCCATGTCGTCGGCGCGAGTGCTGAGGAAATCCGCACGGCGCGCGAAGACATGCTGGCCATGTTGAAAGCCGACGGCGAAGGGCCTTCGGGGCGCTTCGAGGACATGCGCTTCCTGCGTCCGGTGAAGGACTACAAGGCGCGTCACGCCTCGACGATGCTGACCTTCGATGCGGTCGTCGACGCCATCGAGCAGATCGAGGCGAAGCGACTGCTTGCGGCGGTCTGAGATGTGCGGCGAGCCGGACTGCCGGCACACGCGACGCGATGCGTTCACTGATCAGGCACGCTCAACGCCCCGTGGCCGCAACTGGTCGGGTCCCTTTCGCAAGACGCCGGGCCGGTTGCTGGGCATGGCGTTTATCCGCACCTACCAGCTCACGCTTTCGAGTTTCATCGGCAATGCATGCCGCCACCTGCCGACCTGTTCGGAATTCGGCTACGAGGCGATTGCACGCCACGGCCTCTGGGCCGGCGGCTGGATGACGCTGTTTCGGGTCGCGCGGTGCGGACCCGGCGGTACCCACGGTTTTGATCCGGTGCCCGAGCGCCTTGATGACAGCCTGGCGTGGTACGCGCCGTGGCGCTACTGGCGATCGCGGCCAAAGGCTGGATGAGACCGATGACCATGCCGATGGAGTATCGCCAGGCATCGAAGGATTTCGACCGCTTCATGCTCGATGCGCGCGACACCGCCGGTCTGCAGACGACAAACCAAGCCTACACCATGGTCCAGGCGGTGCTGCAGACCTTCCGGCGGAGGCTCGATCTCGAGGACGCCATCCTGTTTGCCGATGTTCTGCCGCCGGTGCTGCGCGCCGTCTTCGTCGCAGAGTGGGATCTCGAGGAGCCGAGGAGCCCGTTTTCGGGCCGGATCGCGATGACCCGGGAGGTTCAGGAACTGCGTCCGGATCACAACGTTTCGCCGGACAGCGCCATTGCGGACGTTGCCGCCGCCTTGCGGCGAAACGTCGATGAGGAGAAACTCGACCGGGTGCTTGCCCGGTTGCCCGCAGGCGCAGCGGATTTCTGGCGCGCCTGAGCCGAAGGAAATGAGCGGAAAATAGATGAACAGCTACGTCGCCTTGCTCTACAGCATCGTCCTCGGCCCCGGTCGGCGCGTGGTCATGCGTGATCTGAAGCAGATGGCGGAGGGACTGGGCTACCGCTCGCCGCGAACGCTGGTTGCGACCGGAAATCTGGTGTTCGATGCCGGACAAACGTCCATCCGAGACGTCGAAATGCCGCTTGAAGCCGCATTTTCCCAGACGTTTGGCCGGCACGTCGACATAATCGTCCGCTCGGGTGCTGGCTGGCTCAGGCTTGCGGCGTCCAGTCCGTTTCACGACGAAGGCGAGAAGGACGCAACGCAGGTCCATGTCCGGGTCATGCGCGAACCACTGGCCGAAGAGGCGTTGGTGGG
Source organism: Ensifer sp. (assembly GCF_035999135.1). Lineage (GTDB taxonomy): Bacteria > Pseudomonadota > Alphaproteobacteria > Rhizobiales > Rhizobiaceae > Ensifer. Next base: position 24,566 of record NZ_DASYGZ010000084.1, read on the forward strand.
GCTTCAGCGCTACTGCGTCGCCGGCGAACGCCTCGCGATCGTCGATGGCGATCTCTGGGTGCATTTTCCGGGCAAGGCCAGCGAATCGAAGCTGCTCGGTGCGATGACGACCAAGCGGCTCGGTATCGGAACCTTCCGCAACTGGAACACCGTCAAGGGTCTCTCTGACATGCTGCGCAGCTGATGCACGTCGCGCAAAAGTGTGCAGCGGTTTTGCGATAACGACATGCGCAACGTCAGGGACCTAAAGCGCGAGAAGCGAATCTGAAAGATCGCGACGCGCTTTGGCGCCGGCGTTGCCTTTACCTTTACTCGCTTTTGAAAACCCTTTATCAGGCCAGCTTCCATTCACCGGCTCTGCCGCCAACCATACCACCCGCATTCGTTGGCGGGACTGGATAGGAGATCAACATGTCGAATCCTGTTTCCCTTACTTTTCCTGATGGCTCGGTCCGCGACTATCCCGCGGGATCGACCGGCCGCGACGTGGCCGAGGCAATCTCGAAGTCGCTTGCCAAGAAGGCTGTCGCGATTGCGCTCGATGGCGAGCTGCGTGATCTTTCCGATCCGGTGACGTCAGGCCGTATCGAGATCGTCGTGCGAGACGACAAGCGCTCGCTCGAGCTCATCCGCCACGATGCCGCGCACGTGATGGCGGAGGCCGTGCAGGAGCTGTGGCCGGGAACGCAGGTGACCATCGGCCCGGTCATCGACAATGGCTTCTACTACGACTTTGCGAAGAACGAGCCCTTCACGCCCGATGACCTGCCGCTGATCGAAAAGCGGATGAAGGAAATCATCGCCCGCAACAAGCCTTTTACCAAGGAAGTCTGGTCTCGCGAAAAGGCCCGCCAGGTCTTTGCCGACAAGGGCGAGGCCTACAAGGTCGAGCTCGTCGATGCGATCCCCGAGGGGCAGGATCTCAAGATCTACTACCAGGGTGACTGGTTCGACCTCTGCCGCGGCCCGCACCTGGCCTCCACCGGCCAGATCGGCACCGCCTTCAAGCTGATGAAGGTGGCCGGCGCCTATTGGCGCGGCGACAGCAACAACGCGATGCTGACCCGCATCTACGGTACCGCCTGGCACAGCCAGGAAGAGCTTGACCAGTACCTGCACGTGCTGGCCGAAGCCGAAAAGCGCGACCATCGCCGCCTCGGCCGCGAAATGGACCTGTTCCATTTCCAGGAAGAGGGCCCCGGCGTCGTCTTCTGGCACGGCAAGGGCTGGCGCATGTTCCAGACGCTGGTCGCATACATGCGCCGCCGGCTCGCCAACACCTACCAGGAAGTCAATGCGCCGCAGGTGCTCGACAAGTCGCTCTGGGAAACCTCGGGCCACTGGGGCTGGTACCGCGACAACATGTTCAAGGTGACGGTTGCCGGTGACGAAACCGACGACGAGCGCGTCTTCGCGCTGAAGCCGATGAACTGCCCGGGCCATATCCAGATCTTCAAGCACGGCCTGAAGTCCTACCGCGAGCTGCCGGTGCGTCTCGCCGAATTCGGCAACGTTCATCGCTACGAACCGTCGGGCGCCCTGCATGGCCTGATGCGCGTGCGCGGCTTTACCCAGGACGACGCGCACGTCTTCTGCACCGACGAGCAGATGGCGGAAGAGTGCCTGCGCATCAACGACCTGATCCTGTCGGTCTACGAAGACTTCGGCTTCAAGGAAGTGGTGGTCAAGCTTTCCACCCGTCCCGACAAGCGTGTCGGTTCCGACGAGCTCTGGGATCGCGCCGAAAGCGTGATGACGGATGTGCTGAAGACGATCGAGGCGCAGTCGGAAGGCCGCATAAAGACCGGCATCCTGCCGGGCGAGGGCGCCTTCTATGGTCCGAAGTTCGAATACACGCTGAAGGACGCGATCGGTCGCGAATGGCAGTGCGGCACGACCCAGGTCGACTTCAACTTGCCGGAACGCTTCGGCGCCTTCTACATCGACAAGGAATCGGAAAAGCGCCAGCCGGTGATGATCCACCGCGCCATCTGTGGCTCGATGGAACGCTTCCTCGGCATCCTGATCGAGAACTTCGCCGGCCACATGCCGCTCTGGGTATCGCCGCTGCAGGTCGTGGTCGCGACGATCACGTCTGAGGCCGATGACTACGGCCGCGAGGTCGCCGAACTTCTGCGCGATGCGGGCCTGACCGTCGAGACGGACTTCCGCAACGAGAAGATCAACTACAAGGTCCGCGAGCACTCGGTGACCAAGGTGCCGGTCATCGTCGTCTGCGGCAAGCGCGAAGCCGAAGAGCGTTCGGTCAACATCCGCCGTCTCGGCTCGCAGGCCCAGACCGCGATGTCGCTCGACGAGGCGATTGCCTCGCTCGCGCTTGAGGCGATGGCGCCGGATCTGAAGCGCAAGCTGGAAAAGAAAGCCCGGGGTTGATCCCCCGGGCGTTTGCTTTGTCAGCAAACTGTCATATTAGCGGAATATCCGGATAAGATCGCATCCATCGGAGATTTCCGTGCAGTTCAAAGAGCTGTCCTACGCCAACGAAAACGACCGGCGCCTCAAGCGCTGGTTCATTCGCTCCATCGAAGGCCTGTCGGGCCGCAACCGCTACGCCAAGCTATACACGCGCTGGCGGTCCGAGATCGTCGGCAAGAGCGACCGGATCTTCGGCGAGATGCTGCAACTGATCGATGTCAAGCTGCGGACCCAGGGCGAATGGCCACCACGGCAGCTGCCCGACACGCCGATCGTCATCATCGCCAATCATCCTTTCGGCATCGGTGACGGCATCGCCGTGCTGGCGCTTGCCGAACAGCTCGGCCGTCCGTTCCGCGTCCTCATCAACAACGAGCTTCTGAAGGTGCCGGAAATGGCGCCTTACTCCTTGCCGGTCTCGTTCGAGGAGACCAAGGAGGCGCTGGCCGTCAACATGGCGACGCGCCACGAGGCCCTGCGGCTACTGAAGGAAGGCGTCACCATCGTGATCTTCCCGGCCGGTGGCGTCGCGACGGCGCCCAAGGGTTTTGGTCGGGCGCAAGATCTGCCGTGGAAGATCTTTCCGGCAAAGCTGATCCAGGCAGCCCGCGCGAGCGTCATCCCGATCTATTTCGAGGGGCAGAACGGTCCGATGTTCCATCTGGCAAGCAAGATCTCGCTGACGCTGAGACTGTCGCTGCTGATCCGCGAATTCCGCCGCCTCTCCGGCACCACGATCGCCGCCCGTATCGGCCGGGTTCTGACACCGGAAGATCTTGGCGTCTGTGGCGACCGCAAGGATCTTCTGGCGCGCATCTACGATGCCGTCTTTTCCATGGCGCCGCCGCGCCGGCGGTTCCTGAAGCGGGCAGGCTGACGCTAAGTCAATTGGTTGCCGCTGGGAAAGTCGCCTAGTCGGCCGCGTCGGAGATCGCGCCCGGGTTCGGGTTGGCGGCGTTGCCGCCGCTGCTGAGAAGAACCTCGACATCGGTGTTGACGCCGGCCTTCACGGTGAAGTCGCGCTCGTAGATCTTGTCCTTGTAACGTGCCACGGCCGAGTAGCTGCCCTCGAGCAGCACCAGTGTCGGGAAGGCACCGTTTTCTTCGTCCACCGTATCGCCGGCAGACGTCAGGATCGTCCAGGCGGTGTTGGCAATGGCCTCGCCGCCGGGCTCGGAGACAAGCTTCAGCGTCAACTTGGCGGCGCGGTGCTGGATCGTCGCTTCCGTCAGCTTGCCGGCTTCGACCTGTATGTCGGCGGCGGTCGACGCATTGGTGGATCCGTAGCTGGAGGTCACGTGATAGGTGCCTGCGCCCAGCCGGACCACCGTGTTCGGTTTGACATCCGACATGATCAACGCCCGTTCGCCGTCGCTCTTGGTGTCGGCCGAATAGACCGAAAAGCTGAGCTCGGCAGGCGGAATGCGCACATCGGTACCGGAAACGGCATTCAGCTTGATGCCGCCGGCGTCAAGGACCAGGACCTGCTTGTCGAGCGTGCCTTCTTCGGGAATGCGGATCTTGCGCGTCGCCGACGCGCGTCCGAAGGACACGTTGACGAAATAGTCGCCGGGCACGAGGTTGAAGGCGGTCGAGCCGCCTTCGGACGTTGCAAGCAGCGGCAGCTTTCCGTCGCTTCCCGGGATCGGGCTGAACACGCGCCAGGTGAGGCCCGCCTCGACAGGACCGCCTTTTTCGACAAGCAAAGCCTCGAGCTTGATGTCCTTCAGGGTGCCGTCGGCGAGTGGGTCCGACGTCATCGGGCTGAAGCCCGTCAGCTTCGGCATCTTGCGCGGACCGGCAATCGACGGAAAGCTCTCGAACGCCTGGGTGGCGTCCTCGGCGCGCACACCCCCCGCAGCAACGGTGGCGACAAGCATCGCGAGACCGGTTCTGAGGAAAATACGAGAGCACCGACGCATGAGAACAGTTGACTTCCTGACTGAGTGACTCCACTTGGGACGCCGATATGGCATTTTCGTGGCTGCCTGTGGGGCGGCAAATTAGTGGAATTCATCGGACATGAAAACCGAAATTAAGCTTGTGGATTACCTGACGTCCCGCCGCTCCATCCCCGCTTTCCAGATGGGAGAACCCGGTCCCGGCAAGGCGGAGGTCGAGGAGATGCTGAAGCTCGCCTCGCGCGTGCCCGACCACGGCAAGCTCGCGCCCTGGCGCTTCATCGTCTATCGCGGCGAGGAGAGGGTGCGCATCAGCGCCAAATTGAAGGCGATGGCGCTGGAAGTGAAGCCTGACCTTTCCGAAGTAATGATCAAGGTCGAGGAAACCCGCCTGTCGCGTGCGCCGGTTGTCGTTGCCGTCGTCAGCACGGCTGCGCCGCACTTCAAGATCCCGGAATGGGAGCAGGTGATGTCGGCCGGTGCCGTCTGCCTCAACCTGCTGATGGCCGCCAACGCGCTTGGCTATGCCTCCAACTGGCTGACGGAGTGGTATGCCTTCGACGAGCGCGCCTATCCGCTGCTGGGCGTCAATCCCGGCGAGAAGGTCGCCGGCTTCATCCACATTGGCACCGCGATGGTCCCGCCGACGGAGCGGCCGCGGCCCGAACTGCATGAGATCGTCACCTGGGTCGGCGAGGGCGCCTGATGTTTTACGATACGGCCTCAAATGGTCACGGCTTGCCGCATGACCCGTTCAAGGCCATCGTCTCGCCGCGGCCGATCGGATGGATCGGCACGCGCGCCTCGGACGGCTCGCTGAACCTTGCGCCCTATTCCTTCTTCAATGCCATCAGCGACCGTCCGAAACTCGTGATGTTTTCGTCGAGCGGCTACAAGGATTCGGTTCGCAACATCGAGGCGACCGGTGCGTTCACCGCCAGCTTCGCCAGCCGCAATCTGGCGGATGCCATCAACAAGACCTCCATTGCCGCGCCCCATGGCGACAGCGAGTTCGCGATCGCGGGGCTGACGCCGGTCGAGGGCACGCTGGTGCAGGCGCCCTTCGTCGGCGAAGCCTTTGCGGCGCTCGAATGCCGGATGACCGAGCTTTTTCAACCAAAGGGTTTGGACGGCGAAGCGTCGGACAATTATGTCGTCATCGGTGAGGTTGTCGGAATTCATATCCGCGAGGAAGCCATCCGCGACGGCCGCTTCGACATGGAAACGGTCAAGCCGCTCGCCCGTCTCGGCTACATGGATTACTGCGACGGCGGCGATGTCTTCCAGATGATCCGCCCGACGCGCTGAGCTAGGCTACGGCGCCACGTCACGCACGACTTACGAAAAGGGCCTGCTCGACCGAACGGCAGATGACCGAGGCAAAGCCATTGTCCCGGGCCGTCGACAGTGCCCAGGTCGTTGCGGCTTCATTGTTGCCGGCAGTCAGGACCTCATAGGCAGGAATACCGGCTGCGGCCGCCTTGAGGACGACGCTCGCCCGGCCGGCGAGAACAGGCGCTGCGACGCGATGGAACGCGGCATTGGACGGCATTTTGCAGCCGACTGCCTCAGCCAGCGCTTCGCCGTTGAAGATCAGACCTGCAAGCCGCGTCGATGAGCCGGTGAGCGGATGCGGCGCCGAAATACCTTCCGGCGACCCGCCAAATTCCGCCAGAATGCGGGTGCAACCGGAAGGCAGGCCGTGGGCTGCCTCTGCGACCTGCAGCATCACGTCCAACTCTTGAATGTCGGCGCGGCCCCGGCAGGACGACAGCACGATGCCGCTGGTTCCTGTTTCAAGCAGGCGGTTCAGCGTCTCTTCCGTGACCTTTTTGACCGGCTCGACACGCGCAAAGAGCGCAAGATCCCGGTCATGCCGCGGGGTGATTTCAAGCGCTGTCCCGGCACTGTTGCCGATGTCGAGGATCACACCGGCCAAGGATGCGCGAGAAAACGTCTCGAGACCGACAGGCGGGCCATCGATCGCCAGCATCGGCATCTTGGTTTGGAGGCGGTTAACAGACATGGTGAACCAATCTTAAACCTTTGCCCGCTAGGCTCTGAACATCGGTGGGCATTGGCGTGGTCTAGTGGGGCGTAGGTGATCATACAAGCATTTCTTCGCTGGGTGGAAACGGCGAGAACGGGCGAACGCATGCGAGCTGCAAATGCGCTCGGTCGCGCCTATGTCGATGCCCAGATGAACGGTCTCGATCGCCGCGCCGCCGAAATGGCGATGACCTTCCTTCTGGACGATCCTTCGCCGAAGGTGCGCCAGGCGCTCGCCGAAGCGCTCTCAGGCAGCTCGTCCGTCCCGCGCGCCATCATCCTCGGCCTTGCCGGCGATCAGCCGGAAATCGCCTATCTTGTCATTTCGCGTTCACCTGTCCTCACCGATGACGACCTGGTCGACCTTGCCGCGCGTGGCACGCTCGAGACCCGCGCGCTGATTGCCGCGCGCGCATTCGTTTCGCGCGCGGTCGCCGCCGCAATCGCTGAAATCGGCGGCGAGGAAGAGGTCCTGATCCTGCTTGAAAACGCCGGCGCCCAGCTGTCGCGCCGGTCGCTGAAGCGCATCGCCGACCGTCTCGGCTCCTCCGCAACGGTCCGCGATCTCCTGCTCGACCGTACCGATCTGCCGAGCGAGGCGCGGCACGCGCTTGTCGAAGAGGTGGGGGCAGCCCTTTCCGCCTTCGGCCTCGTGCAGAGGGCGATCGGCACAAGTCGGGTCGAACGCATCACACGGGAAGCCTGCGACGTTGCCGCCATCGGCATGGCCGGTGCGGTGTCCGTTGACGAGTTGCCCGGCCTTGTCGCCCATCTGCGCGATACCGGTCGCCTGACGCCGGCGTTCCTGTTGCATTCGCTAGTTACCGGCCGAGCCGAGTTTTTCTCGGCGGCCATCGTCGATCTCTCCGGCGTCACCGAGAAGCGGGTTCGCTCGATCCTGTCGGGTGGGCGCATCCATTCCATCCGCGCCCTGTTCGAGAGTGCCGGCCTCGGGCGCGACGTCAGCGAAGCTTTCGCCGAGGCGGTCCTGCTCTGGCGCAAGGGCGGGACGTCGGGCACGGACGATTGCCGGGCCTCCGTCTGCGCCGCGCTCCTTGCAAGCCTGCGCAACCAGAAGACACCGTCGCCAGCGTGCAATGCCATGGCCGAAATACTCGAGCGATTGGCCTTCGCCGAACAGCGGCAGTCGGCCCGCGACTATGCTCAGCTGGCCGCACGGCAGGCGGCATAGTCGACGCGCCGGAGCCGGAACCGCCGAGGTTGTTGCCGACGTCGCGAGACGTAGTCGGCTTCGTTGCGGCGGTGCAGAGAGCGAGCTCGGCGAGTGAGAGCGTGAACGCATGAAGTCCAAATGACCTGACATTGTCCTCGTCACCGGTATCGGCGGCTTTGTCGCACGACACGTCGCCGTCACGCTGCTGCGACATGGCTAGGATGTGCGCGGCACCGTGCGTTCGCTGGTGCGCACACACGAGATCGAGCAAGCGATCCGCGGAGCCGGTGGAACAGAGGCCGGCCAGTTGGCATTCACGGTCGCCGATCTCCTTCGCGACGAGGGCTGGGCAGAGGCGCTTTCCGGCGCAGCCTATGTCATGCACACGGCATCACCCTTTCCGGCAAGCCTGCCGCGTGAGGAAGCCGACCTCATCGAGCCGGCACGAAACGGGACGCTGCGGGTGTTGAAGGCGGCGCGCGCCGCGGCCGTTCGCCGGGTCGTGTTGACGTCCTCGGTCGCAGCCGTGATCTATGGCGACGGCATCGCACCGTTCACCGAGGAAAACTGGAGCGATCCGGGTTCGCCACTGTCCACGCCCTATTACCGCTCCAAGACCTTGGCCGAACGCGCTGCATGGGATTTCGCACGCGAAAGCGGGCTCGAGCTGGCCGTGATCAATCCCGGCATGATTCTCGGTCCGCTGCTCGGCGGTGACGTCGGAACCTCGGTTGGCGTGGTGCGCAATCTCCTGCGCGGCAAATATCCGGCTTTGCCGAAATACAGCATTCCCGTTGCTGATGTGCGCGATGTCGCAGACGCCCATCTCAGCGCCATGACCGTCGCAGAGGCGGCAGGCGAGCGATTTCTGATCGGTGGAGCGGCGATGTCACTTGCCGAGATCTCGGCCGTGTTGCGCAGGGACTTCCCGGCCTATGCCGGAAAACTGCCTAGGTTCATTCTGCCGAACTGGCTCGCTGCGATCGCTGCGCGTTTCGATCCCGGGCTGCGTCTGATCGTTCGGGAGCTTGGCCGGGATTCCGCGATCTCCAACGCCAAGGCTCGTCGCATTCTGGGCTGGGTACCCAGATCGGAGGAAGCCGCAATCAAGGCGAGCGCCGAAAGCCTGATTGCCGCCGGTCTCGTGTGACGCCTCAGTCCGTGAACCGTCGTGCCACCCAGGAATAACCGTCTTCGATGTAATGCACCGGCGCGGTGACGATGGTTTTGAGCTTCTCGCGATCGGGAATTGCGCCCGACAGGAATGCCATCGTCCGCTTTGGCAGGTTCGGCTCTGGCTCCGGTGCCTGCTCGGGCGCCTGGATCGCCTGCGAACCGGCCGGCGGCGGTGCGGTCACGGCGAGGTCCGCCGGTGCGGAGCTTTCACAGACCGCCACCACGACCGGGTAGTTGGCATTCGAGAATCTCGGCAGTTGGCCGTGCGAGGCTGTGTCGCACTGCGCAATCGATGGCCAACTGCCGTTGACGGTCGAGATATACTGGCATTGGTTCACATCGTGGTCGCAACCGAGAATGGTCATGACAATCATTGCCGCTTTCATGGTGATCCTCTGCGCGATCGAGCTTGTGGCACTGGCAACCTATGCCTGTGTGATTCTTCCGAAATTAGGGCGAAGTGGCAGACGACGATGAAGATCGTGTGCGGATATCGTGAAGATCGATGTGACGGCGTTGCATTGCATCAACGTTGCGTCATTTGACGTATTGGTCAGACGTTGCGCTACCGATAGTCTCCGGCCCGCAAACGCCTGAACCGAGAAGGACATTCGAGTGCCCGCCGTCACCATAAGCCTGGAACCGCCCAGCCAAACCGCCGTCATTCGCCTGCTGGAACTGTCCGACGCCTATGCCGCCTCGCTCTATCCGGCCGAAAGCAACCACATGGTCGACCTGGCGAGCCTGGAACAGCCCGAGGTGTCGTTCTTTGTGGCGCGACGCGACGACGACGTGGTCGGTTGTTGCGCCCTGGTGGAGGCGGGCGACGGAACCGCCGAGATCAAGCGCATGTTCGTCGATCCGGAGGCGAGGGGGCTGAAGGTTGGAAAGCTGTTGCTCGAGGCGCTGGAGGCGCGGGCAAGGCAGCTTGGGTGTCAGGCCGTTCGCCTTGAAACCGGCATCTATCAACCGGAAGCGATCGGGCTCTACAGGAGGGCCGGATATGTCGAGCGGCCGCCGTTCGGCAGCTACCAGCCCGACCCGCTCAGCCTTTTCATGGAGAAGGCCATTCGCGCATCGGCGTAATCCGATGGTGACATTCCTCAAGAGCACCCGGAACGGAAAACGGCGGCCTTCGTGCCGCCGTTTCGATTGCGATGTGCCGACAATCTGGCACGCCGAACAGGCTGCGTGGACGCGCCGGTCAGATGTCCAGATTATCAGCAAACACGGCGCGCTCCTGGATGAATCGGAAGCGTGCGTCGGCCTTCGTGCCCATCAGATTGTCGACCGCTTCGCGCGTGCCCTCGAAGTCGACGTCGTCGATCTCGACTTTCAGCAGCGTGCGGAACTTCGGATCCATCGTCGTTTCCTTGAGCTGCGCCGGCAGCATCTCGCCGAGGCCCTTGAAACGGCCGATCTCGACCTTGCCGCGGCCGGAAAACTCGGTGCGCATCAATTCTTCGCGGTGCGCGTCGTCACGGGCATAGAGCGTCTTTGAGCCCTGGCTGATGCGGTAGAGCGGCGGCACGGCGAGATAGAGATGGCCGCCGCGGATCAGCTCGGGCATCTCCTGGTAGAAGAAGGTGATCAGCAGCGAGGCGATATGCGCGCCGTCGACGTCGGCGTCGGTCATGACGACGATGCGCTCGTAGCGCAGATCCTCCTCGCGGTACTTGCTGCGGGTGCCGCAGCCGAGCGCCTGGATGAGGTCGGTGATCTGCTGGTTGGCGCTGAGCTTTTCTCGGCCAGCACTCGCCACGTTGAGGATCTTGCCGCGCAAAGGCAGGATCGCCTGGTTGGCGCGGTTGCGCGCCTGCTTGGCCGAGCCGCCGGCCGAGTCCCCTTCGACGATGAAGAGTTCAGCACCTTCTGCGGTGTTCTGCGAGCAATCGGCAAGCTTGCCGGGCAGGCGCAGCTTGCGCACGGCCGTCTTGCGATTGACTTCCTTTTCCTTGCGCCGGCGCACCCGCTCCTCGGCGCGTTCGACCACCCAGTCGAGCAACTTGTCGGCTTCGGCCGGGTTGTCTGTCAGGTAGTGGTCGAAGGGGTCGCGCAGCGCATTTTCGACGATGCGTTGTGCCTCGACGGTCGCAAGCTTGTCCTTAGTCTGGCCGACGAATTCCGGTTCGCGGATGAACACCGACAGCATGCCGGCGGCCGAGATCATCACGTCATCGGTGGTGATGAGTGCCGCCCGCTTGTTCTGCTTCAGCTCGGCATAGTTCTTCAGGCCCTTGGTCAGCGCGATGCGGAAACCCGCCTCGTGCGTGCCGCCTTCAGGGGTCGGGATGGTGTTGCAATAGGAGTGGACCTGCTGGTCGCCGCCGTACCAGGTGACCGCCCATTCGAGCGAGCCGTGGCCATTCGACTTCTCGGACTTGCCGGCGAAGATCTCGCGGGTGACGGTGAATTCCTTGCCGAGCGTTGCCGCGAGATAGTCCTTGAGGCCGCCGGGGAAGTGGAAGACCGCCCTGTCAGGGATTTCCGAGCCTTCAGCCAGCAGCGACGGATCGCAGGACCAACGGATCTCGACGCCGCCGAAGAGATAGGCCTTCGAGCGCGCCATGCGGAACAGACGGCCGGGCTCGAAACGCGCATGCGGCCCGAAGATATCCGGGTCCGGATGGAAACGGACGCGGGTGCCGCGACGGTTGTGCACGTCGCCGAGTTCTTCAAGGCCACCCTGGGGGATGCCGCGCGAGAAGCGCTGCCGGTAGAGTTTACGGTTGCGGGCGACCTCGACTTCGAGCGAGTCCGAAAGCGCGTTGACGACAGAGACACCCACGCCGTGCAGACCGCCTGAGGTCTCATAGGCCTTGCCGTCGAACTTGCCGCCGGCGTGCAGCACGGTCATGACCACTTCGAGCGAAGACTTGCCGGGGAATTTCGGATGGTTCTCGACCGGGATGCCGCGGCCGTTGTCGGTGACCGTCAGGAAGCCTTCGGCATCGAGGTTGACCTCGATGAAGTTTGCGTGGCCGGCCACGGCCTCGTCCATCGAGTTGTCGATGACTTCGGCAAACAGGTGATGCAGCGCCTTTTCGTCGGTGCCGCCGATATACATGCCTGGACGACGTCGGACAGGCTCCAGGCCTTCAAGCACCTCGATCGCCGAAGCATCATAGTCGCTGCCGTCGCTGCCTTTGGGGGCAGGGCGCGGCTCTTCGCGCGCGACAGGCGCCGCTGGCACGGCCGGCTTGGCGCTCGGCTGTACGGGCTTTGGTTGCTCGGGCATTGAGAAGAGGTCGCTGTTGTCGTCCATGGGGCCGTTCGGGTCGTTCCTGTCATCCGGGAATGCCGAAGGCCATAGCAAGACCTCGGCTTTGCCGCCATCCCTCGGCGGTCGAATCACCTGAATTCTGCCAGAGTCTTGCCGAAAGCGCGAACAAAAGGAGAATTCCGTCGGCGACAACAGGTGAAATACCGGCTCCGCCGCTTTGGTGTTGGCCGAGTGTTGCTTTGCTGTCCGGGCGATGGCAAGGCTTGCGGCGAAAGAGGGAGCCCGTCCTTGGCCGTGTCCACAGTTGTTTTTCCATTTCGCCGGTCTTTGATGGCGCTCGCCCTGGTCTTCGTCGCCTTGCCCGGGCAGGCGTTTGTCGCCTTGCCCGCGCAGGCAGAGATGCTGAAGCCCTACAAGGACGAGCTTTTTTCCTATGGCAAGGTGCTCGGCCAGGCGGACGGTGGCGACGATCTAACCGTCGATTACCAGGAATTGCGCGATATCAACGAGCGGGACGAAATTCCCGAGCGCCGCGTCAATCGGGCCTATGTGTCGCTTGGCGTCAAGAGCGAGCAGGTCAACGAGACGCTCGATATCGGCGGGCGACGGCTCGACGTTACCCGGGTCGGTCCGGATCGGGGCGCCGCCTTCACGGTCATCTTCATCCACGGCCGCGGCGGCGACCGGCGGCTCGGCGCCAACGATTTTTCCTTCGGCGGCAATTTCAACCGACTGAAGAACCTCGCCGTCGCCAATGGCGGCGTCTATTACGCCCCAAGTGTGCGGTCCTTCGATACGGCGGGCGCGGGCGATATCTCCGGCCTGGTCAACTACGCTTCCGAACGCTCGGGCGGCCGTCCGGTGGTGCTTGCGTGCGCTTCGATGGGCAGCTTCATCTGCTGGGGCGTCTCGCGCGACGCAACGGCAGTCGCAGCGCTCGGCGGCATGATGGTGATGGGCGGCGTCAGCGACCCTGATTTCACCAAGAGCGCTGCCTACAAGGCGAAGCTGCCGATGTTCTTCAGCCATGGCAGCCGCGACAGCGTCTATCCCGCCGACAGCCAGAAGGCACTCTACACGGCGCTCAAGTCCAAGGGGTATCCGGCTCGCTTCGTGCTGTTTGAGACCGGCGCGCATGGGACGCCTGTTCGCATGACCGACTGGCGCGACGCCCTGAACTGGATCGGCCGGCGCTAAGATCCCTTCTGTCGCTCGTCATTTGTTAACCAGCCCGGCAATTTCCGGGCAGAGCGCGTGGCCGCGTTTCCACTCTGGAAAGTTGAAGTCGTGATGATACCCGGCAACTATGGCTGGGATGGATTTCATGGACGCGCGCACCGAGACACGGCACATACCGCTGTGTGTGGACCTCGACGGCACCTTGCTGGCGGCCGACACCTTGTGGGAAGGCGCTGCGATCCTTCTTCTGCGCAACCCGCTGATGCTGTTTCCCATGCTGTTCTGGCTTGCCAAGGGCAAGGCGAGGCTGAAGCACGAAGTGGCCCTGCGGTCAGGACGTCGGGCTGAGGACTGGCCCTATCGTCAGGCCGTTGTCGAGCGGCTTCGCACGGAAAAAGCTGCGGGCCGGGAGCTTGTTCTCGTCACCGGCGCGGCACCTTCGGTCGCGCGGGATGTCGCCGATCACGTCGGGCTGTTCTCAAGCGTCATGCATTCGACCGACGCGCTCAATCTGACGAGCAGTCGCAAACGCCAGGCGCTGGTCGACCGTTTCGGCGACGGCGCCTTTGACTACATGGGCAACAGCCGCGACGACATTGCCGTCTTCGAGGCGGCGCGGCGCGCGATCGTGGTTGCGCCGGACGCGGCCGCGGAGAAATGGCGCCGCAATCACGATGCCGAGCGCCTGGACACCGGCAAGGTGAGCAGGCTGGCGCCGCTCAAATCCATCCGCGTGCATCAGTGGGCGAAAAACGTGCTGATCGGCGTGCCGATGATCCTCAATCACGAGGTCTTGCACGTCGACGCGATCGTCAGCGTCGTCATCGCCTTCTTCGCCTTCAGCTTCCTCGCCTCTGCCGTCTACGTGATCAACGACCTCTCGGATCTGGCCAACGATCGCCAGCATGCCAAGAAGCGCCACAGGCCGCTTGCAAGCGGACAGATGTCGGTGCCGACGGGACTGGTTCTCGCCGTCTGCCTGACCCTCGCGTCGGTGTCTCTGACATTGCTGCTGCCCTGGAAGTTTGCCGGCGTGCTGGCGTTTTACGCCTGTGCGACGACGGCCTACACCTTCGTTCTGAAGCGCAAGCTGCTGGTGGACGTGTTCACGCTTGCCGGCCTCTACACCACGCGCATCGTTGCCGGTGCGGCTGCCACCGGTACGGAGCTTTCCTTCTGGCTGGTGTCCTTCGCGATCTTCTTCTTCCTGAGCCTCGCGCTGGTGAAGCGCTATGTCGAGCTGCACGAGTTCGACGACAAGGACGGCGGCAATGTCCCCGGTCGCGGTTATCTCGCCGTGGATTTCGAGATGGTGGGGCAGGCGGGCGTCGCCTCCGCTTTCACTTCGGCGCTGGTCCTTGCGCTCTATGTGCACAGCAAGGAGCTGCAGGAAATGTACACGACACCCTGGGCGCTGTGGCCGCTTTGCCCTCTGGTGCTCTATATGCTCCTGCGCATCTGGATGCTCGCGCGTCGCGGCATGCTGCACGAAGACCCGGTTGTCTTCATCATGCGCGACTGGCGCAGCCAGCTGACCATGCTGGTCGGCGCGCTTCTGATCCTGTTTGGAGCCATCGGGCCGCAATGACGTTTGAAGACCATGAAAGCTGGGGCCGCCTCGACAAGCGTGCGCGGCCGTCGATCCTGCCTGACGATTACGAAGACCGCATGGGGCAGCTGGAAGCCGGGGGCTTCCTTCCCTTCGGCAACGGCCGCAGTTACGGTGACAGCTGCCACAACGATCAGGGCAGGCTGATCGAAAGCCGCAGGCACGGCCGCATCATTGCTTTCGATCCCGGCACCGGCATGATGACCTGCGAGGCGGGCGCGACGCTGCGCACGGTCCTTGAACGGGCGATCGAACATCGCTTCTTCCTGCCGGTGACCCCAGGCACAGCCTTCGTCACGGTCGGCGGTGCGCTTGCCAACGACGTGCACGGCAAGAACCATCACGCCCGTGGCACCTTCGGCAATCACGTGGCGGGCTTCACCCTGTTGCGCTCGACCGGGGAAAGGCTCACCTGCTCGCCGGTCGAAAATCCGGAACTCTACGCCGCAACAATCGGCGGCATGGGGCTCACCGGACTGATCCTGACCGTGGATCTGCGACTGATGAAGGTACCGTCGCCGCATGTGCAGCAGCACGCCATCCGTTTCGAAAACCTCGACCGCTATTTCGCCCTCGTCGACGGCATCGATGCCGAGCACGAGTATTCCGTCGCCTGGATCGACCAGCTTGCGACCGGATCGCGCATGGGCAGGGGCGTGCTTCTGGCGGGCGACCATGCCGACGGTTCCTGCGAGTTTCCCGATATCCCCAAGGGACTGAAGCTCTCGGTGCCGTTTGCGCCACCCTTCAACCTGTTGAACCGGGCAACGCTGAAGGTCTTCAATGAGCACTATTTCCGCAAGGTGAAGCCCGGCGAGACGGTGAGCACTGTTCCCTGGACATCCTATTTCTACCCGTTGGACGCGATCGGCGCCTGGAACAGGCTCTATGGTCCGCGCGGGCTCTACCAGCACCAGAGCGTCTATCCGGCGGACAACGCGCCCGAGATTACGGCCAGGCTGATGGAAACCGCCAGGCAGGCTGGCCATGCCTCGTTTCTGACGATCCTGAAGCGGTTTGGCGACATCGGCTCGCGCGGCATCCTGTCGTTCCCGCGTCCTGGTTTTACTTTGACTCTCGACTTTGCAAATCAAGGTGAACGGACAGTAAAGCTGCTCGATGCCCTCGATCGCATTGTTGTTGCGGCCGGCGGCGCGGTCAATCCATACAAGGATGCCCGAATGAGCCCGCAAGTCTTTGAAAAATCTTTCTCTTCCTGGAGAAGGCTGGAGGCGCATCGCGACCCCGCGCTTGTCTCGAACTTCTGGAAGCGCACGGCTCTGGCTTTGCCAGAATGAGAATGCAGACAATTTTATTCAAATAAATATTCAAACTTCACGGAAAATCCGTCTCTTGCCCGTAAGTACATTTTCGGGACTGGGAGTAAAACTATGAAATATATTCCATTCATTCTCTTCACGGTGCTGACGAACGCCGCCGCGCAGCTGATGCTGAAACAGGGCATGATGACACTCGGACCGATTTCGATGACCGCCGAGA
The DNA here is from genome assembly GCF_035999135.1 of Ensifer sp. Taxonomy (GTDB): domain Bacteria; phylum Pseudomonadota; class Alphaproteobacteria; order Rhizobiales; family Rhizobiaceae; genus Ensifer. The sequence continues at coordinate 40,813 of NZ_DASYGZ010000084.1, forward strand.
CGGCGATCGTCCGGCTGTTCCAGATCGTTTTCAACCCCTGGGTCTTTGCCGGCCTTGCGACCTTCGTGATCTCGATGGCGTCGCATCTCTACGTGCTGTCGAAGGTCGAGCTTTCCTTTGCCTATCCGTTCCTGAGCCTGGCTTATGTCGCCGTCGCGGTCTTTGCCTACTTCGTCTTTCGCGAAGACCTCAACGCCTGGCGCATTGCCGGCATCGCGCTGATCTGCGCTGGAACCGTTCTTATCGCCCAATCGGGCATCTCATCTGACGCCAACGACAAGCCGGCCGATGCTGCCGGGGTGAGCACCGCAGAATTCGGGAGCAAGTCATGAAACACATCATCTTTGGTGGCGACGGCTTTGTCGGTCGTCATCTGGCGGAACGCCTCGTCAAGGAAGGCGAGGACGTCGTTGTCGCCGATATCGTCAAATCCGATCTGCCCCATTACGGCCGCGTCCGCTTCGTCCACTGCGACGTCACCGATCCGGAAGCCGTGCTGAAGGTTGGCATCGGCCCTGACGACATGGTCTACAACATGGCGGCCAAGATGCTGTCGCCGCTGCAGATCCGCGCCAAGCGGTGGGAGTTTTTCTGGCCCGTCAACTATTACGGCGCCGAAAGCATCATGAAGGCGATGGACGCAGCCGGTGCATCGCGCCTGGTGCAGTTCACCACCGACATGATCTACGGCCATACCGTGCAATCGCCGCAGACCGAGACCCATCCGGCAAAGCCCCTTGGCGAATACGGCAAGTCGAAATGGGCGACCGAGCAGCTGGCCGTGCAATGGCGCAAGCAGGGCATGAACATCTCGATCTTTCGCCCGCGTCTGATCATCGGCCCCGGTCGTCTCGGCATTCTCGAAAAGCTGTTCAAGCTCATCGACCTGAACCTGCCGGTGCCGATGATCGGCTCGGGCAAGGTGCCCTACCAGTTCATCTCGGTGTTTGATTGCGCCGAAGCCGCGCGCCTTGCCTGGAAGGGCGGCGTGCCGAACGAGGCCTACAATCTCGGCTCCGACAATCCGCCCTCGGTGCGCGAACTGCTCGGCAATCTGATCAAGCATGCCGGCTCGAAATCGATCCTGCTTCCGACACCCGCCTTCGCAGTCAAGCAGACCCTGGCTTTCTTCGACCTGATCAACAAGCCGATCATGGATCCGGAGCAGTATCTGATCGCCGACGAGATGTGCGTGCGCGAGACGGGCAAGCTGAAGCGCGAGCTTGGCTGGCGCGCCGAATACAATGATGGCGACATGCTGATCGCCGCCTATGACGAATATCGGGCCAAAAAGATGGGCGCCGCAGCTCCTGCAGCTGTCGCCGTGCCGGCCGAATGAGGGGAGATATCATGCTGGACAGACCGAACCGTATCGCCGTTGCCGCCCCTTCGCTCGATGGTGGCGTGGCAAGACCCGCGCTCATCACCGTCGATGAGGCCAAGGCCATGTCGATCGGCGATATCACCACGGCCTTCAAGGACCACCTGAACCCCGGTCAGTTGCACTTCATGAAGCTTCTCGGCTTCCACAAGGTGAAGATCGAGAGCGCCGAAGGCATGTTCTACACCGACCAGAACGGCCGCAAGATCCTGGATTTCTTTGGCGGTTTCGGCTCGCTCGCCTTCGGTCACAACCATCCGCGCATTCTGGAAGCCCGCCAGAAGTTCCAGGACGAGAAGCGCCACGAGATCGCGATCGCCTTCATGTCGCAATATGCGGCAGCACTCGCCAAGAACATCGCGGCCTGCTCGCCGGGCGACCTCGACATGGTCTTCCTCGGTTCGTCCGGTTCGGAAGCGATGGAGGCCGCCGTCAAGCTCGCCGAGCGCGCTGCCGGCCCGAAGCGTCCGAAGGTCGTCTATGCCGAGAATTCCTTCCACGGCAAGACCAAGGGCGTGCTCGCCATCACCGACGGGCAGCTCTACCGCGGCGACTTCAAGCTGACCGACAACACTGTGCGCGTGCCTTTCGCCGATATCGATGCGGTGGAGAACGCCTTCAGGTCCGATCCGGAAATCGGCGTCATCGTGCTCGAAACCATCCAGGGCGGCGGCGGCATCATCCAGGCGCCGGCCGAGTACTGGCAGAAGCTGCGGGCGCTCTGCGACAAGTACGGCGTGCTCTGGGTCGCCGACGAGGTGCAGTGCGGCTATGGCCGTTCCGGCCGCTTCTATGCTTTCGAGCACTATGGTGTGGTGCCGGACATCACGGCGCTTGCGAAATCGCTTGGCGCCGGCAAGGCCGCCGTCGGCGCGATGATTGCCCGCCGCGAGGTCTACATGAAGGCCTATGGCACGCCGAAGACGGCGATGATCCACGCGATGGCGACCTTCGGCGGCATGGGCGAAGCCTGCGTGACCGCGATCGAAGGCATCAACGTGCTCTATGACGAGCACCTGATCGATCGCGCTGCCGACAGCGGCGACTATCTGCTCGAACGTCTGCAGGCGTTGAAGGAGAAGTATCCGAAGATCATCAAGGACGTGCGCGGCAAGGGCCTGATGGTCGGCCTCGAGTTCCAGGATTTCAGCCAGACGCTGCCCATGGTGCTGCGTCCCGTGGTCTCGATGCTCGACGACAAGCTCAAGGGCTCGCTGTCCGGCTTCATCGGGGCGCTGCTCCTGCGTGACCACGACGTGCTGGTTGCCTTTACCGAATACAATCGCAATGTCATCCGGCTCGAGCCGCCGCTGATCTGCGAGCGCGCCCATGTCGACACATTCATCTCGGCCCTCGACGAGTTGCTCGGCCGCGGCATCGTCGGAATCGTCAAGGACTTCGTCGCAAGCCAGATCGGCTAAAGCGGCTCACCTGTCGTCGAGAAAAAGGGCAGGGGCGCTCAGTGCCTCTGCCCTTTGATGTTCATGTCGAACTCGACGACGTTGGAATAGATCGGTGTGCCGACATCCATGCCGTAGGGAGAACGGTGAATGCTGCCGCGGATGTTGAAGGCGATCGAGCCGCGGTTCCAGTCAAGCAGCGTCACCGAGAAGCGCTCCTTGCGCGACGTGCCGCGCGCCGTCAGCGTGCCTTCGACCGCAGCCGTATCCGGGCCGGTCTGCTTTACGTTGGTGGAGCGGAAGGTCACGGTGTTGTAGTTCGAGGTATCGAAGACGGCGCTCGACTTCAGGAAATCCTCGATGCGCTTTTCGCCCGTCTTCACGCTTTCCGGATAGAGCGTGAACTCGACGGTTGAGCGATCGATGTCATTGCGATCGATGCGGAAATTGCCGGAAAACTTGCCGAAATCACCGACGATCCCCCCGCCGCCGCCCGCTTGCGCGACCGTAAAATGGATGCGGGAGGCGGACGTGATGCCATAATTGCCGGCCGCGTCGGAAAGCTCGGGCGTCGCTCCGAGGGCGATCGATGGGAGAACCGACACCGCTGCTGCTGCGATGAGAGCGGTGGCTTGCGTACGGGAATGCAAATGCACTTTCATGGCTTTTTCCTTCCAGCAATCAAGGGGTTCGCCCCAGCCGCCTGGGAGGCGGCGCGCTGGCGCGAACGGGCACGCAACATACGGATGAGGACGTCGTCGCGGCGGGCGGCGTGATGATAGAGAGCCGCCGATGCGTGCAGCGCCACGACCAACAGAAGGCCGTAGGCGAGCACCATGTGGACGAGCGTCCAGAGGTCTTCGGCGCCGGCCGATTTTTCCATCGGCAGATGGGGGATGATCAGCCAGTTGAAATAGAAACTGGGAATGTTGAGCGTCGAGGTGGATGCGACAGCCCATCCGGCAAGCGGGACGGCGAGGGCAAGGACGATCAGCACGGCATGCGTGGCGCTCGCCGCCCGGCGTTCCAGTGCACCGAGGGTCGAAGAGGGGGCGGGGCGGATTTCGACCACATGCCAGAGAGCCCGAATCACCGCGAGCCCGAGCACCGTGAACCCCAGCGACTTGTGCCACTGGTAGAGCGAAAACTGCATTGCAGGATCGATCGGGACGCGGCGCATGATGAAGCCGAGGGCAAGCAAGACGAGGATGAGTGCCGCGATGGCCCAATGCAGGGCGATGGTGATCCAGCCGAACCCGGTCTTGTCGTTGCGCAGCATTTCCCACTCCGTGGTCGCTCACCTTGCCGTTACAGCTTCGGCAACTGCGGTGAGACCCATGAGCTCCTGCTTTTATTCGCCCAGAATACCTTAAAATTGCAGTGCGATCTTGTTGATCTCGGCAAGCTATGGTCCATTTGCCGGTGAAGGGGACACGGAGGGGTTGTTCCCGGCAGCATTGGACTGGGGTACATGGCGAAGAAGACGACGACACCGATGAACCCGCACGAGCGGGAGGCCTATCAGCATGCCCGCGCCGGCATCAGGCTTGGAACGGAAGCCGACTATGCCGGGGCAGCCGAAGCCTGGCGTCAGGCCTCCGACATCGCCGACGCGCATCTTGCCCTGACGGACATGTATTTTTGGATCAAGAGCGGCTACGGCGCGGCCCTGTGCGATGCGGGTCACCATCAAAAGAGCATTGCCGTCTCGGAACTCGCGCGGGAATGGACGCTCGCGCAGCGCCAGCCGCTGGCATCGCTTTCGATCGCTCGGGCCTATCTGGCCCTCGGCGACGGCGCGGCGGCAGCGCCTTTTCTGCGCGAGGTCTACGGGTTAATCGGAGACGCACTTTTCGAGCAGTTCGACGAGGCGCTCGGGGCTGACCTGCATGCGGCGATAGCCGGCCTGGAGAATGGCGGCGCGCGGCCCCTGACGGAGCGTCCGAAGTGAAATTCGGCCGCCGGTTGCCGAGCGACCGGCTGGAACCGTGAGGGGCGCGAACGACCGCACCCCACGCGTCCCGAACCGGACGTTTTCTCGCCATGATTTCAATCTAGGTGACGCTCACCCCTTTTGCGGGTGATCGCGCTGGCCGTCCTGGCCCAGCATTGCTTTTTCAACAAATTGATTTTCCTAGGTGTTTCCCATGACTGAAACCGTATTGCCGCCTGATGCCGAAATTACGCTGCGGCGCATCTCAGCCCTGACCGTCTGCGACGTTTGCGAGCTCAGCGACACGCTGAGCGAGGAGCAGCGCAACATGGTGGCCGACAACGGCACCTCGATCGGCGAGGCGCATTTTTCCGAAAACGCCTGGTTCCGTGCGGTTTATGCCGACGAGACGCTCATCGGCTTCATCATGCTGCATCAAGGGTCCGACTGGGACGACGGCATCGATTGCCCGGGCGTCTATCTCTGGCGCTTCATGATTGCCGGTCCGTTCCAGGGCAAGGGTTTCGGCAGGCAGGCGATCGCGCTCGTCGTGCGCGACCTGAAGGCGCGCGGCCTTCGCGAGCTCTACACGAGCTACGGACAGGGCCCCGGCAGCCCCGAAGGCTTTTATCACGGCCTCGGGTTCAAGCCGACGGGCGAATACTATGACGACGAGCACGAAGCCGTACTGAAGTTCTGAAAGGATGCGCCGGCATGGGGGGGGGCCAGGCCGGCATCATGAGGATTATGGGTGGTATCATGACCAACGACCTGCATGAGGCCAATCGCCTCTCCTGGAATGCGGCAACCGTCGCGCACAACAGCCACAAGGGCGATCAGGCCGCCTTCTTTCGGAACGGCGCGTCCACGCTCTATCCCGAAGAGATCGATCTGCTCGGCGACATCTCCGGGCTCGATGTCCTGCACCTGCAGTGCAATTCGGGTCAGGACAGCCTGAGCCTCGCGCGTCTCGGCGCCAGGGTCACCGGTGTCGATATTTCGGATGAGGCGATCGCCTTCGCGTCACGTCTTTCGAAAGACAGCGGCATCGCTGCCACTTTCGAACGTGCCGACCTGTTCAGCTGGTTCGACGATGCGCGGTCCGCCGGGCGCCGGTTCGATCGCGTCTTTGCGTCCTACGGGACGATTTGCTGGCTCTCAGACATCAAGACATGGGCACGGGGTATCGCCGATGTTCTGAAACCGGGCGGCCGCTTTGCCTTCATCGAGTTCCATCCCTTCGCCATGGTGTTCGACCCCGGCTGGAAGCCGCACTACGACTATGCGCCGAAGGAGCCGGTCGAGGAGGCGGGCGTCGGCGATTATGTCGCCGATTCCGGTGAAGGCCTTGCCGTGGACGGCTACGAGAAGGGGGTCGTCGATTTCAAGAACCCGCATCCGTCCTTCGAGTTCAACTGGGGGATCGCCGATGTGGTCCAGGCGCTGATCGATGCCGGTCTGAGGATCGAGTGCCTGAAGGAGTATCCCTACGCCAATGGCTGGGTCGGCTTCGAGGGCATGCGGGACTTGGGCGGCGGGCGCATGGCGCCGCCCGAAGCGATGCCGAGCCTGCCGTTGATGTACGCGATTTCCGCCATCAGGCCGTAGCCTGACCGCGGGAGGCGGTTCTTCGACCGCGCGGCGGGGCAGGGCAGCTTGCCTCGCCGCATTGGAATAATCGTTAGCGGCGCTTTTATTTGCCGGCTGCATTTGCTAGGCCGCTTGCTAAGAAAAGCATCCGGAGGAAACTGCATGACGCCCGATATCCGCCCGCTCGTTGCCGGCAACTGGAAGATGAACGGAACCCGCGCCTCGCTCGACCAGATCAAGGCGATGGCCGAAGGCGTCAAGGACGAGCTTTCCACCAAGGTCGAAACGCTGATCTGCCCGCCGGCAACGCTGCTTTATGTGGCGACAGCTCTTTGCGACGACAGCCCACTTCTGATCGGCGCGCAGGATTGCCACGAGAAGCAGTCCGGTGCCCACACCGGCGACGTTTCTGCCGAAATGATTGCCGACTGCTTCGGCACCCACGTCATCGTCGGCCATTCCGAGCGCCGCACCGACCACGCCGAGAGCGACGCTTTGGTGCGTGCGAAGACGGAAGCGGCGCATGCGGCGGATCTCGTGGCGATCGTCTGCATCGGCGAGACCGGCGACGAGCGCAAGTCCGGCAAGACGCTCGACGTGCTGAAGCGCCAGCTTGCAGAAAGCCTGCCGGATGCGGCGGACGCCGAAAACACCGTGATCGCCTACGAGCCCGTCTGGGCAATCGGCACGGGGTTGACACCGACGGCCGCCGACGTCGAGCAGGCGCATGCCTTCATGCGCAAGGAACTGGTTGCCCGCTTTGGCGATGCCGGCGCGAAGATGCGCATTCTTTATGGTGGCTCGGTGAAGCCGTCCAACGCCAAGGAATTGATGGGCGTCGCCAATGTCGACGGTGCCTTGATCGGCGGGGCGAGCTTGAAAGCCGAAGACTTCCTCGCCATCTATCGGGCTTATGAAGAATTGACGGCCTGATCGCCCGCTCGAGCGGGCAGGGGCTTTTAATGGCGTACGGCTTGGTATAAAGAGGCGCGAAAATTGCGCCCGGCCATGCCGAGTTTGCGCATGGTTTGATTCGTGTGCCCAAGGGGCAGGACTGGAAGCTGATGCAGACCGTACTACTCGTCATCTATCTCATGGTCGTCGTCGCCCTGATCGGCGTCGTACTCATTCAGCGGTCCGAAGGTGGGGGCTTGGGCATCGGTGGCGGCTCGGGCTTCATGTCCGCGCGCGGCACGGCCAATGCGCTGACCCGCACCACCGCGATCCTCGCCGCACTGTTTTTCGTCCTGGCGCTCGGCATGGGTATCCTTGCCCGCTACCAGCCGCAGGCGACCGACATTCTCGACCGTATCCCGGGCACCAGCTCGAACGGTGGTGGCGTCCTCAATTCGCTCGGCGGCGGCGCTCAGGCTCCGGCCGGCGGCGCGACGCAGCAGCAGCCAGCGACGGCGCCTGCAACCGGCAACGCTGCCCCGGCCGACAACGGCGTTCCGTCGACGGCACCTGCAACCACGGGCGAAGCCCCGGCCGGTGGCGCAGCAACGCAGACGCCCGCAGCCGGCGCCAACAGCAATACGGGATCGCAAGTTCCCAGCGGCCAATAAGGTCGCAATTCTGAAGAACCCGCCGGCGGATGTTTCATCCGCCGGTTTTGTTTTGTGTGAAATCTGCTTCCATCCCAAGACGAAAAGTTCTGGAACATGAATTTTTCGGTGGCGGAATCATTTGTTAAAAGGTATCCGGTGACTCCCATGGCGCGATATGTATTCATCACAGGCGGCGTGGTTTCCTCCCTCGGAAAAGGCATCGCTGCAGCGGCTCTCGGAGCACTGCTGCAGGCGCGTGGCTACCGGGTGAGACTGCGCAAGCTCGACCCCTACCTCAACGTTGATCCGGGCACCATGAGCCCGACCCAGCACGGCGAGGTCTTCGTAACCGACGATGGCGCGGAGACCGATCTCGATCTCGGCCACTATGAGCGCTTCACGGGGCGCTCGGCGACGAAGACCGACAACATCACGACCGGCCGGATCTACAAGAACATCATCGACAAGGAACGCCGCGGCGACTATCTCGGCGCGACCGTTCAGGTGATCCCGCACGTCACCAACGAGATCAAGAACTTCGTTACCGAAGGCAACGACGACTATGATTTCGTGCTGTGCGAGATCGGCGGCACCGTTGGCGACATCGAAGCGATGCCGTTCATGGAGGCGATCCGCCAGCTCGGCAACGACCTGCCGCGCGGCACCGCCGTCTATGTCCACCTGACGCTGATGCCCTACATTCCGGCTGCCGGCGAACTGAAGACCAAGCCGACGCAGCATTCGGTCAAGGAACTGCAGGCGCTGGGCATCCATCCCGACATCCTGCTTGTCCGCGCCGACCGCGAAATCCCGGAAGCCGAGCGCCGCAAGCTCTCGCTGTTTTGCAACGTTCGCCAGTCGGCGGTCATCCAGGCGCTCGACGTTGCCTCGATCTACGACGTTCCGATCGCCTACCACAAGGAAGGCCTCGACAACGAAGTGCTGGCAGCCTTCGGCATCGAGCCGGCGCCCAAGCCGCGCATGGATGCCTGGGAACGCGTTGCCGATCGCATCCGCACGCCGGAGGGCGAAGTCACCATCGCGATCGTCGGTAAGTACACGGGCCTGAAAGACGCCTACAAGTCGCTGATCGAAGCACTTTACCACGGCGGCATTGCCAACCGGGTCAAGGTCAAGCTCGAGTGGATCGAGTCGGAAGTCTTCGAAAAGGAAGACGCCGCACCCTACCTTGAAAAGGTGCACGGCATCCTCGTTCCCGGCGGTTTCGGCGAGCGCGGCTCCGAGGGCAAGATCAACGCGGCGCGTTTCGCCCGCGAGCGCAAGGTGCCCTATTTCGGCATCTGCTTCGGCATGCAGATGGCCGTCGTCGAGGCGGCGCGCAATCTTGCCGGCATCGAAAAGGCGTCTTCGACCGAGTTCGGTCCGACCAAGGAACCGGTCGTCGGCCTGATGACAGAATGGGTCAAGGGCAACGAGCTCGAGAAGCGTTCGGCCTCGGGCGATCTCGGCGGCACGATGCGCCTCGGCGCCTATCGTGCGGCTTTGAAGGGCGACACCAAGATCGCCGAAATCTACGGCTCGACCGAGATCTTCGAGCGTCACCGCCACCGCTACGAGGTCAACGTCGACTACAAGGATCGGCTGGAAGCCTGCGGTCTGGTGTTCTCCGGCATGTCGCCGGATGGCATCCTGCCGGAAACGGTCGAATATCGCGATCATCCGTGGTTCATCGGCGTTCAGTACCATCCGGAACTGAAGTCGCGGCCGCTCGATCCGCATCCGCTGTTTGCGAGCTTCATCGAGGCGGCGCTGGAACAGTCCCGCCTCGTCTGAGGGCGCGAGAAAGACACATGAAAACGGCCGGTCGCAAGACCGGCCGTTTTCTTTTGCGCGAAAGCTGATGCGTCAGGCGGAGGTCAACCGCTCATAGCCAGCCACCGAGGCACGGTGATAGGCGGTGTTGATCTCGAGCATGGCGAGATGAGCCCGCTCGGCGAGTTCGGGACCGGCAAGTTCCGGCGTTCCGGTCTTGAACGGCGGGCGGGGATCGTATTCGAGCGTCAGTTCGGCGAGCTTGGCGACCTCTTCGCCGAGAAGGTGGCCGAGCAGGATCAGGCTTGCATCGAACGAACCGGTCGCTGGACCTGACGTGTAGATGTTTCCATCGACCACCACGTCGCTGCCCTTCACGGGGATTGCGCCGAGATCTTTGAGGTATTCGACCACGTTGGAATTGCTCGTTGCGCGGCGGCCCTTCAGCAGCCCCGCAGCGCCGATCACGAGCGTTCCGGAGCACGTCGCAATGATGTTCTTCGCCTTTCGGCCCTGGTCGGCGAAGAAGTCGATGACGTCCGGATCGGCCATCATTTCCGGCGGGATCATGCCGACGACCAGCGCGTCGAGATCGTCGGGGCAATCCTCAAAACGCGTCGTCGGCATGGTCGGATAGGCCGGGAAGCCCTCGACCAGTTCGATGCGCTTCCAGATGAGATGGATCTCTGCGCCGACGATGCCGAACACCGATTGGGCGCCGATGATATCCATCGGAATGAAGCCCGGGCAGACGAAGATGCCGATCTTCAGCCGGCGTCCGCCGGCCGGCTCGAAGTTAGCCGCGAGTGCGCGCATGGAATCGGTGCTAAGGCCATATCGCTGTTCATCAGTCATGTCGTTTCCAGTGTTGTTGCTGTTGCGGGCGCAAAGTGCTGGAAAGATGCGATGACTGAAATGACGTATTTCCCATGTTTCAGGACGTTTCGTCGTCCAGATCGGTGTGGCCGCGCGCGGCGCGGCGCAGCGCCTGGGGCGGCTGACCGAAGCAGCGGATGAAGGCCTGGCGCATGCGCTCCGGATCGGCAAAACCGACCGCACGGGCGATGACCGCGAGATTTTCCGCACTCTCCTCCACGCGTGGACGGGCGGTCTCGGCCCGCAACCTTTCGACCGCCTTGGCCGGCGTCTGGCCGGTTTCGGCCTGGAACGCGCGACTGAACTGCCGTGGGCTGAGATGCGCCGCTTCCGCCAGCCGCTCGACATTGAGGCGCTCATGCAGGTGCGAGCGGGCAAAGTCGAGTGTCTTGCGGATCCGGTCGGAGGGTGGATCGAGCTCGATCAGCGTCGAATATTGCGACTGGCCGCCGTGCCGGCGGTGATAGACGACGAGATCGCGCGCGACCGAGCGTGCCGCCTCGATGCCCAGGTCTTCCTCGATCAACGCCAGTGCCAGGTCTATCCCGGCGGTGATCCCGGCCGATGTCCAGACATGGTCGTGCCTGACGAAGATGCGGTCCGCCTCGACGCGAACCTTCGGGTAGAGCTGCTGCAGCCGTGGCGCATGACGCCAGTGGGTGGTGGCATAGCGATTATCGAGCATCCCGGTCGCGGCGAGCAGAAAAGCGCCGGTGCAGATACTGGCGACCCGCCGCGTCTCTTCCGTTGCTGTCCGCAACAGGGCAACCGTCGCCTCATCTGCGCCGCAGGCGCGTTCGGCCGGGCCGCCGGCGATCAGCAGCGTGTCAAAGCGCCGGTCTTCAAGCGCTTCGGCGACGATCGTCGCTCCGTTGAGGTCCCGGATAAGCCCGCCATGGGCGGAAACCACCGAGAGACGATACGCGTCGTCGGCAAGCCTGCCGGCAAGGCCGAAGGCGGCAAGCGGACCGCTGAGGTCGAGCAATTCGAAATCCGGGAAGACGAAGAAGCCAATATGCATGTTTGTCTCAAATCGTGGGAACAATGTCATTTCAGACGAATGAGTGCCGTTGGATAACAGCTTCGTCAACCGCGAGCGTTGCCGCAGGTGGTGTCGCAGTTGGCTCAATCCATTGCAGTTGGAAAGGCGAACCGATGTCCCGCAAACTGGCCGTGAATGGCACCGAACTCCATCTCGTGGAAACCGGTGCAGGCGATCCCGCCCTGGTTTTCCTTCACTATTGGGGCGGTTCGAGCCGCACCTGGACAGGCGTCGTCGAGGCGCTCGGTGGGCGCTGGCGCACGCTTGCCTACGATCATCGCGGCTGGGGTGATTCGGCAAAGACCGGCGAGGATTTCGGCCTCGACATCCTGACCGAAGACGCCGCGGCGTTGATCGCCGCCATGGGGCTGACGCGCTACGTGCTTGTCGGCAATTCCATGGGCGGAAAAGTGGCGCAGAAGCTCGCCGCTCGCCGGCCCCAGGGGCTGGAGGCGCTTGTTCTTGTGGCGCCGGCGCCACCGACGCCGATCGATCTTTCACCGCAGGAGAAGGCGATGCGACTTGCGAGCTACGACAGCGCAGAAACGGTGAATGGCATGCTGGACGCGCTGCTCACCCGATCCGTGGCGCCGCAGGTCCGACAACGCACGATCCTCGATACGCTGAAGGGCGCACCGGCGGCAAAGCGCGCCTGGGTGGACGTCGGCATGGCGGAGGACGTTGGCGACGAGGTCGGTCGTATTTCCGTGCCGACCCTGGTGATTACCGGCACGCACGACGTGGTCGACCCCGAGCCGATCCTGCGCCGCGAGATCGGCGGACGCCTGCCGCAGGCACGCTTCGTCGTCCTTGAGGGGATCGGGCATTTCTCGCCGATCGAAGCGCCGTGCGAGGTCGCGTCAGCGATCTCGACCTTCCTTGGCGCTCTCGATCTCTAGCTTGCGTGTGAACGGGTGCGCTCAGGGGGTGCCCGGCCTCCTGCCGCGCGAAAAGCTGTAGCTGTAGAGGCACCCGATCGACACCGGCCCGACCATGGCGGCAACAGTCGTGAACGCCAGCAACATGCCGGTCGGCAGGGCGAGCGAAAGGGCGACCTGTAGTGCGCCGGTGGCGACCATCAGGCCGCCTGTCAGCCTGTGGGTCGCCCTCCAGTTCTTTGCATCCTTGAGCGTCCAGGGCAGCCTCATCCCGGCGAGGCTGTTGGGTTGGGACTTCGGCAGGACATTGCCGACGACGATCGCCAGAAGCCCCATGCCGAAGGCGATCACGCGCGACATCGACAGATCGAACCCAAGCCCGATGAGCACGATGACCGTCTGGATGGCGGCAAACAAGGCAAGGATGCCTGAGACGGTCACTGCCGTGACATGCCGTCCGGCCCGGATTTCGGGCTTCGGCGCGAAGCGCTCGGCGAAGGCCGAGAGCGTGAGGATCAGTGCGACCGCGACCGGCGCCAAGAAAAGCGCCCGATTGCGCGGCCAGAAAGCGTCGGCCGTGCCGTCCGGTCCCCAATGGATGGGCAACAGCGTTTCCGGCGGTATCGCAAGGAAGCCGGCTATCGTTGCCGACAGCAGGATGCCGGTCAAAACCAGGATGGCGGGGGAGCGCAGAAGCGATGTCATGGGGTTTGATCCTTTGCGCCAAGAAGGCCGCCGAGCGCCTCTTCGAGAATGGACATGTTGAGATGGTAGATGAGACTTGTGCCGCGCCGTTCGACCGCGACGAGCTCAGCTTCACGCAACTTGCCGAAATGCACCGACAGCGTCGGCTTGGTGAGCTCGAACTGGTTGGCGAGATCGCCGGCACTCATCGGCCCAGCCTTCAGCAGCGTCAGAATCTGCCGCCGCACCGGATGGGAAAGTGCCTCGAAAACCCTGTTGATCCGCATCGCCCGTTCGCCTTGCTGAACTCATATTTAGAAAATTATCTAATTAGAGTCAAAGCGAAATATGCGGGGAGGGTGGCGCAGACCGAGAGCGACCCGGCTCGGTGGCTACGGGCCGTCGGGACGTGCGGGTTGGCGACCGGGGCCTTAGGGCGCTTCTGCCGTCCTGCGCCATTGCGGCGCACGCCAGATGGTGATCAGGCGCAACAGCCATTCGAGTGGCCCATAGGCGAAGCGCGCCATCCACCAGCGGCTGACTGAGAGCTGAGCCGCAAGGATGGCAAGCGCGATCGCGACGGTCGAAAGCGGCGACACCTGCCCGATCAGGCCAAGGCCGTAGCCGTGGAAGATCAGCGCCGACATCAGCGACTGCATCAGATAGTTGGAAAGCGCCATGCGGCCGGCCGGTGCCAGCAGGTCGCGAAGACGCCGGCCAGCTTTTGTCCCAAAGGACAGCATCATGCCCCCGACATAGGCGCCGGTGAGGAACGGTCCGGTAATCAGCCCGACGGCAAGCCCGAGTATCGCGATCGGCGAATCGGCCCATAGGAAGCTGGTAGAGGCGTAGACCATGGCGCCGGGCAGGCCGACCCACAGGCCGGCGCGCACGAGCCGCTTGAACAGCTGCCGGTTTTCCTCTGGACGGGCCAGCAACTCCTGACGCCCGGCGATCAGCCCGAGCAGGAACATGGCGAGTGCGCAGGGCGCCTGCAGCAGGCCGATGACGACCCAGGTCGTGGAAAGTTCGTTCACGTGCTGTGCGATGATCGCCTGCCAGTCGCCGCGAAAGGCGATCTCGGTAGCTTCTGCCGCAGCCAGGATGGCGGGTCGGTCCAGCGGCATCGGCACCAGCGTCGCAACGATACCGAAGGCGCTCCAGGCGAGGGCGACGAGGATCACCAGCCATGTCGCGAGCCGAAGCAGGCTGGCGTCGCGCCGGTTGCGCAGCATCAGGAGCACGATGCCGAGCACTGCGTATGTCGTCAGGATGTCGCCATGGAACAACAGGACCGCGTGTGCCACACCGATCAACCACAGGCCGGCTTGGCGCCGCAGCAGCCGTGGCACGAAGGCCCGGCCGGACTTTTCCGCCGAGCGCATCTGCAGGGTGAAGCTGTAGCCGAACAGGAACGAGAACAACAGGTAGAACTTCATCTCGAAGAAGAGGGCAACCACGAAATTCACGGTGCGATCCGTGATGCTGCTGAAGGCCGGATTGGAGAGCTCCAGTCCGTAAAAGCCGGAGGCGAAGGCCATGATGTTGACGAGCAGGATGCCGACGAGGGCAAAGCCGCGCAATGCATCGACGTCGTCGACACGGTCAGGGGTGGACATTTCATGTTCTCCTTACGGCAGGCGCTCGATGAACACGCCGCAAACCGTTGAAAAAACTGCTGAGTGCATCCGCGTGATCGCAGAGGCGGTCAGGATAATGCTGCGTGTGCCATATGCGTCCGACGGAGGCTCAAAGCGATTTTTAATAAATCGACTAGTCAATCTAGTAATTGCTTCAGCCAAACGTCAAGTGTCCGGTGGAAGCTGTTCCACCGGAGGCGTCAGATTTCTGCGGAGGGGTGGTTAGTGTCGGCCGGCGGCGTTGCCGCGAAGCCAGGCGATCTGCCGGCGTGCCCGCAGCATAGCGGTCAGGGCCGCGCCGATCGTGACCAGCAGCAGGGCGACCCAGAGGATCTCGCCATCGCCGAGCCAAACGCCTTCAAGGGCCGACAGCACGGCTGCGAGCGTCATCGTCGCCATCCGGTGCTGTTTTGCCATCGGGCCGGAAAAATCGCTTGGCGCGCCATTGGCGCGGCCGAGTTCGCGCACATAGGCGGTCAACACCGCGAAGGTCGCGGCAGCAAAGCCGAGGGCCGGCGCGCCGATGGCAAGGCCTGCGCCGACCAAAATGAAGATGTCGGCGATGCGGTCGGGGAACTCGTTCCAGAACGGACCGTCCGCTTCACCCTTTCCGCCCTCGACCGCAACCATGCCGTCAAAGAGGTTGCAGAGCAGCCGCAACTGGCAAAACAGGGCGGCAGCGACGAACAGGGCGGCCCTTGTCCCGTCTTCGCTCTCTCCCGCGAGCCAGAAGGCAAGACCGGAAAGGGCAGCCGCCAGCATGCTGGCCTGCGAGATCCGATTGGGTGTGAGGTTCATCGACACGAGCCGCTGGGCGATCGCCTGCGCCCATCGGGTGTTGCGGCTCGCAAGCGGCCTGCGGTCACCGGTCTCGGTCATGCCCGGGTTCTCCTCGGCTGATGGAAAGATTGTAAAGCACGGCATAGCTCGTCGAGACCGCAAGCGGCAGCGCGATCGTTTTCAGGATCTCGGGCGTGCCGCTCGCCGCGTGGATCGCGACAAGGACCGCCGATGAGCCGAGACAGGCAACGAGTGGCGGCAGGATCAGGCGGCCGGCACCACGCAGGCGCCTGGAGAGGAAGTCGATGGCCGTCTTGAGGTAAAGCGTCAGCAGCGCCGAGAGCGTGCCCTGCACGATGCCGGCAACGAGCGGCCTTGGCATGGGATAGAGCCGATTGGCGAAGAACGCCCAGCCGCCCATGGCGATGAAGGCGAAGGCGACCTGCACGGCGCCGCTGCCTGCAAGTGCCCTCAATCTCCCGCTCATGTCAGCGACCACCAATAGCGGGTGAGGTGGAAGAAGATCGGCGCGGAGAAAACGACGGAGTCGAGCCGGTCGATCAGGCCGCCATGGCCTTCGATCAGGTGGCCCCAGTCCTTGACGCCGCGGTCGCGCTTGATCGCCGACATCACGAGCCCGCCGAAAAAGCCCATCATGGTGATGATGAACGCCATGAGCGCGGCTTGGAACGGCGTGAACGGCGTGATCCACCAGAGCGAGGCGCCGAGCAGCGTGGCGCTTGCCACCCCGCCGACGAAACCCTCGACGGTCTTAGACGGCGACAACGTCGGCGCGATCTTGGTCTTTCCGAAGAGCTTTCCCCAAACATATTGCAGCACGTCGCTCGACTGGACGACGATGACCAGGAAGGCGATCAGCAGTACGTTGCGACCTTCATAGCCGGGGATCTGCAGCGTCAGAAGGGCCGGCACGTGCGAGGCGCAAAACACGCAGATCATCAAGGCCCATTGCACCTCGGAGATCCGCAGCAGGAAGTCGCGCGGGTCGCCGCGCAGGACCGCGATGATCGGCATCAGCAGGAAGGCATAAACGGGCACGAAGATCGAATAGATGCCGTATTCTTCCGCCCATAGCAGGAAATAGTTGATCGGCAGCACGACGAAGAAGGCGGCGGCGATCGCCCAGTGGTCGCCACGGCGGGTGTTGATGAGCGTGATGAACTCGCGGAGCGCTGCAAACGAGCAGAAGGCGAAAAGCAGGAGCACGCCCACGCGCCCGGCGACAAAGGCTATGGCGATCAGGATGACCATTGCCCACCAGGCCTTGATGCGGGCGTTGAGATTTTCAATCGCGCCGTTGGTGCCGTCAGGCGATAATCTCTGCTTCAGCACGTAGCCGACACTTGAGGCGATGACGAGGATACCGCCCGCGCCGAGAAGCAGCTTGAGCATGTCGAGGGTCGCCGCACTCATGCGTCGTCATCCGTGGTTGCGGGCGAAAGCGAGAGTAGGGCGGCTTGCGCCCGGGCGATGAATTCGTCCTTCGTCTCCTGGGCCTTCAGGCGCATGGGTTCGCCGAAGCTTACGGTACAGATCAGCGGGATCGGCACGAACTCCCCCTTGGGCATCACTCGGTTGAGGTTGTCGATCCAGACGGGCACAAGCGCCACGTCCGGCCGTTTGCAGGCGAGGTGATAGAGGCCGCTCTTGAAGGGCAAGAGCCGCGCCTCCGTCTGGTTGCGCGTTCCCTCGGGAAAGACGATCAGCGAGGAACCGTCGCCAAGCACAGTCGCCATCTGCTCGACCGGATCCTGGGTGCGCGCAGCCGGGTCCCGTTCGATCAGCACCGCGTCGAACACGTCCCGGCCGATGAAGGTCGAGAGTTTCGATTTCAGCCAATATTCGGCGCCTGCGACCGGCCGGGTGCGTTCCCTGAGCCAGGGCGGCAGCACCGCCCACACCAGCACGAAGTCGCCATGGCTGGAATGGTTTGCAAAGTAGATGCTCTGCTTCGGCGGCAGCCCGGTCTCGTGCCAGATCGCTCTGGCGGCCGTCAGCGCACGGGCAAACATCATGATGGCGATCGATGCCAATTTGGCCAGAAGCTCGCGGATCATGCAGGCGCACGTCCATAGCGCGTGCAAACCGGCGTTTCGATGCGCCGTGCGAAACGTATTGGCCGAACCTGGAAGTGTTTCCTGCCTTGCAACAAAATACTGCCCCTCAGCTGCTGCCCCGCGTAACCCCCGGCTGCATCGATCAACATTACGCGATTGCGATTGCTTCTCAAGCGGTTGAAATCATACGCAGCGTGATAACGTGCAGGGTCCCCCAGATATTCGAGCGCGGCGTGAGACGGTGCGACGCAAAACGATGTGACGGCGCGCCGCAGCCATTGATCCCAAAGTCCGTGGCGGTCGACGTTGACCACATGCGGGCCAGCCGCTAGCTTGCGCGGACAACAGAGGAGCGTCGTTCAATGCGCCAGTAATGCCCGGTGAGAACCGAATTCGCCTTAACTTCGCTTGCGAAGGAGAAGGACGATGGCATTGCTCGATCCGCGCGGACGGACAGACGCCGAGGCATTCCTTGCCTGCGATCTCTATTCTCCAACGTGAGCGGTCATCATTGGACAGAGTTTCCAGGGACCGAACATGCAAGATACTTCCTTCAATCTCGATATCATCGATCACAACCGCCAGGCTTGGGACAGGCAGGCACGTCAGCATTGCGAGTGGTCGCAGCCGGTGACGCCGGATGTGATTGCTGCAGCGCGCACGGGAAAATGGCAGGCACGGCTGACCCCCGGCGACCTGCCGGATGGGTGGCTGCCCGACATCCGTGGCAAGAAGATCCTGTGCCTCGCGTCCGCCGGCGGCCAGCAGGCGCCGATTCTTGCCGCCGCCGGTGCCGACGTCACCGTCTTCGACCTCTCCGAGGGGCAACTCGACCAGGATCGTCTCGTTGCCGAGCGCGAGGGCCTGTCGCTGACGGCGGTCCAGGGCGACATGCGCGACCTCTCGGTCTTTGCCGATGAAACCTTCGATATCGTCTTTCACCCGATATCGAATCTCTACGTTCCGGATCTTCAGCCGGTCTGGCGGGAGTGCCGCCGGGTGCTGAAGGCGGGCGGGCGGCTGCTTGCAAGCTTCTACAATCCGATCGTTTTCGTCGGCGACCGAGACCCTGATCTTGCAGAGCAGGGTCTCGTGCGTCCGACCTACAAGGTTCCCTTTGTCGAGGCGGAGCATCTCCCACCCGAGGTCGTGGACGGGAAGATCGAACGGGGTGAAGCACTGGTGTTCGGGCACAGCCTGGCGGACCAGATCGAGGGCCAGTTGCAGGCGGGCTTTTTACTGGCCGGCTTTCACGAGGACTGGCAACCGTCGCCCCGTTTCGTGATCGACAGCTTCGTGCCGACATTTATCGCCACCTGCGCCATCAAGAGCGATCTCAGTCTCCGACGTCAGTGACCCTGAGGGTCAAGAACGACAACCGCAGCGGTCGGGCGACGCTGCGGTTGCGACCTTTAACCCCCTCGTGCCGATGCCGCGTTACGCAGCGTTACTGTTACGTACTCGCCAAGACGCCGTTTTCGTACTTTTCTGTTCGACAGTGAAACTGGAAGGGTTAATTCGCATGCGCTTCATAGCTTCGTTGCTTGTGCCTCTGGCGATCGCCGTACTCGGACTTTCGAGCTGCACCACCACGTCGGGAAGCAATACGTCGTACACGCAGCCCCAGACCTTCGCCCCCGGTCTCGGTGCGGGGAACACGGCGAACGCCACGACGGCGCCGGGCTACTACTGACGCTCTGGCGGCTCGGCTTCCGCCGGCAAGTGCAAGTCGGCGGCAGGCGTCGCCTGGCGCCGACCCCTGATATCTGCAGCCGATAGACCGGCTCAAGCCGCCAAATGGCGCGTGGCCGGCCAGCTGACTTGCAATCGCCGGCCAAAAGTTGCAAACAGCGGCGAACCATCAGGGAACACGCCATGAGCCTCTCCAAGCGCACCGCCCGCCCGCTCGATCACCTCGTGCTGCCGGTGGACACGCTGACCCAGGCGCGCCGCCGTCTTTCTGATCTCGGCTTCACGGTCGCCGAGGATGCCCGCCATCCCTTCGGCACCGAAAATGCCTGCGTCTTCTTTGCCGATGGCACCTATCTCGAACCCCTGGGTATCGCGTCCCGCGAGGAATGCGAAGCGGCGGCACTCGACGGCAATGCCTTCGTCGCGCGCGACCAGGCCTTCCGCTTCCGCCAGGGCCCCGAAGGCCTGTCGGCGCTGGTCTTCGGCACCGAGGATGCGGCTGGCGACCATATGCGCTTTCGCGCCCGCGGCATCTCGGGCGGAGACATGCTGGAGTTTTCCCGGCCGATGAAATTGCCGGACGGTCGTGAGGGGCTGGGTTCGTTCCGCCTGGCGTTTGCCGCCGATCTGCGCGCGCCGGATCTGTTTTTGTTCAGCTGTCAGCGCGTGCGCGCGCTTCCGACCGATCGCGCGGCGCTGGAACGCCACGCAAACGGCGTGACCGGCATTGCCGAGGTGGTGCTGTCGGAAGCCAATCCGACCGATTTCCAGTACCTGCTTCAGGAGGCGGTCGACGAGCGCGAAGTCGCCGCGCACTCCTTCGGCATGGATGTTGCAACCACCAATGCCAAGATCTCGGTGCTGAATGCCGCCGGCATGGAGGCGTTCTTCGGCCGCTCGGTGCGCGGAGCCGAACGGGGCCTCAGGGGGCGGGCGGTCGTCTTCAGCGTTGCCGACCTGGAGGCGACGCGGGCACTGTTTGCCAAGAACGATATCGAATTTGCAGAAATGGGCGGGCGCCTCATTGTTCCCGAAATGTCGGGGCAAGGGGTGATCTTCGCGTTTGGAGCTTGATGATGAAAACCAATGCCAGAGTCGTTGTCGGTGAGGGCGCAAATGAGGTCGCCTTCGCGCAGACCGAAAAGCTGTCGCTGATCGCCGGTCCGTGCCAGATGGAAAGTCGCGAGCACGCCTTCATGATGGCGGGCGCACTGTCGGAGCTCTGCAAGACGCTCGGTATTGGCCTCGTCTACAAGTCCTCCTTCGACAAGGCCAACCGCACGTCGCTTTCGGGCAAGCGCGGCATCGGACTCGACAAGGCGATGGAGATCTTCGCCGACCTCAAGAAGGAATTCGGCTTTCCGGTTCTGACCGACATTCACACTGAAGAGCAGTGCGCGCTCGTCGCCCCGACGGTCGATATCCTGCAGATTCCGGCCTTCCTGTCGCGCCAGACCGACCTTCTGGTCGCCGCCGCCAAGACCGGCCGTGCGATCAACGTCAAGAAGGGCCAGTTCCTGGCACCCTGGGACATGAAGAACGTGCTGGCGAAGTTCACCGAAAGCGGCAACCCGAACGTCATGCTGTGCGAACGTGGCGCCTCCTTCGGCTACAATACGCTCGTCTCCGACATGCGCTCGCTGCCGATCATGGCTTCGCTCGGCGCCCCCGTCGTCTTCGACGCCACACACTCGGTGCAGCAGCCGGGCGGGCAGGGCGGTTCCTCGGGCGGCCAACGAGAATTCGTCGAGACCCTGGCGCGTGCGGCCGTTGCGGTTGGCGTCGCAGGTGTGTTCGTCGAGACGCACGAAGATCCCGACAACGCACCCTCGGACGGCCCGAACATGGTGCACCTGAAGGATATGCCGCGGCTGCTCGAAAAGCTGCTCGCCTTCGACGCGATCGCCAAGGCCTGAGCCGCAAACGCCACTTCGTGAAATTTTCATGACCCCCAATGGCGCGAACTGTTTTGCATCTTGCGCGCCATTGTAATTTCGAGGCCTTGGCGTATGACAGGCCCCGACCATTCCACCGTCCTCAAGCAGGGAAGAGATCATGACTGCAATCATCGACATCATCGGCCGAGAAATTCTGGACAGCCGCGGCAACCCGACCGTCGAGGTCGACGTGTACCTGGAAGACGGAAGCTTCGGCCGCGCGGCAGTCCCGTCGGGCGCCTCGACCGGTGCGCATGAAGCCGTCGAGCTGCGCGATGGTGGAACGCGCTACCTCGGCAAGGGTGTCGAGCGCGCCGTCGAAGCCGTCAACGGCGAGATCTTTGAAGCGATCGGCGGCCTCGATGCCGAAAACCAGATCCAGATCGACAAGGCCATGATCGAGCTCGACGGCACGGCGAACAAGTCGCGCCTCGGCGCCAATGCCATCCTCGGCGTTTCGATGGCTGTCGCCAAGGCTGCCGCCGAAGCTGCCGGCCTGCCGCTCTATCGTTACGTCGGCGGCCCGAACGCCCACGTTCTGCCGGTTCCGATGATGAACATCATCAACGGCGGCGCGCACGCCGACAACCCGATCGACTTCCAGGAATTCATGATCGTTCCTGTCGGCGCCGACACGATGCGCGATGCCGTTCGCATGGGTTCGGAAGTGTTCCACACGCTGAAGAAGCAGCTCTCCGCTGACGGTCACAACACCAATGTCGGCGACGAAGGCGGTTTCGCGCCGGGTCTCGCATCCGCTCCGGCCGCCCTCGACTTCATCATGAAGTCGATCGAGAAGGCCGGCTACCGCCCGGGCGAAGACATGTTCATCGCGCTCGATTGCGCCGCGACCGAATTCTTCAAGGACGGCAAGTACGTGCTCGAAGGCGAAGGCCGGACGCTGGAGCCGGGCGCAATGGCTGAATACCTGGCAGAACTCGCTGCCAAGTACCCGATCTTTTCGATCGAAGACGGCATGGCCGAAGACGACTGGGACGGCTGGAAGGCTGTGACCGACCTTATCGGCAACAAGTGCCAGCTCGTCGGCGACGACCTGTTCGTCACCAACTCGGCGCGCCTGCGCGACGGCATCAAGATGGGCGTCGCCAACTCGATCCTCGTCAAGGTCAACCAGATCGGCTCGCTGTCGGAAACGCTCGACGCCGTCGAGACCGCCCACAAGGCACGCTACACCGCCGTCATGTCGCACCGCTCGGGCGAAACCGAGGATGCGACGATCGCCGATCTCGCGGTCGCCACCAACTGCGGCCAGATCAAGACCGGCTCGCTGGCTCGTTCGGACCGGCTCGCCAAGTACAACCAGCTGATCCGCATCGAAGAGCAGCTCGGCATCCAGGCCAAGTACGCCGGCCGTTCGATCCTGCGCGGCTGATCCGAAGCGTCATCCGTCTGAATTTCAGGACCCGCCCACATTCCAATGTGGGCGGGTTTCTATTTTCCTGCCGTTCATGGTCAACGGTCGGTTAATCAATCGCCGCTAATCTGATCTCCGTACTGCGTATCAGGGCGGAAATGCATGTGGACTCGGCATCATAAGAAACGGAAACTGGGTCGGCTGGTGATGCCGCTGATCGCGGTCGCCTTTCTCTCCTACTTCGGCTATCATTCCATTCACGGCGGCTACGGCTTGAAGGCGACCGAGCAATTCGATCGCCAGATCGTCGAGCGGCAGACGCGGCTGGATGAGCTCACCAAGAAGCGATTGATCCTCGAGAAGGAGGTTCAGCTCATGAGTGACGGGTCGCTGGAACGGGACATGCTGGATGAAAAGGCTCGCCTCGCGCTGAACATGTCGCGAAGTGACGAGATCGTTATTTTTCACCGCGCCACAAATTAACCTGAATTCAGTTAATTGAAAATAGCATAATCTTTTCAATTGTTTGCATGGAATGTGAGCCATGCAAATATGGCATTGCTGTGGCTCGTTTCTTTGCCTATGGTAACCGCAAAAGGCTAACCATTGGGAGGAACGAATGGCTCCGCGAAAAACCGCGTCCGTTTCCAGCCGCAAGAGTGCCGCAAAGCCGGCGAAGAAAGACTTCAACGGCAGCACCGTTGCCGAATTCTCCAAGGAAGACGATCTCAAAGCTTATCGCGAGATGCTGTTGATCCGGCGTTTCGAGGAGAAGGCCGGCCAGCTCTACGGCATGGGCTTCATCGGTGGTTTCTGTCACCTCTACATCGGCCAGGAAGCTGTCGTCGTCGGCATGCAGATGGCGCTGAAGGAAGGCGATCAGGTCATCACCGCTTACCGTGACCACGGCCACATGCTGGCTTGCGGCATGAGCGCCCGTGGCGTCATGGCCGAGCTGACCGGTCGTCGCAGCGGCCTTTCCAAGGGGAAGGGTGGCTCGATGCACATGTTCTCCAAGGAAAAGCACTTCTATGGCGGTCACGGCATCGTCGGCGCCCAGGTGTCGCTCGGTACGGGCCTCGCCTTCGCCAACCGCTACCGCGGCAACGACAATGTCTCCGTCGCCTATTTCGGTGACGGTGCGGCCAACCAGGGCCAGGTCTACGAAAGCTTCAACATGGCGCAGCTCTGGAAGCTGCCGGTAATCTACGTGATCGAGAACAACCGTTACGCCATGGGCACCGCCGTTTCCCGCGCCTCGGCCCAGACCGATTTCTCGCAGCGTGGCGTTTCCTTCAACATTCCGGGCTTCCAGGTCGACGGCATGGACGTTCGCGCGGTCAAGGCTGCCGCCGAAGAGGCTGTCGAGCACTGCCGTTCTGGCAAGGGCCCTGTCATCCTGGAAATGCAGACCTATCGCTACCGCGGCCACTCGATGTCCGACCCGGCGAAGTACCGCTCGAAGGATGAAGTGCAGAAGATGCGGTCGGAACACGATCCGATCGAGCAGGTGAAGGCGCGTCTGACCGAGAAGGGTTGGGCGAGCGAGGATGACCTCAAGCAGATCGACAAGGACGTCCGCGACATCGTCGCCGACAGCGCCGATTTCGCCCAGGCCGATCCGGAGCCGGATGCATCCGAGCTCTACACCGACATCCTGCTTTGATCCGGGGAGGGACAAACATGCCAGTAGAAATTCTTATGCCCGCCCTTTCCCCGACGATGGAGGAAGGCACGCTCTCGAAATGGC
>NZ_DASYGZ010000104.1:0-9523 GCF_035999135.1 Ensifer sp.
GAAATTCACAGAAAAGACTGATTGGCTCTTGTGGTTTTTGGAATCGGTCTTTATGTAGGGTCCAAACAGACACGCGGTGCGTGGGGCTGAATCATCGGCTTTACGCGCCGTAATGGCGTGAGCATTACATGGCATCCAAAACGAATCCGGTAACGTTTCTGCAGCAGGTACGCTCTGAGACGTCGAAAGTAACTTGGCCTTCCCGGCGTGAGACGATGATCTCGACGCTGATGGTTTTTGTCATGGTCTTTTTTGCCGCTGCCTTCTTCTTTGCTGCGGACCAGTTGATGGGTTGGGCGATCGGCCTCATCCTCAACGTTGGTGCTTGATTGGGTGGAGAGTAGCATGGCAGCGCGCTGGTATATTGTTCACGCCTATTCGAACTTCGAAAAGAAGGTCGCTGAATCGATCGAGGAAAAGGCCAAGCAGAAGGGTCTCGAGCATCTGTTCGAGAAGATTCTGGTGCCGACCGAGAAGGTTGTCGAAGTGCGTCGTGGCCGCAAGGTCGATGCCGAGCGCAAGTTCTTCCCGGGCTACGTTCTGGTTCGCGCCAACCTGACGGATGAGGCGTTCCACCTTATCAAGAACACGCCGAAGGTGACCGGTTTCCTCGGGACCGACAGCAAGCCGGTTCCGATCCCGGACCATGAAGCCGAGCGCATCCTTGGCCAGGTCCAGGATGGTGTCGAGCGTCCGAAGCCGTCGGTTTCGTTTGAAATCGGCGAGCAGGTTCGCGTTTCGGACGGTCCGTTCGCTTCGTTCAACGGTGTCGTTCAGGACGTCGACGAAGAGCGTTCACGCCTCAAGGTCGAAGTTTCGATCTTCGGCCGCGCGACGCCGGTCGAGCTGGAATACGGTCAGGTCGAGAAGGTCTGATAAGGCCTTGACAGAGATAGGGCGGGCTTCGGCCCGTTCTGGCGGAGAAATCCGCATGCGCGTGGAAGGGTGCCGGCCTTAGCCGGGTTCGGAAGTCCCGCACCACGCAACCGCAGCCGCCGGCCTTAAGGGTCGGCAATGGTCGGGAAACCGGCATAACAGATCCCCGGTGCGCTCCGTCGCCTGAGGATTTCAGAAAAGGCAGAGAGAAATGGCTAAGAAAGTTGCAGGCCAGCTCAAGCTGCAGGTGAAGGCTGGGTCGGCCAATCCGTCCCCGCCGATCGGTCCTGCGCTTGGTCAGCGTGGCATTAACATCATGGAATTCTGCAAGGCGTTCAATGCCGCCACGCAGGAAATGGAAAAGGGTATGCCGATTCCGGTCGTCATCACCTATTACCAGGACAAGTCCTTCACCTTCGTCATGAAGCAGCCGCCGGTCAGCTACTTCCTGAAGAAGGAAGCGAAGATCCAGTCCGGTTCGAAGACCCCCGGCAAGGGCGGTTCGGCCGGCAAGCTCACCAAGGCTCAGATCAAGTCGATCGCCGAAGCCAAGATGAAGGATCTCAATGCTGCCGATATCGACGGCGCAATGGCCATGATCGAGGGCTCTGCCCGCGCTATGGGCCTGGAAGTGGTAGGCTAAGACCATGGCGAAGATTGCAAAGCGAGTACAGAAGTCCCGCGAGGGCGTCGACCCGACGAAGATCTACGGCCTCACCGAAGCCGTATCGCTGGTCAAGGACCGTGCGACTGCCAAGTTCGACGAGACCATCGAAGTCGCGATGAACCTCGGCGTCGACCCGCGCCACGCCGACCAGATGGTCCGCGGCGTTGTCAACCTGCCGAACGGCACCGGCCGCTCGGTTCGCGTCGCTGTTTTCGCACGTGGCGCCAAGGCTGACGAAGCCAAGGCTGCTGGTGCTGACGTCGTTGGCGCTGAAGAGCTGGTGGAAATCGTCCAGGGCGGCAAGATCGATTTCGATCGTTGCATTGCGACCCCGGACATGATGCCGCTCGTCGGCCGTCTCGGTAAGGTTCTCGGCCCGCGCGGCATGATGCCGAACCCGAAGGTCGGAACGGTCACCATGGACGTTGCCGGTGCTGTCAAGGCATCCAAGGGCGGCGCTGTCGAGTTCCGCGTCGAAAAGGCCGGTATCGTTCACGCCGGCATTGGCAAGGCTTCGTTCGACGCCAAGGCTCTCGAAGAAAACATCCGCGCGTTCGCTGATGCCGTCATCAAGGCAAAGCCGACGGGCGCCAAGGGCAACTACGTGAAGCGCGTCGCGATTTCGTCGACGATGGGCCCGGGTCTGAAGATCGACCCCGCCACGCTGAGCGTCGCCTAATCATATCCGGGCTTCGGCCCGAGCAAGAATTTCCGGCCCTTCGGGGCCGGAAATCCGGATTTCGATCCGGAACTCCTGTCCGAGATTGCGGGTGGTTTTACCTTAATCACTTCGGCCTGCATGAGACGGGTAAGATCTGAATTTCACCATGGCGCCGGAGGCGTCGAAATTCGGTTCGAACCTCGCTTGCCTTGTGTCAGACCCGGCTCTTCCGGGAACGCCAAGGGACAGGATCCTTAAGCGTTACGTGGGATCGAGCCTCGATCTCGGGTGACAAAGGCAAACCCGGCAGGGCTGCATTATTGCAACCCTGTCTACTGGAGACAGACAGTGGAAAGAGCGGAAAAACGCGAATTCGTCACGGAGCTGAACGAAGTCTTCAAGGCTTCCGGTTCGGTTGTCGTGGCCCACTATGCTGGTGTCACAGTTGCGCAGATGAACGACTTCCGTTCGAAGATGCGCGCTGCTGGCGGCACCGTCAAAGTCGCGAAAAACCGCCTGGCCAAGATCGCTCTTCAGGGCACCGAGTCGGAAGGGATGACAGATCTCTTCAAGGGTCAGACGCTGATCGCATACAGCGAAGACCCGATCACGGCTCCTAAGGTTGTCATGGATTTCGCCAAGACCAACGACAAGCTCGTTGTTCTCGGTGGCGCCATGGGCACGACCACGCTCAACGCCGAAGCAGTCAAGTCGCTCGCGACCCTGCCTTCGCTCGACGAGCTGCGCGCAAAGCTGCTGGGCCTTCTCAATGCCCCGGCAACCCGCGTCGCAACGGTTGTACAGGCACCGGCAAGCCAGCTTGCTCGCGTGTTCTCGGCCTATGCCAAGAAGGACGAAGCCGCCTAAGGCGGATTTTCGCTGTTGTATTTAAAACCAGTTCGAACCGAACAAAAGGAAAAGTAAAATGGCTGATCTCGCAAAGATCGTTGAAGACCTCTCCTCGCTGACCGTCCTGGAAGCTGCTGAGCTTTCCAAGCTGCTCGAAGAGAAGTGGGGCGTTTCGGCTGCTGCACCGGTAGCTGTTGCTGCTGCTGGCGGCGGCGCTGCTCCGGCTGCTGCTGAAGAAGAAAAGACCGAATTCGACGTAATCCTCGTTGACGCTGGCGCCAACAAGATCAACGTCATCAAGGAAGTCCGCGCTATCACCGGCCTCGGCCTCAAGGAAGCCAAGGACCTCGTCGAAGGCGCTCCGAAGCCGGTCAAGGAAGCAGTTTCCAAGGCTGAAGCTGCTGACCTCAAGAAGAAGCTCGAAGAAGCTGGCGCCAAGGTTGACGTCAAGTAATTCGGCTACATGCAAGGGGAGGTGGCCTTTTCAGGCCGCCTCTCTTTGACCGTTTTTAGAACATATTACCCAAAAGCCTGTCGAAAAACGGCTTTTGGGTAATGGGTTCTTCAAGAGGATGGTCTCGAACGGAAGGCAGCACAGCAATCCGCGCTGAGCGTTTTCCGTTAGTTGGACGAGATTGAACAACTCATTGATTGACGGGGTCGACTGGCCATCGGTTCCCGTCCGTTGCAGGCCCGGATGCAAGATTGACAAGGAGCGACGATGGCTCAGACCCTTTCGTTTAACGGTCGCAGGCGCGTACGCAAGTTTTTTGGTAAAATTCCAGAAGTCGCAGAAATGCCGAACCTCATCGAGGTTCAAAAGGCATCCTACGACCAGTTTCTGATGGTTGAAGAGCCCAAGGGCGGTCGCCCTGACGAGGGGCTCCAAGCTGTTTTCAAGTCGGTTTTCCCGATCAAGGATTTCTCGGGCGCATCGATGCTCGAATTCGTTTCCTACGAGTTCGAGCCGCCGAAGTTCGACGTCGAGGAATGCCGTCAGCGCGATCTGACCTACGCAGCGCCGCTCAAGGTGACGCTGCGCCTCATCGTGTTCGATATCGATGAGGATACCGGCGCGAAGTCGATCAAGGACATCAAGGAACAGAACGTCTACATGGGCGACATGCCGCTCATGACCGACAACGGTACCTTTATCGTCAACGGCACCGAGCGCGTCATCGTTTCGCAGATGCACCGTTCGCCGGGCGTTTTCTTTGACCACGACAAGGGCAAGAGCCACTCGTCGGGCAAGCTGCTCTTCGCAGCCCGCGTCATCCCGTATCGCGGTTCCTGGCTCGACATCGAGTTCGACGCCAAGGATATCGTGCACGCCCGTATCGACCGCCGCCGCAAGATTCCGGTGACGTCGCTGCTGATGGCGCTCGGCATGGACGGTGAAGAGATCCTCGACACCTTCTACACGAAGTCGCTCTACCAGCGCGACGGCGAAGGCTGGCGCGTGCCGTTCCAGCCGGATGCGCTCAAGGGCCAGAAGACGCTCGCCGACATGATCGACGCCGACACCGGCGAAGTCGTTGTCGAGTCCGGCAAGAAGCTGACCCCGCGCCTGCTGCGCCAGCTGCAGGACAAGGGTCTGAAGGCGCTCAAGGCGACCAATGATGACCTCTACGGCAATTATCTCGCCGAAGACGTCGTTAACTTCGCCACCGGTGAGATCTACCTCGAGGCAGGTGACGAGATCGACGAGAAGACGCTTCCCGTCATTCTGTCGGCCGGTTTCGACGAAATCCCGGTTCTCGACATCGACCATATCAATGTCGGCGCCTACATCCGCAACACGCTGACCGTGGACAAGAACGAGAACCGTCAGGACGCTCTGTTCGATATCTACCGCGTGATGCGTCCGGGCGAACCGCCGACCATGGATTCCGCGGAAGCCATGTTCAACACGCTGTTCTTCGATGCCGAGCGTTACGACCTCTCGGCCGTCGGCCGCGTCAAGATGAACATGCGCCTCGACCTCGAAGTCGCTGACACCGTTCGCATTCTTCGCAAGGAAGACATCCTGGCCGTCGTCAAGATGCTCGTCGAGCTGCGCGACGGCAAGGGCGAGATCGACGACATCGACAACCTCGGCAACCGCCGTGTTCGTTCGGTCGGCGAGTTGATGGAAAACCAGTACCGCCTTGGTCTGCTCCGCATGGAGCGCGCGATCAAGGAACGCATGTCGTCGATCGAAATCGACACCGTCATGCCGCAGGACCTGATCAACGCCAAGCCGGCAGCCGCAGCCGTCCGCGAATTCTTCGGCTCGTCGCAGCTGTCGCAGTTCATGGACCAGGTGAACCCGCTTTCGGAAATCACCCACAAGCGCCGTCTCTCGGCACTTGGCCCGGGTGGTCTGACCCGCGAGCGCGCCGGCTTCGAAGTCCGCGACGTTCACCCGACCCACTACGGCCGTATTTGCCCGATCGAAACGCCGGAAGGCCCGAACATCGGTCTGATCAACTCGCTTGCAACCTTCGCCCGCGTCAACAAGTACGGCTTCATCGAGAGCCCGTACCGCAAGATCGTCGACGGCAAGGTGACGAACGACGTCGTCTATCTCTCGGCCATGGAAGAGGCGAAGTATCACGTCGCCCAGGCAAACTCGGTTCTCGAGAGCGACGGTTCGTTCGCTGAAGAGTTCGTTGTTTGCCGTCACTCCGGCGAAGTTATGCTGGCGCCGCGCGACAACATCAATCTGATGGACGTTTCGCCGAAGCAGCTCGTTTCGGTCGCCGCGGCGCTCATCCCGTTCCTCGAGAACGACGACGCCAACCGCGCACTGATGGGCTCGAACATGCAGCGTCAGGCCGTGCCGCTGCTGCGCGCCGAAGTGCCGTTCGTCGGCACCGGCATGGAGCCGGTCGTTGCCCGTGACTCCGGCGCTGCAATTGCAGCCCGTCGTGGCGGTGTCGTCGACCAGGTTGACGCGACCCGTATCGTTATCCGCGCCACCGAAGACCTCGATCCGTCGAAGTCGGGCGTCGATATCTACCGTCTGCAGAAGTTCCAGCGTTCGAACCAGAACACCTGCGTCAACCAGCGCCCGCTGGTCACCGTCGGTGACATCCTGAACAAGGGCGACATCATCGCTGACGGTCCGTCGACCGACCTCGGTGACCTGGCCCTCGGCCGCAACGCGCTCGTCGCGTTCATGCCCTGGAACGGTTACAACTACGAAGACTCGATCCTGCTTTCCGAGCGGATCGTGCGCGACGACGTGTTCACCTCCATCCACATCGAAGAATTCGAAGTGATGGCGCGTGACACGAAGCTGGGTCCGGAAGAAATCACCCGCGACATTCCGAACGTTTCGGAAGAAGCGCTGCGCAACCTCGACGAAGCCGGTATCGTTTATATCGGTGCTGAGGTTCAGCCGGGTGACATTCTCGTCGGCAAGATCACGCCGAAGGGCGAAAGCCCGATGACGCCGGAAGAAAAGCTTCTGCGCGCCATCTTCGGCGAGAAGGCCTCCGACGTCCGTGACACGTCCATGCGCATGCCTCCGGGCACCTTCGGCACCGTCGTCGAAGTTCGCGTCTTCAACCGCCACGGCGTTGAGAAGGACGAGCGCGCGATGGCGATCGAGCGCGAGGAAATCGAACGCCTCGCCAAGGACCGCGACGACGAACAGGCGATCCTTGACCGCAACGTCTATGCACGTCTCGTCGACATGCTGCGTGGCCACACGGCCGTTGCCGGTCCGAAGGGCTTCAAGAAGGGCACCGAGCTTTCGAACCTCGTCGTCAGCGAATACCCCCGCTCGCAGTGGTGGATGTTCGCCGTCGAAGACGAAAAGGCTCAGGGCGAGATCGAAGCTCTGCGCGCCCAGTACGACGAATCCAAGTCGCGCCTTGAACAGCGCTTCATGGACAAGGTCGAGAAGGTCCAGCGCGGCGACGAAATGCCTCCGGGCGTCATGAAGATGGTCAAGGTCTTCGTTGCTGTTAAGCGCAAGATCCAGCCGGGCGACAAGATGGCCGGCCGTCACGGCAACAAGGGTGTCGTGTCGCGCATCGTGCCGATCGAAGACATGCCGTTCCTGGAAGACGGTACGCATGTCGACGTCGTTCTGAACCCGCTCGGCGTGCCTTCGCGCATGAACGTCGGCCAGATCCTCGAAACCCATCTTGGCTGGGCTTGCGCCGGCATGGGCAAGAAGATCGGTGCGATGCTCGACGCCTACAAGGCGGGCGAAGACATCAAGCCGCTGCGCGACACCATCGACAGCGTCATCGGGTCGGGCCCGAAGGGCGAGCCGATCAAGCAGTACGACGACGAGTCGATCGTGCGCCTGGCCGAGCAGACCCGTCGCGGCGTCTCGATCGCAACGCCGGTCTTCGACGGTGCTGTCGAAGCCGACGTCAACGAGATGCTGGAGCAGGCGGGCCTCAAGGTAACCGGTCAGTCGACGCTTTACGACGGCCGTACCGGTGATCAGTTCGACCGTCAGGTGACCGTGGGCTACATCTACATGCTGAAGCTCAACCACCTTGTCGACGACAAGATCCACGCCCGTTCGATCGGCCCGTACTCGCTCGTCACCCAGCAGCCGCTGGGCGGTAAGGCGCAGTTCGGCGGTCAGCGCTTCGGGGAAATGGAGGTCTGGGCGCTGGAAGCTTACGGCGCGGCCTACACCCTGCAGGAAATGCTGACGGTCAAGTCGGACGACGTTGCCGGTCGTACCAAGGTCTACGAAGCGATCGTCCGTGGCGACGACACCTTCGAAGCGGGCATTCCGGAGAGCTTCAACGTTCTCGTCAAGGAAATGCGCTCGCTGGGCCTTTCGGTCGAGCTCGAAAACTCGAAGGTCGACGAGGCCGGCGCGGCACAGTTGCCGGACGCAGCCGAGTAAAGAGACCCAAGGTGCGTGCCGCCCAAGCGGCGCGCACCGTTTCCGCCTGGAGACGGTGACGTCTCCGGCAGGAACGAAGCCGCAGCCAATGCGGTTTTAGCTGTTTAAGGGGCAGGGGCCGGCGCCCGGGATTTGCCGGCACCCTCGCCAAGCTCAGGGCGTAAAGCCCGTAAAGGAGACAGGCATGAACCAAGAGGTCATGAATCTTTTCAATCCGCAGGTGCCTGCACAGACCTTCGATTCCATCCGGATTTCGATCGCCTCGCCGGAGAAGATTCTTTCCTGGTCTTACGGTGAGATCAAGAAGCCGGAGACGATCAACTACCGCACGTTCAAGCCGGAACGCGATGGTCTTTTCTGCGCCCGTATTTTCGGTCCGATCAAGGATTACGAATGCCTGTGCGGCAAGTACAAGCGCATGAAGTACAAGGGCATCATCTGCGAAAAGTGCGGCGTCGAAGTCACGCTGTCGCGCGTTCGCCGTGAGCGCATGGGCCACATCGAGCTCGCCGCTCCCGTTGCCCACATCTGGTTCCTGAAGTCGCTGCCTTCGCGCATCTCGACGCTGCTCGACATGACGCTGAAGGATGTGGAACGCGTTCTGTACTTCGAAAACTACATCGTGACCGAGCCCGGTCTGACGTCGCTGAAGGAAAATCAGCTCCTCAGCGAAGAAGACTACATGCTCGCCGTCGATGAGTTCGGCGAAGATCAGTTCACGGCCATGATCGGCGCTGAAGCGATCTATGAAATGCTCGCTTCGATGAATCTGGAGAAGATCGCTGGCGATCTGCGCGCCGAGCTCGCGGAGACGACTTCGGATCTGAAGCAGAAGAAGCTGATGAAGCGCCTGAAGATCGTCGAGAACTTCATGGAATCCGGCAACCGTCCGGAATGGATGATCATGAAGGTCGTTCCGGTGATCCCGCCGGATCTGCGCCCGCTCGTCCCGCTCGACGGCGGCCGTTTCGCGACGTCGGATCTGAACGATCTGTACCGCCGCGTGATCAACCGTAACAACCGTCTGAAGCGCCTGATCGAACTGCGCGCTCCGGGCATCATCATCCGCAACGAAAAGCGCATGCTGCAGGAATCTGTGGACGCGCTGTTCGACAACGGCCGTCGCGGCCGCGTCATCACCGGTGCCAACAAGCGTCCGCTGAAGTCGCTGTCCGACATGCTCAAGGGCAAGCAGGGCCGCTTCCGCCAGAACCTGCTCGGCAAGCGCGTCGACTATTCCGGCCGTTCGGTTATCGTGACCGGTCCGGAACTGAAGCTGCACCAGTGCGGTCTTCCGAAGAAGATGGCGCTCGAGCTGTTCAAGCCGTTCATCTACGCCCGCCTCGACGCCAAGGGTTACTCCTCGACCGTCAAGCAGGCCAAGAAGCTGGTCGAAAAGGAAAAGCCGGAAGTCTGGGATATCCTCGACGAGGTCATCCGCGAGCACCCGGTTCTGCTAAACCGCGCTCCGACGCTGCACCGCCTGGGCATCCAGGCCTTCGAACCCACCCTGGTCGAAGGCAAGGCGATCCAGCTGCACCCGCTCGTCTGCACGGCCTTCAACGCCGACTTCGACGGTGACCAGATGGCCGTTCACGTGCCGCTGTCG
>NZ_DASYGZ010000123.1:0-29263 GCF_035999135.1 Ensifer sp.
CCCGAACGACTGGCAGGTCGGCCAGACCGGCAAGGTGGTCGCACCCGATCTCTACATTGCCTGCGGCATCTCCGGTGCGATCCAGCATCTCGCCGGCATGAAGGACTCGAAGGTTATCGTCGCGATCAACAAGGACGAAGAGGCGCCGATCTTCCAGGTCGCCGACTACGGCCTGGTTGCCGATCTCTTCGACGCCCTGCCGGAGTTCGAGAGGGTTGCAAGCGTCTGACGATCGCATCGTCAGTCCCAGTCCGAAAGCAATACAATGGCCGGCTCCCCGCCGGCCATTGCCTCATTCCGCAGCGTAAGCCCGTTCGAAGCCGGGCTCGCAGTCTGTAATCGCCGTGTCGCGGCGATAGAGCTCGCGGCCGTCGCGGCCGAGTTCGCGCGCGGCCTTGTGACCGCTGTGCACCGCATGGGCGATGGCGCCGGGGGCGAGCGCGTCGCCGATGGTCGTCACGCTGGCAATGCCTGCTGCCTTCAGATCCGCCTGACGGACGTCCAGAACCTCACGCAGCGCGCTGCGGGGGCGGCGCAGGCCGACGATCAGGATGGCGCGACAGTGCACGCTGATTTCTTCCCCGGTGAAGACCTGGGCGAGCGTGGCCGTTTCACCGTCGAAACCGATGAGCAGATGCAAGGTCGTGACCGGGATTCGGCGGCGCAGAAGTGCGCGATGCACCAGCGGCAACTCGTTGGTCATGATCGTCCAGGCGGATGCCTGGCCGGCGGGCGTCACATAGGAAACGCTCAAGCCCCTGGCCGCCAGATGCTCCGCCAGCGCGCCGCCGTAATAGTAGTTGTCGAAATCGAAGACCAGCACCGGTCCCTGCGGCAACCGCCCGGCGGCGATGTCATCAGGCGTATAGATCTCAGGATGATCCAACTGGCCGACCGGGATTTCCAGTGGCGAATAGAGCATGCGGGTCCATTCGGCACCCGTCGCAAGCACCAGGTGGTCGGGCGCAATCTCGATGATGTCGTCGATGCCGAGCGGGCTCTCCAGATACATCGATACATGAGCAAGGTCGGCCAGGCGGCCGAGGCGATAGTCGACGACGCGGTTCCAGGCGGCAAGGCCGGGCAGGGTCTTTTCGAAGGTCAGCCGCCCACCCCAACCCGTGCCAGCATCGGCGATGGTCACGTCGTGCCCTTGGCGCGCCGCCGTCAACGCATATTCGAGCCCGGAGGGCCCACCGCCGACAATCAGGATCTTCTCGCGCTTCTGTGCCGGCTCCACTCGTTCCGGATGCCAGCCGCGACGCCATTCCTCGCCCGCCGTTGGGTTCTGCGTACAGCGCACGGGCACGCCGTCGTGCCAGCTCGAAATGCAGATGTTGCAGCCGATGCACTCGCGGATTTCGTCGACGCGGCCCTCCTTGATCTTGTTGGGCAGGAAGGGGTCGGCGATCGAGGGGCGGGCGCCGCCGATCAAGTCGAGCACGCCGCGACGGATCTGCGAGACCATTGTGTCGGGCGAGGTGAAGCGGCCGACGCCGACGACGGGCTTGTCCGTCATGCGCTTCACGAAATCGATCACCGGTTCATGGCTGCCTTCGCCGGTGAAGCGCGAGGCGGAACAGTCCGTCGGACTTGAATCCATCTTCACGTCAAAGAGGTCGGCATTGTCGGACAACAGCGCGATCAGTTCATGCGCTTCGGACTGCTGATGGGTGCCCGGCCGCGCGCGCAACTCCTCCAGGCTGACGCGGAGCGCCACGGCGCAATCGCCGCCGACCGCATCGCGGGTCACATCCAGCATTTCCCTGACGAAACGGATGCGGTTCTCGATCGAGCCGCCATATTCGTCGGTGCGGTGATTGTACTCGGGCAAGAGGAACTCGTAACCGAGATAGCCCATGCCGGCATAGACATAGACGATATCGAAGCCGGCGCTGCGCGCCTTGCGCGCGCCTTCCGCCTGCCAGCGCAAGACGTCGCGGATATCGGATCTGTCCATGATGCGCGGGCGCAGATTGCCCATGAAACCGACATGCGTCGCCATCCACGGAATGCCAGAGGGCGACAGCGGCGGCAGACGGCTTGCCCGGTTCATCACCGCGGCACCACCGTGCCAGAGTTCCACGCCGGCGAGCGATCCGTGACGGTGGACCGCCTCGGTCATCATCGCGTGGGCGCGAATGTCGTTCAGGTCCCAGAGCGTCGCGAAGGGCAGCGGGGTGTCGTCCGAGCTTGGGTCGATGGAGCAGGCGCCCGTGCAGACGACGCCCCATCCACCTTCGGCCTTTGTCTCGCGGAAGGCGGCGCGCACCCGTGGCAGCGCATTGGTCATGCCGCTTGCATGCGGCACCTGGTAGAAGCGGTTCGGCGCCGTGACCGGACCGATCCGCACAGGTTCGAACAGCACATCGTAGCGAGAATCCCGCGTCATGCCTTCAGCCCTCGTTCCTCGCCCGCCACGGTCTGGTGGGTCATTGGCAACAGGATAGGCCTGGAGTTCGCCGTTTCGCAAGAGAAATTATAAGATCGTATAATATTGAAAAATATCTCTGTTTAACAACATGATATTGGGGCATACGGCCGATAAAATCTTGCTGAAGATTCTCGGCGGATGCAATTGACGCTTGCCAACAGGCGGCGAAATCGCGCACTGCTGGGCGGGCAACAGGCAGAGGCACATTGGCAAGGAAAGTCGCAGCGAAGGGCAGGGCGCGTTTCCGTCGGGAAACGCCGGAAGACCGCCGCCGGCAACTCGGCGAAGCGGCGCTCCGCTGCATCGTCAAACACGGCAATGCGGGTGTCTCGGTCCGCCAGATCGCGGCCGAAGCGGGCGTGACGCAGGGGTTGATCACCCACCATTTCGGCGAGATCAACGAGCTCGTCGCATACGCCTTCGACATCATGGCAGAGG
This sequence comes from Ensifer sp., assembly GCF_035999135.1. GTDB lineage: Bacteria > Pseudomonadota > Alphaproteobacteria > Rhizobiales > Rhizobiaceae > Ensifer. The sequence goes on from NZ_DASYGZ010000123.1 coordinate 2,873, forward strand.
GTCTTTTGCAGTCTCTGCTGAAGGCCGTGGAAGACGCGGAGCCCACACCGCAAAAACGACTGGACGCCTTCATCAACGTGTCCTTCTCGCCCATGCTGTTTGACCGGGATGTGCTGGGCGTCTGGGTCGTGTTCTGGGGCCTTGTCCTCCATTCGCAGCGGATGAGCTCTTCCCAGCAGAATGAATATTCCGGCTATGTCGCTGCAGTCGAGGGCCTGCTTGCCGATCTTGCCGCTGACGAGGGCTTTGCGATCGCCGACATCCGCCTGACCGCCGTCGCCTTCACGGCCCTCCTCGACGGCCTCTGGCTCGCCTGGTGCCTCAACCCCGCTTCGTTCAAGCCTGATGAAGGCGCGCAGCTTTGCCGCAACTGGGTGGAGGGACTGCGACGCGGCGCCTATGCCTAGCGGCTTCGAAAGTCTCGGCAGGTCCATTCGCTAGTTTTCGCCAGCTGCCACGTCAAAAAAAGTCTTCGCAAGCATTGTTCTATGTTTGTTGCCGCTGCGTGCATTAGGATATCATGATGTATCAGATCGTGGTTTCGAGCTTCGGCCGGTGAGGGGCCGATCTGAAAATCGGGCTCGGCGTTGCCTGGAGCGAGGAAGGGATCCAGCGGCGTCGCGTGACGACATCATCGACATTGCCCGGTCGCCGGCGCGGCCGGACAGGTGAGGCGCGAGGCGCCTAATTGCGACCGGCTGACGCCTTCCGTGGCTACGTCCTCCTAAGACAGCATCTCTAGACTGTGTTTGCGGATAATCGAGAGCAGCTTGAATGCGGGACCGCTCGGCCGCTTCGCGTCGGTTTCCCGCTTTTGCACGGTCGATTTGCTGTGCGGACACTACGCCGCTTTCCTAAGCATCACCCCCAAGTAAGGGGATCCAAGCGAAGATAGAAGGCAAGGCGTTCACGATCAGGAGCGTCGATCCCCAAACTTGTGAACAGGATATCGAAAGCGCGCTCTGCTTCATCGGGGCAAGTCCAGCTCCCGTCGGCGTTGGCGATCATCAGCGCCAAATCTGCATAACGGTCCGCTTTTCCAAGTCGGCCAAGGTCAATCAGACCCGTGCATTGGAGTGTCTCGGCGCTTACCATAAAATTCGGCATGCAGGGGTCACCATGGCAAACCGTCAATTCGGTGCTTTCTTGTTCGAGACGTACCGTTAGCTCGCGTTCGATCCGAGCCAAAAGATCGGGCTGCGGCGTATGCTTGTCCTCGTCTGGTAAGAAGTCAGGATTAACGGCATTGCGGGAAACCACATCGACAGCGCGCGCGAACATTCCTGACAACCTACGCTCAAACGGGCATTCCTCCAGCGACAGGCTGTGAACAGCGTTAAGTTGCGCCACCATCGACGGCCATGCCTTGAGCAAGTGGGCTCCTGAAAGATCTGCGGCCGGCACTCCGGGGATTGCCGTCATCACCAGGCATGCGCCTTCCTGTTCTTCCCGCCAACTGATGACTTCGGGACAAGCCACGCCTCGGCCTTGTAGCCAAATCAGTCGGTCGCGCTCCTCGGCAAGTTCGGTGTGGTGAGCTGCAGGAGCGATCTTTGCGAATGCCTGCGCATCGGCACGCTGAAAAACGATATTGCCGGATTCTCCGCTTCTGACCGGCACCCAGCTCGAGTGTAATTTTTCTAGAAAGACAAACGCCAGATCCAACTGAGGCTCCTTTGATATGGCTGTGAATCAGTGAAATTCTCCCTCGAAGGGATCGTCAGGCGCAAATCTCGCGCCTGCTGAATCTCTCATCGAAATACACCTGCGAAACCTGCCGCTTGAGGCTCGACGCCGTATGTTCGACGCTTTGCTAAAGCCTTGCGGCCAGGTGTTTGGCGCAACCATTCGGTCCGGTGTTGAAACGGTGTGCGCTTAGGATGGGCTCCAGCTCAGCATTGGAGCGACATAATGTTACTCATCGCGTGCGAATGACCTTGAAGATAGCGCAATGCTCCTCCGCGCCGTACCCTGCCTCCGCGGCGTTGCGAAAGAGATCAGCAGCAAAATCAGGAAACGCGGAACTGATATTCAAATCATGCGCTATCTGGACGAGCCGGGATATGTCCACACCAACCGACCTGATGGTGCTTTGAGGATCAGCGAACCTGTTCGCTTCAATGGCTCGACCCATATGGCGCACATCATCAGCGAACATTGGTGACAGGGCAGCGATAGCTTCGCCAAACTCAGCGACGTCCATTCCTTCTGCCGCGTACATTGCCGCACCATGGCTGAAGCCAATCCAGTGTGCGGCAAAATAGGAGAGCGCCGCATTGAAGAGAATCTTTGCGCGGCCGATGTCGGTTCCGACGTGAGAAAGATTTGGAGCCAGCAGCTGCAAGATAGGCGCGATCGGGGTTAAGACACTTTCCCGTCCGGCAATAACAATCGATGCTTCGGGTCCGCCGATCTGATCGGGCCAGGCCGAAATCGCCCCGTCAAGATAGCTTCCTCCACGGGACTCCACCCATTTCTCGAGATGACGCGCTTGCTTCGGTGTGCCCGACGTGAGTTGGACGAGGGTCTTTCCTTCAAGAAAACCAGTTGAGTGTGCTTCATCAAGGACGATCGATGTTGCAGCGTAGTCTGACAGGCAAACGACGAGCGTGCTGCTGCTGGCAACAGCAGCGGCTGGCGTGTCCGCCTTCAAGGCACCGATGCGCTCCAGAGCGCCCGCTTTGCCTTGGCTTCGATTCCAAATGGTGACGCTCTTGCGGGAAGTCAAAAGTGCCTTGGCGAGCGCATTGCCCATGCGCCCTAGTCCGATCACGGCTACGTCACTCATCACGTCACCCTTGACTAAGTTATTACATATTGTAACTTACAGATTGTAAGTTTCAGGGCAAGAGGGAAATGTGAAGCTCAAGAGAGATATGCGCCGCGAACAGATGCTCGATGTCGCGATGGAAATCGTTCGCAATCAGGGTGCCGATGAACTGACGCTCGGGACCTTGGCTGCAAAAGCAGGGGTCAGCCGCCCAATTGCTTACGAACACTTTTCTACCCGGGCCGGCCTCCTGGTGGCGCTGTTCAAACGACTGGAGGACAACTATGTCCACTGGCTCCGCTCTGCTCTTCGCGAAGCGCCAACCGAACTCACCGCCGTAGCCGACATCATCAGCAATGCGTACTTCAAGTGCCTTGCTCAGTTTGGTCCAGAAGCTCTCGCAATCTCCGCCGCACTCAAAGGCACAGAGGAGATGGCGGCTCAGCAACGCCTCATGCGCAACGTATACGTCGAGCTGATGTGTGACGCGCTGTGGCCGTTCTCCGACCTAGAAGATGAGCGCTTGCGTCCTGTATGCGTCGGTCTTCTAGGCGCAGCGGAGGCCCTTGCCTCCGAGGCACAAGCCGGGGGGATATCCCAGCAGATCGCTACGTCTGTATTAACGTCACTCATCGTAAAGGCTGTGGCTGATGGGCCCCATAAAGCTCGGTGACGTTCCTGTCGGCTCGCTGGCGGGCCGGTTCTGTCACGCAAGCTTTCAATCACCGAAGGTTCGGATGAAGCATTTTGACCGATCGAGGCCATTACGACCTCAATAGCCTTCGCGTCCCCGCCGTCAACGCCCGAACTTCCTGGCCCCGTCAGAGATGTTCAACTCGTTGATGGGCGGCGATCAATCGCCGCCCAGGTGGCCGAAAAGGCCGATGCGCTCTTCAGGTCTGACCGCTACGGGCGTCGACCGGCAGGCTGGCTGCGGTGCCATCCGCGCGCGCCAGGACGAAATTGTCGAAGTTGGCGATCGAGGCGCAGGAGTGGTTGGGGAATACCCGCACGCGACTGCCGAGCGGCAGGGCGCGCCCGGAATGGGGGACGAACCCGTGTTCCTCGGACAGACGCTCGAGCGTCCACATGCCGGTTTCGCCATCGCCTTCAGCGCTGACGACTGTGCCGAACCCTGCGCCACCCATGCCATGCGCGCCGCGATCTGAGCTCATGGACTTCGAACCAGCGTCGATGATGAAGTGCGCGTCGTTGGACGCAACGACGCGGGCGACGACTGAAAGCGCGAGGTCGTCGGCTCTGCAGATGCCAAGTCGAAGGGCGGTGCCGTCCAGAAAGACGTAGTTTCCGGGACGGATGTAGTCGACTCCCTGGGGCAGCGGTGCACCGAGGCAAGTCGGCGTTGCGCCGACGGAAATGCAATCGACGGCGACTCCCCGTTGTCGAAGTCGGTCGGCGAGGCCGGCGAGGGCCTCCGCCTCGTCGTGGGCGATCTTGGCCAGGGCATGGGGCTCCGGAGCCGCGTATGCATGTCCGGCGTGCGAAAGCAGTCCGGCAAATCGCAGGCCAGAGGCGCCGGCGATCCGAGCGCACAGTTCAGGTGCTGCCGGGTCATCGGGTTTGAGGCCGACGCGGCCGAGGCCGACGTCGACCTTGAGGAACACGCCGATCTCGACGCCGTGCCGGCTGGCGGCTTCCGACAGAGCATCCACACCTGTTTCGCTCGCCGCAATCGTGCGCAATTCCACGGCCCGCGCCTTGACCATAGGCAGAAGACGATCGAGCGACGCGGCGCGCACGATGGGATAGGCCAGAATGATCGATGGGATCCCGGCTTCGGCAAAGACCAGCGCTTCGCTGGGCTTGGAGGCGGTGATGCCGCGCGCGCCTGCGGCCAGCTGCTGCCGGGCGATGTGGAGGCTCTTGTGCGTCTTCACATGCGGAAACATTGCCACGCCGGCTGCATCGGCGCGCTGCTGCATGGTCTTGATGTTGCGGGTGAGCCGTTTCTCGTCGACCTCGATATAGGGTGTCGGTCGCTCGGCGGCCGCTGGACGCAGGAACCCTGCGGCCTTTGCCTCGATTGTGCTGTCGCGGATATCTGTCGATGCAATGCTGGCAGCGCTCGCAGCCGGTTGTGTCACTTCGAAAGTGCTCATGTCGGGATACTCTGATCTGGAACGGAGTGTTGCGGCCGTTGTCAGCCGGTTGCGGCTTGCCGCACGTAGTGGGTCGATGAGATCTGCCGCATAGGCAGTTCACGAGGAACGAAGTCCGGCGCACGCACCGCACTCGGTATTTCGTCGGACATCGGCTGGCGCCCTTCCGGACGGCGCGTCGGGTCGGCAATCGGCACCGTCGATAGCAGCTTGCGGGTATATGGGTGCTGCGGATTGCCGAACACGGAACGGCGATCGCCGATCTCGACGATTTCGCCGAGGTACATGACCGCAACTCGGTGAGCGATGCGCTCGACCACCGCCATATCGTGGCTGATGAACAGAAGGGCGATCTGCATCTCGCGCTGCAGGTCCATGAGCAGGTTGATCACCTGCGCCTGGATCGTCACGTCGAGCGAAGCGACCGCTTCGTCGGCGACGATGAGACGCGGCTTGAGCGCAAGCGCCCGGGCGATGCAGATGCGCTGGCGCTGCCCGCCGGAAAATGCATGCGGATAGCGCTCGAGATGCTCAGGCGAAAGCTCGACCTTTGCCAGAAGTTCGGCGGCGTGAGCGCGCATGTCCCCGGTCGAACCCAGCTTGTGAACCTGCATCGGATCCATCAGCGATTGCTCGATCGTCATGCGCGGGTTGAGCGAAGAAAACGGATCCTGGAAGACCATCTGCGCTTCGCGCCGAAATCGCGCGAGGACTGGGCGCGGCGCGCCGATCAGCTCGGTTCCATCAAAGCGGATGGAGCCAGAGCGCGGTCGATCGAGCTGCATGAGCGAGCGTGCGACCGTCGACTTGCCGCAGCCGGATTCACCGACCAGTGCCAGGGTCTCACCAGGAAAAATGTCAAAGGAAACGTTCTCCACCGCGTGCACCCGGCCGGAGACGTGGCCGAAGAGCCCGGCCTTGAGATCGAAGCGGGTCACCAGGTTTCGCACCTCGACCAGTGGGCGAGGGGCCTCCGTCATATGAGCCGGCGCATTCATTCTGTCGCCTCCGCGGGCTGCCGCTCCGGTTCGAACACCAGCAGCGGAAATTTCTCCGGCGCATCCTTGTCGGCCATGCTGCCGAGGCGCGGCACAGCGGAAATCAGGGCGCGTGTATAGGCATGCTTCGGCTTGGCGAAGATGTCGTAGACCGAACCCGTCTCGACGATTTCACCCTTGAGCATCACGCAGACCCGGTCGGCGACTTCCGCAACGACGCCCATGTCGTGGGTAATGAACAGCACCGACATGCCGATTTCGCGCTGCAGGGCGCGAACCAGATCGAGGATCTGCGCCTGAATGGTCACGTCGAGCGCGGTCGTAGGCTCGTCGAGGATCATCAGCGACGGGCGGCAGGCGAGCGCAATGGCGATCATGACGCGCTGGCGCATGCCGCCGGAGAGCTGGTGAGGATATTGGTCGAGCCTGCGTTCCGCATCGGGCACACGCACCAGCTTCAGGGTGTTGAGCGCGATCTGGCGCGCTTCCTGCGGTGTTTTGTTCTGGTGATGGATCACCGCTTCGGCAATCTGGTCGCCGACGGTAAAGACCGGGTTCAGGCTGGACATCGGGTCCTGGAACACGATCGAGATGTCCGCGCCGCGAAGGGCTTCGACCCGCTTTTCCGACAATGTCGCGAGATCGGCGACCTTGCTGTCCTTCAAGCGCATCAGCACCCGTCCGCCGGTGATCGCCGCGCCGTCATATTCCGTCAGCCGCATGATCGTCATGGCCGTCACCGACTTGCCGGATCCGGACTCGCCGACCAGCGCGACGGTCTCGCCGCGCGAGATGCTGAAGGAGACGCCCCGCACGGCACGCAGCTGGGAGCGGGTACCGGCCGCGAAGGAAACCTCAAGGTCTTCCACGGACAGGATGACATCCTCGGCCAGTTCAGGGGGCGCGGATCTAGACAGGAACATCAGCACATGGACCCGATTTCGAGGGGACGTTGCCCTGTCAGGTCTCGCAACGGGGTTGCATCCTGTCAATATGCTCGGGTGGCGGAGAACGCCCTCCGCGGCAGTCGGTCAGTGCCCGGGCGGCACGCGATCGGCTTCGGTCCGCGCAACAAAACCGAGTGAAATCAATGTATCACGAATGCGGCAATCGAAACTATGCGCTTTCTGCATCGTTCCGCCTGTCTTCGCATATGGCCTCGATCGGAGTATTTCGGTAATCGCGATGCCTCAGGCGGCGTCGATGCCGGCATCGAACCCGGTTTTGTACTGCGGCAGCGCCGCGCACTGTTTCAGATGCTGCCACAACCCATCGCTGTCAGGACTACCGGGACCGGCGCGCCTGAAGATCCGGATTTCCATTTCGAGCGACATCTGCGGCCCGCCGATCTGGACAAGGCGGCCCTGCCGCATGGCTTCCGCCACGCAGATCTGCGGGAGCCACGCTACGCCGCGCCCGGCAACGGCCATGTGCTTCAGGCCGTCGGCCAGGCCCGACTGATAGACGGTGCTGAGATTGAGCGGACGGCGCCATCGCGACTGGATCAAGGTCGCGAGCTTGCCGATATAGCCGTCACTCCAGGAGTAGGCGAGGTAGGGGATTTCCGTCGTTTCGGACACGTCGATGTCGAACAAGGGCCGGCCATTCTCGTCGGTTCCCGACACCAGAATGAGCCGGTCCTTGCCAATCTGCAAGGATTCGAACGGGCCGCCTTCCAGCACCGGCGGCCCGTCTGGATGCACATAGGTGATGGCGAAATCGCACTGACCCGAACACAGGTGGTCGATGCTTTCAAGGAAGTCGGCGGCGTGCATACTGGTGCGAAGCGGGATCCGCGAGATCAGCGGCGATCCGATCCATCTCGGGAAAAAATACATCGCCAGCGTGTGCAGCGAGGTAAAGGTCAGCATGGCCGAGCTTTCGCCCGCGACATTGCGGCAATCGGTGCGCAGCCTGTAGGCCTCGCGCACAAGGCGCTGGCAACCGGGCAGGAACATCGTTCCCGCCCGTGTCAATTGCACGGGATAGGTGCTGCGGTCGATCAGATCAGCGCCGATCCAGTTCTCCAGCGACTTGATCCGGCGGCTGAAGGCCGGCTGAGAAATGTTGCGTGCCGTCGCCGCCGTCGAGAAATTCCTTGTCGCGGCAATTTCCAGAAAATCTTCAAGCCATTGCAGTTCCATGCCGGCCCTCATGCGTGATTTGCATAGTCTATCCTAATTACACATTGGACAGACCTGCAAGGGCTCTTCTAGCCTCCCCTTTAACGAGAAGAAAACTTCCGCCTCCACCAAATGGGAACAACGATGAAACGCACCTTAGCCCTAGCTCTCTGCTTGGGGCTCGGCATCGCGGCTGCGCCCGCTATGGCCGAGACCAAAAACCCCGGCACTTTCGTCTTCATGTGGACCGACGACATCCAGTCGTTCGACCCTGCCTATATCGCCAACACGCCGAGTTCCTATGGCTCGCTCAACATCTACAGCCGTCTTTTGAACTTCAACGGTTCGAAGATTTCAGAGTTCGTGCCTTCGCTCTCGACCGAGGTGCCGTCGCTCGAGAACGGCCTCATCAAGCAGGGCACGGACGGCTCCGTCAGCTACACCTTCCCGATCCGCAAGGGTGTATTTGCCCACAAGGTCGGGATCAAAGGCGCTGACGGTAAAGTCACCTGGGAGTACTACGACAAGCTGACCGACGCCCAGAAGGCGACGATCGAGCCGGGATACGGCCAGATCACGCCGGAGGACGTGCGTTATTCGCTGCTGCGCGCCATCCTTCAGGGGCAGTCGTGGATGTCGAACGCCATCACCGAGGTGATCACCGCAGGCAAATACACCGACATCGCCAAGTGGGTTGAGACCGAAGGCAAGGTCAAATCCATCAACGACGCCACCCCCGAGATCCTGCGCACGGTCTATGATCAACTGGCGTCGCAGATCGTCGTCGATGGCGACAACGTCACGCTCAAGTTGCCCAAGTCGTTTCCGGCGACGCTCGGCGTGATCGCGTTGCCCTTCGGCACTTCGGTTGTCGACAAGGAATGGGTTGCATCGGTCGGCGGTTGGGATGGGTCGGGCGACACCTGGAAGGCCCATTACCGTCCGGAACTCGGCGCCAATCCGCTGTTTGCGGAAGAAAATGGCGCCGGGCCGTTCATGCTCGAGGAATGGGATCGGACCGACCGGCGCATCACCCTGAAGCGCTTCGACAATTACTTCATGGGCCCCGCCAAGCTTGAGCGCGTGGTCATGCGCACCGTGCCGGAATGGACGACGCGGCGCCTGCAGCTTCTGTCCGGTGATGCCGATTTCGTCACCGCCCCCGTCGAGTTCATCGACGAGCTCAGCAAGACCGAAGGCGTAAAGGTCATCGACGGCCTGCAGAAGGTGTTCTCGCGCGGCATCTTCTTCGCCTGGCCGCTCGACGATAACGACAATCCGGCCATCGGCAGCGGCAAGCTGGACGGTGCCGGCATTCCGCCGGATTTCTTCGCCGACATCGACGTGCGCAAGGGTTTCAACTATGCGCAGAACTACGATGCGCTGCTCACTCAGGTGCTTTTAAACAAGACCGTGCAATCGCGCGGCCCGACGGTGCGTGGCATCATGGGTTATCGCCCGGACTCGCCTGTTTACAGCTACGATCCCGCCAAGGCCGAGGAACACTTCAAGAAGGCGTTCGGCGGCAAGCTCTGGGACACCGGCTTCGCTTTCACCGCCTATGTGACCGAGGGCTATCCACAGCTGACGGCCGCACTCTCGGCGCTCCAGCAGGGCCTGTCGCGCATCAATCCGAAGTTCAAGATGCAGATCCAGGCGCTGCCCTGGGCATCGGTCTCGGACAAGCTCAACAACCGCGAGAAGCCCGCCGCACCCTTGACGGTGATGGGCTGGGGGCCAGACTATTCCGACCCGGGCGGTCCGCTCGGTGCAGCCAGCTACTACCTCTCGCCCACCGGCCTCGTCGGCGGCATGGTCGGCCAGGGTTACCGCGATCTGATGGCCGAGAAGTTCAAGCCGCTGCTCGATGAGGCATGGGCTTCGGTCGATCCCGCCGTGCGCGAGCCGATCTACGCCAAGCTGCAGGAAATGTCCTACGAATACGCCACCACCCAGTTTCTCTGGGAGGACTTCGGCTACGTCGTCACCCGCAGCAACATCGATGGCTATGTCGACAACATGATCCTGTACGGCGCCTGGGACTTCTACCCGGTCACCAAGGCCAACGACTGATTGGCCAGGGCATGCCGGGCGCCAATCTTGCCCGGCATGCCCTTGTTTCATTTTCCCTGAAATCGGAACATGTGAACCGTGCTGAATTACGCACTCAGACGACTGATGATGCTGCCGATCGTCCTCTTCGCACTGTCGTTGATGATCTTCGCGCTGCAGATGTCGCTTTCGCCGACGCAGAGACTGGCGGCCTATGCGCCGTCGCCCGATTATCTCAAGGGTGGCCAGGAAAGCATTCGCCGGATGATCGAGCAGTATGGGCTCAATGATCCTTTCTATCTGCAATATGGTCGCTGGATTGGCGGCGTTCTGACCGGCAATCTCGGCTGGTCGGAGACCGCGCGCCAGCCGGTGTCGACGGCGCTGATGTCCCTGTTTCCGGCGACGCTGGAGCTGGTCGTGTTGGCCTTCGTGCCATGTCTGCTGCTCGCCGTCTACCTCGGCTCGCGCGCCGGTATCTACCTGAACCGCTGGCCGGACCACGTCATCCGCATCTTCACCATTCTGGGATGGTCTTTCCCCGTCTATGTCTTCGGCCTGCTGATGCTCTTGATCTTCTATTCGGCGCTTGATTGGTTCCCGCCCGGGCGGCTGAGCCAATGGGCCCAGACCGTGGTCAGTTCCGGAGACTTCGTGCGCTACACCGGCGCCAACACGATCGACGCGCTGCTCAACGGCAACCTGGCGATCTTCGGCGATGCGCTGCGCCACCTCGCAGCACCCGTCATCACGCTGACCTATGTCAACGTCGCCAGCATGACGCGGGTGATGCGCACCTCGATGCTGGAAACGCTGCGCCAGGATTACGTGCGCACTGCCCGTGCCAAGGGCCTGCCGCGCCGCGTCGTCGAATTGCATCACGCCAGGCGAAACGCGCTTCTGCCGCTGGCGACCATCGCCGGCATGGAGCTCGCCGTGATGATGGGCGGCGTAGTCATAACCGAGACCATCTTCGACTATGCCGGCCTCGGCCAGTTCGCCGCCAAGACCGCTGCCAATCTCGACTTTCCCGCGGTCCTCGGCTTCGGCCTCTATTTCGCGGTCGTCCTGGTACTGATGAACCTGGTCGTCGATCTCATCTATCCGTTGCTTGACCCGAGGGTGAAGACGCAATGAAGTATCTTCGTTACCTCGCGCGAAATCCGGTGTCGCTGTTCGGCGTCGCGATCCTGCTCGCTTTCGTGCTGATCGCCGTCTTCGCCCCCGTCTTGGCACCGCCACAGAGCTTCCAGCTCTCGCCGTACGACACGCCGCGCGCGGGTTTCTTGGCGACGCCGCAACCGCCGTCGCCGGAGGCCGTGTTTGGCACGACACAGGGCCAGTACGACATCTTCTATGGCGTCGTCTGGGGTACGCGCACGGCATTCAAGATCGGGCTCGGGGTCGTGGCGATCTCTGTGCTGATCGGCACGGTCGTCGGCGCTGTCGCGGCCTACTACGGCGGCGTCGTCGAGGAAGTGCTCATGCGCATCGTCGACGTATTCATGGCCGTGCCCTTCCTGATCGCCGCCATGGTGCTGACGGCGTTGCTCGGCAAAGGCATCGTGCCCATCACCATCGCGCTGACGACATTCGGCTGGATGAGTTACGCCCGTATCGTTCGAAGCGAGATTCTGAGGATCCGCGAGATGGACTACATCCACGCAGCCAGGAGCTATGGCGCGAGCGATCTCAGGCTGATCGTGCTGCACATTCTGCCCAATGCCATGTTCCCGGTGCTGGTCCTCGCGACGATGGCGACCGGTTCCATGGTGCTGTCCGCCTCGGCGCTCAGCTTCCTCGGCGTCGGTACCGAAGAAGGCTATGCCGACTGGGGCCAGTTCATCGCCTATTCGCGCAACTGGATCGTCGGCCAGCCCGGCAACCCATTCCAGTTCTGGTACACGCTGGCCTTCCCCGGCGCGGCCGTCTTCCTTTTCGTGCTGTCGTGGAACCTGGTGGGTGATGCGCTGCGCGACATGCTCGACCCACGCCACGCCCATTGAGATCCAATCCCTTTACGACCAAGGAGCATTTTCCATGTCCTCTCTGTCTGCTGCTTCCATCGAGCTGTTCGAGGATCTGATCCGGTACGAGGTCGAGGATAAGGCGATCCCGTCGATCTCCTACGCCCTCGTCGACCGCGACGGTGTGCTTGCCGAAGGCCATATTCAGCGCCATGACCGACATTTCGACATGGGCAAGGACACGTGCTTCCGCATAGGCTCCATCACCAAGACCTTCACTTCGCTGGCGATCATGCAACTGGTCGAGAAGGGCCTTGTCGACATCGACGTCGACGTCTCGACCTATCTGCCCGGTTTCAAGCCGGACAACCCGTTTGCTGGCGCTCAAGGCGGGCCGTACGGTTCGGTCATCAGCCTGCGCAAGCTGATGACGCATACGGCTGGCATCGTGCGCGAGCCGAAGAGTGGCCATTATCTCGACGCCACCCGGCCGCCGCTCGAAGACACCGTCAACGAACTGGCAAGCTCGACCTTGAAGCAGGATCCGAGCCTCGGCGTGATGCACTACTCCAACGCCGGCATCGCCGTCGTCGGGCGGGTGATCGAGACCGTGACCGGCCAGAGCTATTCGGACTATGTCGCCGCCAATATCCTGAAACCGCTCGGCATGGACAGTTCCTCCTGCGGGATGGCGCCCGGCATTCGCGAGCGGCTCGCGCCTGCCGACATGTGGACGCTCGACGGCGATACGCCGGCGCCGGTGTTCAGCCTGGGCGGCTCGCCGGCCGGCAACATCTTTTCCACCACGGGCGATATGGCACGCTACGCCCAGTGCCTGCTGCGCGGCGGCTTCGACGCTGAGGGCAATTCGATCATCTCGCCGGCGTCGCTGCGCGAGATGTGGACACCATTCGGCAAACGTCCGGCCGGCCACGACAGGACACTGAACGGCTATGGCCTGTGCTTCGGCTCCGGCGATGTCGACGGTTGGACGTCGGTCGGCCATGGCGGCGCCGTCTATGGTTATGCTTCGCAGATGATGCTTTTGCCTGCCGCTGGCGTCGGCGTGCTGATCTTTGCGACCCTTGATTTCGCCAATCAGATCGCCTCGCGGCTCGGTGTCGACGGCGTGCGCATCGTTCTTGCCGAGCGCAGGATGGGCACGATGCCGGAGCGGACACAGCGTCCGCCGGAGATCGCCGAGGAGCAGTTCAAGGCCTTGCCGGGCTATTACCGCGACGACGCCACGCAGGAGATCGTCGAGGTCAAATCCACGGACGGCAAGGTCTACTTGATGGGCGAGGGCGTTCCGCACCGGATCCGTCCGGTGGCCGGCAACGATTTCGTCATCGACGGTCGCATCTACGGCCGCGGCGCGGACTATGCCCATATGACCCTCTCCTTCCCGGCAGACGGCAAGCTCGTTTGGCGCGATACAAGCTGGACACGCATAGAGACGCCTGAGGACGAGACCGTGCCCGACGCCGTCGCGCCGCATCTCGGCGAATACGGGCCGGACTTCAACATCACCTACCTGACCTACAGCCATGGCGGCCTGAAGTGCCTGATCGAATACTTCTGCACGCACACATGCGAGCCGGTCGGAGAGGGGCGCTTCCGCATGCATGGACGGCTTTACGAAGACGAGATCCTCGAACTCGACGCGGTCGACGACAACGGCAAGCGCGGCATCCGCGTCGGGCCGATGTTCCTGGAGCGACGCAGCCCATCTCAGGCCGAAGCGGCGTGACCCAATCATGACCGCTCCAATCAAGATGGAGTCGCCTCTTGGCGCCCGCATGTTCATCGGCGGGCGCGAGGTCGACTATTATTGCGGCACGTCCTACTTCTGCCTGCACGGCCATTCCGAGGTGATCGAGGCGGCCTGCGAAGCGACGAGGCGTTACGGCATGGGGCCCGGGACACTCGCCCATATGCAGGTCTATGCCGATTTGCAGGAGCGGTTGCGCGACTGGTTCGGTGCGGAGGAGGTCGTCTACATGATCTCCGGCTACACGAGCCCCATGGTGTTGCTGCAGGGGCTGCGCGACGAATTCGATGTCATCCTCATGGATTCTGCTACGCATTACAGCACCCGTGATGCGATCCCGACGCTCGGCAAGCGTGTTCATGAATTTCGGCATGCCGATCCGGAGGATCTTGCTGCGCAACTGTCGCTGCATGTGAAGGCGGGCGAGCGGCCGGCGGTGCTGACCGACGGGGTCTTTCCGTCGTCCGGGCGGTTGGCGCCGCTTGGGGACTACAGGCAGGCCATGGCCCGCTACGATGGGGCGCTGCTCTGCATCGACGATTCCCACGGCGTCGGCGTCCTTGGTGAGACCGGCCGCGGATCGCTGCAGCACGCGGGGCTCGAAGGCGAGGGCAACTATCTCGCGGGCACGATGAGCAAGGCGTTTGGCGCGCTGGGCGGCATCGTTCCCGGTAGTTCGGAACTGGCCGCCAAGATCGCGGGCAATGCCATGATCATGCGTGGTGCCTCGCCGGCGCCACCGGGTCTTGCAGCCGCTGCCGCCGCATCGTTGCGCGTTCTGCAGGCGACACCGGAAAAGCGCGCCAATCTCGTTCAAAACGTCAAGCATTTGCGCAACGGATTGCGAAGGCTGGGGTTCGACGTTGCCAACACGCCGGTGCCGATCGTCACCATCAAGGGCGTCACCGACCTCGAGCAGCTGCGCGATCGTCTCGCCGAGCGCGACATCATCGTCAGGGTGCAGCAGCCTGGTGGTTATTCCGACGCGTCAGATGTCGCGACCATGCGGCTTGCGGTGTTTTCCGAGCACACGACCGATCAGATCGATCGGCTCCTGCAGTCGATGGGCGAACTTCTCTAGACCTGCGTGTGGTGATGCCACCGACGTTGGCGTCGGCGAGAACGCCGCGCTACCGACCGTAAACACGCCTGAGCTCGAGGAACTAAGGATAACCTATTGAAATATCAGGGGCTGTAAGTTTTTTGCATGAAGTTTTGCCCATATTGAATTGGAATGTGGCGGCGAACACGGATGTTCCGTTAAGCGACATGCAAATCGCCGATCGCCAGTCAGGCGCGCCTCGTCTCAAGGCGGGGCGTCGCGCTCATCACCCGTGCTGCCGTAACGAACCGAGTGATTATGGGAGGCGTCGTCGTTCATTCGAATTCGATGACAAAGCTATGGGCGGCATCGGACGATGCCATGTCGGTCCAGGTCTCAACCCGCAGCGCCTTCATGTCGTGCCTGCCCTCCGCGTCAGCGAAATACATGCCATAGTCATCAGCTGGTTTGTCTTCGTTCGGTGTGTAAGACTTCCACAGTGTAAAACTCAGCGTTTCACCGGTAACCCATCGCCAGCCGCCCTTTGGCTCGCGGCCGCTTTCGTCTTGGAACAGGCCGATCCAAGGCCCGTGCTTGTGCGAGTATCCATCGTTGAAATTGGAGAAAAAGAAGCGGTCGTCCTTGCTGAAAAGCGAGACGACAAAATCGTTCTCCTCCTTCGAACCGATGGTGGCGAGATGTCCGCCGCAGCGCTTGGCGGCCGTATCTGCCGAATTCCACGTCACCCATTGCGCCTGCATCACCAGGTACATATGGCCCCTGAACGAGCCGTAGACCCTCTCCTGCCACGGATCGCAGTTAATGGCCTTCCAGACGCGCTGATCAGTTTCGAGGCCAACAAAATCATTTGGAAGGTATCGCCGCGCCATGGGCGAGGAGTACAGGCCGTCCGTGGCCCCTTTGATCACCTTGATCCCGAGCGCCTTTGCCGTCGTTTCGTTAAAGTAGCCTGTGTCCGCAATGCTGGCGGACTTCTGGTAGTCGGCTATCGCCTTGCGGGTTTGCGCGCCGAAGACACCATCTGCGTTTCCTGTACCGAAGCCTTTGGCGGCAAGAGCGACCTGGATCTCGCTTCTCTTCGCCTTGTCGAAGACGAGTTCGTTCTCGACTTGCTCCATCAAGGACAATGAGGACGTGGTCGTGTCGGCCTGCATCACCGACAACATCTGGCGAGCGACATCGGCCTTTTCCCCGCTGCGATACTTTGCGAGAAAGAACGTCCAGATGCGAGGGGTGTTGATCCGCAGCGCCTTCTGAAAATCTGCCTCGGCCGCTATAGTTTTCGGATCTGTCACCGGGGCCGCAAGGAGTGCCTGCTCTGATTGTTGCAAGGGAGGCCCGAAATAGAATTCAAGGGACAGTGATGACAAGATCTGCGGCGATTGCTTGCCCTCCGTCGCCTCCCTCACGTCCCGAATGACCCGCTTGAACGCTGTGCCGATCTCGAGACCCGGGCTCGCTAAGTGGCTGACGAGCGCCTCAGTGAATGGCGAATTCTCGCCGCGTCCGTCAGATGCGACTTGCCCAGGTGCGGCTGCGAAGGCGACCATTGTGCCGGCACTTTCCGTCTCAATCGGCGCCAGTCCACGCGTCGCAAGGCTTCGGGTTGCACCTTCGATTTCTTCGTTGAGCCGGTTGGCGAGCGGATTGTTGCGGCAGGCGTCCAGAAAGATGAGCGCAATCTTTGCCTTCGTCTCGATCGTGCGCACCACATCGGCAAGCGCGAGCGTCTCGGCATGAACGTCGAACTCGTTGGCAAGCCTGGCGTTGGTAGCGACCAGGTAGTTTTCACCACGAAGCTGCATGCCGTGGCCGGCATAGTAAAAAAGCGCTACGTCATTGGCAGCAATCCTGCGCGAAAAGCGCGAAACCGCTTCGGCCAACTGGTTGCGGTTGGCGTCTATCACGATGTCGGCATCAAATCCTTGGGTGGAAAGGAACGCTCCGAACGCTCGCGCGTCGCGAGACGCGTTTGGAAGCGAACCGG
The DNA here is from genome assembly GCF_035999135.1 of Ensifer sp. GTDB lineage: Bacteria > Pseudomonadota > Alphaproteobacteria > Rhizobiales > Rhizobiaceae > Ensifer. The sequence goes on from NZ_DASYGZ010000123.1 coordinate 19,724, forward strand.
CGGCTTCGTATGTCGAGTTTCCAATGACCAGCGCCAGGCGTCGACCGCTTTCGGCTGCAAATGCATCAGTGGACGCGATCAGAGTTACCGCGAGCAAGGATAGCCATGGAAACCACATTCGCATCTTACTCGCCTCTCGCTGAGACCGTCACAGAATTGAACGTTTGATATCGCTTGAATATTCCCCGCGACCGGCGGAATGGGTATTCGCTTCAATTGGCCGCTACTCGACACTGCATATTAGCAATTGATGTTGTTTGGGCAAGCACCTGCATGGCGGACGTGCCGGTGGTCAAAGGTTCAACTCACAACCTTCAGTCCGATGACCCCTGAAAGGATGAGGCCGATGCAGAGCAATCTTGCCAACCCGACCGGATCACCGAAAGCAATCATTCCAACGATCGCAGTCCCTGCAGCTCCAATGCCTGTCCAAACTGCGTAGCCTGTCCCCACCGGCAGTGAACGCAGAGAGAGCGACAACAGCACTACGCTGGAAATGCCGCTCGCGATGGTCACAAGTGCTGGCAGGGTTCGAGTGAAGCCATCGGAAGATTTCATGGCGACCGCGAAGACGATCTCGAGAGCGCCTGCGAGCACGAGCATGCTCCATGCCATATTGATGTCCTTTGGAACGGGCCACATGGCGGCACGGGCGCTGACGAAAGGGGAGGCCTTCTCAACGCCCGCAGGGTCGTGTGTTAAGCGACTTTGGTCGCAGCCAAGGGCATGGAGCGGAACGACACGCCAAGTCGATTGAAGGCATTCATCAAGCCGATCGCGTAGGTGAGATCGGCAAGTTCTTTGTCGGTGAATGCGCTGGCCGCGGCCGCATATTCAGCATCAGGAACACCTGTTTCGCAAATGCGAGTAACGGTCTCCGCCCAGGCGAGGGCTGCCCGCTCACGGTTTGTGAAAAGCGTTCCTGTTTCTCGCCATACCGCCACCAGCACGAGCTTCTCGACTTCGACGCCTTCCTTGATCAGGTCGCGCGTGTGCATATCGATGCAAAAGGCGCAGCCATTGATTTGAGACACACGGAGATTCACGAGATCGACAAGACCCTTCGGCAAACTGCCCTTCTGCAGTGTCATGTAGACACCGCCGAACGCTTTATAACCCTCCGGTGAAACCTCTGCATACTTGATACGATTGCTCATAACGAACGGTCCTTCCATTTCTTGGTGAAACGAAAGGTCGCGCTTGTTGGCCCAGACTAGAAGGTCCAAGAATGGTGTTCCGACCTAGACCATAAGTCAGGCATCCAAGAGCTTGGCGATCCGGATGCCAAGTGCTTCCGCCATCGACTGCGACGTCACATTGGTAAAGTTGACAAGAACGGCTGACATCCGATTTCCCTCGAACGTCCAGTCCGACAGCGCTTCCGCATAGAGTCCATCAACCCGCATTCGTGAAACGAGCTCGTGGTCGGGTACATCCGGTACACGCAGGATCACGTGCATGCCTCCGGGTTGCGGATCGATCCGCACCGCTTTGTCGCCGAGTGCACGCTCTAGCCCGGCTACAGTCGCCTCCCGGCGCTCCGAATACAGCCGCCGCATGCGCTGAATGTGTCGCGCGAAATGGCCCTCCTTCATGAAGCCCGAAACAATGGCTTGAGTGAACCAGGGGCTTCCGCCGGAAAGGTCTCCTGCGACGCGTTCGAATGTTTCGACCTGGGCTTCCGGCACCACGAGGTAGGAGAGCCTAATCGCCGGGAACAGAACCTTGCTGAAAGTTCCTGTGTATACGACGCGCCCATCCGTATCGAGGCTCTTTAAAGCAGGAAGCGGACGACTGACATAACGGTACTCGCCGTCATAGTCGTCCTCGACAATCCAAGCCTTGGTTTCCGATGCCCAGTTCAGCAGTGCCAAGCGCCGTGGCAGCGAAAGCGACATCGAGAGCGGGCTCTGGTGTGCGGGGGTGACGACTGCCGCACGCGCCCGTGGAGCAGCGTTGATACCATCTTGAACTATGATCCCGTCCCCATCGACGGCGACCGGAACCGGAGTGATTTTCATGTGCTCGAGGATTCTTCTGGTGGGAGGATAACCAGGGCTCTCAAGCCATACGCTGTCCCCGGCGTTCAAAAGAGAGTGGGACACAAGCTCGATCGAATGCCTGTACCCGCTGGTGACGAAGACCTGCTCGGGAGAGCAATCGATCCCACGCGAAACCTGCAGGTACGCGGCAAGTTGGGTGCGCAGGGTGGAAAGGCCACGCACATCTGGATGGACCATGTCTTCTGGCTGCATAGCGCGAGCTAGGCGTGCGCCCAATCTCGCCCATATCTTTCGGGGAAAGGCATCCAAGGCTGGAAGCCCCATTTGAAAAGGCAGAACGGTGTCAGGTCGATAGGTTATTGGAGCGAGAAGCGGGTCAAAGCTTCGAGCTGAAGGTGGCCTGGTCCGTTGTGGCTTGATATCCGGGGAAACGATGGTCCCTGCCTGGCCCCGAGACAGAATATATCCCTCAGCCGCCAACAATGAGTAGGCCGATTCCACCGTGCCCCTTGCCAGTCCCAGCTCCTTCGCCAGGGCGCGCGCAGCGGGTATCCGATCCCCGGGCTTGAGGACGCCCTCCGAGAACGCATTGAGAAACCGGTCGTATATTTGCCAATAATAAGGTTTGTCGGCGTTCGGATCGGGCGGCGAGGTATAGCTTTTCCGAATACCGGCCATCTCCATATCCCCGTCAACGTTGTTTACGCGACTTTACTATGGCCCACACACTAACGCCATTCTTGGACCTGTGTAATGAGCCACGTCCGCTGTAAGCCACGGCCACAACCTGCGTCAAACCGTTGGCGTGGCCAACTCAGGGACGAGCGATGAAGACGATTTTACATGTGAGCTGCAGCCCGCGAGGCAAGGCGGCCGAGAGCCATCGGCTCTCTCAGGAAATCATAAGGGCCTTGCAGGCACGCTTGCCCGGCTCAAGCGTGATCGAACGTGTCATCGGCGATGGCTCTCTACCGCATATCGACAACGATTACGCGCTCTCTCAGTCATCTCTCCAGGACGTCTCCCGGGAGGGAACCATGGCGGTGTCGGAGGTGCTGGTCCGAGAGCTTGAAGGCGCGGATTACCTCGTCATTGGCACGCCGATGCACAACCTTACTGTTCCCGCCTCGCTGAAGGCATGGCTCGATCATGTCGTTCGGGCTCGCAGAACCTTCACAATCGGCGCTGGAGGGAAGGTCGGCATGCTCTGCAATCGTCCTGTATACGTGGCCGTGGCCTCCGGAGGCCGGTTCTCTGGGGAACAGGCCCGCCAACCCGACTTCCTCACTCCCTATCTGACGACGATCCTTGGCACCATCGGCCTACACGATCTGACCTACTTCTCCGTCCAGGGAACAGGGGCCAGCCCGCAGTGCGTCGCGACGACGAGGACGCAAGCGTCAGTTGAGATCAAGGAGCACTTTGCTTCACTCCTAGAAAAGAGTTCGGAGAAGCGCCTGAACCAGCCATCGTACGCCACCGTGACCGAGCTTATCCGGGAAGTTTAACCAGGAGGACTACCGTGGCCAGTCAAATGATGGCAGCAGGATCTATCGAGGAGTTTGCAGGCGATCGTCGCTTGGCGGAGCAGCTAGCCTTCATTCTTGAAGTCGAAAAGCTCAAGACTGTCTTGCGCAGAACTCCCTTGCTGGATCGCTCGCGCGTTGAGAACGACGCTGAACACACGTGGCAAGTGGCGCTGATGGCAATGGTGCTTTCCGAGCATTCCGACCGGACCATCGATCTGCCGCGCGTTATCAAGATGCTGCTCATCCACGATATAGTAGAGATTGACGCCGGCGATACCTTTGCCTTCGACAAGGTTGGTGGAACAAGTCAGATCGAACGGGAAACCAGAGCTGCCAAACGAATCTTCGAGTTGTTGCCCCAAGATCAGGCGGTGGAGTTTCGGTCGCTCTGGGATGAATTCGAGGCGAAGACCTCGCCTGAATCCCTGTTTGCCAATGCCGTCGATCGCTTGCAGCCAATGCTGCACAGCTACTTTACAGGCGGTGAAAACTGGCAGTCAGCCAGTATCACATCGTTCGATGTGGAGCGCCGGATGCAACCCGTTGCGGCCGCTTCAGGGGCGTTGGGCCACCTCGTTTCAAGGCTCGTGAATTCTGCCGTCGAAATGGGAATCCTCACGCGTTGCAGCGACAGTAAGATCGCATCGGGGGTACATCCATCGGGCTTGGAGCGGAGGCAGACATGTTGAAATCGAACACCGCTATGAAACCCGGCATCGAACCGACGGTCTACGTAATCGATGACGCAGCGAGCGTGCGGGATGCCCTTCTTGAGCTTTTTACAGTGACTAAAATAAGGGCGGCGGCCTTTGCGAGCGGAACGGAGTTCTTTGAAACCGTTGATGCAGATTGTGCCGGTTGCGTCTTAGTGGATCTTCAAATGCCTGGTGAGTCTGGTCTCGATGTGCAACGCCGATTGGCTTCTCTTGGCAATAAAATGCCCGTGATCTTCATTTCAGGGAGCGTAGATGTCCCGTCCAGTGTGGCGGCGCTCAAGGCAGGCGCCATCGATTTCATCACGAAGCCGTTTGCAATTCAGGATCTGCTCGACGCAGTTGACCGTGCAATGCAATTGGACGACGAGCGTCGCCAGGCAGATGGGTGGCATGATCAGGTTCGAACGCTGGCCACCCCTTCCCACGCGGCGCGCGCGACAAGAAAAACTGCGGCTAGCTAGCGGTTCCCCGGGGCTGGCAGCGTGAAGGCGACCGTGGCTCCACCACCCGGGTTGTTCTCCACCCAGAGACGTCCTCCATGGGCTTCGACGATTGAATGACAAATCGGAAGTCCCATCCCCATGCCGTTGCTCTTCGTGGTGAAGAAGGGTTCGAACACAAGATCGGGATGTGCAAAGCCAGTTCCTGCATCCTCTACGGCAATACAGATTGAATTGCCTGGATCGCTGCTGGATCTGATCTTTAAGGTACGCAATGGGCCGGTGCTGTCCATTGCTTGGATCCCATTCCGGATAAGGTTTACGAGAACCTGCTGGACCTGTATTCGATCCAGCGGAACCGCGGGAAGGTGAATTTCCAGTTTCAAATCGAGCCGGGTCGTGTTTGCTAAGATTTCGTCTGACATGAGATCCACGACCTCGTGCACCAGGCGGTTTACGTCTTCCATCGTCCGCGTTTGCGGTTGGTTCCTGAACAACGCGCGAATGCGGCCGACTATATTTAAAGCGGCGAGCGCATCTTGCGCTACCCGTTCGGCTGCCTGCTTGCCACGTTCGATGTTTGGAGGATCGGCCGAAAGCCACCGCGCGCACACATCGGAACCCGTGACTACCGCGGTAAGCGGTTGGTTGATCTCGTGAGCGATAGAAGCCGCGAGCTGGGACAGGTTTGCTGTTCGAGCGGCGTGCGCAAGCTGTTCAGCAGAACGGCGCAAGGCTGCTGCCGCTTGGACGTGGTCCTCTATGTCTTGGCAGAGGCCGAACCACTGTACGATGTTTCCGTCCTTGTCCCGTATTGGTTCCACTCGTCCCAACATCCAACGAAACGTGCCATCTGCCCGCAGAAGTCTGTAGCTCATTGAAAAACTGTCACCTGTGGCCAGGCAACGGCCGAGTGCGCTGCGAACAGGCTCGGCGTCATCGGCATGAAAAACCGTGTCCATCACGGCTTCAACATCTCCGGCATTGGACAGGTCGAGGCCCAGGAAGTCTGCCATGTGCTTGTTGATCATCGTCGTCGTGCCCTCGGGTGCCAGCAGCCAAACGTGGCTCGGAACTATGTCGACCAAGAGAGACAACTCAATTGAGCGGGCTCGCAAATCCACCGCGTCCTGTTTTTCCTCCTCGATGTCGATCGTTTGGCCGTGCCAGGCGATGATATGCCCAGAGACGTCCCTTAGTGGTCGTCCGGACACGCGAAACCAACGGTATTCGTCATCTATGCCGCAAAGGCGGTGCGCGGTCTCGAGTGGTTGGCCAGTGTCAATACTTGTCTGCCAAGTTTCGGCAACAGGGCGCTGGTCGTCCTTGTGCACACGTTCCAGCCAGTCCACTAGATCTCTTGGGAGGCCAGCTCCAAAAAAGGCTTCCATGCTGCGATTGCGATAGGTGAAACGACCGGACGGGTCCGTCGACCACACATGGCCGGGAATGGTCGCCAGCAGATCAAGCTCCCCGGCATCCCGCACCTCTCGGGAGGGGCCATTCTCGTTCGTCAGCGCTTCATTGTTGGACATTCCGTCCCCCAATTTAGGAACAGTAGCCGCCCGGCAGACGGCGCTCGCACAGCAGCGTGTTGATCGGAACGATCCACTATACCCGATGGGCGCGGGTCATCAATCGCGAGGAGAGGGACACGAACAGTGACCACTCGCCTGGTGTCTGCTCCTGGCTCAGTCACGCCGTGCAGCCCTGTTGCTGCGGCGTGCTTTCGGGCGGAGGCTAATTCGGTCTCTAAGGCCGGCATCGGGCGCAAACCTGCCGTCTCCGGGCCAGCCTTATGACTGAATTCTTGGGGGTTCAGAGGCGAAGATTTGCGTTTTAGATAGGGCGCTTGGCTAGACCCGCTCAAGGATAAGAGGGATCATCCCTCCGGCCTCAAGTACCTGGAGCTCTTGTTCGGTTTCTATAGCCGCCCTGCACGTCAGGCTCTGTGAACTTGTCGCGCGTTCGATGATGACGGACGTCGAGCATCGCGGGAACAAGCTGCTCGCTTCTATCTTGAACGTGTCCTTGGCCGTCAAATTTAACGATCGTGGATGCACTCCCTCGGGGAGAAGGACCGGTAACACGCCCATATTGATCAAGTTGGATCTGTGAATTCGCTCGAAACTGTTCGCAAGGATTGCGCGCACACCCAAGAGTCCAACGCCCTTCGCCGCCCAATCTCGGGAGGAACCGGCGCCGTACCGTTCACCGGCGACAATGACAACGGCTCGATTCTCCTTCTGATATCTCTGGGCGATTTCCCAAAGAGGGCCAATGTCCCCGCTCGTGCCATGGATTGTCGTTGAGGCCGGTGTTTGCCCGAGAAGCAGGTTCGCGGCGGTGCGATTGTCAAACAATCCCCTGACCATCGCCCGCCAGTTGCCGCGCCGTGCGGCGTATACATTGAGGTCGTTGCATGGGGCGCCTGCCTCGACCAGGTGCTGACCGGCATAACCGGTTGGGTCAATCTGGCCTGCGGGCGATATGTGGTCGGTCGTCATATCGTCGCCAAGCACAATCAGAGGCGAGGCTCGGTACGTCCCGAGACGGCTCGGCATCTTCTGCGCGGCGAAGGGGGGGCGGCGGACATAAGTCGATCGCTCATCCCAAGGAAAGCGGACTGTTTCAGGCGCGGCCAAGGCTTTCCAGGCTTCGCTGCGCTCGGCGTCGGCAAAGGCTTCGGCGAAATCCGCCGGATTGGCGGCTGCTCGCCATGTTGCGGAGATTTCCTCCTCCGTCGGCCACAGGTCCTTGAGGAACACAGGCCAGCCGTTCGGCGCCATTCCAAGCGGGTGTCGGGAAATATCTTCAGGGATGTAGCCGCAAAGCGCGAATGCGATGACCAGTGGAGGGGAGGCCAGGAAGCCGAATTGAAGTGCCGGATGGACGCGACCTGGAAAATTGCGATTGCCGGAAAGGACGGCCGCAGCAACGGTGCCCTCTTTCAACGCCTGATCCATGTCGGGATGTAACGGGCCGGAATTGCCAATACATGTCGTACAGCCATATCCGACGATGCCAAATCCGATGGCTTCCAGATCCGCGAGTAGGCCGGCGCGCCGCAGAAGGCGCTCGGCTGCCGGCGACCCCGGTGCAAGCGAGGTCTTGACCCAGCGCGGGGGCTTCAGCCCGTACCGGTGGGCTTTCCGAGCGAACAGTCCGGCGGCGATCAGCAGCTTTGGGTCAGAGGTGTTGGTGCAGCTTGTAATCGCCGCGATGGCCACGGCCGCATCGGGAATGCCGTCGCTCATGCCTGTGAGGGGACGACCGCACGCTTCTTTGAGCGCGGCTCGGGCTTCGTGGATGGGATGCCGATCTTGTGGGCGCCGAGGCCCGGCAACGATCGGCACAAGTTCGGAGAGATCAAGCTCCACGACCCGCGTGTAACGCGGATGTGCGTCAGGATCAAACCAGAGACCCTGCGCCTTTGCCAGCGCTTCGACGAGTTCGCACTGGTCTTCGGTCCGTCCCGTCTCGCGAAGGTAACGAATGGTCTGCTCATCGATCGGGAAGTATCCGCTTGAGGCGCCATATTCCGGTGCCATGTTGGCGACGACGGCGCGATCGCCGCACGACAGCCCCGACACACCGTCTCCGAAAAACTCGACGAACTCCCCGGATACCTTGTGCCGTCGCAGAAGATGGGTGATCTCCAGGGCGAGATCGGTCGACAGGACACCAGGCTTGAGCGCGCCTCTCAGCCTCACGCCGACGACATCCGGCAGCCGCAACATGACCGGCATGCCAAAAAAGACGCTTTCGGCTTCAAGCCCGCCGACGCCCCAGGCGAGAACCCCGATGCCATTGATCATCGGCGTGTGGCTGTCGGTTCCGATCAAGGTGTCGGGTCTCGCCCAACGTGCGCCGTTTCGGTCTTCGACCGCAATCACGGTTGCGAGTTGCTCCAGGTTCACGGTGTGCATGATGCCCGTTCCGGGAGGATGGACCCGCACGCCGGGCAGGGCACCGGTCGCCCATTTCATCAGCCGGTACCGCTCCGCGTTGCGCTCGAGTTCCCGTTCCATGTTGTATTCGCGCGCGTCGGGTCTGCCGTACCAATCGACCGCCACGCTGTGGTCGACCGAGACGTCGACCGGGAGAACCGGTGAGAGCAGGGATGGGTCGCCGCCGGCTTCGGCGACGGCATCGCGCATGGCGGCAATGTCGACCAAGGCGGGAACGCAGGTCGTGTCGTGCATCAGCACGCGGCCGGGGTGGAACGGTATTTCGACCTCGCTATGGCCGTCCTTCAGCCAATCGGTGAATGCGTCTTTGACAGCGGCCGTCTCCAAGGAACCGCTTCGAATGACATTCTCCAGGAAGATCCGCATCAGCCAAGGGAGTTGCGCGAGGCTTGGCCCGAAGGCCTCGTGGAGGTCAACCGCCTTCACTCGGCCGAAACTGGTCCGGATGCTCAACTCCGTCATGGGGTATCCTCAAAATTGGATGCTGATGAAGATATTCTTCCGCCTCGAGTTCCGTTCATAGTGTCTTGCCCCTCATCCTCACAATCTGATTGGCTAGATCGACCTGACTGGTCGTCTGCAAGAAGTGCTTGTCACTCGATGAGAAGAAGTTGGATAGCGCCCAGGGCGCGCGGCACTCGCCGAGGGTGGACGCCTTCACTCCATCGGCTCAGATGCTCTTGCGCGTGACGAAGCGCGTTTCGAGATAGGCCTCGATCGCCTCCGAACCACCTTCGGTTCCGTAGCCGGAATCCTTGATGCCGCCGAAGGGCACCTCCGGCAGCGCCAGGCCCAGGTGGTTGATCGAGATCATGCCGCTTTCGACTTCGCTTGAAAGGCGGTGCGCGCTTCTTTCCGATCCGGTGAAGGCATAGGCTGCA
>NZ_DASYGZ010000038.1:0-4801 GCF_035999135.1 Ensifer sp.
AAACTTGCGCCGGCTTCTTCAAAAAGGAGGAACCGAATGGAATGGCTTTATGAATTCCCACACATGAACGACGACGCTCTTCGCGCGCTGAAGAAAGCGATCGACGAAGGTTTCCGGTCGTTCACGCGCGCCTATGGCGACGTCATCGAGGGCTTCTTTTCCCCCTTGCAGCACTTTCTGATCGCGTCCGAGCGGTTCATGACGCAGACGCCCTGGCCCATTATCATCGTCATCATCCTGGGGATCGCCTGGGGTGCGAGCAGAAGCTTGAAGGTCGTGCTTGGCTGCCTGGTGACCCTCTTGGCGATCGGCTATTTCGACATGTGGGACGACACCATGCGGACGATCTCGATGATCTTCGTCTGCACGCTGCTGTCGATCGCCATCGGTATTCCGATCGGCATTCTGATGTCCCGTTCCGATCGTCTCCAGCGGGTCGTCAACCCGGTGCTCGACGTGATGCAGACGATGCCGAGCTTCGTCTACCTGATCCCCGTCGTCATGCTCCTGGGGATCGGCAAGGTGCCGGGTCTCATTGCCGTCGTCATCTACGCGATCCCGCCGATGATCCGGCTTACCAATCTGGGCATTCGCCTCGTCGACAAGGACGTGCTGGAGGCGGCCGATGCCTTCGGTTCCTCGGGATGGCAGAAGCTCAAGAACGTGCAGCTGCCGCTGGCCTTGCCGACGATCATGGCGGGCATCAACCAGACGATCATGATGGCGCTCGCGATGGTCGTCATCGCCTCGATGATCGGGGTCCAGGGCCTTGGGCAACCCGTGCTGAAGGCGATTGCCAACCAGTACTTCACGCTCGGCATCTTCAACGGCCTCGCCATCGTCGGCATTGCCATCATCTTCGACCGGGTCAGCCAGGCCTATGGCGAGAGACTGCAGAAGCACCGGGAGATCGTCCATGGCTGACACCACGTTCGGCGGCATCAAGATTCGCCACCTCTACAAGATCTTCGGACCAAACGCCTCTGCGCATGTCGAGGCCGTGCAAAAGGGCTTGACGAAAACCGAGCTCAACGAACGGCACGGGCATGTTCTCGGCTTGCGCGACATCAACATCGAAATCCCCTCCGGCTGCATCCAGGTGATCATGGGCCTGTCGGGGTCGGGAAAGTCGACCTTGATCCGGCACATCAATCGCCTGATCGACCCGACGGCCGGCGAAGTGCTCGTCGATGGTGTCGACGTCGTCAAAATGGCCCAGCCGGAACTGCGCGAGTTCCGGCGCCACCAGACGGCGATGGTGTTTCAGAAATTTGCGCTGCTCCCGCATCGCAACGTTCTCGACAACACGCTCTATGGCCTTGAGGTTCAGGGGCTGGAGCGCGCAAAGGGCGTCGATATCGCCATGCGATGGATCGAGCGCGTGGGGCTGAAGGGCTTTGAAAACAAGTATCCCAACCAGCTTTCCGGCGGCATGCAGCAGCGCGTCGGCCTCGCCCGTGCGCTTTCCAACGACGCGCCGGTTCTCCTGATGGACGAAGCCTATTCGGCGCTCGATCCGCTCATTCGCATGGATATGCAGACGGTGCTTCTCGACCTGCAGAAGGAGATCAAGAAGACCATCGTCTTCATCACCCATGATCTCGATGAAGCCTTGCGATTGGGCGACCAGATCGCGGTCCTGCGCGACGGCGAGGTGATCCAGCAGGGCACCAGCCAGGACATCGTCCTGAGGCCCGCCGACGACTACATCGCCAACTTCGTGAAGGAGGTGAACCGTGGTCGGGTCGTTCATGTCGAGGCCGTCATGACACCGGTCGCCGCCGATCACGCCGTCAATGGCGCGACACTGAGCACGGGAAGCACGATCGAAGCTGCGCTGAAGATCCTGGCGCACAAGGACGCCAAGGATCTGGTGGTGGTCGATGCCGTCGGCATGCCCGTCGGCACCGTCGATCTGAAGCGGCTGGCCGCAGCGGTCGTAACGCCGCACTGAGCGGCGGGAGACCTGCACACATTCAACCGAAACCTAGGAACCGGGCGGGCGTTGCCGCGGCGAAATCCGCTCGCCCAAGTTACGGGCCTATCGAGGAGAAGACATCATGAAGTTCGAAGGCATCTACACCCCGGCGATCACGCCAATCGGGCAAGACGGGGAAATCGACCGAAAGGGTTTTGCAGTCGTGCTCGAGTCCCTCATCGAAGCGGGCGTTCACGGCATCATCATCGGCGGATCGACCGGCGAATACTACGCCCAGAGCGCAGAGGAACGCTTCGCCCTCGCCGCCCTCGCCAGGGATGTGATCGGCTCACGGCTGCCCCTCGTCGTCGGGACGGGCGCCACCAGGACGGAAGACTCCGTGGCATTCGCCAAGGCCGCCAAGGAGATCGGCGCCGACGCCATTCTCGTGTCGTCGCCGCCCTATGCCTTGCCGACCGAGGAGGAAAACGCGGTCCACGCGCTGACGGTAGACCGGGCGGCGGGTCTGCCGATCATGCTCTACAACTACCCGGCCCGCATGGGCGTGATGATGGGGGACGCGTACTTCTCCCGTGTCAGCGAATCCCGAAACGTCGTGGCGATCAAGGAAAGCTCCGGCGACATGGCCAATCTCCACCTGCTCGCCCGCAAGTACCCGAACATCGCTCTCTCCTGCGGCTGGGATGACCAGGCGCTTGAGTTCTTTGCCTGGGGCGCAAGGAGCTGGGTCTGCGCCGGCTCCAACTTTCTGCCGAAGGAACATGTCGCCCTCTATGAAGCCTGCGTCATCGAAAAGAACATCGACAAGGGACGGGCGATGATGACGGCGATGTTGCCGCTCATGGATTTCCTCGAAGGCGGCAAGTTCCTCCAGTCGATCAAACACGGTTGCGAACTGAAGGGCCTTCCGGCAGGGCCGGTGCGCGCGCCGCTCGGTCCGCTCAATACGGAGGAAAAGGAAACGCTCGCGACGATCGTCGCCACCTTGAAGCGCGACGTCGCCCAGATCACCGCTGGAAACCGTCATGCGTGAGCGAAAGATCGCAACCAATGGGATCGCCAGGTTGCGCGTTCAGCCCATGAGAGAGGCGCCCCGATGATCACGCGGTCCGTCAAGCGCTTGCCTGTCGAAAATGGCATTTCGGGCTGGGAGGCGATCAGCCGACGTACGTTTCCAGTCCGCTGTCTCGACGGCCACGTGAACGCCGACTGGCTGGTCATCGGCGCCGGCTTTGCCGGTCTCTCTGCAGCGCGCCGCCTGCTGGACCTGCGCCCCGATGACAAGATCGTCATGCTCGAGGCGAGTGAAGTGGGCAAGGGAACGTCGGGTCGGAACTCCGGCTACATGATCGACGTGCCGCACAACCTTTCATCAAGCGAATACTCAAGCGGAGGTGCTGACAGCACGCGCCGCGAAATGGCCCAGAACCGATACGCCATCGAGTTCGCCGCGCGGGCGGCGGAAGCCTATGGGATGTCGCGCGAGACCTTCGATCCCTCAGGCAAGATCAATGCGGCTGCGACGGCCCGCGGCATGGGGCTCAATAAGAGCTTCGGCGGGTCGCTCAAAGCCACGGGCGAGAACCACACGTTCCTCAACGCAGCAGAGATGCGTGAGATAACGGGGTCGAACTATTACCTCGGCGGGCTCTACACCCCGGGTGCGGTCCTTATCCAGCCGGCGGACTACGTGCGCCAGTTCGCTGCCGGCCTTTCAAACGACATCGATCTCTTCGAACGATCCCCGGTGACGTCGCTCAAGCGCGACAACGAGATATGGACAGCATTGACCGCGAATGGCTCGGTGAGCGCGCCCAAGGTCATCCTCGGCGTCAATGGCCATGTGGAAGACTTCGGCCATTTCGGCGGGCGGCTGATGCACATCTTTGCCTACGCCTCCATGACCGCACCGTTTCCGGCCGACGGCATCGGGCGCAATGCGTCAGGCGGGGATCGCTGGGCCTTGCTCCCGGCCGACGCGATGGGCGCAACCGTCAGAAAGATCACATCAGGCGGTCACTCGCGCATCGTGATCCGCACCAAGTACACCTACGATACGACGCTCACCCTTTCGCAGGACCGCCTCTCGAAAATGGCGCGAGCGCATCGACGTTCGATGGATGCGAGATTTCCTGGCCTTGAGGAAATACCGTTCGAGCACAGTTGGGCAGGCCGTCTCTGCCTTAGCCTCAACCACGTGCCGGCCTTTGGCGAGATCGACGAAGGGCTTTTTTCCGCGTGCTGCGAGAATGGGCTTGGCACCGTCAAGAGCACGCTTGCCGGTGTCATGGCCGCCGACCTGGCAACCGGGACCGTGTCTAGGGAGCTCGAAGAATACATGGATCACCGCGACCCTACCCGGCTCCCGCCGGAGCCGTTCGCATGGCTCGGCATAAACTCGGTGATCCGACTGCAGGAACTTCGCGCAGGTCGCGAGGGGTGATGGGCTTCAGGCGACCGGATGGGCGGGTAAAACGTGCATTCATACCGCAACTGGGATGCATTGCCCTGTCGGCCTGTTGTGCAAGGCAGGCCTCTTTGTCGGAGCCGAGACTATACGAGTTCGGGGGTTGCCCGCGCCATGACGAGACGATTTCAGAAACGGGTTTGGGTGTGGCCCCGGTATGATAAACAGCCCACGGGTGCCAACCATGACGTGGGTGGCGAGGTAGGTTAGCTATGACGACGAATATCAAATCCAGCCCACCGGCGACGAACCGGCTCAAGATCGGTTTCGTGCTTGCCCGGTCCTTCACGCTCTCCGCCTTCGCGCTGTTCGTCGACACGCTGCGGCTGGCGAGCGACGAGCTCGACAGGTCGCGCCGGGTTCGCGCTGACTGGCAAGTGCTCGGCAATACACGG
>NZ_DASYGZ010000157.1:0-1529 GCF_035999135.1 Ensifer sp.
GCCAGCGAGGTCTTCACCCACGGCTTGGACTTCAGGCCCCTGGCAACGGCGTTGCGGGCAAGCAGGCCGGCCGCGATCAGCACCGACGGGTTGGAGGTGTTGGTGCAGGAGGTGATCGCCGCGATGGCGACGTCGCCATGGCCGAGGTCGAAATCGGTGCCCTCGACCGCATAGCGGTTCGAAAGCTGGCCCGGCTTCTTGTAGTCGCCTTCGAGCGCGGTTGCGAAGCCCGATGCGATGCTTTCGAGCGGAATACGGCCTTCCGGGCGCTTCGGGCCGGCCATGGCCGGGACGACGTCGCCAAGGTCGAGTTCGAGCGTGTCGGTGAAGACGAGCTCGGAACCATCACCGTCGCGCCACATGCCCTGAGCCTTGGAGTAGGCTTCGGCCAGCGCGATGCGGTTTTCCTCGCGGCCGGACATGGTGAGGTAGTTGATGGTTTCGCTGTCGACCGGGAAGAAGCCGCAGGTAGCGCCGTATTCCGGGCCCATGTTGCCGATGGTGGCGCGGTCGGCGAGCGTCATGTTGTCGAGGCCGGGGCCGAAGAATTCGACGAACTTCGAAACCACGCCCTTCTTGCGCAGCATCTGCACGACCATGAGCACGAGGTCGGTGGCGGTGACGCCCTCTTTCAGCTTGCCGGTCAGCTTGAAGCCGATGACTTCGGGCAGGAGCATGGAGACCGGCTGGCCGAGCATGGCGGCTTCCGCCTCGATGCCACCCACACCCCAGCCGAGGACGCCGAGGCCGTTGATCATGGTGGTGTGGCTGTCGGTGCCGACGCAGGTGTCCGGGTAGGCGGTGATCACGCCATCTTCTTCACGGGTCCAGACAGTCTGGCCCAGATACTCCAGATTGACCTGATGACAGATGCCGGTGCCGGGCGGCACGACGCGGAAGTTCTTGAACGCCTGCTGGCCCCACTTCAAGAAGCGGTAGCGCTCGCCGTTGCGCTCATATTCGAGCTCGACGTTGCGGGCAAAAGCGTTCGGCGTGCCGAATTCGTCGACGATGACGGAGTGGTCGATGACGAGGTCGACGGGAACGAGCGGGTTGATCTTTTCCGGGTCGCCACCGAGCGAGACCATGGCGTCACGCATGGCCGCGAGGTCGACGACGGCTGGAACGCCGGTGAAATCCTGCATCAGCACGCGAGCCGGACGGTAGGCGATTTCGTTTTCTGCCGTGCCCTTGTCGTTGAGCCAGGCGGCAATGTTCTCGATGTCTTTTTTGGTGACGGAGCGGCCGTCTTCGTTGCGCAGCAGGTTCTCGAGCAGAACCTTCATCGAGTAGGGAAGCTTCGAAACGCCGGCGAGACCGTTCGCCTCAGCCTTGGGAAGGCTGTAATAGACGTAGTCCACGCCGTTGACCGTGAGCGTGGAGCGACAATTAAAACTGTCTAGAGACTTGGACACTGGATAATACCCCGTTCCGTCTGATCGCCAAAAGCTGACGTACGAACGCCCGAGCGCCTGTGAAGCGCGATTTGGGATGCGGGTGCGGCCATTTCCGCTGTCCGTACGTGGAAA
>NZ_DASYGZ010000020.1:0-109603 GCF_035999135.1 Ensifer sp.
GTCTACTTCGTCTCCGGACGGCTTTTTGTCCGCGGCATCGCCGCCGGCGCAGTGAAAGGGTAACAACATGCAAAACGTCAGCGTATCGGTAAAAGACCTGTCGTTGAGCTTCGGTGCCGTCACTGTGCTCGACACGCTCAATCTTGACATCAAGGACGGCGAGTTCCTGGTGCTGCTCGGCTCGTCCGGCTGCGGCAAGTCGACCCTGCTCAACTGCATCGCAGGACTGCTCGACGTCAGCGACGGGCAGATCTTCATCAAGAACAAGAACGTCACCTGGGAGGAGCCCAAGGACCGCGGCATCGGCATGGTGTTCCAGTCCTACGCGCTCTATCCGCAGATGTCGGTGGAGAAGAACCTCTCCTTCGGCCTGCAGGTGGCCAAGGTTCCGAAGGAGGAGATCGACAAGCGCGTCAGCCGCGCCGCCGAGATCCTGCAGATCCAGCCGCTTCTGAAGCGTAAACCCTCGGAACTCTCCGGCGGCCAGCGCCAGCGTGTGGCAATCGGCCGGGCGCTGGTGCGCGATGTCGACGTGTTCCTGTTCGACGAGCCGCTCTCCAACCTCGACGCCAAGCTGCGCTCGGAGCTGCGTGTGGAAATCAAGCGGCTGCACCAGTCGCTGAAGAACACGATGATCTACGTCACCCACGACCAGATCGAGGCGCTGACGCTGGCCGATCGCATCGCCGTCATGAAGAGCGGCGTGATCCAGCAACTGGCCGATCCGATGACCATCTACAATGCGCCGGAAAACCTCTTCGTCGCCGGCTTCATCGGCTCGCCGTCGATGAACTTCTTCCGCGGCGAACTGCAGCTGCGCGATCAGCGCGCTTACGTCCACGTCAACGGCGTCGATTTCGACGTGTCGGCCTATCCCTCGCGGGCACCTTTCGTGCACGGACAGAAGGTCGTGCTCGGCCTGCGCCCCGAACATGTACGGGTCGACGAGGCGGCAAGCGGGGCGGCGGCTTCGCACCGGGCGGCCGTCGATATCGAGGAGCCGATGGGGGCCGACAACCTGCTGTGGCTGAAGCTTGCCGGCCAATCGATGTCGGTGCGGATCGCCGGACAGCGCCGGTATGCGCCCGGCACGACGGTAACGCTCTCCTTCGACATGGCTGTCGCCTCGATCTTCGATGCGACAAGCGAGAACCGGCTCTAGGCAGATGTTGCGCAAAACTGTGAAGCGGTTTTGCGGAGACGCCATGTGCGGAAGTAAAGAAATAGGGCGATGTCGGGCACCTGCCCGGCATTCCCCAGCAATGACTGTGCCGGCGTCGCCGGTCGACCGATGGAAACGATAATGCTCTCTGCTGACTACACCCGCACTGCCATCCGTCTCGACTTGCAGGGGGATTGGCAGCTCAGCTCCGTTGACAACAGCCATGCGCTGACGATCGCGCTGCCGGGCGACGTGCACTCGGCGCTCATGAAGGCCGGCGTGATCGACGATCCCTATGTCGGCCGCAATGAGAACGACGTGCAGTGGGTGGCGCACAAGGACTGGGTGATCGAGCGTACGGTGTCGGTCGGGGCGCAAGATCTCGGCGGTTCCTGGTATCTCGACCTCGAGAGCCTGGATACGGTTGCCTCCGTCTACGTCAACGACGTGGCGGTACTCGAAGCGGAGAATTGCTTCCGCCGCTATCGCCCTGACGTCTCGAAGGCGCTTGTCGCTGGTGAAAACCTGATCCGCATCGTGTTGCATTCCTCGATTGCCGAGGGCGCGCGGCGGCAGGCGGAGCAGCCGTTCTACGTGCCTTACCATCCCGGCAATTCGCCGATCGCCAATGGCAACATGTTGCGCAAGCCCCAGTGCCATTTCGGCTGGGACTGGAACCTCGCGATCGCACCGCTCGGCGTCTATGGCGAGATCGCGCTTTGCCGGCTGGAAATCGCCCGCATCGAGCATATGACGACCAAACAGGTCTGGCAAGACGACGGTTCGGTCGACCTGGTGGTTGCGGTCACGCTCTTTGCCGATGGTCCCGGCATCGTGCCTGTGCATTTCTCGCTCGACGAGGATCGCGAGCGGCTCGACTGCGCCGTCGGCAAGGGCGAGACACGCATCACCCATGTCTTTTCCGTCGCCAGGCCGAAGTGCTGGTGGCCGGCGGGCAGCGGCGAGCAGCACCTGTCGTGGCTGACGGTCGAAGTGCCGCAGGAGCAGGTGACGCGCCAGATCGGTTTCCGCACCATCGAGCTTCTGACCGACAAGGACGAGGCGGGCAGCCGCTTTGCCTTCCGCGTCAACGGCCGAGAGAT
This sequence comes from Ensifer sp., assembly GCF_035999135.1. GTDB lineage: Bacteria > Pseudomonadota > Alphaproteobacteria > Rhizobiales > Rhizobiaceae > Ensifer. The sequence goes on from NZ_DASYGZ010000020.1 coordinate 2,266, forward strand.
CTTCTGCAAGGGCGCCAACTGGATCCCGGCCGACGCGCTGGCCTCACGGGTGACGCCGGAGGGTGTCGAGGATCTGCTGACGTCGGCGGTCGACGCCAACATGAACATGATCCGCGTCTGGGGCGGCGGCTTCTACGAGCCGGACTGGTTCTACGACCTCTGCGATCGCCTCGGCCTTCTGGTCTGGCAGGACTTCATGTTTGCCTGCAACCTCTATCCCTCAACACCCGATTTTCTGGAGAACGTTGCGGCCGAGGTGGACTACCAGGCCAAGCGCCTGTCGTCGCATCCGTCGATCGCGGTCTGGTGCGGCGACAACGAGCTCGTCGGTGCACTCACCTGGTTTGACGAGCCGCGCAAGGACCGCGACCGCTACCTCGTCTCCTATGACCGCTTGAACCGCACGATCGAGGTGGCGTTGAAGGCCGCACTGCCAGAGGCGATCTGGTGGCCGTCGAGCCCTGCGTCAGGCTATCTCGACTTCGGCGACGCCTGGCATGCGGACGGTTCCGGCGACATGCACTACTGGTCGGTCTGGCACGAGAACAAGTCCTTCGACAATTACCGCACCGTGCGTCCGCGCTTCTGCTCGGAGTTCGGTTTCCAGTCCTACACCTCGATGCCGGTCATCCGGCAGTTTGCGACGGAGAAGGACCTCAACATTGCGTCGCCCGTGATCGAGAGCCACCAGAAGAATGTCGGCGGCAACGAGCGCATCGCCGGCACGATGTTCCGCTACTTCCGCTTCCCCAAGGATTTCCCGGCTTTCGTCTATCTGAGCCAGATCCAGCAGGGACTGGCGATCAAAACCGCCGTCGACTATTGGCGCTCGCTGAAGCCCCATTGCATGGGCACGCTCTATTGGCAGCTCAACGACACCTGGCCGGTCGCCTCCTGGTCGAGCCTCGACTATGGCGGCAGCTGGAAGGCGATGCACTATATGGTGCGCCGCTTCTTCCAGCCGGTGTCGGTCGCGGCAATTCCGTCGGCCGACGGCAGGGAGATCGCCTTCTCGATGGTCAACGACACGGCGGAGCCGGTGACGGTCGAACTCCAGACCTTCCTCGTTTCGCTCGACGGAAGGCGCACGCCGCTGACGGCGGCTGCCGGCACCTGCAGTCCGGACCAGGCCGCCACGCTGGTGACGATCGCCGCATTCGACATTCCCGAGGGCGACCTCGTGTTCTGGTCCTTCGAGGCGTCGAACGGCATGTCCGGCGCCGGGCACCACGTCAACGGCACGTACAAGGCGCTCGACCTGCAGCCCTCCGGTCTGACGCTCGATGTGACGCCGGCGGGCGAGGGCGCTTTCGACGTCACCGTCAAGGCAAGCGCTCTGGCGCTGCACGTGATGATCGAGGCCGATGTCGCCGGGCGCTATTCCGACAATGCCTTCGACCTCCTGGCCGACGAGACGAAGGTCGTTCGTTTCACGCCGAAGGTGCCGCTTGGCTCGGGCGAGATCCCTAGCTTTGCCGCCTTCGATCTCGAATCCTGCCAGGGAAAAGGTTGACCGCCATGAAACGCAGCCACGTCAACGATATCATCGCCGAGAGCGATGCTTTCATGAAGAGCTTCGGCTTCACGCTGCCGCCCTTTGCCTACTGGTCGCCGGAGCAGTTGAAGGTGCGCGTCGCCTCCGACAGCCCGTCGATCTTCGACGCGCGGCTCGGCTGGGACATCACCGATTACGGCAAGGGCCGTTTCGACCAGCTTGGCCTCGTGCTTTTCACGCTGCGCAACGGCAATGCCGCCAACCTGAAGACCGGCCACGGCATGGTCTATGCCGAGAAGCTGATGATCACCGCCAAGGATCAGGTCAACCCGCTGCACCGCCATGCGGTCAAGACCGAGGACATCATCAACCGCGGCGGCGGTTCGCTGGTGCTGCAGATGTACAATTCGAAGCCTGACGGCAATGTCGACGAGGAGAGCGACGTGGTCGTCGCCACCGACGCGCGGCTGCGCACACTGAAGGCCGGGGAGTTGCTGAAGCTGAAAGCCGGCGAGAGCGTCACGCTGCTGCCCGGCAACTGGCACGCCTTCTGGGCCGAAGGTGCGGACGTGTTGATGGGCGAGGTTTCGACCGTCAACGATGACCTTACCGACAACTATTTCCGCGAGCCCGTCGGTCGCTTCTCGGCAATCGAGGAGGACGCAGGCCCCACGCACCTGCTGGTGTCGGACTACGACACCTGGCTGAGGTGATCCCAACACCCCGACAATCAATCCCAAGACCCCAACAATCCCAACACGATGGGACGAAATCGAGGAGGATTTCATGAAGGACGTCAGTTTCCAGCTCTATAGCGCCCGCAACTTCCCGCCTTTCGCCAATGTGCTCGAAGCGCTTGGTGAGGCCGGCTATAGCCAGGTCGAAGGTTATGGCGCGCTCTATGCGGCGCTCAGCGACGCGGAGATCGCGAGCTTCAAGGAAGGTCTCGACGAGAATGGCCTGGCCATGCCGACCGCCCACTTCGGCCTGGACATGCTCGAAAGCGACCCGGCCCGCGTGCTCGAAATCGCCAAGGCGCTCGGCATCAAGGCGATCTATTGCCCCTATCTCATGCCCGACCAGCGCCCGACGGATGCCGCCGGCTGGCGTGCCTTCGGCGAGCGGCTGCAGAAGGCCGGCAAGCCCTATCGCGACGCCGGCCTCATCTTCGGCTGGCACAACCACGATTTCGAATTCGCGGCCCTTCCTGACGGCAGCATTCCGCAGGACCTGATCTTTGCCGGCGGGCCGGATCTCTCCTGGGAAGCCGATATCGCCTGGATCATCCGCGGCGGCGCCGATCCGATCGCCTGGATCAAAAAATATGGCGACCGCATCACTGCCGTGCACGTGAAGGACATCGCGCCTTCGGGCGAGAAGAAGGACGAGGACGGCTGGGCCGACGTCGGCGAGGGCACCGTCGACTGGAAGGGTCTCTTTGCAGCGCTTTCCGGCACGAAGGCGCGTTACTTCATCGCCGAGCACGATAATCCGAGCGATTTCAAGCGCTTCGCCAAGCGTTCGCTCGCCTCCATCCAATCCTATTGAGAAGCAGGTTTATCCATGACCAAGGAACTTGGCGTCGGCATCATCGGATGCGGCAACATCTCCACCACCTACTTCAAGCTCGCCCCGCTCTTCAAGGGCATCAAGGTCGTCGCCTGCGCCGACATCAACCCGGCGGCAGCCGAGGCGCGAGCGGCCGAATATAGCGTTAGGGCCCAGAGCATCGAGGCGCTGCTCGCCAATCCCGATGTCGACATCGTCGTCAACCTGACGATCCCGGACGCACATTATCCGGTCTCAAAGGCGATCCTCGAAGCCGGCAAGCACGTCTATTCGGAAAAGCCGCTGGTGCTCACGCTCGAACAGGGCGAGGAGCTCCGGGCGATCGCCAGGGACAAGGGCCTTTCGGTCGGCTGCGCGCCAGACACCTTCCTCGGCGGCGCGCACCAGCTTGCCCGCAGCACTGTTGACGCGGGGAAGATCGGCCGTGTGACGTCGGGCACGTGCCACGTCATGAGCCCGGGCATGGAGATGTGGCATCCGAACCCGGATTTCTTCTTCCTGCCCGGCGGCGGCCCGATTCTCGATCTCGGCCCCTATTACATCGCCAACCTGATCAACCTGATCGGGCCGGTGAAGCGCGTGGCGGCTTTGACGACCATGGCCAACCCGACCCGCACCATCACCAGCGAGCCGCGCAAGGGCGAGGTGATCCCGGTCAAGACGCCGACCAACATCCATGCGCTGCTCGAGTTCCAGAACGGGGCGACGATCACGCTGTCGGCCAGCTGGGATGTCTGGTCGCACCGCCACGCCAACATGGAGCTCTACGGCACCGAAGGTTCCCTCTATGTGCCCGATCCGAACTTCTTCGGCGGCACCGTGGAGATCAGCGGCCAGGACAAGAACATCCAGCCGCTGGAACCCTGGGATCATCCCTTCGGTATCGCCAACCAGGACCATCCGCAGGGACCGATGGCGAACTATCGCACCGCCGGCCTTGCCGACATGGCGCTCGCCATCCTCGAAGGCCGCGACGCCCGCTGCTCGCTCGACCGGGCGCTGCATGGCGTCGACGTCATGGTCTCGATCCTGAAATCCGGCGAGGAAGGGCGATTCATCGAGCTTTCCACCACCTGCACCCAGCCGGCCGCCCTCGGCATCGAGGAGGCGCGGGCGCTGTTGCGCGAGCCACAGGAAGAAATATCGGGAAATCGCGTCGCAGCCGCTTCATAGCGACAGCGGACAGGTTTAGACCTTTGTGAATTGAGGTTTCCGTTGCGGCCAGCCGCGACGGAAACCGTTTCATTTTGAGGGTGGCGGAAAGGTTCGCCATTCGGACACGGATCGCGGAGGATTTTTGCGATGACCTGGCTACCGGCGGAAAACCGCTACGACACCATGAAGTACAACCGCCTCGGCCGTTCGGGCTTGAAGCTGCCGGCGATCTCGCTGGGTTTCTGGCACAATTTCGGCGGCGACACGCCGCATGACCGCAAGGTCGACATGTGCCGCACGGCTTTCGACCTCGGCATCACCCATTTCGATCTGGCCAACAATTACGGCCCGCCTCCGGGCTCGGCCGAGACGGCCTTCGGCGAGATCATGCGCACGGATTTCGCAAACCTGCGAGACGAGTTGATCATCTCGTCAAAGGCCGGCTACGACATGTGGGCCGGACCCTACGGCGAGTGGGGCAGCCGCAAGTACATGATCGCGTCGTGCGACCAGAGCCTGAAGCGTATGGGCCTCGACTATGTCGACATCTTCTATTCGCACCGCTTCGATCCGGAAACGCCGCTTGAAGAAACCTGCGGCGCGCTCGACCATATCGTGCGCTCGGGCCGGGCGCTCTATGTCGGGATCTCGTCCTACAATTCGCAGCGTACCCGCGAGGCCGCCGCGATCCTGAAGGACCTCGGCACGCCCTGCCTCATCCACCAGCCGAGCTATTCGATGCTCAACCGCTGGATCGAGGACGACGGTCTGATCCACACGCTCGAAGACCTCGGCATCGGCTCGATCGTGTTCTCGCCGCTGGCTCAAGGGATGCTGACCACCAAGTATCTCGGCGGCATCCCCTCCGACAGCCGGGCGGCCCAGAACCACTTCCTCAAGAAGGACTTCATCCGGCCGGAGATCATCGACAATATCCGCAAGCTCAACGGCATTGCCGAAAAGCGCGGCCAGACGCTGGCGCAGATGGCGCTCGCGTGGGTGCTGCGCAACGGCCGGATCACCTCGGCGCTGATCGGCGCCAGCCGTTCGGAACAGATCGTCGATTGCGTCAAGGCGCTCGAAAACGACACGTTCACCGCGGACGAACTGGCCGAGATCGACCTCTATGCGCGCGAGGCGGACATCAATCTCTGGGCCAAGTCAGCCGAGCTCTGATTTTGCCTGAAAACATTGATTTGCCTGCATTTTAGGCAAAAGCCATCGCTTTCCGGCGCATTAGACAAAAGTCGAATGTGTGCCGGAAGGCGGCTTCTGGACTTGGTCCGGTGTTTCTGTAAGGTGCGAAAATGCCTGGCGGTTGCGATGCCGATTTGCGTCGTCTTCGGCGGGTAACGAGGAGGAGAGCCACCATTTGTCCGGGAAGGGGCGGGGTGGATTGATGGGTGGTGGTGCAGAATGCACCCGCCCTTTTGGCGAGAACTAGGGGAGGAACCATGGATCGCCGTTCATTCATGAAAAACGCAAGCCTTGGCGGCTTGGCGGCAGCGGGTGCTGCCGCACTTGCAACGCCGGCCCTTGCGCAAGCAAATCCGAAGGTGAACTGGCGCCTGGCATCGTCGTTCCCGAAGTCTCTGGACACGATCTACGGCGGCGGCGAAGTGCTGTCGAAATACGTCTCGGAAGCAACCGACGGCGCGTTCCAGATCCAGGTTTTCGCAGCCGGCGAAATCGTACCCGGTCTGCAGGCGGCCGATGCGGCTGCTGCCGGCACGGTCGAGGCCTGCCACACGGTCGCATACTATTACTGGGGCAAGGACCCGACCTGGGCGCTGGGTGCGGCCGTTCCCTTCGCGCTCAACGCGCGCGGCATGAACGCCTGGCACTACCACGGCGGCGGCATCGACCTGTTCAATGAGTTCCTGGCGACGCAGGGTCTCGTCGGTTACCCCGGCGGCAACACCGGCGTGCAGATGGGTGGCTGGTTCCGCAAGGAAATCAAGACGGTCGCCGACATGCAGGGCCTGAAGATGCGCATCGGCGGTTTCGCCGGCAAGGTCGTCGAGAAGCTCGGCGTCGTGCCGCAGCAGATCGCCGGTGGCGACATCTATCCGGCGCTGGAAAAGGGCACCATCGACGCTGCCGAATGGGTCGGCCCCTATGACGACGAGAAGCTCGGCTTCTTCAAGGTCGCGCCCTACTACTACTATCCCGGCTGGTGGGAAGGTGGTCCGACGGTCCACGCCATGTTCAACAAGGCAGCCTTCGACGCGCTTCCGAAGAACTACCAGTCGCTGCTGCGCACCGCCTGCCAGGCGACCGACGCGAACATGCTGCAGAAGTACGACTACCTGAACCCGGCGGCGATCAAGCGCCTCGTGGCTTCGGGTGCCAAGCTCAGCCCGTTCAGCGCCGAGATCCTGTCGGCCTGCTTCGACAAGGCCAACGAAGTCTATGCGGAGATGGAAGCCTCGAACCCGACCTTCAAGAAGATCTGGGATTCGATCAAGGCTTTCCGCGGCGAGTATTACCTCAACGCCCAGATCGCCGAATACAACTACGACACCTTCATGATGATCCAGCAGCGCGGCGGCAAGCTTTAAGCTTGAAGCCCGTTTCAGACCGATCAAGGGCCGCTCGCAACGTCTGTTGCGGGCGGCCTTGTCGTTTTGGCTGCTACCGCGGGCAGGCGTGTCTTTCGCGCGGCGTACGCTTGCGAGAAGAGAGAAGCGGAGCCTGAGCGCTTTCGTGGTATGGTTGCGGCCTCAACCGAAAGGGAGAAGGTGTCATGCCAAGCGAAGGCCAATCGATCGTGCTCGGCCCCGACGAGGGCCGCCGCTATGACATGGGCGCCATCAGGGCCGTCTTCAAAGCCGATGGAGCGGAAACGGCGGGCCGCTTTTCCGTCTCGGAATGGTGGCTCGATGCCAAGCATGAAGGGCCGGGTGCCCACAGCCATGACGATAATGACGAGATCTTCTATGTGATCGAGGGTACCGCCAGCGTGCTTGTCGGCGACACTTGGTACAGCAAGCCCAAGGGATCTTTGTTCGTCATTCCGCGCGGGACGATGCATGATTTCCGCAATGAGAGCACGGAGCGCATGGGCCTGCTCAACGTCTATGTTGGCGGTCCCTTCGAGGAGGCGATGCCAATGATCGTCGACTGGTATCGCGAGAATCCGGCCAAGCGGCTGGAGTGAGGCGGGGCGGGGTCGTTGGTCGGTTTGGTGGCGGCCAAAATGCAGGCGATTCAAGGGGCTGTAGCTGATCACCTTCAACGTATCCCTCATTCCTGTGCTCGTCACAGGAATCCAGTCAGCTCAAGTCCTTGAGCCGAAAGGGTCTTTTTACCCGACGGACGTCGGGTCGCTGGATCCCCGCCACGAGGGCGAGGATGAGGGAGATTGGGGTGACCTCCGTGTAACAAGCACACCGCAAAGGCTCGTGGGCAGTCAATAGGTGCCATATTTGCCAAATAGCAAAGGGCGGCCCGTGGGCCGCCCTCTCTGTTGGTACCTGCCGCCCTATTTGAACGACGGCGGCTGGCTAAGATCGTTTGACGGTGCCGTCTGTGGCTGGGCACCCGGGCTGCCAAACGACGGCGGCTGGCTGAGGTCGTTTGAGGGTGCTGTCTGCGGTTGGGCGCCGCCCTGGTCTGCCGGCTTCTGGTCGAGCGGGCTGCCGCCTGGAAGCTGCAGGCCGCCGGGAAGACCGAGGCCGCCGCCGTCGGCAGGCAGGCCGAGACCGCCACCGCCGGCACCGAAGCCCGGAACCTCGATCTTGATCGTGTTCGGATCGACGGCCGTACCCGTTCCCTTGTAGTGCATGACCATCTGCGGGAACATGATCGTCAGGCCCACCATCAGGATCTGGATGCATACAAAGGGAACCGCACCCCAGTAGATCTGGGCCGTGGTGACCGGCTGGATATTCTTGCCGGTGATCTTGTCGAGATACGGCACCTTGGCCGCGACCGAGCGCAGGTAGAAGAGCGCGAAGCCGAAGGGCGGGTGCATGAAGCTCGTCTGCATGTTGATGCCGAGCAGCACGCCGAACCAGATGAGGTCGATACCGAGTTTATCGGCAGCGGGCGCCAAAAGCGGCACGATGATGAAGGCAAGCTCGAAGAAATCGAGGAAGAACGCCAGGAAGAAGACGAGCAGGTTGACGGCAATCAGGAATCCGGTCTCGCCGCCCGGCATCGCCGTCAGCAGGTGTTCGACCCAGATATGGCCGTTGACGCCGTAGAAGGTCAGCGAGAAGACGCGCGCACCGATGAGGATGAACAGCACGAAGGCCGAAAGCCTCGTCGTTGCCGTCAGCGCCCCGCGCACGACCTCCATGTTGAGACGGCCCTTGGCGGCCGCCATGATCAAGGCGCCGACAGCACCCATGGCGCCGCCTTCTGTCGGCGTCGCGATGCCGAGGAAGATGGTGCCGAGCACCAGGAAGATCAGCGCCAAGGGCGGGATCAGCACGATGATGACCTGCTGCGCCAGCCTCGACATCGCATTGATCTTGAAGTTCTTGTCGATCAAGGCGACGACATAGATGAAGGCCACGCCGGCCGTCGCACCCAGGATGTCGGCATTGGCGCCGTGCGTCGGGTAGAGATAGACGTGAGCGCCGTAGGCAAACGCGGCCGCGACGACGAGGGCGACTGCAAGCGAGGTGACGCCGGAGCCCAATGTGCGGGCTTCGAGCGGCAGTGCCGGCATAGAGTCGCGCCTCAGGAACGACATCAGCAGGATGTAGCCCATGTAGAGGCCGGTCAGGACGAGGCCCGGGATCAGCGCGCCGGCATACATGTCGCCGACGGAGCGGCCGAGTTGGTCGGCAAGAACGATGAGCACGAGCGACGGCGGGATGATCTGGGCGAGCGTGCCCGAGGCGGCGATCACGCCCGAGGCCACGCGGCGATCATAGCCGTAGCGCAACATGATCGGCAGCGAGATCAGGCCCATGGCGATGACCGAGGCGGCAACGACGCCGGTGGTGGCTGCAAGCAGCGCGCCGACGAAAATGACCGCATAGGCGAGACCGCCGCGGATCGGGCCGAAGAGCTGGCCGATGGTATCGAGCAGGTCTTCTGCCATGCCCGACTTCTCGAGCACGATCCCCATGAAGGTAAAGAAGGGGATGGCGAGCAACGTGTCGTTCGACATCACCCCCCAGAAGCGGTCAGGAAGCGCGTTGAGCAGGGGCCAGGAGAGGTTGATCGAGTCCGACAGCGGTGCGAGTTCGACACCGATGATGAAGAACAGCAGGCCGTTGGCGGCGAGCGAGAAGGCGACCGGGTATCCCAACAGCAGGAACACGATCAGCGACGCGAACATGATCGGCGCCAGATTTTCGGCAATGAATTCGATCATGGGCGCGGCTCCGTCGACAGGGCATCGTCAAGCGGCGCATGGGTCGGCACGTAGGGTGTCGGGTCTTCCATGTTGCCGGTCATGATCGCGATCTTCTTGATGATTTCGGACACGCCCTGGAAGGCGAGCAAGAGGAAGCCGAAGAGCAGGATGGCCTTGGCCGGCCAGATGATCAGGCCGCCAGCACTGGAGGACACCTCGCCCGAAACGAAGGACATCTTCACATAGGGAAAGAGATAGTAGAGCACCAGAAGTACGAACGGCATCAGGAAGAAGACGTGGCCGAACAGGTCGATCCAGTGCTGTACGCGGCGCGAGAACTGGCCGTAGACCACGTCGATGCGGATGTGTTCGTTCTGGCTGAGCGTATAGGCAGCGGCAAACATGAAGGCGGCGCCGAAAAGGTACCACTGCGCCTCGAGCCAGGCGTTCGACGACATGTTGAAGATCTTGCGGATCACGGCGTTGCCGGCGCTGACGAGCACGGCCGCCAGGATGAACCAGGAAACGCTCTTGCCGATAAATTCCGTGATCGTGTCTATAAGTCGGCTGAAGCCGAGCAAAGCTCTCATCGATTTCCTCCCCGCGATGGCTATTATGGTTGTTGTGCCAAGCACAGCCAGAGTGCCGATTTCAAGCGCGCGTTCAAGCCTGAGGCGCGATTTTCCCGTATAGTTCAGTCGCCTCCGACTAAAGTTGAATGGGGCGCCCGTGCATGCTGCACATTGTTTGTGCAATCCGGTTGGGCTTGCCGGATTTACGCGAGCACCAGTCTTTTTCTGCGGCAGGCATGTGACTCGAATCGATGTGGAAAGCTTGCTCATCAAAGCTGAGGGGTGATTTACTGTAACGTTGCAGGCTTGAATTTGTATGATTTTTAAGATCGGATGGCGCCGCCAAGGGAGGACGCCAGACCAATGACCACCATGATCCGCAACCCCATTCTGCCGGGCTTCAATCCCGACCCTTCGATCTGCCGCGTCGGTGACGACTATTACATCGCGACCTCCACGTTTGAGTGGTATCCGGGCGTGCAGATCCATCATTCGCGCGATCTGGTGAACTGGACCCTGGTGCGTCGGCCGCTGGAGCGGAAGATCCAGCTCGACATGCGCGGCACCCCCGACAGTTGCGGTGTCTGGGCGCCGTGCCTTTCCTACGACGACGGGCTGTTCTGGCTGGTTTACACCGACGTCAAGCGCTTCGACGGGAACTTCAAGGATGCGCACAACTACATCGTCACGGCCGAGGCGGTCGAGGCGAGCTGGTCGGATCCTGTCTATGTCAATTCCTCGGGCTTCGATCCCTCGCTCTTTCACGACGATGACGGCCGCAAGTGGTTTCTCAACATGCAATGGAACCACCGCACGGAGAGCTTTGGCGGCTCGCCGAAACATCCGGCCTTCGACGGCATCCTGCTGCAGGAGTGGGACGAGCGCACGCGGAGGCTCGTCGGCCCGGTGAAGAACATTTTTGCCGGCTCGCCGCTCGGGCTTGTCGAGGGACCGCATCTGTTCAAGAAAAACGGCTGGTACTACCTGACGACCGCCGAAGGCGGGACCGGCTACGACCATGCGGTGACGATGGCGCGCTCACGCACCATCGAGGGGCCCTACGAGATGCACCCGGACACCTATCTGATCACGTCGAAGGATCACCCGGAAGCGCCGTTGCAGCGGGCAGGCCACGGACAATATGTCGAGACGCCGGATGGCCAGGCCTATCACACCCATCTGACGGGAAGGCCGCTCGCGCCGCAGCGGCGCTGCACGCTCGGTCGCGAGACGGCCCTGCAGAAATGTGTCTGGCGTGACGATGGTTGGCTCTATCTCGCAAACGGCGGACCGGTGCCGGAGGTGTTGGTGCCAGCGCCGGCTTCGGCGGAGAAGGTGTGGGCCGCGACCGTCGTCGAGACAGATTTCGATGAAGCAACGCTTCCGGCCGAGTTCCAGTGGCTGCGCACGCCCGAACCTCAGCGGATCTTTTCGCTCGAGCGCCGTCCCGGTCATGTCAGACTCTTTGGCCGCGAAAGTATCGGCAGCTGGTTCGAGCAGGCGCTTGTCGCGCGCAGGCAGGAGCATCATTCCTTCCGCGCCGAGACGACGGTCGACTTCGTGGCTGAAACCTACCAGCAGGTCGCGGGCCTCACGCATTACTACAATCGCCACAAGTTCCATGCGCTCGGCGTCACCTGGCACGAGACGCTGGGACGGGCGCTGACCATTCTTTCATGCCCGGGCGACTTCCCACACGGGCGGCTGGAATTCCCCGTTGGTGGCGGCATTGCCATTCCCGACGGGCCTGTCGAGCTTGCGATGGAGATCCGCGACAACGACCTGCAGTTCTCCTGGCGGCCTGCGGGAGCGGGAGCCTGGACGCCGGTCGGCCCGGTTCTCGATGCCGGCGTCGTCTCGGACGAGGGCGGGCGCGGCGAGCATGGCTCCTTCACCGGGGCCTTTGCGGGCCTGTTCGCCTTCGACACCTCAGGCGCGGGCCGGGCCGCCGATTTCGATCGCTTCCGCTACGTCAATCTCACGGAGCAGGGGTGACTAACATTAGTATTATTGAATAAGGCACAGATATCATTACGCAATTGTAATGTAGAGCTTCATGTTCGGTTCAGGAAGCGGGGTCTAATTTTCGGGTGCAGACAACGAAAGGACACCCGAATGAAACGTCTCCTGATCGCGCTCGTCGCCAGCTCGGTTCTGATCACGCCGGTCGCAGCCCTTGCCCAGCCGGCAGGATCCTTCGAGGTGGCGCAGAACTATGACCGTTCGCGTCGACCTGTCGATCGCGACTATGACCGTCACATCGACCGCCGTGTGGATCGCCACGTCGACAAGACCGTCACCATCGAAAAGCGGGTGATCGTCAAGAAGAAGGAACGCTGGGCGCGCGGCCACCGCCTGTCGCCGGCCGAGCGCCGCCACATGGCCCAAGTGCGCGACTACCGCTACTACAGGCTGCGCCCGCCGCCGCGCGGCCAGCAGTGGGTCCGTTCCGGAAACGACTTCCTGCTGATCAGCCTCGCAACCGGCGTCATCGTCGGCCTTTCGACGGCGCGCTGATAAAGTCCTTAGCCTCCAGCCAAGGGGCGGCGTGTTTGCGCCGCCCCTTGGCTTTATCGGTGACCGGCGCGCGGGTTCTGCCGTTCACCAAACAACAAGCCTTCGATTTCGCCCACAGGCTCCAGAGCTTCTTCGTCCGCGGTTCCGTCCCCCAGAAACGGATCGAACATCGGCACCGGGCGCCCGGCGGCATTGAGCGCCATGCAGACGAAACGCGGTCGGCGTGGAGCGCGCACGGCATCTGCCATCAGGCGGCCCGCGGCGACCAGTTGGCGAAGGGATCGGGCAGGTCGCGCCAGCGCTCGGGGCGGAAACGCTCGTCGGCGATCAGGCAATCGTCGAGCTCGGCGACGAGCTTGGCCTCATCCATCGGGTCTGCACCGATGAAGACGATTTCCTGCCTGCGATCGCCCCAGACCGGGTCGATATAGCGACCGACCGCCGCCAGAAACCCAGGCTCGCGCGGCCATTGTTCCTGCGGGACGGCCGACCACCACAATCCCATCTTGCCGGTGCGCACCAGCGGGCCGGCCTGGCTGAGTTCGCCGACATGGTGCGGGCGGGTTGCCAGCCAGAAGAAGCCCTTGGCGCGAAGCACGCCCGGCCACGACCGGTTGAGGAAGGCCTGGAAACGCATGGGGTCGAAGGGGCGACGGGCGCGATAGACGAAGGAGCGGATGCCGTATTCCTCGGTCTCCGGCATGTGGTCCTTGAAGCCGTTCAGCTCCTTGTACCAGAGCGGGTGCTGCTCGGCCTTGATGAGATCGAAGCGGCCGGTGCCGAGCACGTCCGTGAGCCTGACCTTGCCGAAATCGGTTTCGATCAGCTGCGCATCGGGGTTGAGCCCGACGATGATCTTGCGGGCCGCGTCCACCTGCTCGGGCGTGGCGGTGCCGACCTTGTTGAGGACGACGACATCGGCGAACTCGATCTGCTCGACCAGCAAGTCGACCAACGTGCGCGTGTCGCCTTCGCCCGCGGTCTCGCCACGGTCGGCAAGGAAGTCGAGCGAGGAATAGTCGGCGACGAGGTTTGCGGCATCGACGACCGTCACCATCGTGTCGAGCCGGGCAACGTCGGCGAGGCTTTCGCCGGCCTCGTCGCGAAAATCGAAAGTGGTGGCGACGGGCAGGGGCTCGGAAATACCGCTCGATTCGATCAGCAGATAATCGAAACGGTTCTGTTCGGCGAGGTTGCGCACCTCCTTCAGGAGGTCGTCACGCAGCGTGCAACAGATGCAGCCATTGGTCATTTCCACCAACTGCTCTTCCGTGCGCGACAGCCCAGCCGCGCCATCGCGCACCAGGGCCGCGTCGATGTTGACCTCGCTCATGTCGTTGACGATGACGGCGACGCGCAGGCCGTCGCGGTTTGTAAGCACATGGTTGAGCAGGGTGGTCTTGCCGGCGCCGAGGAAACCGGAGAGCACGGTGACGGGGAGCTTTTCCATCGGATTATCCTATAATGTTATACCGTTACGTCGATTGCATGTAAAAAAAGCGAGCGCGATCGCTCGCCTGGTGCGAGGCTGCGAATAGGCGTTCGACTGTCCGGTGGCGCCGAATGCCGGGCTGCCGGATCGCTGTCGCGAGCTTTCCGTTGTCGCGTGGCCTATCCTCCGGTCATCCTCGGGCTTGACCCGAGGATCCAGGCCTCAGGCGCGCAACCATCGCCGGTTATCAGCCATCGCCCGGGGAGGGATGCTCGGGTCAAGCCCGAGCATGACGGTGAGAGGGTTCCGAATAAGGCGGCCCCGAGAATCACGGCGAGAGGGGCGGGCGCTCACCAGAGCCGAGCCAGGAGGCGCCCACCCGGACCGTCTTGGGAGGACGGATCAGCTGGCGGAGGAAAGGCAGGCCTTCAGCGACGTGCCGATGCCTTCCATCATCTGGAAATAGAGATCGGGGCCGGCATCGAGCGTCCCGGCCTCCGGGTCGAGCGTGCCGGATTTCGCCGGCGTTCCCTCGATCACCACATTGATCAGCTTCGGCTCGAACTGCGGCTCGGCAAAGACGCAGGTGGCGCCCAGTTCCTTGATCTTGGCGTGGATCTGCGACAGGCGATCCGCACCCGGCAGGACCTCCGGGCTGACGGTGATCGAGCCGGCGACACGAACCTGGTAGCGGTGCTCGAAATACTGGTAGGCGTCATGGAAGACGACGAAGGGCTTGTCCTTGACCGGCGCCACCGTCTCCTTGAGCGTGGCGTCGAGGGCATCCAGCCGCGTGTTCAGTGCTTCGAGATTGGCCTTGTAGGCGCCGGCATTGTCCGGATCGGCCTCGGCGAGCGTCTTTTCGATTTGGGCTGCCATCGCCTTGGCATTCAAGGGATCGAGCCACATGTGCAGGTCGGTGTCGCCGTGGCCATGGTCGTGATGATCGTGGCCATGATCGTGGGCAGCGCCCATTTCGGGGGCCGCGGCATGATCGTGCCCGGCCTCGCCCTCGGCATGCTGATCGCCCTCTTCGCCCTCATGGCCATGGTCGTGCGCCTCGAACGCGCCGCCTTCGCGGAATTTCAGCTTCTCGATACCGGGCGCTTCGCTGAGCTCGACCACCTTGGCGCCTGTCGTCAGCGTATCGAGTGGCTTGTCGAGGAAGGCCTCAAGCCCCGGGCCGACCCAGAACACCACCTTTGCCGCCTGCAGTGCGGACGCGTTGGAGGGCTTCATGTTGTAGGTGTGGGGGGAGGCGGCACCCTCGACGATCAGCGACGGCTCGCCCACGCCCTGCATGATCGAGGCGACGAGGGAGTGGATCGGCTTGATCGAAACCACCACATTGGGAGAGGCTGCAAGAGCCGGCGAGACGAGAAGCATGGTGGAGGCGAAAAGCAGGGCGGAAGTCGATTTCATCGGGGTCTCCGGGCTTGAATGGCGCCGATGGTCCCATGGACCAGGCGCTGGCGGGCATGCAAAGCTATCGCTCCAGAAGGCCATTGATGGCCTTGAAGTCGTCATGTAATGTTATTACATCAATTGCGTTATGCTATAACGTGTGCGATAGCCAGTGGCAATCACCCAATCCGGAATTTTTTCCATGCTGAATTTCCGCTCCCCAGAGACGCTGCCGCTGGTCAATCTCAGCAATGCCGGCGTGCGCCGCAACGGACGCTGGCTGGTGCGGGGCGTCGAATTCTCGATCAGCCCCGGCGAGATCGTCACGCTGATCGGCCCGAACGGCTCGGGCAAATCGACGACCGCGAAGACCGCGATCGGCGTCTTGAAGCCTGACGAGGGCCATGTCGAGCGCAAGCCGGGCCTGAAGGTTGGTTATGTGCCGCAGAAGCTTTCGGTCGACTGGACGCTGCCGCTCACGGTGGAGCGACTGATGACATTGACCGGGCCGCTCAAGGGTCGGGAGATCGAAGAGGCGCTGTCGGCGACCGGCGTGCTGCACCTGGCCAAAGCCGAAGTCCAGCATCTTTCGGGCGGCGAGTTCCAGCGCTCGTTGCTTGCGCGCGCGATTGCCCGCAAGCCGGACCTGCTCGTGCTCGACGAGCCGGTGCAAGGGGTCGATTTCAGCGGCGAGATCGCGCTTTATGAGCTGATCAAGCAGATCCGCAACCGCACCGGCTGCGGCATTCTCCTGATCTCGCACGACCTGCATATCGTCATGGCCGAGACCGATACGGTCGTCTGCCTCAACGGTCATGTCTGCTGCCGCGGCACGCCGCAGGCCGTCAGCCAGAGCCCGGAGTATCAGAAGCTTTTCGGGCGGCGCGCCGCCAGCACGCTTGCGGTCTACAGCCACAACCACGACCACACCCATCTGCCCGATGGCCGGGTGCTGCATGCGGACGGTTCGATCACCGAGCATTGCTACCCGGGTGACGGCCACCACCACGACGACGAGGAAAACGTGCACGATCACGGCGAGGACTGCGGCTGCGGCCATCACACGCGTCTGCAGGGCTACGATGTCAAGGAGAAGCGCGATGCTTGACGACTTCTTCGTGCGCGCGCTGATCGCGGGCGTCGGCATCGCCGTCATGGCCGGGCCGCTCGGCTGCTTCGTCATCTGGCGGCGCATGGCCTATTTCGGCGACACCATGGCGCACTCGGCGCTGCTCGGCGTGGCGCTGTCGCTGCTTCTCGAGCTCAACCTGATGCTGAGCGTGTTCATCGTTGCTTCGGTCGTCTCGCTGCTCTTGCTCTTCCTGCAGCGCCGCGGGGCGCTTTCAACCGATGCGCTGCTCGGCATTCTCTCCCATTCGGCGCTGTCCATCGGCCTCGTTATCGTCGCCTTCATGACCTGGGTGCGCATCGATCTCGTCGGCTTCCTCTTCGGCGACATTCTCGCGGTCTCCGAATCCGACATCGACATCATCTGGGGTGGCGGCATTCTCGTCATCTTCGCCATCGTCTATCTCTGGCGGCCGCTGCTCGCCTCCACCGTCAATCCGGAGCTGGCGGAAGCCGAGGGGCTGAAGCCCGAGCGCACGCGGCTCTTCTTCATGCTGTTGATGGCGCTGGTCATCGCTATCGCCATGAAGATCGTCGGCATCCTCCTGATCACCTCGCTGCTGATCATCCCGGCTGCGACCGCGCGGCGGTTCTCGACGTCGCCCGAGGTGATGGCGGTGCTCGCGTCCGTCATCGGTGCGCTTGCGGTTACCGGTGGACTTTTCGGCTCGCTCCACTGGGATACGCCATCCGGACCATCTATCGTCGTTGCAGCCGTTGGGCTTTTTGTTCTGAGTCTGCTACCGATCGGTCGCCGTCCGGTTGAGGCGGCGCACCATTCCACGCCTGGAGGGCACCACTGATGGCGAACCCGCAACTGACCAAGAACCAGACGCTGGTGATGGATGCGCTCAGCCATTCCGAAGGCCCGATGAGCGCCTACACCATTCTCGACAAGCTGCGTGACCACGGCTTTCGCGCGCCGCTGCAGGTCTACCGCGCGCTCGACAAGCTGCTCGAGTACGGCATGGTCCACCGGCTGGAGAGCCTCAACGCCTTTGTCGCCTGCAGCTGCCCGCACGACCACGAGCACGACCACGGCGTTACCGCCTTCACCATCTGCGAGGGCTGCGGCCAGGTGACGGAATTCCATGACGAGGCGATCGAGCAGCGGCTGACGACACTGACAAGGGCGCAGAACTTCAAGACCGAGAAGACGACGATCGAGATTCGCGGTCATTGCCAGAGCTGCGCGTAATTTCGCGGCCGCCAATCGGAACGGAACCGCATCCTGGAACCCTGAGGGCGCGTCAGTCCAGACGGGTGAGATCCGACGCGTAGCGCCGCCAGTTCTTGACGTAATGGTCGGCCGAGCGCTTCAGCCCTTCGACGGCCGCGTCGTCCAGCGTGCGGATCGCCTTGGCGGGTGCGCCGACAATCAGCGAATTGTCGGGGAATTCCTTGCCTTCCGTCACCAGCGCATTGGCGCCAACGAGGCAGTTGCGACCGATCTTGGCGCCGTTCAGCACCGTCGCCCCCATGCCGATCAGCGAATTGTCGCCAATGGTGCAGCCATGGATGATCGCGCCATGGCCGATGGTGCAGCCTTCGCCGATCGTCACCGGGTAACCGGGGTCGACGTGGATGACGACGTTTTCCTGGACGTTGGTCCGGGCGCCAAGCCGGATCGGCTCGTTATCGCCGCGCAGCGTCACCCCGAACCAGATGCCGACCTCAGCGCCGATTTCCACCTGGCCGATGACATTCGCGTCTGGCGCCACCCAGTAGCCGCCCGGTGGCGGGGTCTGAGGGCGAAGCGATCCAAGGGCGTAGAGCGGCATCCATTCTGTCCTTTCGCAAATTGGGCCCTTCAGGGCCGAAGAGCACGCGGGCGGCCCGCGTGCTCAGCTGTTTCGCTCAGGCGACGGTGATCGCAAGCGCTGCTACGCCATCGACACCGCAGGTGACTTCGTCACCGCGCACGACCGGCCCGACGCCCGAGGGCGTGCCGGTCATGATGATGTCGCCCGGTGCCAGCGTGAACAGCTTCGACAATTCGGCGATCACCTCCGGCACCTTCCAGACCATCTGGTCGAGATCACCTTGCTGCCGGATCTCGCCATTGATTTTCAGCCAGATGTTGCCGTTGACCGGGTGACCGATCGCTTCGGCCGGCGCGATCGCCGAGACCGGGGCGGAATGCTCGAAGGCCTTGGCCGCGGCCCAGGGCTTGCCCGCCTTCTTGGCTTCCGCCTGCAGATCGCGCCGGGTGAAGTCGATACCAACCGCGTAACCGTACACGCATTCCAGCGCGTCCTCGACGGCGATCTCGCTGCCACCGCGCTTCAGAGCGACGACGAGTTCGACCTCGTGGTGCACGTCCGTGGTCAGCGGCGGGTAGGGGAAGCTGTTGCCCGCGGCGAGCAGGTTGTCCGGGTTCTTCTGGAAGAAGAACGGCGGCTCGCGGTCGGGGTCGTGGCCCATTTCGATCGCATGGGCGGCGTAGTTGCGGCCGACGCAATAGACGCGGCGAACCGGAAATCCGACAAGGCTGCCTGAAATCGGCAAGAGGACGGGCGGCGGAGGGGGGATGATCGTTTCCATGATTGTCCGGATTCGGGCGCCCGCCTGGCCGAAGGGCAGAAGGGCCGCCGTGTTTGGTTCTATTCGCCGCTCGACCGGGTCTGGTCCCGGTCGAGCGGCGAAGAATCCGGACGTTACTGCATAAATTCCCGAATCGGAATCGATCCGTTGAAAAATAAGACGAAGGTTTGAGGCTGGTTTTTGCGGTTTGGGCGCGCCCGTGCAGGCGCGCAAGATTACGGCGCCACGTCAGGCGCCGCCTATGGCAAATGTCAGGCGCAGTGCGCGTAGGCCTGCAACTGGGCTCTGGTCAGGAACCGACCATCCGAGCGCGAGTTGAGCTCGGGATGGCTGTATTCGAGGCTGGGAACCTGGGGAAGCTCAAGGGCCTGGCGCACGGTCATGATGCCGATATCGCGGCGGCCACCTTCACGCTTCACGGTGACTTCAACGATGCGATAGAGATTGCTCTCGCTCATATATTCTCTCCCGTATATCGTTTTTTTTGAAATTCCCTTGATAGGGACTAAACGCTCCGAAATTGGTTTTTGTGAGGCACCTCAGAATATAGGCCAGAGAAATGAAGGCTTCGCGACAGAAATCTGACCATTTCTGGGAAATTCATGCGTGATCAGGCGATTGTGTGCCGAAAAGATGCAGATTTCGGGCATGTAGCCACCAAATGGTACCGCCCAGGCCCGGCGTCGTTCAATAAAGTCGTTTCAAACAAAAAATCTCATTTCCTGCGCGAACCGGCGGCACGCGCGACTGCCCTGTTGCCAAGCGGCGGCGTCGATGCGCCGTCCGGTACGCCTCAGTGGGTGTTCAGGTCGGCCTCTTCGGCAGCCGAGATGAACAGCGATCGCGCCTCTTCGGCCGTGCGGCGCCCGTCGATGGCGGCGCGGCAGGCACTGCGGGCGGCGACATAGAACGGGCCACGCCGGGGCCAATGATCTGCCAGACAAGCGAGCGCGTCTGAGGGGCCTTTGACGGTGCGGCAGTCGCCGCTCACAAAGTCGAGCTCGATCGGCTGTTTCCAGATGACTTGCATGCGTCTCCTCCTCGAGATCATCTCAATGAACATCGCATTGCGACTGCCGGCCCCTGGCTCCTCTCAGGGGTAATCGCAGTCGATCTCTCTAATGTAGCGCAGGAGTCGGCATTTGTAAGCAGCTTTTCCGTGCCGTTACGGCGCGTTGCAATCTTTGGAAGTATCTATGAATGTCTCGTCGCGCGACCTGGCGACGATCAGCCATGCGGGCCTTCCTTCTGGGTCTGCGACACTGGCGGGGAGGAGGGTTCCCAATTCGCTCCTGGTGCCCGTTAGAGCAACCGATCATGTTGCAAGCGTTCGGCAAAGGCGCGGCCGGCTATTAGCAGGCGGCCTTCGTTGGTATTGCCTGCGAGATAGTCGTCGATCAGCATCCGGGCGTGCCGGCGCGCCCGTTCGCCGTCGCGAGCCCATCCCTGTTCGAGGCACAGCGCATCGAAGACGCGTTGCAGCCTGTCCATGTCGCCCTTTGACAGGGCCAGGCACTGTGTCGCACGCAAAGGGGCCACCTGTTCCTCCCGCACGCCGTGTTCTGCCGGTCGTTGAGCGCACTATGGCAGAACGAATGCGAATTGAACCCCTTGGGAATGAGGGGTCAGCTCGGGTCGGGCGTCGGGGTGTCGAGCGCGAACATGCACAACGCGCGCACCGAGGCGATCCTGCCTCGTCCGGACGTTTCGTGTTCCTGGTCGCGGCTGCTTGCGGCGCCGCTAGGCCGCCGGCACCACGCGGTCCACCTTGGTACGGCGGCCGCCTTCCTCGATGCGGTAATAGTCAGCGCCGATCTGCGCATACTGGTCGCAGCGTCGCCCGCCGTCCTCGAAGGTGATGCAGACCTCGTCGCCGGTGATTGCGTAGCTGCCGCCGTCGCGCACTTCGTAATCCCGGTATCCGTAGCGGCCGTCGGCGTAGAAAGTGGAGTTCACGCCATTGAGTGTGTAGCGCAGCGTCTTGCCGACGAGAAAGGCCTGGAGCGCGTCACCCGACAGCGTGGGAACGGAGGGGGCGACCGGCTTGGGCTTTGCGATTTCGGGCGCTTCCAACTCCATCGACTGGCACCCAGCCAAGAGAAGCGTAAGGAGTGCCGCAATCGCACGTTTCATGGAATTCGTCCTTGTTCCTGCTACCGGTAACGATACAGGAAAGCTGCCCTAGTCCTGTCCGGTTGCGCCGTCAAGCCCGTCGATCCGGCGGGCGCGCGTGTCCGGCGGGGGCTTCTACAGCGGCTGCGCGCAAGCAAAAGCCGGCGCTGCAATCCAGCGATGTGGGGCGGGTGCGATCAAAGCACCCCCTTGGCGACGGCTGCGGCAACCGTGGCTGCGAGCGCCAGCAACAGAAATGCCGCGCCGATGATGGTCGCTATTGTGCGCCGGCGTCGTGCGCCGCTCCAATCGTAGCTCATGTCTTTGCTCCGACGACGATCATGTCGATGCGGGACATTCGGCGATTCTGTTTAACAAAATGGAAACCAATAGGGCGGCGGCAGACTGGCGGCCGGGGTGACGAGATCGTTCGTTGTGCAAAGCGGATTGCTCGCGCCCTGGTCGTTGTGACAACCGCAGATCCGTGATAGCCGTCCCTGATACCGTTGATTTAAGATATTTTTTCGGACGTTTCTCCGGTTTGTATTCGTAGCCATGATGTCGGCCACAGCCTGCATGAAGGCTCTTGCCCCGAGCCCGTGCACGCCCCGATGGAAAGACACAGAAAGTTCCCGATGCGCATCCTGGTGATCAATCTTGATCGTTCGCCCGAGCGACTGGTTCATGTGACAGGCCAGTTTTCGCAGCGCGGCCTGTCCTTCGAACGGGTCTCGGCCGTCGATGGCCGTATCCTTGGCGACGACGTTCTGGCACTGCAACCCGTGTCAAAGCTCTGGAAGCGCATGAACAAGGCGGAAATCGCCTGCTTCATGAGCCATCGCAAGTGCTGGCAGTTGATTGCCGCGGGACCGGATGCCTATGGCGCCGTCATCGAGGATGATGTGTTCTTCTCGCCGGATGCGGCGAGCGGCCTGTCGTCGTCGGACTGGATACCGGCCGCGGTGGGCCTCCTGAAGATCGAAACCTTCCGGCAGAAGGTCTTTCTCAGCCGGTCACAGATCCTTGCCGACTCCGGTCGCTCGGTCCATGAATTGAGGGGGTGTCATGTCGGCACGGGCGGATACGTGATCTCGCGCGCCTATGCGGAGCAGCTGCTTGCGCTTTCGGATGGTTCCCTGCCGTGCCCGGTCGACCACTTCATGTTTGATGACCAGGTGCAAAGGCCCGCCGGCTTCAACGTTCACCAGCTCGTTCCGGCGATCTGCATCCAGGGCATCCTGCTCGACAGCGCCGATCCGGCGCATGGAAGCACGATCCGGAAGGCGCCGGGCATGGCCGTTCGCGCCAAACGGAAGCTCGCGCCGCACCAGAAGCTTTGGCGCGAAGTCAAGCGGCTGTCCCTTCAGGCGGCAGCGCTGCCGCCGTTCCTGCTGCGCAGCATCCGCTACCGCTGGACGGTGGTGCCTTTCGGGTAAGCCGGTCGCTGTCAATCGTGGCAGCGCAGCCCGAAGCGTGCCGCCGAAGTCCCTTGCTCGAATGACGGGCAGGGCGACGCACAGACGTCACCCTCCCAATCGCCACCCGACGTCACGCGGTCAGGATCTCATGCATGGGGCTGCCTGCGGGAACGCCAGTCGGCTTCAGGCGCGAGTTGCACAGATGCAGAAAAGACGACCGCCGGGTCGTGAGGTCCTCGACCGAAAGTCCCGGTTCGTAAAGCAGGCCCGTGCATTCGAAATGCAGGTTGTAAAACGCGTCGATGCTCGATGCTTGCTCTGCCAGACCCAGCTCGCGCGCATAATGCGTCAGAAGTTGCGGGCCGATGACACCCCAGGGCTGATCTGCGACGTGAACCGGAAAACCGAACCTCTTGCGCAGCGCCATCTTGTTCCTTTTGCGCGGAGGTACCCACGGCGGAATGAAGTGATGGTCCTCGGACGCTTGCAGAAGCTCTCGCAACAGCTGGCTTTCAGACGGAATTTTCAGAACCGCGCTGCCGATCAGCTTGGAGCTTTCCCAGCCGAAGACGTAGTCAGTTTCTTCGAGGGGTCTCAGGCAATATACATCGCAGTCGACATAGAGCCCCATGTTCTCGCGTTGAATGCGATAGCGGTAGATATCCGAAGCAAGAGCCAACATGCTCGTTTTTCGGAAAACGTCGATTTCCTGCAAGGTCATCAGCTTGCTGGCGTCGAACAATCTCACGCCTTCGGGCGCATCGTCCGGCATTCCAAACGAATGCAGCACCACGTCGTAGCCATTGCGTAGAAAGGATCGCAAACAGGCGGCATGCACAGGTCCAAGCTGCTTGCCGATCCAGACCGTGTTGACAAGATTTGACATCAATTCCTCGTTGCGGCAGTCGGCCCTAACTAAACAAAAATTGCGAATTGTAAACGACCTGGACGCGAACGGTCGCGCCGTTTTCCCGTCGTTTCGGCAGCACCCGACACTCAAGAGCCGGCGCCTCGCTCTGGACTGTTTTGCCCTTTGGCGTTATGGGGGCAGCGCAGCAGCCGATGTCCGCCCCTTGCGGCGCAATCACGTCGACGACGCTGCCCATCGATTTACGACAGGCCCCTGACCTTTTGCTAGATTGTAGCAATCGCATCAGCGAAATGGTCCGATGAGGGCGAAAGCAAGAGCTGACGAAACATGATGACGACGGCGCAAACGGCTGACAGGGCGGAAACGGGCAGGTACTTCAAGGGCCCCGTGTTTGCCGTTGCGCCCATGATCGACTGGACCGACCGGCACTATCGCTTCTTTGCCCGACAGTTGTCGCTCAATACGCTGCTCTATACCGAGATGATCGTTGCCGACGCGATCCTGCGCGGCGACAAGCAGAAGCTGCTCGGCTACGACGGCCTGGAGCACCCGGTCGCGCTGCAGCTGGGCGGCAGCGACCCGGACAAGATGGCGGCGGCTGCGAAGATCGCCGAGGACTTCGGCTATGACGAGATCAACATGAATGTCGGCTGCCCGTCGGACCGGGTGCAGTCGGGCACTTTCGGCGCCTGCCTGATGCAGGAGCCGCAGACGGTGGCGGCCTGCGTTTCGGCGATGAAGGCGGCGGTGAAGATCCCGGTGACGGTCAAGTGCCGCATCGGCGTCGACGACCAGGATCCGGAAGTGGCGCTGCGCACGCTGGTGTCGCAAGTGGTGGACGCCGGCACGGATGCCGTCTGGGTGCATGCGCGCAAGGCCTGGCTACAGGGGCTGAGCCCCAGGGAGAACCGCGAGATCCCGCCGCTCGACTACGGTCTCGTCCATCGGCTGAAGCAGGAAAACCCCAATCTTTTCATCGGCATCAACGGTGGTCTTCAGACGTTGAGCCAGGCCCTTCAGCAGTTGCCGCATGTCGATGGTGTCATGCTCGGCCGCGCGGCCTATCACGACAGCGCGATGCTGACGTCGGCCGATGGGCACTTCCCGCATCCGCTGACGGGCGCTGGTCCGGTGGCATTGGATGCAGCGGCGTTTTCCGAGCGTGGGCATCGCCTCGATCTCGATTTCTGGTCCGGGGTTCGCGACGCCATGGCGGATTATGCGAGCGCTCATATCGCCAGTGGCGGTCGCCTCAACCATGTGACGCGCCATATGGTCGGCCTGTTTCAGGGCTGGGCCGGCGCGCGGCGCTATCGCCAGATCCTGTCCTCCGACGCGACCCGCCAGGGCGCAGGGCCAGAGGTGATCCATGCGGCCTTCGATGCCGTGTTCGAGGCAACCGTGGCCAAGCAGGCGGCGGAGTAGATGCTGCGCCAAGGCATTGCGGCGATGCGGAATGCCAGCTGACGGAGCGTGACTGAAACGTCTCCACGCCCCATCCCGGGCCTGGCCCGAGGCCCCGGTCATCCTCGGCCTGACCCGAGGCCCGCGGTCATCCTCGGGCTTGACCCGAGGATCCATTCACAAGGTTACAAAGGGCGCGTCCGTCGTCCTGGATGAAATCCCGGGGTTGGATGCTCGGGCCAGGCCCGGGCATGACGGAGGGTGTGGAGCGGTCGCGAACCCGCCCCACGGCTCCCAAACGAAAACGGCGCCCCTTGCGGAGCGCCGTTTCCAAATAAGTGTCCGACTGGACGATCCGGCTTAGGCAGCCTGGATGTTGACGGCCTTCGGGCCCTTGCCCATGCGATCCGGCTCGGTGTCGAAGGTGACCTGCTGGCCATCCTTGAGGGTTGCGAGGCCAGCGGCCTGAACGGCGGAGATGTGTACGAACACGTCCTTCGCGCCGCCATCCGGCGTGATGAAGCCGAAGCCCTTGTCCTGGTTGAAGAATTTTACGATGCCCTTGGTGGCCATGGAAGAAGTCCTTTTCCTTCAGTCAATTTGCGTTGCCCGCGCCCCCTGGGGGATGTGGGCATCTCGTCTTCCGCTTGCAAGCGGAAAGGCGTCGAGTGGTCACGATATCGGGGAAAAGACGTCTACGGTGCCGCTGCCGGCAGTCCAGGCACGAGGCCAGGCGCAGTTGCAAGTCCAGTCTCCGGGATAGAAATCGCCCGAACGGCGCAAGAAGTGACAGGATTTGCAAAAAAAGGCAAGCGCCTTGTGCGCCGCGCCAGGCCGGCGCGCGGCGGGATTTGCAGGCGGCCGGCGCTTTCTCCGCCAAGCGTTTGCCCGATGCAAGAAAACCCGGGGATGGCCGGCTTGTCGACACAATTTCGTCCTTCGCCGGTTCGAACGTGCGCACCGACAGCACGTGCGGCCTCTCACTCTGCGTGGAGGGGCAGGCTTGCACATCTTCGGGATAACGCGCAGGTTTTACCGAAGGTTGGTTCCGTCTCCGCGGCGCATGGTTTAGCCAGAGCCGTCGGACGCGGAAGCGGACGATGGAGGATCGGCGGGACCGGCGTAAGATGGTCGCCAGATCCGGACGGGCCTTCGCCCGATGCATGACGCGTTTTGAGTGCGCCGGCCGGCTCGAGCGGGTGGCGGAAGTGACAGACATAGAGGGGACAGCGTGATCGACCCTTACGAAATGCTTGGACTGGAACGGGACGCCGACAATCAGGCGATCCGCAACGCCTATCGCAAGGCGGCGAAATCGGCGCATCCGGATTCCGGCGGCGATCCCGACCAGTTTGCGCGGCTGCAGGTGGCCTATGAGTTGCTCAAGGATCCCGTGCGCCGCAAGGTCTATGACGATACAGGCTACGATCCGCAGCTCGCCGATCCGCGCGACCTCAAGGGCCTGATGATGCTGGAAACGCTCGTCAACGACTTCATTCTCGACGAGCGCGAGCCCGGCAGCTTCGATCCGGTCGCCGCCATGCGCCGCAAGCTCTCCGACGACATCGTCAAGAGCCGCTTCCACATCCTCGAGCTTGAGCGCCACCGCGCCCGGGTGCGCAAGCATCTCGACCGGCTCGGCCGCCGGCCGGAGACCGACGTGCTCGGCTCGATGCTGCGCGCCCGCTCGCGCTCGATCGCCGAGGCGATCAAGAACACCGACGAGCAGATCAAGACCATCGAGCAGGCCTATGAGATGCTCGAAGGCTATTCCTACGAGCTGGAAGCGCTGGAGGTGAAGGCGCACGCGGCCGAATAGCGCGTCCGCCGCGTTCGCATCCCGTCCTGACCGCCACCGCGAAGCCGGCAGCGGTCGCGCGCGACCTTGTCTGTATGGTATTGCCTGCGCCGCTGTGCAGCCGTCGCCATCGGTGTCATGGTTGCCCTGTCCCGATGGTCGGGCGTTTTCGGTCAAGCCTGGAGCGCAGGAGAGTGGCATGAGCCGTCGCCTGAGGATGCGCGCAGCCTTTCTGCTTCTGGCGGCGATGCTCGCCGCCTACCTCGCCATCAGCTATTTGCTCGTCCCCGACCTCTGGCTCTTCCGCGATTCCAGGCGGAAAGTCCCGCTCAACCCGATGGTGACATCCACGGAGCAGGGCATTGCCGGCGACCCGATCAATGTCGGTCTGGTCGGCTCCCGCGAGCAGCTGATCCGCGCCTTTGCCGCTGCCGGCTGGGATGCAGCTGACAAGGTCACGCTCCGGTCGTCGGTCGACATCGGCCTCAGCGTCGCGCTCGATCGTCCGGATCTGGATGCGCCCGTCAGTCCGCTGTTTTACGAGGGGCGCAAGCAGGATCTCGCCTTCGAGAAGCCAGTCGGCCGCAGCGCTGACCAGCGCAACCATGTGCGCTTCTGGCAGACCGCGACGGCCGGGCAGGGCAACGGCCCGCTCTGGCTCGGTTCGGCGAGCTTCGATCGCGGCGTGGGCCTCAGCCATGACACCGGCCAGATCACCCACCACATCGGCCCCGATCTCGACGCCGAACGCGATCTGGTGATCGGCGACCTTGAGAAGGCCGGGCAGGTGGCTGAAACCTACGAGATACCCGGTGTCGGCGCCACCAGCAACGGCCGCAACGGCGGCGGTGATCCCTATTTCACCGATGGCAAGGCTTTGGTCGGCGTGCTCAATCCGGCAAGTGCCGCAAGCGCCGGGGCGGCGGCGAAGTAACACGCCACGCGCGCTTGCCTCCCGGCGCTTGCCGCAAGGATCGTGGCGCGACGGGACGGCGTGAAGTCTGCTCCATGGCGATCGGCCGCCGCTTCGACCAGGCGGACTGCCCGTGTCGCCGACGAGGCCGGGGGATTTGCCGGCAACAGCAATCTCATGTCGCGATAACCGGACCGTCCGCCTGCGGTGGCGCGGCCCCCGACCGCCGCGCCGTTCGTTCTCTCGTCCTACTCTGGCCGCCCCATGAACTGGGACAGCGAGGCGAAATCGTCGTGCAGGTGGCCGGCGTCGATCGCACGGCGGAAGATCGTCTCGTAGCCGTCGGTGATCGTCCGGTCGATGCCGCGGGCCTTCATCAGCTCGACCAGGTGATGGAAGGCGCCGTAATGCGGCGAGACGGAAGAGAGCGTTTCGTCGTCGGCGGCGTAGCGCCCGGCGGCGCAGCGCTTGATCAGGTCCGAGACCAGGCCGTCGACAACAGGCGCCGTCGCGCTCCATTGTTTGGCGAGCGTACCGAGGTCGATCGCCTCGGCACGCGCAACGGCGATCGCCTGCAGCCCGCCGAACAGGGCGCCCCACATGAGCGCCAGCAGGGCGCTGTCGAGCGCATTGGCAAGGCCCGGATCCTCGCCGATAAACCGGATATTGCCGCCGAGCGCGCCAAGCGCGCCCCGGCCCGCCTCGAACACGTCCGCCGGACCGGACACGAGGATGGTTCCGGCTTCCGTGCCGATGTAATCCGGTGTCGCCATGATCGCCCCGTCGAGATGGCGGATGCCGTGTCGCTCTGCCCAGGCGGCCACCTCGCGGGCGCCATCGGGAGTGCCCGAGGTCAATTCGATCACGAGCTTGCCCTTGAGCGCTGTGGCGATTGCGCCGTTGCGCAACAGGCCTTCGGTCGCGTGGTAGTCGCTGACATTGACGACGACGACCTCGGACGCGGCGACGGCATCGTGCACGTCTGCGGCGACCTTGGCGCCTGCGGCGGCAAGCGGCGCTGCCTTTGCCGGCGTGCGGTTCCACACGGTCGTCGGATACCCGGCCTTGATGAGCGCATGCGCCAGTGCCGATCCCATGCGTCCCGTTCCCAAAACGGTGATTGCAGGTTGCATTCCCAGTCTCCATATCCTTGGCGCGGGACGCCGGTTTCAAGCCTGCCCGCGGCGATTGCCAGAGCGACGGATTGTCGTCGCGGCTGAGACGTAAGGTGGCAGCGGCGGGTCGCAATACGCACCGGCTGGTAAGCGCTTACCGCGACGTAAGGGAGGATGACGTGACGGGTTCAATGGAAAACTGCGGTTTTGCGACCGCGCTCAGGGCGGTCGAAGGCAAGTGGAAGGTCGATATTCTCTGCGAGCTCGGCAAAGCCGCCCGCCGTTTCGGCCGGCTGCGCCAGGCGATCCCCGAGATCAGCGAAAAGATGCTGGCGCAGCAGCTGCGCGAACTCGAAGCCGACGGCCTCGTTGCCCGCGCGACCTATGCGGAAATCCCGCCGAAGGTGGTCTATTCGCTGACCGAGCGCGGTGCCGCGCTGAACGTCGCTGCGGAGGCCCTCTGCCAATGGGGCGAGCGGTTCGGTGGAGATGTGTCAGCACCCGAGACGAAGGTCGCGGCAGCCGTCTGACCACTGCCGTGACGGTGCTGGAGTTGGGCGGGTGCCAGCGCCGCACTCCGGCCCGCTGGAAGATGGCCACGGGCTGACGCAACCCGCTCCGCCCTGTTTCCTTGTGCTCGTCACAGGGGGCGGGAGATGCCGAGCGACGGCGGTGTCTCCTCCCGCGCCGCGGACGCGACGCTGCTGGATTCCTGTGACGAGCACAGGAATGACGGCGAGTGGGGGCGGTGCTGGCACTCATCAGCCCATGGCCGGGCGAGAGCTGCCGGGCGAGACTGTACGCACGCGGTGGTGTTTTTTTCCTTCGTGCCGAGCGGTTGCAGCCCTCTCGACCCTCTTCCCTGTGCCTGTCACAGGGATGCGGCCGTCGTGCGTCCGCACGGCGGGAGATGCCGAGCGACGAAGCGACGTTCAGGCGTCGGGCGGCAGCTCCTTTCGCGCCGCGGACGCGACGCTGCTGGATTCCTGTGACAGGCACAGGAATGACGGCGGTTTGGGCTGGTCTAGGGACGTCTTCCGATACCGCCGTGATTCTGCGATCCGATGCCGCCGATCGGCCCGAGGCGAGGGCCGTCGGGCTGACGGTGGGTCCGGCATAGCTTCAAGCGGTACCAGCTTTACGCGGCCATCTGGCGACACTTGTACGCACGCGGTGGTATCTACGTTCGTGCCGAGCGGCTGCAGCCCTCAATCAGCCCTCGTCGCTGTGACAGATGTTCAGGCCGGAGAGATAGCTGACAGATGTTTGTGGAGATCGCTGACACATCGTGCGTTGCAGTCCCCAGGGGAGAGGTGCCAGGGAACTCTGCATGTACTCGGTGGTGTTTCCTTCGTACCAGGCGGCAGCAACCATCTCCGCCCTCATCTCTGTGCTCGTCACAGAGATCCAGCCGCTGCGCGTCCGCGCGGCGAGAGACACGCGTCGTCCGGGTGCGGCGTTCCACATCTTGGGCGGCAACGCCGGCCGCGCCGCGGACGCGACGCTGCCGAAAGCCCGCGACAGGCCCTTACACGAGAGCGGCAGAGTTGGGTCCGCCGAGCCGTTCTACCTCACCACCGCATGGCGCTTGCGGCCGAGCGACACACGGACCGGACCTGCGGCGACGGACACCTTCGTCTCGGTGTCTTCCACCACGTCGCCATCGAGCCGAACGCCACGACCGGCAATCGCTCGCCGTGCCGCGCTCTTCGAGGCCGCCATGCCGGCGCGCACGAGCAGGTTGGTGAGCGCAATGCCCGCGGCTTTCTCTTCCTCGCTGAGCACCACCATCGGCAGTCCCGTGGCCGCTTCGCCTGCGCCAAAAGCCTGCCGTGCCGTTTCCTCTGCCCGCCGCGCGGCATCCGCCCCGTGCACCAGCGCCGTCGCCTCGTTGGCGAGCCGTTCCTTCACCGCGTTGAGCGCAGCACCCTCGGCGCGGCCGAGCCGTTCGATCTCGTCGAGCGGCAGTTCGGTGAACAGTTTCAGGAACCGCACGACGTCGGCATCCTCGGCGTTGCGCCAGAACTGCCAGTAGTCGTAGGGCGACAGGCGGTCGGCATTGACCCAGACCGCACCCGCCGCCGTCTTGCCCATCTTGACGCCCGAGGCGGTGGTGAGCAGCGGCGTGGTCATGCCGAAGACCTCGGCGCCCTCGATCCGGCGCAACAGATCGACCCCGCCGACGATGTTGCCCCACTGGTCGCCGCCGCCGAGCTGCAGCCGGCAGCCGGTGCGGCGGAACAGTTCGAGAAAATCGACCGCCTGCAGGATCATGTAGTTGAATTCGAGAAAACTGAGGTTCTCCTGCTGCTCTAGCCGCGACTTCACGCTGTCGAAGGAGAGCATGCGGTTGACGGAGAAATGTTTGCCGACGTCCCGGAGCATGTCGATCCAGGCCATCTGGTCCAGCCAGTCGGCATTGTTGACCATGACTGCGTCGGTCGGCCCATCGCCGAAGGTCAGCGGCCGCTCGAACACTTTTCGGATGCCGGCGACATTGGCCGCGATTTCCGCCTCCGACAGCATCGGCCGCGCCGCCGAGCGAAAACTTGGATCGCCGATCCGCGTGGTGCCTCCGCCGATCAGCACGATCGGCTTGTGACCCGCCTGCTGCATCCGCCTGAGCGCCATGATCGGCATGAGATGCCCGACATGCAGACTGTCCGCCGTCGCGTCGAAGCCGGCATAAACGGGCACGACCCCGGCCGCAAAGGCGCCGTCGATGCCGGCAAGGTCAGTCACCTGGTTGACATACCCTCGCTCGACCAGCGTGCGGGTGATCGCCGAGCGCGGCTCAAAGGCATCGATGGGATCGTCTGTTTGTGTCATCGGTACTCTCCATGGCTATGCCGCCAGGGAGCACTGAACAAACCAAAGCCGCCTGACGGCGGCTTGTTTCAAGGCATGATCGAAACGCGCCGCTCCCTATGGGGACGTCGCATAATAGGTGGCAACGATGAGCGCGGTCTTGATCATCGTGTGGTTGTAGCGGGGAATGGGGGAGGCGGCAAGGTGCGGGTGTATGGGCGCTCGTTGATGTTAGGCCAGTCAGCACAAGGTGTTCTATTGAAAATTATCTGGAATACGCGGACAGGTTGTTGAACTGCTAGGTGAAATCATGCGAGCTTCCGCACAACGTAGTAAATTCTCGTCTATTATGGATGCTTCTTATGGGATTATTTTAAAGCATTCGAAATGGCGCATTCCATACTTATTTTTCAAATGAATCGTGACGATAATAGGCATTATCCATACAGGCAGGCTAAAAAGTATGTAGAATTCATTTCTTTTAGAAAAAATAAAATGACAGACGGTGAGGTCCGGCAATTCGTTGTTTCTTGTAGGCAGGTAAAAACTTCGATCAAGAACTTGACCGGAAAGATCGCGTTGAGCGGCGAGATCTCCGACTGTGACCGCCAGATGGACCGTGCGATTGAGATCGCGACTTCAGTTGCATAGGTTAAGTAGATAGCGCGGCTGCACCCGGCGGGTCGTTCTTCTCGTGGCACTTCTCCAGTTTTTGTTTCGCTGGATATTAGAGAAGTCGATCTCCGAGTCGCAGGCCAGGTTTTTCTTGGAAGCGAGTGGTCATCAGCCTATCGGAGAGGCCGATGGCCTCTTCCTTTGTAGAGTACCGGAAGTTGGGTGGGATCAGCGGCTATCTTGACCATGGGGCTCTAACGCTTGGACCGATTTCGGAGAATACATTGCGTGCAGTAACTTGATCTACGCCACTGCTATAGTGTTCTGTTTCAAGTATTCATTTCATGGAGTTTCGTAGTAAGCGGGCTCGGGCTGCACTCGTTTTCGAAGTCCGTCATCTTGCCGCTTACCTCTACCGCCCAGGCCGCCCCGTCTTGCCCTTCGTCCGCCCCTTCTGCCGCTTCTCGTCCGCCGGATCCTCATAGGACCCGACGCCCGGTTTCGCCCGTGTCAGGAGCGGCTTTTCCGGCACATGACCGGTCACCGGTTTTTCCGTCCGCCCGACGGTCATTTCGTCGAGGGTGTTGCGGCGGAACAGGGATTTGTCGGCGCCGGCGGGGGTGGCGATGTCGCGGCCCATGTCGTCGAGGTGGGGTTTCTGGAAGTAGCTGTCGGAGGAGGAGGGCGCAGTACCCCCCTCTGTCCTGCCGGACATCTCCCCCACAGGGGGGGAGATTGGGCTGGGCGCGCCCTTGCCTGATCGCTTGCCACCTTCCATTGATTTGGCCTCTTCCCGCGCCATCGGGTCGTCCATCGCTGCCAGTTCGGCGGCCTTGAGGCGTTTGATTTCGTCGCGGAGGCGCGCGGCCTTTTCGAAGTCGAGGTCGGCGGCGGCGTCGCGCATCTGTTTTTCGAGCGCGTTGAGGTGGGCCTGCAGGTTGTTGCCGACGAGGTGGCCGCCGTCTGCGAAACCCTTGCCGGCGACGCCGGAGATGTCGGCGCGGACGTGGTCCTTCTCGTAGACGCTATCGAGGATGTCGGAGATCTTTGCCTTCACCGATTCCGGGGTGATGCCGTTGGCCTCGTTGTAGGCCATCTGCTTTTCGCGGCGGCGGCTGGTTTCGTCCATGGCGCGCTGCATCGAGCCGGTGATCTGGTCGGCATAGAGGATGACCTTGCCGTCGACGTTGCGGGCCGCGCGGCCGATGGTCTGGACCAGCGAGGTCTCGGAGCGCAGAAAACCTTCCTTGTCGGCGTCGAGAATGGCGACGAAGCCGCATTCCGGAATGTCGAGGCCTTCGCGCAGAAGGTTGATGCCGACGAGCACGTCGAAGGCGCCGAGACGCAGGTCGCGGATGATCTCGATGCGCTCCAGCGTGTCGATGTCGGAGTGCATGTAGCGCACGCGAATACCCTGTTCGTGCAGGTATTCGGTGAGGTCCTCGGCCATGCGCTTGGTGAGCACCGTGACGAGCGTGCGGTAGCCGGCGGCCGCCGTCTCGCGGATTTCGCCAAGCACGTCGTCGACCTGGGTTTTCGCCGAGCGCACTTCGACCGGCGGGTCGATCAGGCCGGTCGGGCGGATGACCTGTTCGGCAAAGACGCCGCCGGACTGTTCCAGCTCCCAGGATCCCGGCGTCGCCGAAACGGCGATGGTATCGGGGCGCATCGCGTCCCATTCCTCGAAGCGCAGCGGGCGGTTGTCCATGCAGGAGGGCAGGCGGAAGCCGTATTCGGCCAGCGTCGCCTTGCGGCGGAAGTCGCCGCGATACATGCCGCCGATCTGGCTGACGGAGACGTGGCTCTCGTCGATGAACAAGAGCGCGTTGTCGGGGATGTATTCGAACAGCGTCGGCGGCGGCTCGCCGGGGTTGCGGCCGGTGAGGTAACGCGAATAGTTCTCGATGCCGGCGCAGGAGCCGGTCGCCTCCAGCATCTCGATGTCGTAGCGGGTGCGCTGCTCCAGCCGCTGGGCTTCGAGCAGGCGGCCGCCCTTTTCCAGCTCGGCCAGGCGATGCACCAGCTCTTCCTTGATCGCCTTGATGGCGCCGTTCAGCGTCGGGCGCGGCGTGACATAGTGCGAATTGGCGTAGATCTTGACCGACTTCAGGTCGCCGGTCTTCTGGCCGGTCAGTGGATCGAACTCGGTGATGGCGTCGATCTCGTCGCCGAACATGGAGATGCGCCACGCCGCGTCTTCCAGGTGGGCCGGGAAGATCTCGATCGTGTCGCCGCGCACCCGGAACGAGCCGCGCTGGAAATCCATGTCGCGGCGCTTGTACTGCTGGGCGACGAGGTCAGCGAGCAGCTGGCGCTGGTCGAGCCGGTCGCCGACGCTCATCTGGAAGGTCATGGCGGTATAGGTTTCGACCGAGCCGATACCGTAGATGCAGGAGACCGAGGCGACGATGATGCAGTCGTCGCGCTCGAGCAGCGAGCGGGTGGCCGAGTGGCGCATGCGGTCGATCTGCTCGTTGATCGACGATTCCTTCTCGATGAAGGTGTCCGAGCGCGGCACATAGGCTTCCGGCTGGTAATAGTCGTAGTAGGAGACGAAGTACTCGACCGCATTGTTGGGGAAGAAGTTCTTGAACTCGGAATAGAGCTGGGCGGCCAGCGTCTTGTTCGGCGCCAGGATGACGGCGGGACGCTGCGTCGCCTCGATCACCTTGGCCATGGTGAAGGTCTTGCCCGAGCCGGTGACGCCGAGCAGCACCTGGCTGCGCTCGCCCGAATTCAGACCCTCGACCAGATCGGCGATCGCCGTCGGCTGGTCGCCGGCGGGCTGGTAATCGGAGATCATCTGGATCTCGACGCCGCCTTCGGATTTCGGCGGGCGGGCGGGCCGATGCGGCGTCCACAGCTTGCCGTCCTTGAACAGCGGATTGCCGCTCTCGATCAGCGCCGACAGTGCTTCCACCGTGGCGGTGACGCCTGAGATGGAGGTCAGCTTGGCGGCATCTTCCAAGGACACGTCGAGGCCGGCGACCGGGTTGAGGCCGGCGGCGGCGCGCGTCTTCGGGTCGGTCGAACCGCCCATCGAGGTGCCGCGGGCGGACTTGCTGCCGACGATCTCGACCTTGCCCTTCTTGCCCTTCTTCGGCGCCGCGTCGTCTTCAGCACCGGCTGCCTTGCGCGCGGCCTTGGAGGCGGCGATCTCCACCGTCTTGCGGTGCTTGCCGGCCTTGGAGGCGATCTGGCGCTGGGTTTCGAAGGCGGAGGCCTCCGCATCGGCCTCGAGCTGCTTCACCCAGTCGGAGACATTGCCGCTGAGCGGCGCACCGGAGAAAGGCGCCTGCGGCGCTTCTTCGAAACCGGACGGAGTGGAGGGCTTCTGAGGAGCATTCTTCGGAGCTTTGGTCATGGCGGGGAATATGGCGAGAGTCCGGTCGAAAGAAAAGGGGCGAAGGAGTACAAAAAGGCAACATATACGGCACTGGATGGTTGCGGTTTTCCGGCCAAGGCGTCAGGGTTGCGGCGCAGAGCGAGCCCGACGACAGCGATCAGAAGACCGCACGATGCTTGAACGGGTGGCGCAGCTCGTGATCGCAGCATTCTTGGCTCTGCTGGCCATCGATGGTCTCGATGCGTTCTTTCCGGGCGCGTTTTTTTTGCTGGCGGGTCAGGATCGGGATAGGGGAGCTGAATTGGGGGAACGGATGGGAGTTTGGGCATGACGCAATCGAGGCCGAGGGACGACAAGATGTCCAAGGTGCTGGCGAATGCGGAGGTGCTGGTGAAAGTCAGGGCCGTGATCGCCGAACACAATGCGATGCGCAGGAGCGTCATCGCCCAGTTGTGGTGGCGGCGGCTCTGGATCGGCGGTGGATCGGTGGCCGGCGTCCTGCTCTGCGCCTATGCGGTGAGTTACTTTTCCGTGCCCGGCGGCGATTATTTGGCGATGGTGCCTGTGGTAGGCATGCTCTGGGCCTGGTCCAAGATCGACAAGACGGTCTGGCATAGACTTGAGCGCACGCAAGATGCCCTGCTGCCGGCTATCTTCGGT
The DNA here is from genome assembly GCF_035999135.1 of Ensifer sp. Taxonomy (GTDB): domain Bacteria; phylum Pseudomonadota; class Alphaproteobacteria; order Rhizobiales; family Rhizobiaceae; genus Ensifer. The sequence continues at coordinate 38,456 of NZ_DASYGZ010000020.1, forward strand.
TTCGTCGATGGTTTTCGCTTCAGTCAACGCGGGTGGCCGGACGTTGCCGGTTCGCTCACGCGACTGGATCTCGTGGCGTTCGACGTCGCCGACTATGAAGACCTCATCGACGGCACTGTCGAAGGGGTTTCCTTCTCGCTGTGCGAGGCGCAACTGGGCATCCAGAAGAGCAGCAAACGCAGCTCGGTCGTCAATCAGTTTCGCGGGCTTGTGCTCAAGGTCAAGCTCGACACTCCGTTTCCGGGCTGGCTGGTGGCGCGCAAGAAGCGCTTCGGCGGGCTGCTGGACGCGATCGACAAGGGGTTCAGTGCTGCCGACAGCAGGGACCTTGTCGCGCTGTCTGCCGATGACGCCAGGGATCTGTGGCAGGTGCCGGGCGCGATATCGAGCGGCAGCCGCGACCTTGATCATAGCCACGAGTTCGTGACGGACAATCTGGCCGCTGCCGCCGGCGTGATCGATGAGGTTGCGAAGACCATCGCGTTCCTCTCCAGTTCGTTCGACGATGACGTCGTTCGTCTCGCGCTCAGCGGCGACAGCTGCATCGTCCTGCTGCCGTCCAGACACGACTTCTTCGAGCTGCCGAACATCTATCGCGAGATGACCGAGGCCAAGATCGTGCCGATGCTCTCCGACTTCGTGACCCTGCTGGAGATCGCCAGGCTCCTCAGCCGTATCGGTGCGGCAGGCGAGCAGCGGCCAAAGGCGGCGAGCGCCGGCTAGGGGCCCGGAGCGTGTGGCACAATGCGGCCCGGACGGTGTCATGCCGGGGCGGCCGAGCTGGCGCACGTCCCGGTCGTCGTCGTCCAACACAATCGGAACCGACCCGGGCTCATGCGGCGACGGACATGCCGGCGTGTGTGTGCCTAACCCTTACGGTTGCGGCCTGACGCTGGGTTACGCCGTTTGGGCGACAAGACACGAAAGCCGGCTGCATGATAATTATACTTCTTTGGAGGGCGCCATGTTCTGCTTGCGTGGTGCCGCACTCGTGTTTTGTGCCGCGGTCCTTGGTCCGGCATCGCTGTTTGCCGCCGAACCGGTGGGCAAGGCGGTTGAAATCCGGACGGCCGTCAGCGGCGCGCGTGGTGCGATTGCGGTACGGGACCCTGTCTACAAGGACGAACGGATTTCGACCTCGAAGTCCGGGCTCGGTCAGTTCGTTTTCGAGGACGGCACCAAGCTGGCCGTTGGTTGGGGGTCTTCGGTCGTCATCGACAAGTTCGTCTATGACGACAAGAAGTCGGTGAAGAAGCTGACGATCATGGCCGCCAAGGGCACGTTCCGCTGGATCAGCGGCAAGTCCGGCCATTCCGCCTATGAGATCGTCACGCCGGCCGGCACCATCGGCGTTCGCGGCACCGCGTTCGATTTCTTCGTCGGTCCTGATGGAACCACCGCCGTGGTGCTGCTCAGCGGCGCCGCCGATTTCTGCGGTCCCGGTGGCTGCCGGCAACTGACGCAACGCTGCGATTGCATCGTCGCCAAGCCCGGCCGTCGCGCCACGCAACCGACACGGGTCAGCCGCACGACGCTCAAGGCGCTTGGCAATGCCCAGGCGCTGCCGTTCCTCTCCGGCGGCCAACGCCTGACTGGAGCGCTGGGCTGGGTGGGCGGCGGTTGCGGATTGCGCGCCGCACAGTTCGAGGGCACCACCCGTGCGACGCCGGAGCGGCCGGTGCGGGTGGAACAGAAACCGCGTGAGGAAAAGCCGCCGCCAACCGAGGAAAAACCGCGCGATCCGGGTCCGCAGCCGCAGAATCCGGGCGACCCCGGGCCGCAGCCACAGAACCCCGGAGATCCGGGCCCAAAAACGGAGAACCCTGGCGATCCGGGGCCGAAAACGGAAAACCCCGGCGACCCCGGGCCGCGCAACGACAATCCCGGTGATCCCGGACCGCGCAACGACAATCCGGGCGACCCGGGACCGCAGAATTCCGGCGGTGGAGATCCGCCGAGCCGCGATCCCGGCACACAGCAGGACCAGGCTCCAAGTCATGATTGAAGGGCGCCTGAGGCGTTGGGCGCAAGGCGCGTCTGAGCGCTGACGTCAAAGCCCGCGCGCCCCGCCGAACATGTTTTTGCGCACCCGCGGATCTTGCGGACATGCGCTCGATTAGCGCCCAGTGGCCGTTTCTTCATGGGACGGGTGCGTATTTCCGAGGAAACGTCTTGAGCTCATTCGGCCGGGCGCTTGGCACCATCGTCTGAGGGCTGGGCGAAGTGGTCCGCGCGGCGGCCGATCCGGCCGTAGAAGCCGGAGAGCGCCGGGGCCAGCGCCGCGACCTTCAGCTTGGCGGCATTGATCATGCCGCGGCTTGTCTGGCTGCGGCTGGCAAGCGCGGTAACGAGCCGTTCGTGCAGCCGCCGCAGGTCGGCGAAGGCCGGCGATGACGACAGGGTTTCGTCGCCGGCGACGGCGAAGACGCGGGTTCGCGTCGTCTTGCCCTTGAGCCCGAGGGCTCCGGCGTCGAGCATCGCGTGATCCGGCAGCGCCTGCGCCGTCGCCTCCGACACCAGGATGTCGACATTGACCTCCTTGCAGGCCGCTTCGATGCGCGCGGCGATGTTGACGGTGTCGCCGACGGCCGAATAGTTGAAGCGGGTCTCGGCGCCCATGTTGCCGACGCAGGCAAGCCCCGTATGGATGCCGATGCCGATGCGCACCTCCTGGTCGGCGCCGAAGCCGAAGGCATTGTCGGCATTGAGCCTGGTCAGCGTCTCGCGCATGCCGAGTGCGGCGCGCACCGCCTTTTTCGGATGGTTGGCGACATCAACAGGCGCATTCCAGAAGGCCATGATCGAATCGCCGATGAACTTGTCGAGCGTGCCCTCGTTGGCCAGCACATGCCGGCTCAAGGCGTCGAGCAGGGTGTTGAGGAAGGCGACGACCTCGGTTGGCGTCATACGCTCGCTCATCTCGGTGAAGCTGCGCACGTCGACGAACATGACCGTCAGTTCACGGTCGTCACCGCCGAGGCTGAGTGCGTTGCGCGTGTGCTCGATGCGATAGAGCAGTGACGGCGAGAGATAGCGGCCGAAGGCCTGGCGGACCTCGCGCCGTTCGCGGTCGGTGACCAGGAAGCGGAAGGCAGTGGCGGCGAAATGGGTGATGGAGGCGGCAAGGATCGGCGCCAGCGGATCGAACAGGCGACCGCCGTAGTAGAAGGCAAGCCAGGATGCGACGAGGGCCAGCACGGTAACCGCCAGGCCGCAGACGAGCGCCACGATCGGACTGACGAAGGTCGTGAGCAGCACCAGCAGCGTGCCGGCGAGCGCGATCGAGAGGATCTCGAGGCCATCGGCCCAGTCGGGGCGCGCCAGATAGCGACCGGAGAGGATCTGCTCGACGATCTGCGCATGGATCGAAACACCAGGAACGTTCTGGCCGAGCGCCGTGGTGCGCACGTCCTGAAGACCTGCCGCCGAGGTGCCGATGAAGACGATGCTGCCCTCGATGCCGGCGCGGATGTCGGGCGACGGTTCGCCGTCGGCCAAAATGCGGCGGGCGGAGATGTAGCGGTCGGCCGTGTCCGGCGTCACACAGAGCCACAATTCGCCGGTCGCCATCAGCGGCACGACGAAGTCACCGATCTTGACCGCCGTCAGCGTATTAGCGACGTCTGGCGCTGCGGCCAGCACATAGGTCGACGCACCCTGGGCGATCCTGAGCGCCTCCAGCGCCAGGCTCGGATAGAACTGCCGGCCGTCGCTCAGGAACAGCGGTGCGGTGCGCACCACGGCCGAAGAGGAGCCGGGGTTGAGGCTGATATGGCCAAGTGCTGCAGCATTGGCTTCGAGTTGGGGGCGGATCGGCGTTGCTGCGCGCAGCCGTGGTGGCGCTTCCATCGCGTCTTCGCCGGTGAAGGCAAAACCCGCCTTGACCGGCGGCAGGTAGCTGCCCTCGTTGGTAAGCCCGAATCCGAGCACGACCGGCTTGTCCTTGATCGCTTCGGCGAAGATCTCGTCATTGTCCGGCAGGGTGGCGATGAAGGACGGATCGACGCCGCCGACGTCGCGCACGACGGTTCGCGGCGACAGGCGGTCCGGCTCGGCGAAGAGCACGTCGAAGGCGATCGCGGCGGCGCCCATCTCCGACAGGCGCTCGGTCAGCTTCGCCAGCCGGTCGCGCGGCCAGGGCCATTGGCCGAGCTCGCGCAGCGACGCTTCGTCGATATCGACGATCTTCACCGGCATGGGCTCGTAGGTGCGCGGCGCGATCCGCTGGTACTCGTCGAAGGTGACGTCGCGCGCCTGCCGCAAAACTTGCGGATCGTTGGCGCGAAGTACGGTGAAGAAGGCCACCACCGTCATGCCGATCAGAACGCCGAACAGTTGCGCGCGTGTCATGGCGGCCTACGGAACAATGGAGAGGCCCGCCTTGAGGAGCCCTTCGTTGAAGTGTGCGTGGTGGGCGGGATCGACATAGGGCGTAAGGATGCGCCAGTAGCGCGGCAGGTCGGCTGGCGCATTGGCAACCGCCTCCGGGACGATCCTGCGCGCCTCCTCGACGCGGTCGAGCTGGCCGAGGCAGGCGATCAGCACCAGCAGGTTGAAGTAGGTGCGGCGGACCGAAAGCGCCCGCTCGGCGTGATGCAACGCGTCCTCGTAGTTGCCGAGATGGTAGTGTGCGAGCGCAATGCGGTTGAGAAAAAGGTAGGCGAGGGGATCGTGCGGGCTAAGCCTCAACGCGGTGTAGAGCGGCTCGAGCGCTTCGGCAAACCGGCCGATATAGATGCGCGACCACCCAAGCGCCATGTAGGCAAGAGCAAAGTTGGGGTTGAGGTCAACGGCGCGCTGCGCTTCGGAGACGGCTGCGTGCGGACGCTGGGCTGCGAAGTTGGCGAGGCACATGACGTAGTGGGTATAGGGGTCGTGTTCCTCGAACGACAGCGCGCGGCTCGCTTCCACCTGCAGTTCACGGCAGTCACGCTCGATATCCTCGCTGAAGCCGAAGAAGCAGCGGGCATAGAGCGAGCGGGCGAGCATCATGCGTGCGCGGGCGAAATCGGGATCAAGGGCGATCGCCCGTCGCTGCCACTCGATGGCCTCGGCGAACTGCGCGGCGGAATCCTGAGCGTTGTGCAGGAGCGTGCCGCGCATGTGGCATTCATAGGCGTCGAGACTGTCCGTTCCGCGCAACAGCGCACGGCGGTTTTCGCCGATGAGGATTTCCGGTTCGATCGCCGCGACCACGTGCTGGGTGAGTTCGTCCTGGATGACGAATATGTCTGCGAGCTCGCGATCGTAGCGCTGCGCCCAGAGATGAATGCCGGTTTCGGCCTCGATCAGCTGTCCGGTAACGCGCACGTGGGAGCCGGACCGGCGCACGCTGCCCTCGACGAGATAGCGCACACCGAGTTCGCGGCCGATCTGCTTGGCGTCGAGGGCGCGTCCCTTGTAGGCGAAGGAGGAATTGCGGGCGATGACGAAGAACCAGCGGTAGAGCGACAGCGCGGTGGTGATGTCCTCCGTCAGCCCATCGGCGAAGTGGTCCTGTTCGCGGTCTCCGGACATGTTGACGAAGGGCAGCACGGCGATTGACGGCTTGTCGGGCAGGGCAAGCGGTATCCCCGGCCGGTTCGGCCCCACCGGATCTTCGCGCCACCCGACGCTGTAGACCAGCACCGGGCGCGGGATGTTCTTCAGGCTCTGTTCGCCGAGCCGTTTCGTCGGGAACTCGAGCTTGCCCTCAATCTGGTCGTGCAGGGCCGCGGAGATGCAGATATCCGCCGGCTGGGCGACCTGCTGCAGACGTGCGGCGACATTGACACCGTCACCGAGCAGGTTGCTGCCCTCGACCACCACGTCGCCGAGATTGAGACCGATCCGCAACTCCATGCGCCGCTCGGGCGCAAGGTCGGCGTTTCGCCGCTGCAGGGTGCGCTGGATCGCGACCGCGGCACGCACCGCCTGTACCGCACTCTGGAACTCGGCGACCATGCTGTCGCCGGCCGCACCGAATATGCGGCCTGCGTGCTCTGCCACGAGGCCCGAGACAATCTCGAAGTAGGCGCCAAGCGTGGCGAGCGTGCCTTCCTCGTCGGCCGCGACAAGGCGACTGTAGCCGGCGACGTCGGCAGCTAGGATCACGGCGAGCTTCCGTTCCAAGGGGGCGGGCCCCTCCCGCGGCATCTGGTCAGACGGAAATTAAGCGTAACTTAAATTAGAAAAGTGGAGAAGCCTAAATTGCCCGGATGTGGTGCAGCGGCGTTCGTCGGCCGTCGCGGTGGGGTCGACGCGGCGTTGCCCTTGGCTAGGATGGCGTCACCATGCCATTGATTCGACCTGCACGCGAAAGCGACTTCGCCCTTCTGCCTGACATCGAGCGCTCTTCCGGCGCCGTGTTCAGGACCGTTGCCGAGCTTGCCTGGATTGCCGATGACGACGTGCAATCGGAGGAGGCGCATCGCGCCTTCCTGAAAACGGGCCTGTCGGTCGTGGTGGTCGATGCTGCGGACCGGCCGACCGGGTTCCTGTGCGCTGCGGTTGCGGGTGATGTCCTGCACATCTGGCAACTCGCGGTGCTCTCGGACCATCAGGGGCAGGGACTTGGGCGCACCTTGATGCTTGCCGCGATCATGCATGCGCGTGCGACATCGCTTGCCGCGGTGACGTTGACGACGTTCCGCGATCTTTCCTGGAACGAGCTGTTCTATCGCAAGCTCGGTTTCAGGACGCTCGAGGCGAGCGAACTCGACCGACGGCTCGCGCAAATCCTTGCCGCCGAAGCAGCGCATGGTTTGCCACCGGAGCGACGCTGCGCGATGCGCCTGTCCTTGTCCTGAGGACGAACGCCATCGGCGCGGAAAGCCGGCACTGAAATACACTCGTTCGTTGGGCCGCGTCTACCGCCTGATGCCAACCACCTGGCCGCGTGCGAACTGCGAGACCCGGACGCCGCCGGACTGGTTGCCGCCGATCAGCTGGGCCGTCGATTTCGACAGCATGGACAGGATCCCGACGTGATAGCCGCGACCGGTGCGCACGACGACGACGTCGCCGGGGCGCGCATAGGCGAGCTTTACCGGCGCGCCGAAACGCAGCCAGGACCGGGCTATGCCGAAACTCTGTGGCGGGCTGCGGCCGGCCTTGCGAGCCACCATGCCCATGAAGTGACCGCACCAGGGGGTGCGGGCCGGGTTGATGCCGAGCGCTGCACGGAGGGTCTTGTTGTTCTTGACCTCGTGCAGGCCTTTGTAGTGCTGCGCCTGGGCAAGCATGCCCGCATTGGCGAAGTCAGGTATGAGGAGCGCGACATAGGCAGCCGCAAGAATCGCCAGGACCTTCATGGTCAGGACTCCTTGACAAGTTGCTTGGTGCGAACGGTTGGGGCGGCCTGGCAATCGCCGGCATAGCACCCGGTTGCTCAACGGTTCCAATGTTGGGGCGGGGAGATATCAACGGCCGCGCGCGTGCAGGCGCTCAAGACGCCGCATCGGGCACGTCGGCAAACCGCGCTCAAGCGCGGAGCCAGCTTCACGGCAACTGCCGTTTCGAAGTGTGGTATTCCCCTGTCTGCCCCGTCGGGCAGCAAAGCTTCATTCACCATGCGCCGGTGCAAAATTGTGGCAAAACCCGTAAAATATTGGGGCAGGGATTGCTAAGTGCCGAAATAGATGATCGCCGCGACGGCGAATCGTCGTTTCAGGCGGCGAAATGCGCGGCGATCTAACACCGTGAGCCCGTCTTGCCGCGCGATCGCGACACTGATGCTTGCATGCGGGCAGCGCGGCGGCGCATCGTCAGGGCACGATTCGCACGCCCGAGGTTTTCCATGCCCTTCACCGTCAATCCGGCCTATCTCTGGCCGATCCTGCTGCTCCTCGTTTCCAACGTCTTCATGACCTTCGCCTGGTACGGTCACCTGAAGTACACGTCGTCGCCGCTCTACATGGCGATCGTCGCCAGTTGGGGCATCGCCTTCTTCGAATATTGCCTGGCGGTGCCGGCCAACCGCATTGGCCATCAGGTCTATACTGCTGCGCAACTGAAGACGATGCAGGAGGTGATCACGCTCCTGGTGTTCGCTGCCTTCTCTGTCTTCTGGCTGAAGGAATCGATCGGCTGGAACCATCTGGTCGGCTTCGCGCTGATCGCAGTCGGAGCGTCGTTCATCTTCAAGGGGTGAGGGACATCCGGCGATCGCGCCGGCAACCTATGCCGCAAACAGAAAAGGCAGGGCCGGGCCCTGCCTTTTGCATAACGGGTGGATCTCCGTCGCCGGGTCTCAGACCACCGCGGCCACGGCCGGCGCGACATGTGGCCAGACCTCGACCCAGCCGCGATAGATCATGTCGAGCGCGACATAGAGGATGATCGCGAGGCCGATATAAGCGATCCAGTGGTAGCGGTTGAGCAGCCGGGCGATGAAGCCGGCGGCGATGCCCATCATGGCGATCGACAGAGCAAGGCCGATCACCAGGATTGTCGGATGTTCGCGGGCGGCACCCGCGACGGCGAGCACGTTGTCGAGCGACATAGAGACGTCGGCGACGACGATCTGGATGGCCGCCTGCATGAAGGTCTTGCGGGGCGCCTCGGTGCCTTCGCCGCTTTCGCCTGCCGCGTTTGCCGCCTGCTGCTCGCGTATTTCACGCCACATCTTCCAGCAGACCCAGAGCAGAAGGATGCCGCCTGCGAGCAGCAGGCCGATGATTTCGAGCAGTTGGACGGTGACGCTGGCGAGCGCGATGCGCAACACGGTTGCGGCGATGATGCCGACCAGAATGACCTTCTTGCGTTGGTCCGTCGGCAGGCCGGCGGCAGCAAGGCCGATGACGACGGCATTGTCGCCGGCAAGAACCAGGTCGATGACGATGACTTGGAGAAGCGCTGCCAGACCGGCGGCGGTAAAGATTTCCATGATGCGACAGTCCCCCGACCTGCATGATGAGAGATTCAGATATGACTAACGGATAAAGCACTGCCTCGCCCGGGGATCAAGACGGCTTGGCAGAAATCCGCACTCCGTCGTCGATGAGGACCGGGAACACCAGCCTGTCCCTGGCGTGCCGGCGCGCCCGTGTTCACGTCAGTCGAGCAGATCGAAAGCCCGGTACATCCAGACGAGCTGGTAGGCGACGGCCGCCACCACGAAGACGGCGTGGAAGCGCCGGTTCGCAGTCCAGGCCGCGACGATGCAAAGAAGGATATAGGCGGCGTTGCGGGCTGGATATTCGAGACCGTAGGAGGCGAAATACTGCTTGCCCTTCAGGGCGGTGTCGACGAGGTCGACCGCGAAAGCCAGCGCCAGGAAGCCGAAGAACCAGGCGCGCCGCGACATGAAATAATGTTCGTAGTCGCTGTAGTCGTCGAGCGTCGTCGGGAACAGCAACACGCAGAGAAAGAAGAAGACGCAGCAATAGAGGATGACGAAGAGGTAGACGCTGACGTCGATGATGGCGAGCGCGTGCAGGTGGAACTCCCACCACCAGAAGTGCACGAGGAAGACGAACATGAACAGGACCCAGCCGAGGTGGATCCAGTAGACGCGCGTCTTGCCCGGGTGCTGCACGAAGATGGCAAGGCCACTCAGCAGCCGGGCGAGACTCAGGCTGATCACCATGCCCATGACGACGCGGATGTGGGAAAAGATCTCCGGGTCGGTCTGGGCAGGATCCATTGCCTTAATCCTATTCTTCCGGGGGGACCGGCTTCGGTTTGCCGTTTTCGTCGAGCGCGACCATGACGAAGATCGCGTCCGTCACCTTTTCCATCAGGTGCGAAAGATAGCGCTGCGCCCAGGCCTCGACCTTGAGTGTCATCGACGTGCGGCCGACCTTGACGACATCGGTATAGATGCAGAGCGTGTCGCCGATTTTTACGGGAAGCGCGAAGGCCATCTCCTTGACCGCGGCGGTGACCACGCGCCCGCGGGCGCGCTCGGCGGCGCGGATGCCACAGGAAAGGTCCATCTGCGCCATCACCCAGCCGCCGAAGATGTCGCCAGCCGCATTGGCGTCGCCAGGCATGGCGAGCGTGCGCAAGGTCAGTTCGCCGGTCGGTCTGGTCTGTTCGGTCATGCAGCCTGTCTCCCTGTTTGAGGAAGATGTAACCCGAGCATTGTTCCGGAGGGAAGACCTGTCGTTGCACAAATGCCAGGCGAGATCGCGCGCTGTCGCCGCCTTAGACTTTCGCAGGGGTAATTGAGAAATATCAATTTTAGGGATCGGTTGTTAGGAGCTTTGCAAAGACCTCGCCCTAACCTGCAAACTCCTGGAGTGCCTGCAGGCGATGCCGAGGCAACCAGGTTTTGGGGCGGCGCCAAGGCGCCGGAGGGCAGGGGATTGGCAATGAAGAAATTCAGGATCTCGGCGCGGCTCTACGCGCTGGTGGCATTCGCACTTTTGACCATGGCGGCGGCGTTGACGTTCGGTCTGTTCCAGGCGCAGGAAAAGCTGGTCGGCGAACGCAAGGCGATGCTTGCGGCGATGGACGAGAATGCGATCTCGGTGTTCGACGCCTATCACAAGCTGGAGGCGGCCGGCACGCTGTCGCGCGAGGAGGCGCAGAAGCGCGCGCTCGAGGCGATCAAGGCGATGCGCTACCAGGGCAACGGCTATTTCTGGGTCAACGACATGCATCCGACCATGGTGATGCACCCGATCAAGCCGGAGCTCGACGGCAAGGATCTGACCGAGAACAAGGATCCGAACGGCAAGCATCTCTTCGTCGAATTCGTGAAAACCGTCGAAAAGAGCGGCCAGGGTTTCGTCGACTACTACTGGCCGAAGCCGGGGGCCGACGCGCCGGTGCTGAAATACTCCCATGTCGCAGGCTTCAAGCCCTGGGGCTGGGTGGTCGGAACCGGCGTCTATGCCGACGATCTGGCGGCCATGTTCCGTGAGCGCGCCCTTCAGGTCGCCGGCATTCTTGCAGCAGCGGCGCTCGCCATCCTGATGGCGGCGCTTGCGATCGTGCGCAGCGTCGTCAGGCCGGTCGAGAAGCTCAAGGCCTCGATGCGGGCGATCGCCGACGAGGATCTTTCGTCCGAGGTGCCGGAAACCGACCGCGGCGACGAAATCGGCCAGATGGCCAAGGTGCTGGTGGTGCTGCGCGATTCCGTGCGCGAGCGGCTGGAACTGCGGTCGCGCGAAGCCGAGCAGCAGGAGCGGCTGAGCTCCGAGCGGCGCGGCAACGAACAGCGCCAACGCGCGACGGCGCAAGTGCAGGCTGACGCGATGGACACTGTCGGTACCGCGCTCGAACGGCTTGCAAGCGGGGATCTCACCGCCGAGATCGGCCAGATCGCGCCCGAATACGGCAAGCTGAAACAGGACTTCAACACCGCCGTTGCGGCGCTGCGCGACGTCATCAGCTCGATCTCGCATTCGACCGAGATCGTCACGGCGAGCGCCGGCGACATCTCGGAAGCGGCGAACAATCTTTCACGGCGGACGGAACAGCAGGCAGCGGCGCTGGAAGAGACCGCAGCGGCGCTCGACGAGATCACCTCGACGGTGCGTCATGCCTCCGAGCGGGCGAACGAAGCGCGCGACATGGTCAACGAGACCAGGGCGAGCGCTGCCAAATCAGGCGAAATCGTCCGCAACGCGATCGGCGCGATGGGCCGGATCGAGAGTTCATCCGGCCGCATCGGCCAGATCATCGGCGTTATCGACGAGATCGCCTTCCAGACCAACCTTCTGGCGCTGAATGCCGGTGTCGAGGCGGCGCGCGCCGGCGAAGCCGGGCGGGGCTTTGCCGTGGTTGCCCAGGAGGTGCGCGAACTGGCGCAGCGTTCGGCGGGCGCGGCCAAGGAGATCAAGGAACTGATCGGCGCCTCGGTGCGCGAGGTTGGCGCCGGCGTCGAACTGGTGCGCTCGACCGGCGAGGCGCTCTCGGAGATCGAGGCTCAGGTCAACCGGGTCAACGAGCAGGTGGCATCGATCGCGACCGCCGCGCGCGAACAGGCGACCGGGCTGCAGGAGGTCAATGTCGCTGTCAACAGCATGGACCAGATGACCCAGCAGAACGCGGCTATGGTGGAGGAAACCACGGCGGCGAGCCAGACGCTGGCTGCCGAAAGCCGCGAGCTGAAATCGTTGCTGACCAAGTTCCGCCTGTTGTCTTCGGCGTCGCATCAGGGCTACGGCCGCGCCGCCTGAGGCTGGTGATCACGTGTTGAACGGGGCCCGCGCGGCAGGTTGCGCGGGTCTTTTCGTGTGCAAGGCATGCAAATCGCAATCCTGTCGCAATGATCGCAGCCGAAGTGTCCTCGCCCTATTCCTGGTTGCGGTGGACGGCAGGGCGCTTGGTCTTGACCTTGGCGTGGCCCGGGATAGATAGGCCAGTTGCGCGAGGTGTCTTGCGGGGCGTCGTCCCCGCGTGCCGACCGCAGCACACCAGCGCCGCACGTCCTGTAGGACGGCCGCTGTAGCACTTTGAATTTTCGCATGTTTTGGTTCTCTGATCGGCGCGATCAAAGGAAACATGCACTAGAGGGGACATCCATGGCACTTCTCAAACTTCTTTTGACCCGTCCGGTCGCCGCGCTGATGCTGGCGCTCGGCGTTCTCTCGGCCTGCACCGTCGTCGTCGACGAACCGCGTCCGGGACCGGGACCGAGGCCGATCGGCCCGCCGGTCTGCACGATGGAATATGCGCCTGTTTGCGGCGAGCGCGGCAACCGCACCCGCACCTTCCCGAACTCCTGCCAGGCGCGCGCCGACGGCTTCCAGGTGATTGGCCGCGGTGAGTGCCGTCCTGACTATCGTCCCCCGGATCGCGAACCGCAGGCCTGCACGATGGATTACAATCCGGTGTGCGGACAGCGCGAACGGCGCATGCAGACCTTCTCCAACGCGTGCCAGGCGCGCTCCGAAGGCTTTCAGGTAATCGGCCGCGGCGAGTGCCGTCGCAACGATGACCGTCCGTCCGAAGGTCAGTTCTGCACCCGCGAATACGCGCCGGTTTGCGGCCAGCGTGGCGGCCGCATCGAGACCTTCTCGAATTCCTGCGAGGCGGGCGGCGCCGGCTTCCAGATCATCCACCGCGGCGAGTGCCGCTAAGGTCTGGACCAGCCGTCAGAAATCTTGAGCCCGCGTTCGACGAGGACGCGGGCTTCTCTTTGACCGGAGCAGACACAAGATCTGTCACCCTTGCGGGACGCGATGAGGCATCCGGCGCCGTCCCTCTCCCCTGATTGCGCGTGGCGGGCGAAAGGCTTCGTTTACCGTGTTTGAATAAAATGCCTCCGAAATCAGGCTGTCTGGCCGCTCTGCCCGCTTTGCGACACAGGCGAAAAGCAGCAATTCAAACTGTTTGCAGCGTGCGGTGCGCCTCAGGCGCCAGCGTTGCGGGGTGGTGGGGTGAATGGCGGTCCTTTCTGGACGCCCGGAGGAAGGCGAAGTTCCGTATGGCGTATGTCACTCGTCTCCATCGCCCACTGACGGCTCTCATTCTGTCCTTTTCGCTCGTCACGTGTTCGACGGACGACGCGCTTTCACCGCCCGGTCGTATCGATGGCGGCGCCCGCGTCGGCTCGATCGGACCGGTCCCTGTCGATGCCGTGCCGCAGGAGGCGGTGGCCGCCTATCCTGCCGCCGCCCAATCCGCGACGTTCGAGCCCAATCCGGAACAGGTGGCGGCCGCGCAGCCCCGCCAGCCGTCACGGCGCGCCCTTCCTATGATCGACAGTGACGAGGCGGTTTCGTCGGGCGCCCAGCCGGGCGGATCGATGCCCGTTCCCGAAGAGGGCGTGAACATGGATGCCATGCTCGGCGTCGACCAACCGGTTGTCGGGCTGGCCGAGGAGCAGAACAACGACATCGCCGAGGGGAATGCCAGCCAACCGGTGGTTGGCGGTATCGGTGAGGACAATGTGCGCCAGCTTGGTGGGGCAACGTCGCTTCCCGCCGGCGAAGACAACATCGGCTACGATCCCGACCTCCCGCCACTGTCGGCCGAAAGGAAAGCGGCGGAAGAGGCCCAGCGCGCCCGCGCCATGGAAGCCCAGCGCGCGGCCGAGCGGGCACAGCAGCCACAACAGGTGGCGATGTTACCGCGCGTGCGCAATCCGATGTCGACGCCCGACTACACTGGCGAAATGCCGGGCGCGGAGATCGCCTGCCGCCAGCGCCTGAAGAAACTCGGCGTGCAGTTCCGCGACATCGCGCGCATCAGCAACGGACCATCCTGTGGCATCGATTATCCGATCGAAGTCAGCGGGCTTTCGGGCGGCATCGGCGTGCAACCGGCAGTGAAGCTGAACTGCCAGGTGACAGAGGCCTTTGCAAAATGGGTCAAGTACGAGCTCGCCCCGTCGTCGCGCTACCGGTACTGGTCGGGCGTCAAGACCATCAAACCGCTTGGCGGTTATTCCTGCCGCACCATGAATTCGCGTCGCGGCAATCCGATGTCGGAACACGCCCGCGGCAACGCCATCGACGTCGGCAAGTTCGTTCTGAAGAACGGCAAGGAGATCGACGTGCGCAAGCCGGGCTTTTTCGCCTTCCGTGAAAAAGGGTTGCTGAAAGCCGTTCGTTCCGACAGCTGCAAGTATTTCAACACCGTGCTGGGGCCGGGAAGCGATCCGTTCCACAAGGACCATTTCCACTTTGACCTCAGAACCCGCAAGACCGGCTACCGCCACTGCGACTGAGCCATCGTCCGCTGCTGAGCTTTCGGCTGCCGGCTACGAAATTCCGGAAGCCGGCAAAAAAAGAGGCCGGCGGGGAGGCCGGCCCAACGGCCGGAGCAAAAGGGGGAGGCTCCGGCGTGCAAATCACGAGCGCAAATCAATGGGCGATGTCGCGGCTCGTGGGAGGCAAACTGATCGATGAGCATCACGGTTTCGTGACAGCGCCGTGGAATTCCTGCCCGAACACGTAGAAACTTCGCCGGCTCTCGGTCAACCGGCAGGAGAGGGCGGTCTGGAAGCGGCGACCCACTTCAGAAGAGGCAGGCTGAGCGGCGCTGCGCAAGGCATGCATTTGCCGTGCGCTGCCGTGGTCCCTCTCGTTTTCTTGATCTTCGGTTCTTCGCAGTCAGGCGCCGCGATGATCTGGTCGTCTTCGGCACTCATCAACACTGCTAAACTTTAAGTTTCGTTTTCCGAGACGTCTTCCGGTCGGTTGCCCCAAATATGGCGTTCGCGGTTCACGTGAGACATCTTTTTAAGTATATGATATATTTATCATATTCTTGATGCTGGCAGCGAGCGCACGTCGGCGCCGCGAGGGCGTTACCCTCAGTTTCAACTGGTTTTGTAATAAGTAATACGATATTATATTATTTCGTATAACAATCTTGGATAGTATTGACTTGGCCCTGCAAGCATTGGGGGCTCTGCTCACTTCCTTGACAACGGCAGGAGGAAGGAATGGGAACTGTCATGCAATTTCCCGGAGTGCGCGCCGACATGACCGTGCATGCCGCAGAGGTCTCAAAAGTTTTGAGGACACTCGCCAATCGCAATCGGCTGTTGATCGTCAGCGCACTTCTGGAAGGCGAGCATTCGGTCGCGGCGCTGGAAGAGACGCTTGGAATTCGCCAGCCGACGCTGTCGCAGCAATTGACGGTCCTGCGCGATGCCGGCATCGTCTCGACACGTCGGCAGGCAAAGCAGGTGTTCTATCGGCTCAGCCACGACAAGGTGGCGCGTCTTGTGGGCGCGCTCTACCAGATTTTCTGTCGGGATGGTTTGAAAGCATGAATGAATACGAAAATGCGCTTGCGGGTGGATTGTTGATCGGTCTGTCTGCAGCGATCCTGATGGTGGCCAATGGCCGGGTTGCCGGCGTCAGCGGCATCGCAGGGCGGCTGCTTCAGGGCGTGCAGGTTTCGTCCGGGGTCTTGTTCGTGATCGGGCTGATGGCGGGTCCGCTGGTGTTTCGCCTCATCTTCGGCAACTGGCCATCCGTGACCGTGACATCGTCGTGGCCGCTCCTGGTGGCCGGCGGCGTGCTGGTTGGATTCGGATCGCGCATGGGGTCCGGCTGCACCAGCGGCCACGGCGTCGTCGGGCTGGCGCGTCTGTCGCGCCGCTCGATCGCCGCGGTCGCCACCTTCATGGGCGCGGCGATCCTGACGGTCTTCGTTATGGGACAGTTCGCATGAACGTCGCGATGCTGCGTCTGGCGGTGACGCTTCTGTCCGGCGTCGTCTTTGGTTTCGGGCTCGCGCTGTCGGGGATGCTCGATCCCGCCCGCGTCCGGGCCTTTCTCGATATCACCGGCAACTGGAACCCGAGCCTTGCTTTCGTGCTTGGCGGCGCCGTGGCGGTGTCGGCGCTCGGCGTTTTCGTCACGCGGCGGTTCGAACGTCCCCTGTTCGACACCCGCTTTCACCTGCCCGAAAACCGCGCGATGGACCGGCGGCTTGTCGCGGGCTCGGCCATTTTCGGCGTCGGCTGGGGCCTGGTCGGGCTTTGCCCGGGACCGGCGCTCGCATCGCTGTCGCTTGGTCTGCCAGCAACCATCCTGTTCGTTGCGGCGATGCTTGGCGGGATGCTGGTCCACGACCGGCTGATCGCGCCAAAACCGGCCCGACCGGCTGACGGCACAGCAACGGCTGCTCCCCTGCGTTAAACGCGTTGACGCAGCGTCACCGTGCTTTTTTCGTTCCAACAGGCTGCAAATCGGAACGAATTGTCCCATATAGGGCGGTACCTCACGAAACCGCCCCGCTTCCGGATCACCCTACATGGCGCCCATCGTTTCCGTTTCCAACCTGTCGAAGACCTATGCTTCCGGCTTCCAGGCGCTGAAGGGCGTCAGTCTCGATATCGAAGAGGGCGAGATCCTCGCGCTGCTCGGGCCGAACGGCGCCGGCAAGACGACGCTGATCTCGATTATCTGCGGCATCGTCAATCCGAGTGGCGGCTCGGTGAAGGTCGGTGACCACGACGTGGTCAGGGATTTTCGCGAGACCCGCGCGATGATCGGGCTTGTGCCGCAGGAACTGACGACCGACGCGTTTGAGACCGTGTGGAACACGGTCACCTTTTCCCGCGGGCTGCACGGCAAGAAGCCGAATCCCGCGCATATCGAAAAGGTGCTGAAGGACCTTTCGCTCTGGGACAAGAAGGACAACATGCTGCGCGAGCTGTCGGGCGGCATGAAGCGGCGCGTGCTGATCGCCAAGGCGCTGTCGCACGAGCCGCGCGTGCTGTTCCTCGACGAACCGACCGCCGGCGTCGACGTCAACCTGCGCAAGAGCATGTGGGAGGTGGTCGAGCGGCTGCGCGCCTCCGGCGTGACGATCATTCTGACGACGCACTACATCGAAGAGGCCGAAGAAATCGCCGACCGCATCGGCGTCATCAACGGCGGCAAGATCCTGCTGGTCGAAGACAAGGTCGCCCTGATGTCGAAGCTCGGGCGCAAGCAGCTGAGGGTCGATCTTGCCCATCCGCTCGCAACCGTGCCCGAGGAGCTGTCGGGCTACAACCTGACGCTTGAGGGCGATGGGCACTGCCTGATCTACGACTATGACACCAGCGCCGAGCGAACCGGCATCACCACCTTGTTGGCGGCACTCGCCGAAGCCGGTCTCCGGCTCAAGGACATTTCCACGCGGCAGAGCTCGCTGGAAGACATCTTCGTCGAAATCGTGGGGGCAGGGCGATGAACATCGAAGCGATCAAGTCGATCTATTTCTTCGAGATGGCGCGCACCCGGCGCACGCTGCTGCAGAGCGTCGTGTCGCCGGTCATCTCCACCTCGCTCTATTTCATCGTCTTCGGCGCGGCCATCGGCGGGCGCATCCAGGAGATCGACGGCGTTTCCTACGGCGCCTTCATCACGCCGGGCCTGATGATGCTGACGCTGCTCACCCAGTGCATCGGCAACGGCTCCTTCGGCATCTATTTTCCGAAGTTCACCGGCACGATCTACGAGGTGCTGTCCTCGCCGGTCTCGATGCTCGAGATCGTGCTCGGTTATGTCGGTGCGGCCGCGACCAAGGGGCTGATGATCGGCACGATCATTCTTCTGACGGCATCGCTGTTCGTCGACCTGACGATCGCCCACCCTTTCGTCATGGTGTTCTTCTTCGTGCTGACGGCGATATCCTTCAGCCTGTTCGGCTTCATCATCGGCATCTGGGCCAAGGATTTCGAGCAGCTGAACCTGATCCCGATGCTGGTGATCCCGCCGCTCGTCTTCCTCGGCGGCAGCTTCTACTCGATCAAGATGCTTCCCCCCTTCTGGCAGGCGGTCAGCCATTTCAATCCGGTGCTTTACCTGATCAGCGGCTTCCGCTGGAGCTTTTTCGAGGTGTCGGACGTCAATCCGGTCATCAGCGCGGTGATCATCCTCGCCTTCCTGACGATCTGCATGTCGGTGCTGACCTGGATCTTCCGCACCGGGTACCGCTTGAGAAACTGACGGCAGGCGTGCCGCCTTCCGTCAGCGCCGGCCGGCATCAGGCAGGCAAGGCGCCCGTGCCGAAGACAATCGCTGCGCCCACCAGCAGGATTGCAAACAGCGCCTGCAGCAAAGTCCACACGACCCGCAGGCCGGCGCGCGCGCTCGACAGGCCGAGGTCCGCCTTGAACCAGCGCGTCTCGACGATCACGTACCAGACGAATGCCGCAAGGACGAAGGCGACCCCCGTCATCAGCGCGCTTTGACTTTGTGTCCGCGTGAGCAGCATGCCCACACTGAGTACAAGCGCAAAGGGTGCCGTAACATAGCACTGGCTGTAAAAGGGCGCCCTGAGGGTGTCACGGGTCAGCCGTGCGCCTTTGTGCCTGAGCAACTTCACAGCCATGAGCAGCGGCAGGATGCCGAAGGCAACGGCGCGAAACATCAGGAGATTGGAATCGCTTGCCAGCAGCGGCGGCGGGGACCAGGGCGTCGTCTGGTTGACCAGTCCGAGTTCGACGCCGTGGGCGAGCAGCAGCGTGATCAGCAGGAAGAGTGGCGGGCTCAGGGTTTCTGTATATTGCTCGGACGCGTCATCCGAAAGTTCCACATCCGCGTAACGCATCATTGCCTGTGGCTGGCGCAACGTGCGCCACATCGTCAGCGGGTAAAACAGCAGCCATGACACGAGTTCGTAGAGAAGCTCGTCGATCGACTTCAGCAAGCGCATGAAATCCATGAGGCGGTTCTCCCGGAACGAACGGCTGCGGACACCGGCATGCCGGTTTGCGCCAACATGCACGAACATTCCCTCGACGCAAATGCCGCTCAGTCGCGCAGGCGCAGTTCGTCGGTGCGCATCTGCAGCATTTCGAGCGTCGACAGGAAGCTCATGCCGAGCAGGCTCTGGTCGAGCCGGCCCTTGGCTGCGACCGTCGCCCCGATGTTGCGGCGGGTGATCGGGCCGATCGATATCTCCGACAGCATCACAGGAGCCGCCTGGGCGCGGCCGTTGGCGGTCATCACGGTGACGATGTAGTTGAGGTTGGCCGGGTCGAGGCCGATCTTTTCTGCGTCCTCGTAGGTCAGCGCGATGCTGCTGGCGCCGGTGTCGACCAACATGCTGATTTCCTTGCCGTCGACGGTGGCGGAGGTTTCAAAATGCCCGTTCAGCATTTTTTGCAGCACCACTTCCTGCTGTCCTTCGCTGTCGGTGATGATGGTGGCGCGGCCGGGAATGAGGCCGGCGAGCACACGGTTGCCAATACCTTCCAGCTCGAAGCGGTAGACATAGGCCGAGACCAGGGCAAGCACGATGAACAGCCAGATGGCGACCTGGCGCAATCCTTCGCCAAAACGCCGGCGGCTCTGGAGAATGCCGGCGCCGATCAGGGTTGCGATGGCGCCGAGCGTCACCAGTTGGCCGAAGTCGTCGTTGGCGATCCCCATGGTCCGGCCGGCATCGTGGTTGATGATCAGCAGGATGAGGCCGATCGCCAGAATGGAGAGCAGAATGGCAAGGCGTTTCATGCTTCGTCGCGTTCCCGGGCCATCCGGCTGCGGCGGGTCTCGCGCCGTGGCTTGCGTTCGATGGTGTCGAGGCGGGCAGGCAGTGCAGCCATGATCAAGTCACGCTCGGCGTCGCTGTAGATCGACCACTTGCCGACCTCGTCGCGCGTGCGTCCGCAGCCGAAACAGTAACCGGTCTTGTCATCGATCGAACAGACGAGAATGCAGGGAGATTTCATGGCGTTGCTCTGTTTCCTCCAGATTATATCGATCTTTCAAACCGTCAGCGCAAGAGCGCCGAGGACGGCGATTTCCACCAGCTGTTGCGTTGCCCCGATCGTGTCGCCGGTCTGGCCGCCGATCCTGCGCTCCGCGAGCCCGCCAAAGCCTCTGACGGTCAGGATGAAGGCGATGAGCGCGGCGATCAGCCCGAGCGCCGGCACCTTGGCGACATAGAAGAGCAGCATCGCGACAAGGACACCGAAAGCAAGGGCAAACCGCGTCGCACCCTGTTGCGGCGCACCGGCCGCCGCCGCGACGCCGCCGTTGCGTGCCGCTGGCAGACGCGCCCAATGCCAGACCATGGCGGCGCGGCTGAGGGCGGCAGTGCCGAGGAGCGTGAGAGCCGCGCCGAGCGGTGTGAAGAGCGGAAGAACGGAGGCCAGCGCCGAGACGCGAAGCCCGACGGACAGGATCAGCGCCAGGGCGCCGTAGGTGCCGATGCGGCTGTCCTTCATGATCGCGAGTACGGCGTCCCGGTCGCGTCCGCCACCGAAACCGTCAGCGGTGTCGCCGAGCCCGTCCTCATGCAGCGCGCCGGTGACGAGCACCTGGATGGCGACGACAAGGAAGGCGGCAAAGAGCGAGCTCACCTCAAGGGCGATCAGCGCTGCGGCGACGGCAGCGGACGGCAGGGCGATCACCAGGCCTGCGAGAGGGAAGGCGCGCACCGCGCGGCTCAGGCGCCCGTCGTAACCGACGAAGTGGCGGGCGGGCACGGGCAAGCGACTGAGAAAGCCAACCGAGCGGGCCACGTCATCAAGGAAATCGCCAACGAAGCTCATGGCTCCTCCAAAGATTTGGGCCGCATTCCGGCTGCACGCCCAATTTGCCGACCTTGGCGAGTCTCGCAAGCCGAACTGCGACGGCCAGTGGCGTCCGCCCACGTTTTCCTCGTCTCCGGCCGATGGCCCGTCGCATTCGAAGGGCCGCCGAGCGGTCGATGGGCGACGCGGATTGGCGCAATTGCCGTTGCCCCGGATACCGCCGGCCTCTATGAGGGGCTTAGTTAGAGCTTCACGATGACGCAAGGATTCCTTCCATGAGTGCCAGCGGCCTGCCGTTTGATGATTTCCGCGAATTGTTGCGCAACCTGCCAGGCCCGGATGCAGCCGCTCTGGTTGCCGCGCGGGAGCGCGACGCGCAACTGACGAAGCCGCCGGGTGCGCTTGGCCGCCTCGAGGAAATCGCCTTCTGGCTTGCCGCCTGGACGGGCAGGGCGCCCGCCGTCAACCGGCCGCTTGTGGCGATCTTTGCCGGCAATCACGGCGTGACCCGTCAGGGCGTCACCCCGTTCCCGTCGTCGGTCACGGCCCAGATGGTGGAGAACTTCGCGGCTGGCGGTGCGGCGATCAACCAGATCTGCGTCAGCCACGACCTCGGCCTCAAGGTCTTCGACCTCGCGCTCGAATACCCGACCGGCGACATCACCGAAGAGGCGGCGCTGTCGGAGCGTGACTGCGCGGCGACGATGGCCTTCGGCATGGAGGCGGTTGCCGGCGGCACGGATCTCCTGTGCATCGGCGAGATGGGCATCGGCAACACGACGATCGCAGCGGCGATCAATCTCGGGCTTTATGGCGGTACCGCTGAGGAGTGGGTCGGCCCGGGCACCGGTTCGGAAGGCGAGGTCCTGAAGCGCAAGATTGCCGCGGTCGAGAAGGCCGTGGCGCTGCATCGCGACCATCTGTCCGATCCGCTGGAGCTCATGCGCCGGCTTGGCGGGCGCGAGATTGCCGCCATGGCCGGCGCCATTCTGGCGGCGCGCGTACAGAAAGTGCCGGTCATCATCGACGGCTATGTCGCGACGGCAGCGGCCTCGATCCTCAGGGCCGCCAATCCGGCAGCACTCGACCATTGCCTGATCGGCCATGTCTCGGGAGAGCCCGGCCATCTGCGCGCGATCGAGAAGCTCGGCAAGACACCGTTGCTGGCACTCGGCATGCGGCTTGGCGAAGGCACCGGGGCAGCGCTTGCCGCCGGCATTGTCAAGGCGGCGGCCGCCTGCCACGGCGGCATGGCGACGTTTGCCCAGGCTGGCGTCAGCAACAAGCAGTGATCAAGATGCGGCCGGGTTTTGAGAAAGACCCGGCCAATTGCTGTCCAAAGCCTGTCGCGGAAGCCATCATGGCTATTGGCGGGCCTTGATGCCCGCGGCCTTCTCGCCTATCCAAGCGCATCTGCACGCCCTAAGTATTCATCGGGGGCACCTGCAACCGCAAGCGCCTTGCATTCGCCTCAATAAAGATGTCGAAGCTTGCGCAGTCATAGCCCAGTCGAGAAGAAATGGACGCCAAGAACACCACGCACCGTATCGGCCAGGCAGGCCCTGTCGAGAAGCAGACCGGAATTCGGCATCTCTTTGCCGCCGCCAGCTATTCGCTCGGCGGTGCGAAGCGTCTGATCGGCGAGGCGGCCTTCCGTCATGAGCTGATCGCCTTTGCCATTGCAATGGTGGCGTTCATCATCGTCGGCGCGACCTTCTTCCAGTATGTGGCGATGGCCATCCTCTTCCTGCTGATGATGGCCTTCGAAGCGATCAACACGGCCATCGAGGAAATCGTTGATCGTGTCTCTCCGGAGATTTCCGAGATGGGCAAGAACGCCAAGGACCTCGGCTCCTTCGCCTGTCTCTGCCTGATCGTCGCCAATGCGGTCTATGCCGGCTATGTCGTCATCGTCGACGGCTTCATCAACTGAACGGTTCAGGCCGGCCGCCTGATCCGATAGAGCACGTGCGGGCGTAGCGCGTTGCCTTCCGGCACGGTCGTATCTTCGAAATCCTCGGCCGGTTCCGACCTCATTCCCAATCTTTCCATCAGCCGGCGCGACGGCGCGTTGATCGCCGACGTGTAGCCGATGACTTCGGAAAGCTTGAGCGTCGTCCAGCCGTAGGCGAGGCAGGCGCTTGCCGCTTCGAGCGCATATCCCTGCCGCCAGAAGGGGCGGGCAAGGATCCAGCCGATCTCGATATGAGGTCCACCCGGAATGTCGTCGCCGGTGCGCGAAAGGCCGAGGCCGCCGACGAGCGCGCCATCGTGCCTGCGCTCAACCGCGACAAAGCCAAAACCGTTGTCGACGAGATGCCGGTCGCAATCCGCGATCATCTCTGCCGTCTCGTTGAGCGTCAGGAGGGCGGGGTAATAGTAGCGCCGGACTTCAGGGTCGCTGTTGGCGACGGCAAAGGGACCGATGTCGCGCTCCGTCCAGGGGCGAAGCCTCAGCCGCTCGGTTTCAATCAGCATCGATCAGGCGAAGCTCTTGCGGCGGCGGACCGGTGCGGCCACGTCCTCGATCGCCGGAAGGCTCTCGAGCACGCGGCGGGCGGGCAGGATGGCGATCGCCTCGGTGCCTTCGCGCAGCTTGGAGCGCAGGATGAACTCGCCATTATGCTTGGCAAGGATCGCCTGGACGATCGGCAGGCCGAGGCCCGTTCCCTGTTCGGCGCTCTTGATGGCGATCGAGCCCTGGCCGAAGGCCGAGAGCACGATCGGGATTTCTTCCTCGGGGATGCCCGGACCGTTGTCCTTGATGGAGAGATACTGTCCGCCGCCGGCGGTCCAGCCGACCTTGAACGTGACCTCGCCGCCGGTGCCGGTGAACTTCACTGCATTGGAGAGCAGATTGAGGATAACCTGCCGCATCGATTTTTCGTCGACCCAGACCGAGGGCATGCCGGATTCGAACTGCTGGTGGATGGTGATGTTCTTGGCGCGCGCCTTCAACTGCACCATGCCGATGCAATCCTCGGCGATCTCCACGAGGTTGACCGAATCCTCGTTGAGGTCGTAACGGCCGGCTTCGATGCGCGACAGGTCGAGGATCTCGTTGATGAGGTTCAAGAGATGCTCGCCCGAACGATGGATGTCGTTGGTGTATTCCTTGTAGGTCGGGTTGCTGAGCGGCCCGAGCACTTCCGTCGACATCACTTCGGAAAAGCCGAGAATGGCGTTCAGCGGCGTGCGCAGTTCATGCGACATGGACGCGAGGAAGCGGGACTTGGCAAGGTTGGCCTCTTCGGCGCGCCGGCGGGCCTCGTCCGACATGGATTTCGCCACTTCGAGCTCGGCGATCAGATCGTCCTTTTCCGACTGAACCGAAAGAATGTGCACGCTTGCGCGGTTCATGCGGCCGGTCATCAGCACGAGGAACAGCAGGGACAGCGAGATAATGCCGGTCAGGCCGATGTAGATCTGTTCGCCAGTGGTGAGCGACGCAAAGACAAGCGCCGCCACGACCGGCGCGAAGGTGTAGAGCAGGGCGTTGCGCAACAGGAACGTTCCCATCGCGGTCGCGGCAAGCGCGACGAGCAACACGGTTGCTTCAAAAAAGCCGAAGCGGACATTGCCGCAGCTTGAACAGTCCTGGGCGATGAAAGTTGCCCAGCAAAGCCCCATCAGGACCTGGCCGAGAAGGAAGCGGCGACGCCAGATGGCGACCTTTTCGGCGCGGATGTCTTCCTTGCGGGCCTTGCGCGCGAAAAACAGCGTTACGGCGTGTGCCGAAAGGGCCATGAGCGCCCAGAGCACGAAGCCGGGATTCCCCGAGAGATAGATGCCGACTGCGGCGACGACGGCGATGAGCAGCGGCAGGGCCATGGCGCTGCGCAAGGCGGAATCTATGTAGAGATTGAGCATTTCCCGTTCGAAGCCCGAAGGCACGGACGAGCCCGTTTGCAGGCGCTCACGCGTTGCGCGAACGGTGCGCGAAACAGCCTTGTTTCGATGGCTGCGCGATTTGTCGACGATGATCTTATCGGTCGATGTGCTGGCGGCGATACTCATGCTCATATGCGACGGGTTGCAATTGTGCCGCAGTCTAGTGAGCAATCCTTAAGAAGTTGCTGCGGAGCGTGAAGGTTTCGACAACCATTGTGGCGCGGCTGTGATTTCCATCCGGAGGATTGCGCGGCGTATGAGGTTTCCTATCTAACCGTCTGGAAATATGGATGGCTGGGCGTTGGCGACAAACAGGCAGGCGTGCGTGCACGCAAGATCGAGGTAGAGGCAAAGTTGAAATTTGGTCGTGCAGGTTATCCATTGCGTGGTCGGCGGGCAGGGAGCGCCCCAGGGCGTCCGGCCGGTCGCGGAGGCATGCTCGTCGGATGGATCGTTCTGCTGCTTCTGGCGATCGGCGCCTATTTCGCCGACAGGCTTCCGGTGACCGAGCGGGCGGCGACCGGCGAGGCACGCGGGCTTGCGACGGCGGGAGACGGCGACAGCCTCAGGATTGCCGGAAAACGCGTCCGTATCGAGGGGATCGACGCGCCGGAGCTTGCCCAGACGTGCCAACGGGCCGGTGTCGCCTGGGAGTGCGGCCGAGAGGCGCGCGCGCAGTTGCGCGCGCTGATTTCGTCCGGTGACGTGCGCTGCCGCTTTCACGGGCGCGACCGCTACGGCCGCGACCTCGGGGCATGCGAGGCCGGTGGCCGCGATATCGGGGGCGAAATGGTGCTTGGCGGCTATGCAGTCAGCTACGGTCGATACGAGGCGGAGGAGGCCAAGGCGGAGCGCGAGCGACGCGGGCTTTGGGCCGGCACCTTCGTGATGCCGCAGGAGTGGCGTCGCACGAACGGGCATCCCGACGAAACGCCCCATCTCGTCGATGGCTGGCTGGCGGCGATGCGCCGCTGGTTGCTTGAGCGCCTTGCATCCGTGTTTGCGGGTATCGGCGATGCCTGAAAGCCCGGATATTCTCAATCTGCGCGCAGCGATTGCCGCCTGTCGCATCTGTCGCGACCAGCCGGCACGCGAGGGAGACGCTCTGCCGCACGAGCCGCGGCCGGTGGCGGTGATCTCGTCGACGGCGCGGCTCCTGATCGCCGGCCAGGCACCGGGATTGCGCGTGCACGAAAGCGGGCTGCCCTTCAACGATGCGTCCGGCGACCGGCTCCGCGAGTGGCTCGCCGTCGACCGCGAGACCTTCTACGATCCCGCCAGGATCGCGATCGTACCGATGGGCTTCTGTTTTCCCGGTTATGACGCCCATGGCAGCGACCTGCCGCCGCGCCGCGAATGCGCGCCGCTCTGGCGGCAGAAAGTGATGGATCTGATGCCGCAGGTCGAGCTGGTGCTCGCCGTCGGGCACTACTCGCAGCGCTGGCATATCGGCCCGGACTGTCCGAAATCGATGACCGAGACGGTCAGGGACTGGCGGCGGTTTGCCTTTCGCAACGCGTCTCCGGCGATCCTGCCGATGCCGCACCCGAGCTGGCGCAACACCGGTTGGCTGAAACGCAATCCTTGGTTCGAGGCTGAGGTCCTGCCGTTCCTGCGCGAGCGCGTCTCGCAGCTGATCGACTGAAACAATTTTCTTTATCTTCACCAAAATCGCGCTATAGAGGGAAAAATAATTCGAGAGGGACTTTCATGGACCGCCTAGACCGCAAGATCCTGCGCCTGTTGCAGGAAGATTCCACGCTGGCCGTTGCCGACCTTGCCAAGAAGGTCGGGCTGTCGACCACACCGTGCTGGCGGCGCATCCAGAAGATGGAAGAAGACGGGGTCATCCGCGGTCGCGTCGCGCTTCTCGACCCGGTGAAGATCAACACCAAGGTGACGGTGTTCGTCTCGATCCGCACGAACTCGCATTCGGTCGAATGGCTGCGCCGGTTCTCCGAGGTCGTCGCCGAATTTCCTGAGGTCGTCGAGTTCTACCGCATGAGCGGCGACGTCGACTACCTGCTGCGCGTCGTCGTGCCCGACATCGCTGCCTATGATGCCTTCTACAAGCGCATGATCGCCAAGATCGAAATCCGCGACGTGTCTTCAGCGTTTGCGATGGAGCAGATCAAGTACACGACCGAGCTGCCGCTCGATTACATGATGATCGATCAGGCGAAGTCCAGCGAAGACTGACGGCGAGACGCGCGGGGTCGACAGCGTCGGCCCCGGCTTTCCCAGGCACCTTCCTCAGGCACGTCCAAGTCGTGCCAGTACCTTTTCGCTCTCGAGTTCGCGAACCGCGTCCTTGCCGGTCCAGCGGGCGGCGGGCTCGGAACTTTGTGCTAGCCGCTTCGCAAGCTGAAGCGCCGGCCCGTGACAGGCGACATTGCGCTTGCCGATCTGCCGGAGCGCCCAGTTGACCGCCTTCTTGACGAAATTGCGTGCGTCGCCCGAATGCGCCTCGATCAGAGGCAGCCAGGAAAGAAGCGTGGCGTCGGGCTCCTTTTTCAGATGCACCGCCGCCGTCGCGATCATCGCGAAGGCGGTCCGCCGGACGAATTCGCGTTCGTCGGCGGCAAATTCCGGGATCAGGTCGTGCTCGAAACGGGCGGCGACAAAAATGTCCGCGACCGTATCGACGAGCTCCCAGGAATTGCAGTCTGCGGCCCAGCGACGGGCCTCGTCCGGTGTCAGCGCTTTCGGATCGGCGGTATAGGCGGCAAGGATGCGCGCCTCGCGAATGCCTGATTGCCAAAGTTCAAGCGCACGGCGGTGATCGACCTTCACCAGCCGCGCAACCTTATGCAGTTCGACATTAGAAAGCCCCAGGGCGGTTTCGGTGGAAATGCCGAAACGCGCCATGCCGGCAAGATTGTCCTGCGATCCCCTGGATCGCAGGTGATTGATGATTTCTTCGGCGGACGATGCCTGTCCGAGGCTCATTTTTCGAGGCGGGCGAGCAGCGAGGACGTGTCCCAGCGGTTGCCGCCCATCTCCTGCACGTCGCCGTAGAACTGATCGACCAGTGCCGTTACCGGCAGCTTGGCGCCGTTGCGGCGGGCTTCGGTGAGCACGATGTCGAGATCCTTGCGCATCCAGTCGACGGCAAAGCCGAAATCGTATTTGCCGGCATTCATGGTCTTGTGGCGGTTTTCCATCTGCCAGGAGCCGGCTGCTCCCTTGGAGATGACGTCGACCACCTTCTCGATGTCGAGGCCGGCCTTCTTGCCGAAATGAATGCCTTCCGCGAGCCCCTGGACGAGGCCGGCGATGCAGATCTGGTTGATCATCTTGGTGATCTGGCCGGCTCCCGTCGATCCCATCAGGCCGACCATGCGCGCAAAGGCCTCGATGATGGGCTTCGCCCGGTCGAAGGCCGTTTCGTCGCCGCCGCACATGACGGTCAGGACGCCGTTTTCAGCGCCTGCCTGGCCGCCGGAGACCGGCGCGTCGACGAAGTGGGCGTTGCGAGCCCTGGCGGCCTCGTAGAGCTCGCGGGCGACTTCGGCCGACGCAGTGGTGTTGTCGATGAAGACGGCGTCGGCGACAAGCGTCTCGAAGGCGCCGTCCTTGGCCGTCGTTACCGAGCGCAGGTCGTCATCGTTGCCAACGCAGGAAAAGACGAATTCGGCGCCATCGGCGGCTTCCGCCGGCGTGCGCGCCGCGCGACCGCCGAACTCGGCCGCCCATTTCTCGGCCTTGGCGAAGGTGCGGTTATAGACCGTCAGTTCGTGTCCGCCGCGGACCTTGAGGTGGCCGGCCATGGGATATCCCATTACCCCGAGACCGATGAATGCGACCTTTGCCATTTCAGTATGCTCCCATTGCTTTCGCTCTGGTGTAACTGATGGCGCGCACACGGAAAAGAGAGAAGGGAGCATCGTGCGATGCTCCCTTGGAATGATACTTCGGAACGATGTCTGCAGCGCCGCGCATCTTGTCAGACGCGCAAAGGTCGCTGTCGCACTTTGGATCGCTGCATGTCCCTGTCCGTCAATCGAGTACGATCAAAGGAGGCATGCAGTCGTCGGCCCGATCAGGGCTTGAAGCGGGCGATCACCAGGTGGCCGGCGATCGGTTCGCCTTCTTCGAGGCGCACGGTGATGTCGCCGACTTCGACCACCTCGAAGCCGGTGGCGGCCAGGCGGTCGCGCAGGTAGCTTTCGGCATGGGCGAAGCGCTGGTGCGGGCCGACCATGAAATCGCGTCCGGCGAAGGTCTCCGTCGGCAGCGTTTCGCTGGAGAAGATCAAAAGGCCGCCGGGAACCAGATTGTCGACAGCGCCGAAGAACAACGCCTCGAGCGCGCCCATATAGGGGAGCACGTCGGTCGCGACGATCAGATTGAACGGCGCGTCGTCGTTGTCGTCGAGAAAGTCGACCGCTTCGGCGACATAGAGCGTTTCGTAGAGATCCTTCTCGTGGGCGATCTCGACCATGTTTTCCGAGAGGTCGATGCCGGTGATGTCTTCGGCCATGTCGCGCAGCGCGCCACCGGTCAGCCCCGTGCCGCAGCCAAGATCGAGCACGCGGTCGAAGGGGCCGAGTTCGAGCGCCTGCAGACGCTGGCGCACGAGCAGCGGCACGCAATAGCCGAGCTGGTCGACGAGCACGTTGTCGAACACTTCGGCATGCTGGTCGAACAGGGTCGCCACGTAGGCGTCGGGCGCCTTAACCGGTGTTTCGCCGCGCCCCATCGACGCCAGGCGAACGGCAGCGCCGCCGTGGTCTTCCGGGTCGAGCGCCAGCACTTCGGCATAGGCCTCGGCTGCGGCATCGAACTTGCCGGACTTTTCCAGGGTGAGGGCGCGGTTATAGGCTTCCGCCAGCGCTTCCTCGTCGATCTTCGGGCTCTTCTGGGTCATGCGCGCTTCATACGTCCGCTGCCTGGCTTTGGCAATCGGTGTTCGCATGCGGTTGCGGCGGTAGATCACGCGGTGACCGGCTGCTTAACAGGAATTCAGCGACCTTTTGAGCGAAAAACGGCGCGATGCGGCGTCGGCGGGATTTATCGTGGCGACGAAAGGAGTCATCATCATAACCATAAGAAAAGACGGGAGGAATGCCGATGTCCGCCGAGCTTGGCCCGCTGATCCTGAGCGCCGAGATGAAGGAGCCGAAGGGCCCACCCTTGCCGCAGACATCGCAGGAGCAGATCAACGCGGTGGTGCATTATTATCGCGGCGAGATGGGGCGCATGGCCGGTTGGCGCGACCGCATCGACCGGACCTCGAACTGGGCGATCACGGTGGTGGCAGCGCTTTTGTCCGTGTCGCTTTCGACGCCGTCGTCGCACCATGGGGTACTGCTTTTCGCCATGCTTTTGATCACGCTGCTGCTATTGATCGAGGCCAGGCGCTATCGCTTCTTCGATGTCTACCGGGCTCGCGTGCGGCAACTGGAGCGCGGATACTTCGCCCAGATCCTGGCGCCCGACGGGACGCCGAACCTCAATTGGGCGGCATCGATCGCCAAGAGCCTGCGCAAGCCGGCCTTCCTGATGAGCTACCGCGAGGCTGTCTGCCGGCGACTGCAGCGCAATTACTGCTGGATGTACCTGATCCTGTTGCTTGCCTGGGCGCTGAAGATCTCATCGCCGAAGATGTCGGCGAATGGCGAACCTTTCGGTCACGTGCGCTCCTGGGCTGATGTGGCGCAGAACGCGGCGCTTGGCCCCATACCCGGTTGGCCTGTGGTCCTCGGTGTCGTGCTGTTTTATGCCCTCGTTCTTTATGGCTCGCTGCACAAGGAGCCGCGCGAAGGGGAACTTGCCCATGGGGAGGTGCATGTCTGAGGGGGCTTGCGGCTCGCGTTCGGCCGTCCGAAGCCGCACGCGGCCAGGATGATCACGGATTGCCTCGCCGTCAATCGATCCGTACCTGCCCGTGCTCCGGCCGTCTCGGCCTCTTGATCGCTCAGTGCAGAATGAACTCGCCCTTCAGCGCCCGCCATTCGGTGGCGGAGATCAGCTTGCGGTGGACGTAGCGCACGGAGTGCAGCGGGCCATCCAGTTTTTCTTCCCAGAACTTCAGGAAGCCACGCATTTCGGGAAAGTCCGGCGCCAGGTCGTAGTGCTGCCAGATATAGGTCTGCAGGAAGGTGGGATGGTCAGGCATATGGTAGAGGATCTGGGCTGTGGTCAGGCCGTAGCCTTTCAGTTGCAGTTCCATTTCGTTTGTCATCAGGACCTCACTTCTCGCAAAGGTTGGTCCCTATGATGAAACGCCTGTTTTATTAATCAAGCCCTAATATTTGGATCGAATTGATACTTTCGCCTTAAATAACAAAAGCTTGGCAGCCTCTCTCGGGGAGTGCTGCCAAGCTTTTCCAAGGGCGTGGACTGCGAACGGCTAGCGCTTCAGGTGACGTGTCAGCCTTGTCTCGAGCATGTTCCAGATGTTGCGCAGGATCTCAACCATGATCAGGTAGAGAATGGCTGCCCAGATATACATCTGGTAGTCGAAGGTGCGCGAGAAGGCGCGGCGTGTTTCGCCCATCAGGTCGAAGACGGTGACGATGGCGACGATCGCCGAGCCCTTGATCATCAGGATGATTTCGTTGCCGTAGGGGCGCAGCGCCACGATCATCGCCTGTGGCAGGATGATCTTCCAGAAGGCGACGCGGTCGGGCAGGCCGAGGGCGGCGGCCCCTTCACGCTGGCCGCGCGGCACGCTTTCGATGGCTCCACGCAGGATTTCCGCCTGGTAGGCGGCGGTGTTGAGCGTGAAGGCGAAGAGCGCGCAGTTCCAGGCTTCGCGGAAGAACCACCAGAGACCGATCGATTCCAGCTGCGGCCGGAAGCTGCCGAGGCCGTAATAGATGAGGAAGAGCTGGGCGATCAGCGGCGTGCCGCGGAAGAAGTAGACGTAGCCATAGGCAAGCCACGACCAGACCTTGTTCTTCGACATGCGTGCAAGTGCGATCGGCAGCGAGAGTATGGCGCCCATGACGACCGAGCAGCCGACAAGCATCAGCGTCACGCCAAGGCCGGACAGGAAGCTCGGGCCGTATTTGGCGAACTTGTCCGGGTCCCAGCCGTTGACGACGGTCAGGAAGATGCCAACGCCGAGCGCCAGCCAGATGCCGAGCGTGACGCTGCCGACGAAGCGGGCGAGCGAATAGGGTTTTGGCGGAGCCGGTGGTGGCGCCTGCGGCGGAATCATCGAAACAATAGCGCTCATCGGCCCATCTCCGAACGTTTGGTCCAGCGTTCCAGGTTCGAAAAGACGATCGACGAAACCATGGCAAGGGTGAGGAAGAGAATGCAGGCCATTCCGAAGAATTCGAACGCCTGTTTGGTGACGCGTGCCGCAATGCCGGTCTGACGCAGGATGTCGGGAAGGCCGACGACCGAGACCAGGGCTGTATCCTTCAGGAGCGCCATCCAGAGATTGCCGAGGCCGGGCAGCGCGATGCGCACCAGCTGCGGCAGGATAATGAGGCGCATGGTCTTGCCGCGATGGAGGCCGAGCGCATCGCCGGCCTCGTATTGTCCGTGCGGAATGGCCCTGAAGGCGGAAAGCAGAACCTCCGAACAATAGGCGGAGAAGACGACGCCGAGTGCGATCATGCCGGCGAAGAAGGCGTTGATTTCAATCGGCTCATCATAGCCGATCGTCGCCAGGAACTGCTGAACCAGGATCTGCAGGCCGTAATAGACGATGAAAAGCGTCAGGAGCTCGGGCAGGCCGCGGAAGATCGTGGTGTAGATGTTCGACGCGAGCCGGACGGTGCGTTCTTCGGATTGCTTGCCCAGCGCGATGAAGAAGCCGATGAGCAGACCGACCGGCAAGGTCGCGATGGCGAGGCTTGCCGTGGTCACGAAGCCGAAGGCGATCTCGTCGCCCCAACCGGTGTCGCCGCAGGCAAGCAGCGTGCCGGGTGCGAGCCAGCGAAAGACGCCGACCGGACCGCAGAAGGGATCGACGATCGACCCGATGGAAGCGAGGATGGAGTAGAAGCCGGCAAACAACCCGCTCATGTCTAGGATTTCCCCTTTTGCGCTGTTCTTATGCGTATCGATCGCGCTTTTGTTTTAGGTTCTTGTCAAACAAAAACGGCGGAAGGGCAAGCCATCCGCCGTTGCATTTTTCGCATCAACCGACGTTCTTCCGGCATGATTCACTAGGAAATCAGGCGGGGACCCGTCAATCAGCTCCCATAAACGTCAAACGGGAAGTACTTTTCGTTGATTTCCTTGTACTTGCCGTTGGCGCGGATCGCCTCGATCGCCTTGTTGAACTTTTCGCGCAGCGCGTCGTCGCCCTTGCGAACGGCAATGCCGGCGCCGTCGCCGTTGATGACCGGGTCGATCGGCAGCGTGCCAAGCAGCTTGCAGCAGGCGCCGTCCGTCGTCTTCAGCCATTCGGAGAGCACGACGACGTCGTCGATGACAGCGTCGATGCGGCCGTTGGCGATGTCGAGCTTGTACTCGTCCGCGGTCGGGTAGAGCTTGATGTCGGCGCCCTTCATATGGGCTTCGGCATAGTTGGAGTGAGTGGTCGAGCCTTGAGCACCGAGTGCCTTGCCTTCAAGGGCTGCGGCGGTCGCTTCGGTGATCGGCGAATCCTTCGGAACGACGATTGCCGGCGGCGTGTTGTAGTACTTGTTGGTGAAGTCGACCTTTTCCTTGCGCTCGGCGGTGATCGACATCGAAGCGATGATGGCGTCGAACTTCTTAGCGATCAGCGCCGGAATGATGCCGTCCCAGTCCTGCGTGACGAAGGTGCAGTCGGCCTTCATTTCCGCGCACAGTGCCTTGGCGATGTCGATGTCGAAGCCGGTGAGCGTGCCGTCTGCTTCGAGGTTGTTGAAGGGCGGGTAGGCGCCTTCGGTGCCGATAACGACCTTTTCGCCGTCGGCCATGGCCGAGCCTGCCATGAGCACGAAAACGGCAGCCGATGCGGCGGCTGCCAGCCGCTTGGAAATACGCATGATAGTCCTCTCTGTTGGTCGACATCCGGTTTTTTGTTCTTCGCGGATGCCAATTTCACCCGGGGCGTCTGCCACCGGTTGCGGCGATATTCGTACTCTTTTCCTGTAAAAATCAACAGGAAAGCGAAAGCGCTCACCGGGAATTGGATTTCGACCGGAGATTGCGCCGGCGGCGATGCGATGGAGATGAACGGCGCGTTCAGCGGCGGTTAATCTTGCCTTCGCTAGCCCTATTGGTGGAACCGGTTCGCGGTTCGGGCGTTGCATGTGACCGCGCGTCCCGCGGGCAACACAAAAAAGCCGGAACCTTGGGTCAAGGCCCCGTAAGAATTCACGTTCGCGTTCGATTCCGCCATATGCAATGGATAGGAAATGGATGCGGGCCAGGACCTCTGAGCAGGAGGAAGGAAGACTAAATGTCGATTCGATCCAAACTTTTCGCGACCGTCGCGCTGCCGGTGCTGTCGGTGTCCGTGGCGGTACCGCCCGCCATGGCCGACAACCTGATGAAGCCATTCGAGGTTGCACAGGAGGGCGGTGGCCAGTCGGACGAAGAGCTGCTCTTGCAGAAGCAGCGCCAGGCCGAAGAGGAAGCCGCCCGCCAGGCGGAAGAGCAGCAGCGCGCCGCCGAACAGCAGAGGGCCCAGGAAGAAGAAGCGGCTCGCCAGCAGGCCGAGCAGCAGCGTGCGGCCGAAGAAGAGGCTGCGCGCCAGGCGGCCGAGCAGCAGAAGGCCCAGGAAGAGGAAGCCGCCCGCCAGGCGGCCGAGCAACAGAAGGCCCAGGAAGAGGAAGCTGCCCGCCAGGCGGCCGAACAGCAGAAGGCCGCCGACGAAGAGGCGGCACGTCAGGCTGCCGAGCAGCAGAAGGCCGCCGAGGATGAAGCGGCCCGCAAGGCTGCAGAAGATCAAAAGGCTGCTGAAGAGCAGAAGGCCGCAGAAGAGCAAAAGGCCGCCGAAGAACAGCAGAAGGCTGCTGACGAGCAGAAAGCGGCCGACGAGCAGCAGAAGGCTGCCGATGAGCAGAAGGCAGCCGACGACGAGGCTGCCCGCCAGGCAGCCGAACAGCAGAAGGCTGCTGAGGAAGACGCCGCGCGCAAGGCTGCAGAAGGACAGAAGCCTGCCGAGCAGCCGGCCGAAGGCGAGAAGGCGGCCGAGCAGCCCGTCGTGACGGAAGAACAGAAGGCTGGCGAGGAAACCGCTCCTGCTGTTGAGCCACAGGTTCAAACGGGCGAGGGACAGCCTGTTCCCGGTACTGAACAGCCGCAGACCGGTGAAGGCCAACCCGTGCCGGGCGCCGAACAGCCGCAGACCGGTGAAGGTCAGCCGGTTCCGGGCGCCGAGGGCCAGCCGGCCACTGCCGAGCAACAGCCGCAGGTGCAGCAGCCGGTTCCCGAAGTGGTCGACACCCGCTCGGAAGAGGAAAAGGTGAAGATCGCCGCCGATCCGGCGGCAACCGACGAGACCGTCGTTCTGCCGGTCGAAAACGGTGCAGCCGTGCTCGACAGCGACAAGGACGCCGACAATACCGGCGGCAACCAGGCGCGCGAACAGCGCCAGAAGCTGCGCGAAGAGCTGCGCGCCAAGGAAGAAGATGCACCGCCGCCGGCAGACGATGCGGCCGCCCAGGCTGCGATCGCCGCCGAGATCCAGGCTGACCTGCCTGAAAAGATCGAGGCGAACCTCAAGGAAAAGGGCACACGCGTCGACGAAGCGCCGGTGTTCGTGGTCCCGGAGACGACCAACATCGTCAACAACACCATCATCAACAACACGGTGATCAACAACAATACGACCGTCAACAACATCACCAACAACATCACCGAGGTGAAGATCGTCGAGCAGGTCGACAACCGCGTCATCCTCGGCGTCGGCGACCAGATCTTCGTGCGCGGCGACGACCGTCCGCGCCTGCGCCATGATGCGGAAGAGACCTATTACGACCAGCTTCCGCGCGGTCGTACCCGCGAAACCATCCTGCGTCCGGGCGGCTACCGGATCGTCACCGTCTACAATCGTTACGGCGACATCCTGCAGCGCTCGCGCGTGGACCGCGACGGCAACGAGTATCTGATGATCTATGCGCCCGAGCGTGACGAGGGTCCGCGTCCGGCGATCATCGACATCGGCTACGAACTGCCGCCGATGCGCCTGCGCATTCCGGTGCGTGACTACATTGCCGACGTGTCCGACGATCCGGATCGCGATTATTACGAGTTCCTGGCCGAACCGCCGGTGGAGCGTGTCGAGCGCGTCTACACCATGGACGAAGTGCGCCACTCGGCGCGTCTGCGCGACAAGGTTCGCCGTATCGACCTCGACACCATCACCTTCCCGACGGGCAGCGCCGAGGTGTCGATGTCGCAGGCAAAGACCATGCGCAAGGTTGCCGCCGCCATGGAGAAGGTGCTTGCCAAGGATCCCGGTGAAACCTTCTTCATCGAAGGTCACACCGATGCCGTCGGCTCGGACCGCTCGAACCTCGTGCTCTCCGACAAGCGCGCCGAATCGGTCGCCCAGCTCCTGACCGAGGTCTACGGCATTCCGCCGGAAAACCTGGTGACGCAGGGCTATGGCGAGCGCTTCCTCAAGGTGCGCACGCAGGTGGCCGAGCAGCAGAACCGCCGCGTGACCATCCGCCGTGTCACGCCGCTCGTTCGCCCCGTCGCCCAGCGCTGACAAGGCCGATCGGCGCCGGCTGGCGCCGATCCAGCCTCGGGCAGGGCTGCCCGCCTAAATCCAGGAAACCCGCCTCGCAAAAGGCGGGTTTCTGTCGTTTCTGGAGATCGACTCAGATCACCTCACATCATTTCTTCCCCCGGATTGCCATGAAAGCCTTTGCCCTCGCGCTTGTTGCCGCCACCACGCTCGCTCAATCGGCCGTCGCTGCCCCCGGACTTGTGGAGCCGGACCTGCGATTGCCGGCCAATCCCGCCGGCAAATCGGCTCCGCCGCGCGTGGCGCTGACGCTCGATGCCTGCAGCGGCGCCACCGACATGCGCATCCTCGGTACGCTGATTGAAAACCGCATCCCGGCAACGATCTTCGTCACGGCACGCTGGTTGAAGCGCAACGGCCTCGTCGTCGAGGTGATGAAGGCGCATCCCGATCTCTTCGAGATCGAGGATCACGGCGCGATGCATGTGCCGCCGATCGATGTGAAGATCTCGGTCTACGGCCTTGCCGCAGCCGGCTCGGTAGCCGCGGTGGCAGCCGAAGTCGATGGCGGGGCCAAGGCGATCGAGACGCACGGGCTTCCGGCGCCGAAATGGTTTCGCGGCGCGACCGCGAAATATACCCATTCGTCGATGGGCCAGATCCGTGCCATGGGCTACCGCGTTGCCGGCTATTCGGTGAACGGCGACGGCGGCTCGCTGCTGGGTGCTGCCCTTGCCGAGAAACGCATTCGCGCGGCCAAGGACGGCGACGTCATCATCGCCCACATCAACCAGCCGACCCATTCGGCCGGCGCCGGCGTCGCCCGCGGTATCCTTGACCTCAAGGCGAAGGGTTACAGCTTCGTGCGCCTCAACGACATTCCGGACGAAATGGCGGTCGGCGCGACGAACTGACGGATCTGTCCGGCTGCGGTCGGAAAATGTCCGTCACGAAGCCGTTGATGTCGGAAAAATGTCTGCTGTCGCCCGACATCCTTCGCGGGCGCGGCGACGTTCTATGAGGCATTCCACGTGGTTGATTGCGCGTCGCTCGGGACAAGTGGCTGTTATGCCGATATCGGCATACGGCATAATGGCTCTCATGACTGTTAAGGCCGCTGCTCGACGCAAAGTCGCGGCTGGTCGAATTCCATTTCCTGTTGCCAGTCGCTCGCCCTTAGGCTTGTCGCACATTGCGTCTGGCTCTGGAGGAGTGGATGAAGCGCGTCGTCCTATTGTTCTTTGTCGCGCTTTTCTCGCTGGTATTCGCGTCGCCTGCGTGGGCGGGCGGCGCGGGCGCGCCGATGCAGCCGTTCGAGCAGGTGCTTCAGCGCGCTGAAGAAGGCGATGTCGAGGCTGAGGTCGATATCGGAATGCGCTACCAGACCGGCGAGGGCGTGACCCGCGACGTCATGAGGGCCATCGGCTGGTACGGGAGGGCGGCGGAGAAAGGCAGCGCGAAAGCGCAGTTCTATCTCGGCATCCTCTATTTCAACGGTGGCGATGGCGTGAAGCAGAACTATGCCGAGGCGCTGCGCTGGTTCCGGCTTTCAGCCGACCAGAAGACGCCGGCCGCCCAATACAATCTCGGTGTTCACTACGAACAGGGCTTGGGTGTCACCAAGGACGAGATGCAGGCCATTGCCTATTATCGGCTGGCGGCGGAGCAAGGCTATGCGTTGGCGCAGTACAACCTCGGTTACCTGCTGCAGGAGGGGCTCGGCACGACGCGCGATCCGGTGGCAGCCTTCAATTGGTATCGCAAGGCTGCGGACCAGGGGCTGGTCATGGCCATGCACAATCTGTCCATCGCGTATTTTCAAGGAAGCGGCACGCTGAAGAACGATGCGGAGGCCTACAGGTGGACATCGCGCGCCGCAATCGCGGGCGAGCCTCGCGCTCAGTACAATCTCGGCTTCCTTTACGAGAAGGGGGCTGGCGTCGAACGCAACCTGGCCGAGGCGCTGCGCTGGTATTTGCGTGCCGCCGAACAGGGAAATGTGGACGGGCAGGCCAATGCCGGCCGTCTCCATTTCAACGCCGAGGCCGGACGGGTCGACGCCAAGGAGGGCCTTCGGTGGCTTCGACCGGCGGCAGGCACCGGCAACAAGGACGCGCAAAACCTGCTTTGCGGTGTTTACGCCCGGGTCTTCGGCGTCGGGCGCGACGATCGGGAGGCGGTGAAGTGGTGTCGCATGGCGGCCGATCAGGGCATGGTGTCGGCGCAGGTCGATCTGGCGATCCTCTATATGGTCGGTCGGGGCGTTGATAAGGACGAGGCTCAGGCCTTCGAACTCTTCCTGAAAGCGGCAAAACAAGGGAACCCGCAGGCCCAGATGAATGTCGGCGTCATGTATCTGACGGGCGCCGGCGTTGCTGAAGACTACGCGCAGGCGCACCGCTGGTTCCTGGC
This sequence comes from Ensifer sp., assembly GCF_035999135.1. GTDB lineage: Bacteria > Pseudomonadota > Alphaproteobacteria > Rhizobiales > Rhizobiaceae > Ensifer. Next base: position 77,218 of record NZ_DASYGZ010000020.1, read on the forward strand.
GCTCGCGGATCGCGGCGACGCCAAGGGGCAATTCAATCTGGGGGTCATGTACGCAAACGGGCAGGGTGTCGAGAAGAACCTCAAGGAAGCAGCACGGCTCTACAAGCTCTCGGCCGATCAGGGCTACGCTCTGGCGCAGTACAATCTTGGAATGGCCTATCTCAATGGCATCGGCGTGGAAATCGACGCTCCGGCTGCCGTCCAGTGGTTTCGCCGGGCGGCGGAGCAGGGAAATGCCGACGCGCAGTTCTTTCTCGGTATCGTCTATGCACGCGGTGACGGCGTGGAGCAGGATCTTTCATCGGCCGCGAAATGGTATGCGAAAGCCGCGGCTCAGGGCGTCAAGAAGGCGCAGGAGCTGCTCGCCGGACTGCCGAAAGCGTATCGCGACGCCGCGCAGCCTTGAAGCCGACAAGGCTGCCGCGACCGATCGGCACGGGATGCGCGATCGTCAGACGGCGTCGCCCTTTCGCTCCAGCCCCGTGACCTTCTCCACGAAATCGGCAATCGCCATGGTGTCGTCGAGGTCGAAGACCGGCAGGTCGGCGTCCATGACCGCGTGGTCGGCGGCAATCGCGCAGATGTGCGGATCGGTGGGCGCCAGTGGCTCGCGGTTTGCCGATTCCTGTCGGCGTGCCTCGATCTTCGGGATCGGCTCGCGCTTGTAGCCCTCGATGAGCACGAGATCGCAGGGCGCGAGCCGGGCGAGGATCTCCTCAAAGCTTGGCTCCGGTGCGCCGCGCAATTCGTGCATGATCGCAAAACGGGTGCCTGAGACGATCGTCACTTCATGGGCGCCGGCCTCGCGATGGCGGTAGCTGTCGGCGCCGACCTTGTCGATGTCGAAGTCGTGGTGGGCGTGCTTGACGGTCGACACCACATAGCCGCGCCGCGTCAGCTCGCTGACGAGCCGCACCATCAGTCCGGTCTTGCCCGAATTCTTCCAGCCGGCGATGCCGAAGATCTTCATGCCCGTCATTCCCTTTCGTCTCCAAAGAAACGCAACCACTGCTCCGCGTCGATCAGATCCTCGGGCGTGTTGACATTAAAGAACGGATCGAACGCCCCCTTTAGCGTCTGGATGAGCGGAAAATCGACCGTTACCGAAGGGTGGCTTTCGATGAAGGCGCGGACGCGGCGTTTCGGGTCGCTGGTCAGAAACCCCTCGAGCTCGTCGGCAAGGGCAACCGGCCAAAGCCCGAACAGCGGATGCATCTGGTCGTTGGATGCCGCGACGGCAATCTGCTGGTGCTCGGTCATTGCGGCTGCCATGCATGTGACCAGATCATCCGGAAAGAACGGCGTATCGGTCGGGACGACGACGACATGGCTTGCGTGCGGATCGGTTGCTGCGACGTGGCGCATGGCCGTGAGCACGCCGGCGAGCGGCCCGAGAAAGCCCGCGACCGTATCTGCGATGACGGGCACGTTGTTTTCGATGGCGCCGGCCGGGTCGACGTTGAGGTTGACGGCGATGCTTCCGACCTGCGGCTGCAGCCGGGCGACGATGCGCGACAGCATCGGCCGGCCGCCAAGCGGGATCCCGAATTTCGGGCTCCCCATGCGGCGCGAAAGGCCGCCCGCGAGGACGACGGCGGGTAGCGTTGCGCAGATCAGTGGCGAGGGACGGCTTTCCTGCATCGGCGGCTCCTATTCCAGCGGGCCGGTCAGCGAGCGCTGGGCGACGGCTTTGCGGCCGCGCAAGGTCTCGCGATAGAAGGTGTAGAGGCCCGATCCTATGATGATCGCGACGCCGGCCAGCATCCAGTGGTCAGGCACTTCCGCAAAGAAGAAAATGCCGATCGCGATCGACCAGATCAGGCTGGTGTAGCGGAAGGGGGCGATCACCGAAATGTCGCCGGCCCTCATCGCCAGCACGATCGTCTGGTAGCCAAGCATCAGCAGAACGCTTGCCGCAGCGATATGGCTGACGGTGGTTGCCGACATCGGCTGCCAGCCGCCCATCGGCTGGATGAGAACTGCGCCGACAACAGTCGTCACCAGCGAGGTGGAAACGGTGATGTAGAGCGAGGGCACGTCGTGACCGATGCGCCGGGTGCAGAGATCGCGGGTGGCGGTGACGAAGACGCAGCCGACGACCGTGAGGGCTGCCGGCGTGAAGCCGTCAGGCCCCGGCCTGAGCACGATCAGCACGCCGATGAAGCCTGCGATGATCGCCGTCCAGCGTCGCCAGCCGACCGGTTCGCCGAGAAAGAGGGCGGCGCCGAGCGTGACGGCCAGAGGCAGCGCCTGCATGATCGCCGAGGCATTGGCAAGCGGGATCTGGCCAAGTGCCGTGATGTAGGTGACGGAGGCCAGCGCCTCCATCGCGATGCGCAGAAGGATGACCGGTCGCATCAGCGTGCCAAGGGGGCGAAAGGCGCGGAAATGCCAGGCGGCGACGACCACCATCAGCGTCGTCAGCAGCCCGCGGACGAAGATGATCTGGCCGACATTCATCGCGCCGGTCACCGATTTGACGAGGGCGTCGTTGCAGGAGAACGTGACCATCGCGAGGCACATGAAAAGAATGCCGCGGAAATTGGTGGAGGCTTGCATGCTGGCTGTCCTGCGGCGCCGGACAGGCGGGCTGCTCTGCCGACGAATGGGAAGGCGAATCCGTGAAAGGATCGCCTAATGTTTAAGCATTGGCCACGGTCTTGTGCAAACGGGATCGCAAGACGCCGCGACTTTTCTTGTCCGACAAGTAGAAGGGGCGCTTTCAAGCGCCGACCGTTGCCGGAAAGACTGTTGCTTGCCGGTAAATCCGGTGCATTCGCACATGAGTTTATTCGCGGAATCTTAAGTTTCGCTGCCTATCGTCGCCACAATTCCGCATCCATTCGCATGACGCGATCGGCGGGGTGGCGCCGCGATAAACCTTGCAGGGTGGCCATTCCAGCTTGTTTTTCCGAAGCTTGGGAGAGACTTCGGCAAAACGGCCAACGGTGTTTCGCCAAGAACAAACCGCCGCGCGGGCCTGCTTCCCATAAGAATAATCAGGGGTGCGCAATGTCTTTCATCGATCGTCTGCTGCAACGGCTGCGGATCGTCACCAAGGTACTACTTTTCGTGGTTCCGCTGGTGGCGCTGATTGCCGGCATCGGCCTTATCGGCTTCTTCACGGCCCGCACGCTCAACGGCCATATGACCGTGACGCGGGAAACCATCAACAATCTCTCGGACTTCCAGGCGCTGCGAAGCGCGCTCCAGGGATTTGCCGATCAGCCGAGCGAGGAGACGCGCACGGCCCTCTCAAGCCAGGTCGACGAACAGGAAAGCGGCGTCAAGACGCTCGACGGGCTGCTGACGCGCAGTGAGGACAAGGCGGAAATCGCCTCGGTGCTGGCGCTTGGTCAAGCCATGCGCAGCCAGACGGACAAGCTCTGGGCGACCAAGCTCGAGCGCGACCAGGTGACGGCGTCGCTTGAGGCGGCCCTTGCCGACATGACCGCACAGGGCAACGGCGCCTACAAGCAGATCGACATCATCCGCAAGGAATCGGGCGAGAAGGAAGCCTTTGCCAAGGCGCTGCTCTTTGATGCCGCCGCCTATCAGGGGCTTGCCGAGCGGATCAAGAAATTCCGCCTGCCGGTGACGATGGCCGTGAACCCCGACGCCAAGGTCGATCAGGCTGGCAAGCTGCTGCCGCATCTGTTGAAGCAGATCGAAGAGGCTGAGAAGATCGCGTCCGACAAGGTGCAGACGCCGATCGCCGAATTGAAGGAGCAGGCGCTGAAGGTACAGGCGATCCTCGCCGGTGCCGAGGACAGCGAGGCAAAGAAGAATGCGCTCGTGCCGATTCTCAGCAAGTTCTCCAAATACGAGGCCGACTTTGCCAAGGAAGCGGCCAAGAACTCCGACACGGCCGCCAAGCGCTTCGTCGGCATGGACGCCGAGATCTCGCAACTGAAGACGTTGATCGCGTTGATGGGCGATACCTTCAAGGGGCTCGACAGCACCCGGCTGCACATCAGCGAGCTGCACCGCAAGCTCGACGCGCCGAGCCGTGAACTCGTGATGGCGGATATCACTGCGGTTCGCGGGACGGCGGCCAAGCTCGCCGAACTGGGCGGCAAGAACGCGGCTCTTCGCGACCTGCCGGCCAAGCTCGGCCCTTCGCTCGAAAACATCGACAAGGGCACGGCGGCGCTGATCGACGTCGGCGCCCGGTGGCAGGCGGCAAAGGGCGAGGCTGCGTCTCTCGTCGCTTCGGCCAGCACGACGCTCGAAAGCTTCGTCAGCAGCGCCCAGGAAGCCGGCAAGGTCGACAGCCAGCGCTCGGCCGACGTGTCGATCGTCGCCATGGTCGCCGGCACGCTGCTTGCGATCATCGGCGGACTGATGCTGGTCGAGACGCTGCGCGGGCCGTTGAAGCGCGTGACCGAGACGATGACGCGGCTTGCCAATGGCGATCTCGAGGTTGCGATCGAGGGCCGCAACCGCGGCGACGAGATCGGCGACATGGTGCGCTCCGTCGCCGTCTTCCGTGACAATGCGGTCGAGAACGTCCGGCTCGGTCGCGAGGCGGAGGCCGCGCGCGTTCTGTCTGCGGAAGAAGAGGCGCGCCGCGCGGCGGAACGCGCCCGCATCGAGGCCGAGCAGATGCAGGCGCTGAACGCGCTTTCCGATGTGCTTGCAGCCCTTGCCGACGGCGATCTGGAAGAAGGCATGTCGGAGGATCTGCCGGCCGACTACGTGATCATGGCGCGCACCTACAACAATGCGGTCGAGGCCTTGCGGGCGACGCTCGCGGACGTGCGGGTGGTGACCGGTGAAATCACCGGTGGCACCGGCAATCTCGCGGCATCAGCCGATGATCTCGCACGCCGCACCGAGCAGCAGGCGGCGGCACTCGAGGAAAGCTCCCGGGCGCTGCGGCAGCTGACCGACATCGTGCGCACGACCGCCGAGAGCGCACGCAAGACGACGGTTTCGGTGGGTGAGACCAACTCCTATGCCAAGCATTCCGGCCAGGTGGTCGCCAAGGCGATCGATGCCATGGCCGAGATCAACCGGTCCTCGGAAAAGATCAGCACGATCATCGGCGTCATCGACGAGATCGCCTTCCAGACCAACCTGCTTGCGCTCAACGCCGGCGTCGAGGCGGCGCGGGCGGGGGATGCTGGCCGCGGCTTTGCCGTGGTGGCACAGGAAGTGCGTGAGCTTGCTCAGCGTTGCGCGGGTGCTGCGCGCGAGATCAAGGGCCTGATTTCCGAAAGCTCGGCGCAGGTCAGAAGCGGCGTCGCGCTGGTGCAGGAGACCGGCGATGCGCTCACCGTCATCAACAGCCACATCGGCACGATCCACGACCTTGTCAGCAACATCGAGGCCTCGGCCGCCGACCAGTACACCGGCCTCAACGAAGTGAACTCCGCCGTGCACGAGGTGGAGCTGATCACCCAGCAGAATGCCGCGATGGTCGAGGAGAACACCGCCGAGATCCACGGCCTGCGTCGGCAGGTGGAGGCACTCAACGAGAAGATCGAGCGCTTCCGGACGGGGACGGAGGGGATCGGTTCGCACGGGCATCGTCGCCCGAGTTATGCGGCCTGAGGAAGGTTTTGCGGTGGGTGGCCGGCTTCGGACGCCTGTCGCTTTCGTCGCCGCTGTCCTCGGGTTTAGCCCGACGACTGGTCCTCTCCTCGCTAGCGGTGCGAGGGGATGCGCCTGATAGCGCGGCTTCCAAATCCTGGCAGCCGAAAGGGTGGGACATCTCATACGCGTACGTGGGGACACCAAGGTGCGCCCCACATCCCTTCTCCCGACTGTGCGGAGAAGGTGCCGGCAGGCGGTTGAGGGGCCGTCTGCCGGTTGTTTTTTGGGAACGCTCGGGCTTTCAGCCGCCGGTAACGCTCATGTGGCGGGCGACGGCCGGGCGATTGTGCTCCCGATCGATGATGAAGTCGTGGCCCTTCGGCTTGCGGCCGATCGCTTCGTCGATGACCTGGCTGAGATAGGCGTCGTCGTCGGAGGCGCGCAGTGCGGTGCGAAGGTCTCCCGCGTCGTTCTGGCCGAGGCACATGTAGAGCGTGCCGGTGCAGGTCAGGCGCACCCGGTTGCAGCTCTCGCAGAAATTATGGGTCATCGGCGTGATGAGGCCAAGCCTGCCGCCGGTCTCGGCCACCTGGAGATAGCGGGCAGGGCCGCCGGTCCTGTAGTCGATGTCGGTGAACGTGAACTGCTCTTCGAGCTGCCGACGCATGTCGGAAAGCGGCATGTAGTGGTCGGTGCGGTCTTCCTCGATCTCGCCCATCGGCATCGTCTCGATCAGGGTCAGGTCCATGCCGCGACCGTGCGCCCAGCGCATCAGGTCCGGGATTTCCCGGTCGTTGAAGCCCTTCAGCGCAACCGCGTTGATCTTGATCTTGAGGCCCGCCGCCTGGGCGGCATCGATGCCTTCCATCACCCTGGAAAGGTCGCCCCAGCGGGTGATCTGGTGGAATTTTTCGGGGTCGAGCGTGTCGAGCGAGACGTTGATGCGACGGACGCCGCACTCGGCGAGTTCGGCTGCGTGCTTGGCAAGCTGCGAACCGTTGGTCGTCAGCGTCAGCTCGTCGAGACGACCGGCCGCGATCTCCTTGCCGAGTTCGCGCACCAGAAACATGATGTTCTTGCGCACCAGCGGCTCACCGCCGGTCAGCCGCAGCTTGCGCACACCCTTCTCGATGAAGGCGGAACAGAGACGGTGCAGTTCTTCGAGCGTCAGCAGATCCTTCTTCGGCAGGAAGGTCATGTGCTCGGCCATGCAATAGGTGCAGCGGAAATCGCAGCGGTCTGTGACGGACACGCGCAGATAGGTAATCGCCCGTCCGAAGGGGTCGATCATCGGAGCGGCTTTCTGCTCAAGCGGCAGGGCGCCAAATCTGTTTATCGTCGCTGTGTTCAAACGTCTTTCTCCCAGCCCTTTCAATGTCGTCGCTGAGGATGGTCGCGTCAAGGCGCATACTGTCGCAAAGTGTTGATCGGAAGAGACGGGTAATTCTCGAAAGCCCATTTCTACGTTACTGGATGGTATCGCCGTCGGAAATGCCGATGGCGGTGAAGGAACGGCACCGGTTTTGCCGGGAGCGAACGGGAGCAGTCGATATGAGCGAAATCTGGCCGACCGAACTCAGGGTGTCGAAGGATCGCCACCGTCTGGTCGTAACCTTTAACGACGATGCCTCCTTCGATCTTTCCGCCGAGATGCTGCGCGTGCTGTCTCCATCGGCCGAAGTGCAGGGACATGGTCCCGGACAGCGCGTGACCGTGCCGGGCAAGCGCAATGTCCAGATCATTTCCGTTCAGCCGACCGGCAATTATGCGGTGCGCATCGGCTTTGACGACTTTCATGACACCGGCATCTTCACCTGGAACTACCTGCGGGAACTCGGCGAGAAGGGCGATGCGCTGTTTGCGGCTTACGAGCAGGAACTGGCCGACAAGGGCATGACGCGCGACAAGGCGGAAAAGCCGTGCTGACCGCGGCAGCATCTGTCGTCAGGCCAGTTCGTCCTCTTCCTTCAACAGCATGCCGATCAGCCGCTCCATGGACCGGGTGACAACCAGGCAGTCGTCGATCGATTCGTCGTCGAGCAGCCTTTCGATCAGCGCCGTGTGGATCTCCATCGCTGCTTCGGCCAGCGTGCGGCCCTCAGGCGTCAGCGATAGCCTCAGAACCCGTTTGTCCTTCTCGTCGCCGCGGCGCAGGATCAGGCCGCGCTTTTCCAGATGCGGCAGCAGCATGCTCATGTTGGAGCGGCCGACCAGCAGCTTGCGCGCCAGTTCCTGCTGCGAGATGCCCTCGAAACGGTAGAGATTGATCAGGATGTCGAGGTGCGGCGGCTTGATGTCGAGATGGGCGATCTCGCGGGTCACCGTCTGCTGCATCAACTGGCAGGCACGGGCAACTGCGATCCAGCTGCGGAAGCGGGGGTGGTCCCAGGGAAAATGATGTTCTGTCGTCACTTGATTTTTGTTCATCGTTGTACAATTATGTTCAGCATTGAACATATTTAGAGATTCCCACTATGGCACCCTTTGCGATCAAGGTCATCCGTCAGGCGCTAAAAGGCGTCGCTGTGTTTTCGCCCGAGGCAGCCGGCAGGCTGGCGTTCGCGCTCTTCAGCGTCACGCCGAGCCGAACGCCGAAAAATGACAAGGAGAAAGCGGCGCTGGCAGCCGCAGCACCCGTCATCGCCAAAGGGCATCCGGTGACGCTTTCCTACGCCGGCGGCTGGGTGCTGGCACGCCAGTTCGTCCCGGCGCGTGAGGCGGCAAACACCAAGCGGATCCTTCTCGTCCACGGCTGGGGATCGCGCAGCGACTATCTGGCAGCGATGATCGAGGGTCTCGTCAAGGGCGGCGCCGAAGTGGTCACGCTCGACTGGCCGGGGCATGGCGGTTCGCCGGGGCGGACACTGACGATGCCGGCGGCTGTCAGGGCGATCGACGCCGCCTGGCGGCATTTCCGCAGTTTCGATGTCTGCGTCGGCCATTCCTTCGGCGGAGCGAGCCTGGCTTGCGCGGCCGGCGGCATCGTCTGTGACGTGCACAGCCATGCGGCAAGGAAGATGGTCCTGATCGGTGCGCCGAGCGAGATGACCTGGCTTTTCAAGGGGTTCGGAAAGGTTCTTCGTCTCGCACCGAAGGCGCAGGCCGCCTTCGAGGGCGTCGTCGAACGCCTGTCCGGCCGCCGCCTGGAGGACTTCGACGCTGCGCGTGTCGTGGGCGCCCGCGCCGTGTCGACGCTGATCATTCATGCCGAGGACGACAAGGAGGTTTCGGCCGAGCACGCGCGCCGCTATGCGGCCGCCGGTCCAAACGTCGAAATGTACTGGGCCAACGGCTTCGGCCATCGCCGCATCGTGTCGGCCGACCCGGTGATCGCCCGGATCAATGCGTTCATACACGCGCAGGATCAAAAAGCCGCGGCCTGACTATTTTTCGTTGACGTCGTCATCAGTCTGTCATGCTATCGGCCGAAGGGTCGATCCGGCTCCGCCGCTCGGTTCGGCGGGGCCGCGCGGAGATCCTGATAGCATTGGAGGACGGCATGTCGGTCATCACCTCGGTCGAGGAACTGAACACTCTTTACGGCGGCGTCAGCGAAGCGTCGGTGGCCAAGGTCACCCAGGCGTTGACGGCCGAGTACCGTCTGATGATCGAAGCCTCGCCGTTCTGCGCCCTTGCAACCGTCGGACCGGAAGGCCTCGACTGTTCGCCGCGCGGCGATGACGACAGTGTCGTCAGGATCGCGGATGACAGGACGGTGCTCCTGCCCGACTGGCGCGGCAACAACCGTGTCGATTCGCTCGCCAACATCGTGCGCGATCCGCGTGTGGCGCTGATGTTCCTGATCCCCGGGTCGAACACCACCATGCGCATCAACGGTACGGCCGTGCTCAGCATAGATCCGGAACTGACCGGGAGCTTCGAGGTCGACGGCAAACATCCGCGCAGCGTCATCGTCGTCACCATCGGCGAGGTCTATTTCCAGTGTGCGCGCGCGGTGATGCGCGCGCAGCTGTGGAACCCCGAGCGCTTCCTCGACCCGGCGGTGCTGCCGACACCGGGAACGTTGCTGAAGGCCGCAAAGGCGGATTTCGATCGCGAGACCTATGATCGCGAATGGCCCGAGCGCGCCGCCAAGACCATGTGGTAGGCTGCGCTTCGGTCTCCTTGCATGCGTTCCATAGGGAGGCGATGGAGGCAAGGGCGTGGGGCAAGGTCAAACTGGTGTCGGCGCGATCCTCGGGCTGCTTGCAGCGCTTGCCGGCCCGGCGCCGGCGGCAGAGCCGACACTGGAGCAAAAGCTGGCCGCGCTGGCAGCAGCCTATCCTGATACCATCGAGCGGGTCGACGGCAACGGCTTGCGCATGACGGACGGCGGGCCTCCGCTTGTGATCGATGACGGCAAGGCAAAGAGCCACGCCGAAAAACTGGCCACGGCCGATATCGAGGACAGCCTGTCGCAGATCTACCCCCTGGGGGGGTGCGCGAAGCCGCCGGCCGACGATTTCGATCCGGGGCGTATCCGCAGCGAGGCGCTGCTCAAGCGGCTTTATGGTGGCAATGCCGCGGCGGTCAGGCGGGATCTTGTCGCCGTCGATTGGTTCGGACAGCGGCTGCAGGTGACGCAACGCCATGGCGCTGCGCAGGCGCTGCAGGCGGTTGCTGCCGAGCTTGCGCAAAGCCCGAAACTCAAGCGCTACCTCTCGCCGAGCGCCGGCACCTTCAACTGGCGGCCGATTGCCGGTACGGCGACGCTCTCCGTTCACAGCTTCGGCGCGGCCATCGACGTCAATACGCGCTCGGCCGACTATTGGCGCTGGACGGCCAAAGGGAAGGGCGGCACACGCTACCGCAATCGCTATCCGCTTGAGATCGTCGAGAGTTTCGAGCGCCACGGCTTCATCTGGGGTGGCCGCTGGTATCACTTCGATACCATGCACTTCGAGTATCGGCCGGAACTCATCGCCATCGGACGGCTTGCCGGGGCGAACGCCTGTGCCCCGTAACCAGCCGAGGCGCCGTCAATCGTGGGCTTTCCGGGCCATAAACGACAAAGGCGCCCGGAAGGGCGCCTGATGACAGTCGGCTGGTCGCAGACATGTCAGCGTCGGTAGATCAGCCAGTTGCGGCCGGATTCCTTGCGCATGCCGTCCTCAAACAGCGTTGTCTTGTTGCGACCGGCATTCTTGGCGGAATAGAGCGCGATGTCGGCCTTGTTGTAGAGATCGACCGGATCTTCGGCGGCCGTCGCCATGCAGACGCCGACCGACAGCGTGATCGGCCCGTAGTTGACGCCGGTCTTGGAGTTGCGGAAGGGCGTTGCCGCGAGCACGGTGCGGATGCGATCGGCGATCTGCAGGCATTCTTCCTGGGTGCTGTCGCCGAGGATGATGGCGAATTCCTCGCCGCCGGTGCGCGCGACGAAGGCCTCCCGGCGCAGATTGGCGCGCAGCACGCCGCCGACGGTCGCGAGAATCTTGTCGCCGACCGGGTGGCCGAAGGTGTCGTTGACCTTCTTGAAATGGTCGATGTCTGCAACCAGCAGGCCGGTGAAGTTCTTCAGGTGCTCGTTGTTGTAGACGGCCGCGAGGTTGTCGTCGAAGGCGCGGCGGTTGGCGAGCCGCGTCAGCGAATCGGTGTTGGCGATGCGCTTGTACTCGTCGAGTTCCTGCCGGATGACTTCCATCTCGAACGACTTCTGGACGACCGTCTCGACGCGCTCCTTGCCCTGGCTCATGGTTTCGGCCGTCGCCTCGGTCAGGATGCCGATCGCATGGCGCAGGATGTCGGCGCTGGACGTGCTCTTGCTGACGATGTTGACATAGGCCTCGTCGAGAACCTTGTTGTAGGTCTCAAGGGCGTATTGCTCGTCTCTCAGCAGTGTGACGAGTTCGGCGAGCTTGGCCGCAAGCGTCGTGTGGGCGCGTTCGATCCCGTGCGAACGATGGATGTGGCTGAAATACTGCGCGCCGATGGCGTCCAGTTCTTCCTGGGTCGCGCGGCTGCCGAGCGCTGCCAGTTCCTTCGACAGCTGCGGATTGGATCCGAGATAGGCCTCGTAGTAGAGCTCGTAATTGCGGGGGATGGGGGCCACGCCCATCATGCGCATCGCATGGGTTACCTGCGCTGCGATATCGGGCGTCTGAGACTTGCCCGAGCTTGCCGTTTGCATCTGCAAACCCCCTAATATTAATCGCTGCTTACTGCTTGTTATTTTTAGGGGCAAATGATTTGCGAAGCCTTAACATTTGCCACTGCCGCGCGTTGTACAACGTTTGGGTGCGGCGCTTTTCACCGCTTGGTTGTATGCGTGCAGCTTGAAACCACGGCGCCGATCGGGCGCCGTGGTGTCTCAAAATGGATCAGGCCGGGCTGATCATCGTTTCGGGCCGGACGACCGCATCAAACTCTTCGTTCGTCACGTAGCCACCGCCGACGGCTTCTTCGCGCAGCGTCGTGCCGTTCTTGTGGGCGGTCTTGGCGATCTTGGCGGCGTTGTCGTAGCCGATCTTCGGGGCGAGCGCCGTCACCAGCATCAGCGAGCGGTCGAGCGCTGCCTTGATGTTGTCTTCGCGGGCCTCGATGCCGACGACGCAGTTGTCGGTGAAGGAGACGGCCGCATCGGCGAGCAATTGCACCGACTGCAGGAAGTTGTAGGCCATCAGCGGGTTGAAGACGTTGAGTTCGAAATGACCCTGGCTGCCGGCAAAGGTCAGTGCGGCATGGTTGCCGAAGACCTGGACGCAGACCTGGGTCAGCGCTTCGCACTGGGTCGGGTTGACCTTGCCCGGCATGATCGAGGAGCCCGGCTCGTTTTCCGGCAGCGACAGTTCGCCGAGGCCCGAGCGCGGGCCGGAACCGAGGAAGCGGATGTCGTTGGCGATCTTGAAGAGGGCCGCGGCCGTCGCGTTGATGGCGCCATGGCTGAACACCATGGAATCATGGGCGGCGAGCGCTTCGAACTTGTTCGGCGCAGTCGTAAACGCGATGCCGGTGATCTTGGCGATTTCGTCAGCGACCTTCTCGGCAAAACCGACCGGCGCGTTGAGGCCGGTCCCGACGGCCGTGCCGCCCTGGGCGAGTTCGCAAAGGCCCGGCAGGGTCATCTCGATGCGCTTGATCGACGAGGCGACCTGTGCGGCGTAGCCGGAGAATTCCTGGCCGAGCGTGAGCGGCGTTGCATCCTGCGTGTGGGTGCGGCCGATCTTGATGATGTGGTCGAACGCCTTGACCTTGGCTTCGAGCGCCGCGTGCAGGTGCTTCAGCGCCGGCAGGAGGTCGTGGATCACCCGTTCGGCGCAGGCGATGTGCATGGCCGTCGGGTAGGTGTCGTTGGACGACTGGCTCATGTTGACGTGGTCGTTCGGGTGCACCGGCTTCTTGGAGCCCATGACGCCACCCATGAGTTCAATCGCGCGGTTCGAGATGACCTCGTTGGCGTTCATGTTCGACTGGGTGCCGGAGCCGGTCTGCCAGACGACGAGCGGGAAGTGGTCGTTGAGCTTGCCGTCGATCACTTCCTGCGACGCCTTGACGATGGCGTCGGCAACGGTGCCGTCGAGGCGGCCGAGTGCCTGGTTGGTGCGGGCTGCGGCCTGCTTGACGATGCCGAGCGCCCGGACGATCGAAGCCGGCTGTTTTTCCCAGCCGATCTTGAAGTTGCCGAGCGAGCGCTGGGCCTGGGCGCCCCAATAGCGGTCGTTTGCCACTTCGATGGGGCCGAACGTATCTGTTTCCGTGCGCGTCGATGTCATCGTGATACCTGCCTTGATCATGCGGTTCATGAAGTCTGGGCGAGGGGCCGGATGGCGCACCTTCCCAGCGTGTCGGGCCTCTCTCTGCCCCGGCTGCCTGAGCTTGTAAAGGGGCGTGCCCGGGCTTGCCATGCTACAATCGTTTGAAACCCCGCGGTCTTGCGGCGCGCGTTGCGGGCGTCGGTGATTCGAGCGTCATCGGGGGCTCTGACGGTTGTGATGTTTCGGTCACAGCCACGGTCTTCTTTTCAAGCGCCGGCGTTACCCGCGGACAGGTTGCGGCAGTGCCGGAAAAATAAAATCCATTCGGATCAAATTTTTATCGCCGTCCGAACGTCATTGAAACAGGGTGTTTTCGAGGTTCCGGAGAGACAGGTGAGGGCGGCTGGCGTCGGCGCGTTTCCTTTTCATTCACCATCCTTTTCTATAACTTTCTCTGCACGAGGGCGTGGCGAGAATCTGGCTTCAGCCGCATTCGGCGACAACGCGATACGGGGACGTAGTTTCATATGAGAGTACTTAAAACGGCAGCGATCGTGGCGCTCATGAGCGGCTGTGCGATCGCGACCATGGATGCGAGGCCGGCTTCGGCCTTCACGTTCGGCGATTTCATCCGGGCCGGCCGGCAAAAGCCCGAGACCCAGCGGGCTCAGCCGAGCGAGCAGCTTCCGGGCGTTGGCGCGGGAACGATGATGGACCCGCAGCAGAACGCGGCCAAGCCGCTGCCGAAGGTGACGGGCCCCAAGTATTATACCTACAAGGCGGAGCCGCTGCGCCGCATCTCGACCGACAAGCTGCTTGATCCCGTCGTCACCGGCTCTGTGCGCAACGATGCGCTGCCGCCGATGCTGCGTATGGCTCTCGCCGACGCGCGGCAGTTCCTGCCCGAGATCAATGTGCGCGCGTCCGGTGACGTCGCCAAGGCGGTCGAGGCCCATTATGGCGCCCGCATGGACTACATCTGGATCGGCGCCGAAGGCGTCAACGCCAGGGCGAAGGCCGCACTCGCGGTTCTCGCCGATGCCGGCACGGTCGGCCTCGACCCGAAGGATTATGCCGTTACGGTTCCGGCCGACGCGTTTGATCGCGGCGACATGATCACGCGCGAAAAGGAATTGCTGCAGTTCGAGATCGCGCTGTCGGCCGCAACGCTCAGCTATGTCCAGGACACGGTCCGCGGGCGCATCGATCCGAACAAGATTTCCGGCTACCACGACTTCAAGCGCAAGTCCGTCGACCTCACGTCGCTTCTCGACAAGATGTCGGCAAGCACTGATGTCGCAACCCTTCTGAATGATCAGAACCCGAAGAGTGCGCAGTTTGCAGCGCTCTCGGTCGAATTGGAAAAGCTGCGGTCGCAGCAGGGCGTCGAGCCACGCGTCGAGATCGCGCCGGGCACCCTCTTGAAACCGGGCCAGAGCAATCCCGAGCTTGCCAATATCGTGGCCGGGATCCGCCTCAAGGGCTCCGAAACGCTCAAGTCCGAGCATGCTGCGGTGCTTGCAGCCTACCAGGGCACGCCGGACTATACGCCGGAACTGGTGACGGTGGTCGAAGCCTTTCAGAAGGAAAACGGCCTGAAGGCGGACGGCGTCGTTGGCCAGGCATCACTGCGCCTCCTGACCGGCGGCGACACGGTGGCGAGCAAGATCAACAAGCTCGAGATCGCCATGGAGCAGGCGCGCTGGCTTCCGGACGGTCTTGGCGACCGCTATGTCTTCATCAACCAGCCGGCCTTCACGGCCACCTACACCGACAAGGGCGCCGAGCAGTTCTCGATGCGTGTCGTCGTTGGCTCGAAGACGAACCAGACCTATTTCTTTGAGGACGAGATCCAGACCGTCGAGGTCAACCCCTACTGGGGCGTGCCGCAGTCGATCATCGTCAACGAGATGCTGCCGAAGCTCAGGAGCGATCCGAACTACCTCGACCGCATGGGCTATCAGGTCGAAGTCGGCGGTCGCCCGGTCCCGTCCTCGTCGGTCAACTGGTACGGCTCGACCGCTTCGGTTGCCGTTCGCCAGCCGCCGAGCAGCGACAATGCGCTGGGTGAACTGAAGATCCTGTTCCCGAACAGCCACGCGATCTACATGCACGACACGCCGTCGAAGAGCTTCTTCAACCGCGACAACCGGGCACTCTCACACGGTTGCGTGCGCCTGGCCGATCCGCGCCGCATGGCCGCGGCGGTGCTCGGCACGAGCATCGACGATGTCGGCAAGGAGATCGCCGGCGGGCGCAACAAGGCGCTGCAGGTTCCGGTCAAGGTTCCGGTTTACGTTGCCTATTTCACCGCCTGGCCGAACAAGGACGGCGCGGTCGAATACTTCAACGATGTCTATGAGCGCGACATGTACATGAACCGCGCCTTCGAGGCGACGCGCAACGCCCGTGGGGCGGAAGGCTAGTCTCGCATGCAAACCAAAAAAAGGCCGCTTCGAGCGGCCTTTTTTTTTGTCTGTCATTTCCTGTCGAACAAGTCGTTCACGAGCGCCGGCGTCAGTTCGTCGAAGTGCTGGATGATGACCGTCGGCTCGAGGCTTTCGATCGGAACGTCGGAGTAGCCGAAGGGAACGGCGATCGACGGCACAAGGGCGTTGCGGGCAACCAGAATGTCGTTGAGGCTGTCGCCGACCATCACCGAGCGCTCGGCAGCAGCGCCGGCATTGGCGATCGTGCGCAGCAGGTGATCGGCATTGGGCTTTCGGATTTCGAACGTGTCGCCGCCGGAGATGGCGGCGAAGCGATCGATCAGGCCGAGGCGCTCAAGCAGCCGGGTCGCGAGCCCTTCCGGCTTGTTGGTGCAGACGGCCAGCTTGAAGCCGGCGTCGGCGAGGCGGTCGAGGGCATCGATGGTGCCGGGGTAGGGCAGCGAATCGCCCGGCATCGAGCCGTGATAGAAATCGACGAACTCCTTCAGCTGCCGCTCCAGGAGCGCCTCGTCGAGCGGCTTCTTGCGCAGCGCGAAGGTGCGCTCGATCATGGCGCGGGCGCCGTGACCGACGAGATGCGTCAGATCCCCATAGGTGACGGGTTCGACGCCGGCTTGCGTGACCGCATGGTTGAGGCTGGCGACCAGGTCGGGGGCGGTATCGACAAGCGTTCCGTCAAGATCGAAGACGACAATGGGAGATGACACCGAAAGACCTCATGAGACTGCAAACGTTGCCCGTTCGGGTAGGCGAAGTAACGCAAGAATGCAATGGCAAGCATCGGCCGGGATGTGAGCGGAATCCCCAGCGGCGATTTCATTTTGACTTTTGTTTGCCTCGTCGGGCGTGTAAGTGTCTCAGCGGAATACGGGCGTCCCGCGGCCATTTGCGGCAAGGACGACCTTCAGGTCACGATGACCATGAGAACGACAAGGGAGCGACCGGCGCATGGACGCCCGCGAAATGAAGATCAAGGCCGCGGCTGCGGCTCTGGAATATGTCGAGGACGGCATGCGTCTCGGCATCGGTACGGGCTCGACGGCCGAGGAATTCGTGCGGTTGCTGGCCGAGAAGGTCGCGGCCGGCTTTCGCATCGAGGGCGTTCCGACCTCGGAGCGCACCGCGCGCCTCTGCCTCGAACTTGGCGTCCCGCTGAAATCGCTCGATGAACTGCCCGAACTCGATCTGACGATCGATGGCGCCGACGAGGTCGACGGCCGCCTGCGGCTGATCAAGGGCGGCGGTGGCGCACTGCTGCGCGAAAAGATCGTTGCCGCGGCTTCCAGGCAGATGATCGTCATTGCCGACGAATCGAAGGTCGTCGACGTTCTCGGCGCTTTCAAGCTGCCGATAGAGGTCAACAGCTTCGGTCAGGTGGCGACGCGCATCGCCATTGAGAAGGTGGCTTCACGCCTTGGACTTTCGGGCGAAATCACCGTCCGCCAGTCCCATGACGGTGCCTTCATGACCGATGGCGGACACCTCATTCTCGATGCATCTTTTGGCCGTATTCCTGATGCAGATGCGCTCGCGGGAGAGCTGAATGCCATTCCCGGCGTCGTCGAGCACGGGCTTTTCATCGACATCGCTTCACTGGCAATCATTGCCGGGCCGGAGAAGGCGCGCATTCTGACTGCGTCGTGATCCGGCTTCGATGCTCCATGAGGAGCAGGGAGCGGTAAAGACTACAGGTTTTCACACATGCGGGCCTGGCGGCGGCAATCGCCCGGGCAGCATGCGACAAACACAGGAGCAAGGGTAAACCATGAACAAATTCGCAGGTCTTGTCCGCACTTTCGCTGCCACGGCGGTTCTTTTGTCCGCGTCTGTCCCGGCAGTGAAGGCCCAGGACGTCTCCGAAGACCAGATCAAGGCGGCGCGCGCGACGATTGCCGCTCTTGGCGTCACGAACAGCTTCGACAACATCCTGCCGAACCTTGCCGAGCGGTTGAAGAACTCGCTGATCCAGGCCTCGCCGAACCATCAGGAACTGATCACCGCGACCGTCGACGAGAAGGCGCTGAGCCTTGCCGCACGCCGCTCCGATCTCGAGCACGAAGCGGCGACCATCTATGCCAAGACCTTCTCGCTCGAAGAGCTGAACGCGATCACCGATTTCTACAATTCTGCCGCCGGCAAGAAGCTCCTGAACGACGGCCCGATCGCCTCGCGCGAGTTGTTGAAGGCAGCCGACATCTGGGCTTCGGGCGTTTCGCGCGACCTGACCCAGGAAGCGACGAAGTCGCTCGACGAAAAGGTCGGCACCGCTCCGGCAGCAGCCGAAGGCGCCATCCAGGCACCGGCGCAATAACCGCCGACCACGATCACGTTTCAAGGAGCCCGGAGCGATCCGGGCTTTTCTTTTTCGGTGAGGCACCACTATATGTGCCCTTCGGCGCGGGGACTTCGATCCGTTCCGACGGCGCGCTGACCGCCAGATCGCGCGGCGCGTTTTCCCATTCGCCCATACGGCCAGATTGCTTTCAGGAGACTGCCCATGCCCGCCTTCGACTATGATCTTTTCGTGATTGGTGGCGGGTCCGGCGGCGTCAGAAGCGGGCGTCTTGCAGCCAGCCTCGGCAAGAAGGTGGCGATCGCGGAAGAGTTCCGCTACGGCGGCACCTGCGTCATCCGCGGCTGCGTGCCGAAGAAGCTCTACGTCTACGCCTCGCAGTTCTCCGAGCATTTCGAGGATGCCGCCGGTTTCGGCTGGTCGGTCGGCGAGAGCCGTTTCGACTGGAAGAAGCTGGTTGCCGCCAAGGAGCAGGAGATCACCCGTCTCGAGGGGCTCTATCAGAAGGGGCTCGACAATGCCGGGGCCGAGATCCTGCACACTCGCGCCGAGCTCGTCGGCCCGAACACGGTGCGCCTGGCCGACAGCGGCAAGACGGTGACGGCCGAGCGGATCGTGATTGCGGTCGGCGGCCATCCGACGCCGCACGACGCGCTGCCGGGCCATGAGCACTGCATTTCCTCGAATGAGGCGTTTGATCTCGCCGAGCTGCCGAAGTCGATCCTGATTGCCGGCGGTGGCTACATCGCCGTCGAATTCGCCAACGTCTTCCACGGGCTCGGCGTCGAGACGACGCTGATCTACCGCGGCAAGGAGATCCTGTCGCGCTTCGACCAGGACATGCGCCGCGGCCTGCATGCGGCGATGGAAGAGAAGGGCATCCGCATCCTCTGCGAGGATATCATCCAGTCGGTCTCCCTTGACGCCGAAGGACGGCGCGTGGCTGAGACGAAGAAGCACGGCCAGATCGTTGCCGACCAGATCCTGCTCGCACTCGGCCGCGTGCCGAACACCAGCGGACTTGGCCTCGAGGCTGCCGGTGTCAAGACCGACGAGCGCGGCGCCATCGTCGTCGATGCCTTCTCGCGCACGAGCGCAGCCGGCATCTACGCTCTCGGCGACGTCACCGACCGCGTACAGCTGACGCCGGTCGCGATCCACGAGGCAATGTGTTTCATCGAGACCGAATACAAGAACAATCCGACGTCGCCCGATCACGACATGATCGCAACCGCCGTGTTTTCGCAGCCGGAGATCGGCACGGTCGGTTTGAGCGAGGAAGAGGCGGCGCGCCGCTTCGACGACCTCGAAGTCTATCGTGCCGAATTCCGGCCGATGAAGGCGACGCTCTCGGGCCGCAAGGAAAAGATGATCATGAAGCTGATCGTCAACGCCGCCGACCGAAAGGTGCTCGGTGCGCACATTCTCGGTCACGACGCCGGCGAGATGGCCCAGTTGCTCGGCATTTCGCTGAAGGCCGGGTGCACCAAGGACGATTTCGACCGGACGATGGCCGTGCATCCGACGGCGGCCGAGGAACTGGTGACGATGTACGCGCCTTCCTATCGCATCCGGAAGGGTGAGCGGGTCTGATCGTCTCAGACTGACGCGCCAGCAAACATCGCTTCCTCGCGCTTCAACAGCTCGGCGAGA
This sequence comes from Ensifer sp., assembly GCF_035999135.1. Taxonomy (GTDB): domain Bacteria; phylum Pseudomonadota; class Alphaproteobacteria; order Rhizobiales; family Rhizobiaceae; genus Ensifer. The sequence goes on from NZ_DASYGZ010000020.1 coordinate 96,846, forward strand.
CGATCGATGACCGTGCGGACCTCCGGACGGTGTCGATCGTCATCGTTGGCGGCGATCCACAATGGATGCGTCAGGCCTTCGATCAATCCGCCCTCGCGGCTGAGCAGCGGTTCGCTGTCACCGACGAAAGCCGGAAGGACGCCACGCCCTGCGCCGTTGCGGATCAGCCGCGGCACGAGAGCTGGACTGTCCGTCCACGTATGGATCTGCTGCTCGCGGTTTTGAAAGACCCATTTTTCGGCCGGTGAGCAGGCAGACTCCGTGCCGACCGATATCCAGGCAAAGTCGTCACGCTCCGGTAGATTGGCGGCGCGATAGACCGCGTAGGCGATGTTGACCGAGCGACGGACGGCGATGTTGCCGGATCGCGGTTGTTCGTGGAGGATCGCCACATCCGCCTCGCGGAAGGTGAGGTCGAAGCCGCGGGACATGTGTTTGCAGCAGAACCGGAAGCCGTCGCCCCGGCCACGGATCTCCATCGCATGATCGGCGACGAAGCCCGATACCCAGGCGTCGCTCGCAACCGACACGATCGGCAATGCGAATGCGTCGCGGTGCCAATCCGAGATGCTGTCGGCGGCACTCCGCATGGCACGGACATGTTCAAGCAGGATCTGGCCATCGTGGGCGAGGCGATAGCCCTGCTGGCTGCGGATGAACAGCACCCTGCCGATGGCGCGTTCGAGCGCAAGCATCCGCCGGCCGATGGTCGGAGCGCTCAATCCGGTGCGCGCGGCCGCGCCAGTCAGACCGCCCTCGGTCGCGACATGATAGAACAGTTTGAGATCGTCCCAGGCTGCCGCGCTCATTTGCTCTCCATGACGGTGGTTGTCCCTTCGTAACGCAGGTTGACCCGCTTGGCGTCCCTTCGCAGATGAAAGACGTCTTTCAGCGGTGCGTCTACAACGTCCGTGGCGCGGACATTAGGTCTGCCCTTGTCTCAAGGCAAAGGAGGCGAGGCCATGTTTGAACATTGGGCAGTCATTTGGACGGTGCTGCAACACGAACGCCGTCCATCACGAAAGGGCCTCGACGATCCGCTTGACGGTCCGGAATGGAAGGGGCTGCACTGGGTGCTGCCCGTGTTCTCGTTCCTTGGCGGGATCGGGGGCAGGGCGCGTCTCCCCGCGGCACCGGCGCCAGGTGCCGGTTCAAAGGCCGGCGCTGTCCGCTGTTGCGCTGATCCCGCAACACAGGCCCGATGAAGAGGTGTCCTTGCTTGGAAGGCGTTTCCAAGGGCAGGGCGGCGGGCAATCGGCGCGGCGATCCCGTTGATATTGCGTACTAATCTTTCAGCTTGGCGCCGGTGTCTTTCGGGATCGTGCGCCACGCGGACATATCCTTTCGCCATCGGCGCCCCGCAAAGCAATGAAATCTGGCCGGATGGCTTTCCAAGCGTTTCCTTAACGTCTATAAGCCCGCATTCCGCGGCGTTTCCGGTTGGAACGCGACCGTGGCCCGGGCTTCGGCGTCCGGGCCAGGCCACGCGGAGATGAGTGAAATTTCCGAATACCGGGCGGCCTTTTCGGCCGTCAGGGCGAGACCCGCGCGGAGCGTTCCGCGGCAGACAACAGGTGATCGAAATGGCACAGACTTGGACTCCAAACAGCTGGCGGCAGAAACCCATCCAGCAGGTGCCGGACTATCCGGACCTGGCAGCGCTCGAGGCGACCGAAGCGCGCCTCGCGAAGTATCCGCCGCTGGTGTTTGCGGGTGAAGCACGCCGCCTGAAGAGCGCCCTTGCCAATGTCGCCGAAGGCCGCGGCTTCCTGCTGCAGGGCGGCGATTGCGCCGAGAGCTTTGCCGAGCATGGTGCCGACACGATCCGCGACTTCTTCCGCGCCTTCCTGCAGATGGCCGTTGTCCTGACCTTCGGCGCACAGCAGCCGGTGGTGAAGGTCGGCCGCATCGCCGGACAGTTCGCCAAGCCGCGCTCCTCGGGCATCGAGAAGCAGGGCGACGTGTCGCTGCCGTCCTACCGCGGCGACATCATCAACGGCATCGAATTCACCGAGGAAGCGCGCATTCCGAACCCGGAACGCCAGATCATGGCCTACCGCCAGTCGGCTGCGACGCTGAACCTGCTGCGCGCCTTTGCCATGGGCGGCTATGCCAACCTCGACAACGTGCACCAGTGGATGCTCGGCTTCGTCAAGGACAGCCCGCAGGCGGAACGCTACCGCAAGCTGGCTGACCGCATCTCCGAGACCATGGATTTCATGAAGGCGATCGGCATCACCTCGGAAAACCATCCGAGCCTGCGCGAGACCGATTTCTTCACCAGCCACGAGGCCCTGCTGCTCGGTTACGAGCAGGCGCTGACCCGTGTCGATTCCACCTCCGGCGACTGGTACGCCACTTCCGGTCACATGATCTGGATCGGCGACCGCACACGCCAGCCGGACCACGCGCATATCGAATATTGCCGTGGCATCAAGAACCCGCTCGGCCTCAAGTGCGGCCCGTCGCTGACGGCCGACGGCCTGCTGGAGCTGATCGATCTGCTCAACCCGGCCAACGAAGCCGGCCGCCTGACGCTGATTTGCCGCTTCGGTCACGACAAGGTGGCCGAGCACCTGCCGCGCCTCATCCGTGCGGTCGAGCGCGAAGGCAAGAAGGTGGTCTGGTCCTGCGACCCGATGCACGGCAACACGATCACGCTCAACAACTACAAGACCCGTCCGTTCGAGCGGATCCTGTCTGAGGTCGAGAGCTTCTTCCAGATCCACCGCGCCGAAGGCTCGCATCCGGGCGGCATCCATATCGAGATGACCGGCAACGACGTGACGGAATGCACCGGCGGCGCGCGTGCGCTTTCGGGCGACGATCTCGCCGATCGCTACCACACCCATTGCGATCCGCGCCTAAATGCGGATCAGGCTCTGGAGCTCGCCTTCCTGCTCGCGGAACGCATGAAGGGTGGCCGCGACGAAAAGAAGATGGTGGTCAACGGCTAACGATCTGGCGTGGTTCAGCTTTTCTGAGCCTCGGACGATTGCTTTGAATTTGACACTGCCGGGTTGGCTGAGGAAGCTGGCCCGGCTTTTTCGTGTCTGGAGCAATGACAGGCGCAGGCCGGCAGGCGCGCCACGGGCATGCGTGGCAGCGTGTGCCACGAAGATCCGATCCTTGGGGGGCGATGATGCAGGACATTCACAACGGAGGCTGCCTCTGCGGAGCGGTGCGCTTCAAGGCACATGGCGAGCTGCGCGAGCTGATCTATTGCCATTGCAGCCAGTGCCGAAAGCAGACAGGCCTCTACTATGCCGCAACCAATGTCCGCAACGACGGACTGGAGGTCGAGGGGCAGGAGAACATCACCTGGTACCGGGCGAGCGACAGCGCCGGTCGTGGCTTTTGTCGGACCTGCGGCTCGGCGCTATTCTGGAAGGCGGACGGGCAGGACCACACCTCGATCATGGCGGGCGCCTTCGAAAAGCCGACCGACCTGAAGTCGGGCTACCATATCTTCTGTGCCGATCAGGGCGACTTCTACGAGATCAACGACGATTTGCCGAAGTTCGCTGCCTCGCGGGTCTGAGGGACGTTTCTCAGCTGTCGCCGGCCAGTTGCCGCTCCGCCTGCTCGAAGCCGTTCGCAAGCCCGGCAAGCTTGACCGCCTGCCAGTCGCAATATTCCTCGATCAGGCGCTCGCTCAGCCAGAACTGGCCGCGCGGGCCTTCGGTGCGCCGGCCGAGCAGGCCGGCGTCCTGAGCGCGGGTGAAGATCCGGCGGATATGGGTGTTGGAGATCATGTAGTGGGTGGCGAGGTCCGTCAGGTTGGCTTCGACCCACACCTTGCCATCCACCGGATCGAGGCCATCGGGGCGAGCCATCAGGTCGTCGAGGAGCAGGCCGCCGCATTCGGTCCAAACGAATGCCGCGACACCTTCCGGCGGCTGGGCCCAACGCCGGTCCGATAGCAGGAGGCGCGTGGCGATCGGCTGCGCGCTTTCGAAGAGGGAAGGGTCCGCCTCGACACGCTGCACGCGGCCCTTGCCGTCAAATCGGTCGAGCGTGCCCATCTGACTGATGAACCAGCGCTTCATCGCACCTTCGCTGACTTCGGTCGGCTCAAGCGGGCGGATCTTCTTTCGTGCGCGGCCGCCGTCGGCGTCGCGCAGCAATTTGTAGGTCAGGAGTTCGCCAATGAAGGCCGCAGCCGTGTTCCGGCTCGCGCCGCCGGTCTCGTGCACGAACTTCAGGAGCCGTGCCGTGGTGATCCCGGTCTCGGGGTTGGCAGGGTCACGTTCGAGATGGAGCGCGTAGATCGCCTGGCTAAGCGTCCATTTCTGGTGAGAGGCGACCAGGCGCGCGATGCGTGGAAAGGTGTCAAAGGCGGCCATGAGGTCGCGGGCGCTGGCCTGGAGGTTTGCGCGGAAGCTCCGGTGATCAAGGAAATCGTCCTTGGTGAAGGCGAGCAATTGATCTCGCGCGACGCCCTCTTTCTCTGCAACGACCCTCATCTGCTGCGCACACCCCCGATGGTCGCGCGGCGCACTGGATGCCACAGCGCCACGCGTCCTGTCTGACGCCCGATGATCGCCGTATCCCTCTGCCCCCTGCATGGTTCCAAAACGTCAGGAAACCTGCAGTCGATCAAGGTGCCCGGTTGCCAGCCGCCACTCAACTCTGACCCTTATAGCAGAGTTACCTTGTTCATAACGTGTGAACTTTCGATTTTGTTCGAGGCGCCCGGCAGTTTCTTCGCTTTGGGCGCCGCGACCGTCGGATGTCTTTCCGTCACTGAACGAGGACGGGAGGCTGGCATTTGACGCCCGTCACCCGAATATCGGCCTCGCCGACCCGAACCCCGACCAGAAGCAGCAGATTGTAGAGCAGATCGTCGACCGGCTTGGTGACCGATCCGAGCGTCTGGGCGAGCGCCTGCTGCACAATTGTCGGGCTTCCGAGCGTGAGGAACAGGATCTGGATGTTGAGATCGAGATTGTTGAGCAGCGTCTGGGTGGTCGACGTCAGGATATCCTTCGTCGAGACGGTCTTGATCGAGCGGGCGGCGACCTCCGAGGGGCTGAAGCTCAGGCGTGACACATTAAGGTTCTGCGCCTCGATATGGGCGAGGGCATCGATCTTGACCACCAGCGCATCGACCAGCCGTGCTCTTTGAACGCGCGCATCGGACGAGAAGTTGGACAGGACCGCAGGGTCGACGTCACCGATGGCGATTTCGGCGACGCCTGGCACGGCATCGACGGTCACCGAGGCGTTCTCCGGCGTGCCGCCGTAGCAGCGGATATCGGCGAGCTTGGCTTCCGCATAGGCAAGCTCGACATAGATCGGCAGGCGAATGCGAATGCCGGCAAGGGCGGCAAGGCCGTCGACATTGACTTCGACGGCAAGCCGGGTCTGTGCCGTGCGAACGGCGGCGCCCGGGGTGCCGAGGCGATGGCTGGGTGTCGAGACCGGCGGTTCACCGATGGCGAGCTTCACCTTGGCGGACGCAATGCCCGGCAGACCCGCGACGGCGTTGAGAGCAATCTGGTTCTCGCCGTTGGCGATCGCTGCCGCCGCCGAGACGAGCTGCAGCGCGCTGACCCGCATGGCCCAGTCGGATCCGGCGTCGATCCGAAGGCTCTTCTTCGGATCGAGATTGAGGATCTGTGCCAGCGTGAACGTCTTCTTGCAGTTTGCGGTCGCAAGCTCGATGCTCTTCAAGGCCGCCGTCACGGTGCCCGAAAGGCCCTGGACGAGGCGCATCGAGGCGAGCAGCTGCGGCATCGTCAGGTTCGCGTTCAGCACGTCTTCATAGGAGGCGGCGGTCAGGTTCAGCCGTGTAGCAATGATCTTCAGGAACGGCTGGATGTCGATATCGGCATCGATCAGCGCCCTGTAGTCCATGACCTTGAGCGAGATCGTCGTGCCGAGCATCTGCCCGAGAATAGAGTTGAGCAAGCCGTCGTTGAGGCTGGCGAGGCGCGAGCCCACGGAGAAGGCTGCGATCTTGGAGCTGGCGGCCGTGCCGTAGACATTGAGCTGCGGCGGCGCGCTGAAGATCGAGGCGAGGAAGATCTCACCCTTCTTTTCCAGCATGACCTGCACGGCGTCGGTCGGGGTCGCGTCCTTGACGAAGCGTTGTCCGGCATCGACGGACGGATCGGGCACATATCGTCCGCGCGTCACGGTTGCAACGGCGCCGACCTTTGCCGTGCTCGCCTCGCCAAGCGGCAGGACCTTGCCATCGACCGTCATCAGGCCGTTCGGCGTTGAAACACCGTAGTTGAGCCCGTTGTTGGCGAAGTGCGTGAGGACGGCTTTTTCAGCCAGGGAAATGTTGGCGGCGGCGGCGATGGCGGCTAGGTCGACGGTCGACTGCATCTCCCGCTTCTGTACGGTCAGGTAGCCGTAGTCGACGCCGAGCGCCATTGACGTGATGATCAACGGCATGACCAGAGCGGCCGAGATGCCGATGTTCCCCTCACGTGATCGTAGAAGTGCGGGCAGGCGCGTTGGTTTCCATTGCATCTCAGACCCCTCCGATGCGTATGGTCGCGAAGCGCTCGATCTGTTCGCTCGGCATCGCGAATGTGAACAGGTTGAAGATCGGCAGATCGCCAGCGTCGTACTTGATCCGGACGGTGAACTGGTTGGCGTTGTTGGCGTCGTCCCTGACCGTGACGGTCATGCGCGAGGACTTGATGAAGGCCTGGTCCATCGTCGTGCGCCGGATGTAGTCGGTCGCAAGACGCTCACGCTCGGTCTGGGAAAGGCCGGCAATCGCCGTACGGGCGGCATCGGCCGCTATCTGCTGGATGGAATGGGCGGCGCTCAGGTAGATGCCATAGGCGATCAGCGTGAGGACGCATAGAAAGAACAGCGGCGCTATGATTGCGAATTCGATGGCAGCGGCGCCGTCGCGGCCGCCTAACAGGCGCTTGAAGTTGGACATTGCAGCATCTCCGCGTACCCACGTTGCTGTATTCTTCGAATGTCCCTGCACCCGTAAGGTGAGCCTCAAATATTAATTTTTTCATACTCCGATAAGTTGTTGAATTGCTGCATCTTTCCCCAGTGTTGCAAAATGTGTATGCACGGTTGAATTAGTGTTTACGAAAGTGAGCTAGATTTTGCCCTGCCTGGCGCGCCGTGCCGCGCCTGTGCCGAAGGCGTACGAAACCGCAGGCACGGCGGCCCATACTGGGCCAGCCGGCGCCAGGATCGTTCAGCCTTGATCCCGATTTCGGTCACTCCTGACCCGGTTCGGAACGGTAGCGGGCGAGCTGCTGGTTCAGCATTGCAAGGTCGGCGCGCAGCTCGGATATCTCGCGCAGCAGCACATCGTCGACCTTGTGATGAAGCGCGATCAACTCGACCTCAGACTTGAGATTGACCTCGTAGTCCTTCGAGGCGGCGAAGCGGTCGCGCTCGGCCTGGCGATTCTGCGACATCATGATGACCGGCGCCTGCAGGGCGGCAAGCATGGAGAGCATCAGGTTGAGGAAGATATAGGGGTAGGGATCGAAGGCGCCGGCGGCGAGCAAGACGGTGTTCAAGAAGACCCAGAAGACGAGAAAGCCGCAGAAGCCGACGATGAAGCTCCAGGAGCCGCCGACCCGGGCGATGCTGTCGGCCAGCCGGTCGCCAAAGGACATGCCTGCCGAGAAGGCGACATTTGAATCCGTCGCGACCGTGCGCCGATCCCGCGCATGGGTGAGAATGCGGCGCTCGATCTCTCCGAGCTCGCTGAGCGGCTTGCCGAAAAGCTGTTTCGATATGTCATTGAAGTGCGGCATGGCGGTCTCCGGTGTTGGCCGGAGACAATCTAGCGCTTCAGCACCGCAAGGAAATCATGCCGTACGCGAAAATGCCAGGAAGACCGGAGCGGTTGCTGACCGCTCCGGTCGCTTCGATCAGTGGGTCTCGACGCTGGCGAAGAGATCGGCGTGCGACTTGAAGAACCGTTCGGTCGAGAAGCGGTCTCCGAACATCATGTCGTGCTGCAGGAAGCGATAGTCGCGCAGAAGGGCTGGCACCTTCGGCTGGCGCGACCATTCGGCGACTTCCTTGCCGTTCTTGCGGATCAGCATGTAGCGGTCGACGACGCGGTACTGGTCGTGCACCTTGCCGAGGAAGCCGGTGTAGTAGGGATGCTCGTAACCGGACTGCTTCAGGATCTGGTAGGAGAGAAAGGCCGGGCTGATGGTACCGACGTTCTTCCTCGGGCCCGTCTTGTTCGACCAGACGACGAGCGGCGTTTCGTGCTGCGCCTTCATCTGGTCCTTGGAACCTTTACGCTCGGCGGTGACGCCCTTCATGAAGCCGGTGCTGGTGTAGACGGTGTTGAGCGGCGGCAGGTGATCGCCGAAGAGCACGATGATCGTCTCGCGGTCCCGGTTCTTCGCCCAGTCCATCAGCATCTTCAGGCTGTCGTCGGCTTCCTTGATACCCTGTGCATAGGTGGCGAGCACCTGGCGGTCGGCTTCCGGCAAGTCACCTTCGACCTTGATGGTGTTTTTGGCGTAGCGGTTCGCCTCGTAGGGACCGTGGCCCTGGAGCGTGACGGCGAAGAAGAAGAACGGATCGTCCATCGCGTCAGCCTGGTGGATGATTTCCTTGGTCAGGGATTCGTCCGAGGCGAAGATGCCACGCTTCTGCATCGCGGGCATGTTCTCTTCCGACTTGAACATGTCGAAACCGAAGGCCTTGTAGACCGCTGTGCGGTTCCAGAACCAGCTCTGGAACGGATGGATGGCGCGCGAGACGTAGCCTTCGCCGCGGAAGAAGGTGGCGAGCGACGGGATCGGATTGCGGATGTACTGCTGGTACGGAATGCTGCCATAGGGCAGGAACGCGTTGGAGAAGCCGGTCAGCGCCTCGAACTCGACGTTGGCGGTCATGCCGCCGAACTCCGGCGAAAAGACGTTGCCCGACTGCATTTCGCGGATCGTCGGCATCGGATCGGGCGACAGCTTGACGTTCGGCAGGCGCGTCGGATCCCAGAAGGATTCGCTCATCAGCACGATGACATCCGGCTTGCCGCGATGCGAGGTGCCGGCGGGAAGCGGCTTGACCGGGATGCGGTCGATGGCATCGGCCATGTAGCCGGCCGGCGCGCTGACATTGGCCATCGGCAGGTTGATCGCAAACGCCAGCGCAAAGCCGTTGTGCTTGTAGTTCTCGGTCTGGTCCCACATGATCGGGATGACCTTCAGGCGGTCACGGATCCAGGAGAACTGGTTGTAGTCCATGATGTTCCAGAAGGCGACGAGCAGCGGCAACGCAAAGGCGAGGCGGGCGATGCGCTCGCGCCTCGTCAGCTTCGGGAAGGTGCGCCAGGCAAAGCGCAGAAGTAGGCCGATCGCGACCACGGCGGCCACGAGGCCGACGGCGATGCCGACTGCGGTCCAGGGACGGTCCTTCACCAGAACCGGCATCAGTTCCATGATCTGGCGGCCGAACAGGAAATCGGTCGGGTAGAGCGGGTCGGAGAGGAAGACCTGTTTCTGCTGGCAGATGACGGCGGGAAGGATCGCGAGCGGCGCAAGCACCACGGCCGACTTGTGTTCGCGGCCGAAAATGCCGTCGACGGCCAAAAGGATCAGGAAGAAGACGCCGATGGTGGTGAAGGCCGGGCGGGTCGGATCGACGATATAGGCGAGCGCATCGCTCAGCGACTGGCGAACGATCAGCTCGACAAGAAAGACGAGGGAAGCGGCAACGAAAAGGGAAAACACTGCGCTGCGCGTGGAAGCGAGCGTCTTGGCGTGCCGTGTGGTGAAGCCGGGTCTATCGACATAGACGCGCGAGCCTCTCGCGACAGCGGAATCGATACTAGCCAACATATTCTCCAATTTCATAAATGCGTCGTGTAACTGTCATACGCCCGTCATTTTGAACAGGGGATGAATGGTTTCTTAACCGGTAAAGGGGGCCGCTTTTCGCCGCGTGAGGGCGCTCTAAGCGTCGGCGATAAGAACCGGGAAAATCAGATTTTTTCGGATTTTTTCGCCCTGTCGCGATTGCCTGTGGGTATTTTGTCGCCGATTGCGCTAAAGAACATTGCGAAAGTCAGATGCAATCGTTCAGAACAGACCGGCAGGCCCGCTCATGACCGCTCATAAAAACGCTTCCTCGCTCCTTCGCATCGCCGTCGCGCAGCTCAATCCGACGGTTGGCGATATCGCCGGAAACCTCGCCAAGGCGCGCGAGGCGCGCGCCGACGCGGCCCGCCAGGGTGCCGATCTCCTGCTCTTGACGGAGCTGTTCATTTCCGGGTACCCGCCGGAGGATCTCGTGCTGAAGCCGGCCTTTCTCAAGGCCTGCCTCCAGGCGGTCGAGAAGCTCGCGGCCGAGACGGCCGACGGCGGGCCGGGCGTCATCATCGGGTTTCCGCGGCTCGCCAAGACCGGGCGGCACAATTCGGTGGCGGTGCTCGACGACGGCAAGGTGATCGCGATCCGCGACAAGGTGGACCTGCCGAACTACGGCGAGTTCGACGAGAAGCGCGTGTTCGACCAGGGCGAGATGCCGGGGCCGGTGAATTTCCGCGGCGTGCGCATCGGCATTCCGATCTGCGAGGACATCTGGGGCGATCTCGGCGTCTGCGAGACGCTTGCCGAAAGCGGCGCTGAAATCCTGCTGTCGCCGAACGGTTCGCCCTATTATCGCGGCAAGGTCGACGTGCGCCACCAGGTGGTGCTGAAGCAGGTGATCGAGACCGGCCTGCCGATGATCTATGCGAACCAACTCGGTGGCCAGGACGAACTGGTCTTCGACGGCGCAAGCTTCGCCTTCAACACCGACAAGTCGCTGGCCTTCCAGATGAGCCAGTTCGAGGAGGCGCTCACCATCGTCGAATGGAAGAAGGGCGAGAACGGCTGGCACTGCGAGAGTGGGCTAAAGTCACGCCTGCCGGAGCGCGAGGAGGCCGACTACCGCGCCTGCATGCTCGGCTTCCGCGACTACGTCAACAAGAACGGCTTCAAGAATGTCGTGCTCGGCCTTTCCGGCGGCATCGATTCGGCGATCTGCGCCGCGCTTGCCGTCGATGCGCTCGGCGAGGAACGGGTGCGCACCGTGATGCTGCCCTATCGCTATACCTCGCAGGAGTCGCTGAAGGACGCCAAGGAGTGCGCCGCCGCACTCGGCTGCCGCTACGACATCGTGCCGATCTCCGAGCCGGTCGAGGGTTTCCTCGGCGCGCTGTCCGATATGTTCGAAGGCACCGAATCCGGTATCACGGAGGAGAACCTGCAGAGCCGCACACGCGGCACCATCCTGATGGCGATCTCCAACAAGTTCGGTTCGATGGTGGTGACAACCGGCAACAAGTCGGAAATGTCGGTCGGCTATGCCACGCTCTATGGCGACATGAACGGTGGCTTCAACCCGATCAAGGATCTCTACAAGATGGAGGTCTATGCGATCTCGCGCTGGCGCAACACGACCGTGCCGCCGGGCGCGCTCGGCCCTTCCGGTGTGGTCATCCCGGTCAACATCATCGACAAGGCGCCTTCGGCGGAACTTCGGCCCAACCAGACCGACCAGGATTCGCTGCCGCCCTATCCGGTGCTCGACGATATACTGGAATGCCTGGTCGAAAAGGAGATGGGGACGGACGAGATCGTTGCCCGCGGCCATGACGAGGCGACCGTGCACCGGATCGAACACCTGCTCTACATCGCCGAGTACAAGCGCCGGCAGTCGGCGCCTGGCGTCAAGATCACCAAGAAGAACTTTGGACGCGACCGGCGCTACCCGATCACCAACCGCTTTCGCGACCGGGGGTAATGATGCGCAGCTCCGTCGAGACTTACGATATCCGCAGCGGCGAAATTGAGGTCGTATGGCAGACGGACCGGCTGGTCGAGGCGCCGAACTGGTCGCCGGACGGATCGCACCTTGTTATCAACGATGACGGTCGCCTGTATCGCCTCGGCTTCGACGGTTCGCAGCCGATCGAAATCGATACCGGCTTTGCAACGGCCTGTAACAACGACCATGGCATTTCGCCGGATGGCCGGATGATCGCCATCAGCGACAAGACCGAGTTCGGCAAGTCGGCGATCTATCTTTTGCCGGCTAGAGGCGGCGCGCCGCGGCTTATCACCCGCAACCTGCCGTCCTATTGGCACGGCTGGTCGCCGGACGGGCGCACACTCACCTATTGCGGCATCCGCGACCAGGCGTTCGACATCTACACCATCTCCGTCGATGGCGGCGAAGAGAGGCGGCTGACCCATGGCGAGGGCCGCAACGACGGCCCTGACTGGTCCGCGGACGGCCAATGGATTTACTTCAATTCGAGCCGCACCGGTCGCATGCAGATCTGGCGGATCCGCCCCGACGGCAGCGACGTTACCCGGATCACCGACAGCCCATACGGCGACTGGTTCCCGCATCCGTCGCCGGACGGCAAGCAGCTGCTGGTGCTTTCCTATGACGGAGACGTGTTCGATCATCCAAGGGACCTCGACGTGCGCCTGCGGCTGATGGACATGGACGGCGGCAATGCGCGCGTGCTGTTCGAGCTCTTTGGCGGGCAGGGAACGATCAACGTTCCCAACTGGTCGCCCTCGGGCGACCGCTTTGCCTTCGTACGCTACGAACCCGAAAGCTGAGAGCGCTGGACAAGTATACGGGTGCCATGCTAGCGCTGGTCTCGTTCGCAGGGCGCATCCGATCCGCGGGAAGGGCAAGGCCCACCTGTCTCACTGAACTTGGTTGCCACACCTCTTTTCAGTCTGTGGGCGCGGATACCGGACGTGAATGAAAGGAGGTCTTTCATGATCACGCGCGAT
>NZ_DASYGZ010000083.1:0-79897 GCF_035999135.1 Ensifer sp.
CTTGCGGAGATCCAGCAGAACGGCGCGCTCAAACGCTACCAGATCGACGCCGAACTCAACCTGAAACGCGAGCAGAACCTAGCCGAAATGGCCGGCGGCACGGCCCTGACGACGGCGCATATCGGAGGGATGCCGGGATGACGGACAGAAGGAACCGACTGGCTTACGATCCCAGCGGGCTTCTGACTGGCGGTTCGCTAGCCAAAGCGGCGGCGACGCCTGTTGAACTCAGGGAATTTCGCGACGAACGGGTTCTTTTTGGTCAAGCCGCCCCCTAAATTTGCAACGACGCCCGAAGAGGAGGCTGAAATCATCCGGCGCGCGGACGAGATTGGCGGCGGGGGAAGGGCGGGTTGCACGACTTCTGTGAGCGAGGCCGTCAGCGGCGTTGGTCTTTTTCGAGGGGTGCAGAAGAGCGACTGGCCGGTTGTCCTGGATCGGCAGTTGAAATGTTGGCCCCTTTGGCTGATGCGTGTGAGACGATAGCCGCTGGTTGTCAGACGTCATGCGCTTCTCGTCGCAATACGGGGATGATCGAAAGTCTCGCTTGCAGCCGGTAGGAGCCAAGCGCGCGTCGGCGCGATTGGCGACACGGTCAAGGACCTGCTATGAGCAGCGAAACGCGCAGTGGAGGGGCATGCATGTTTCTGATCGACCGTGAACTCGAGGCGTTGGCGGCCTTCAGGCAGGAGCTGCACCGGCGGCCGGAGATTTCGGGCGAGGAGCGGGAGACGGCGGAAACGATCGTTGCGGCACTTGCCGAGACGAAGCCGGATGCGGTCGTCACCGGCCTCGGCGGGCATGGGGTGGCGGCGGTCTATGAGGGCCCAGAGCCGGGGCCGACCGTGATGGTGCGGGCCGAGCTCGACGGGCTGCCGATCGAGGAAGTCTCCGAGATCGCCCATCGCTCCGAGATTTCGGGCAAGGGGCATCTTTGTGGTCATGACGGCCACATGACGATCCTGATGGCGCTTGCCAAGGGCTTTGCGCAGAGGCGACCGGCGAGGGGCCGGGCGATCCTGATGTTCCAGCCGGCGGAGGAAAATGGTGCTGGTGCTGCGGCCGTGCTTGCCGATCCGAAATTTGCCGGGATCAAGCCGGATCTCGTGTTTTCGCTGCACAACTTCCCGGGATTAAGCTTCGGCCACGCGGCGCTGCGCACCGGGCCTGTCAACTGTGCCTCGCGCGGCATGCGGATATCGCTTTCCGGCAAGACGGCGCATGCCTCGACGCCGGAGGACGGCATTGCGCCCACCTTTGCTATGGCCACATTGCTGTCCGGGCTGACGGCGCTCGGCAACAACGGGCTGCTTACCGAGGACTATACACTTGTTACGGTGACGCATGCCCGCCTCGGCGAGGCGGCCTTCGGCATCAGCCCGGGCTACGCCGAAATCTGGGCGACGCTGCGGACGCTGACCGACGAACGCATGGCCGATCTGGTTGCCCGCGCCGAGGCGTTGGTCGCGCAAGAGGCTGAGGCTGCGGGGCTGAAGGTGGCGATCGGCTACGAGGACGTGTTCCACCAGTGCAGCAATGCGGAAATCGCCGTGAGCGCGCTCGCGCGCGCCATGGACGAGGAGGGCGTCAGCCACGACCGCGGCGAAGGCGTGCTCCCGATGAAGGGGTCGGAGGATTTCGGGCTCTTCGGGCGCGCGGCGCCCTCGGCGATGTTCTTCCTCGGCGCCGGCGAGAACCATGCGCGGCTGCACAACCCGGACTATGATTTTCCCGATGGCCTGATCGGCATCGGCGCCAAGGTGTTCATGCGGGTGATCCGCAACGAACTGGGGTGAGGGCGGTCGAAGGTCGCTAGCGCGCGCGGTCGTCATCCCGCCCACCGGAACTGCTCTCGCTCGGGAGCAGCAGGCGAGTAGCTCCCTGCAAACGCCCGATTTCTCGTTCACGTGCGCGCCCCGCATTCATGCGGCGCGCGTTTGCACCTTTCCTAGAAGACCTTCCGTTCGTTTCGTCGCTTTAACCTGACGCTGACTGCGAAGTCGGTCCGATCTTGCGATCCAGTAGCGACTGGGCCGCGGGCGCAAACGCGTGTGGCCGAGAGGCGGCGGAAGCCAACCACCGGAGTAGATCAATGACGACCACGCGCAAAGCGGCACGATATGATCAAACCGCCAGGCCGGCCCCGAAAACGGCACAGCTCCCGAGGCAAGCGACTGCCCTTGATATGAGCGCCTTCCGCTACCCTGATCGCCGCCAGCCGGAAATCCTGGATGCCCAGCCTACCGGCGCTCAAGCGGGACGTGCACAATTGTTCGCGCAGGCTGACCGCGAAACGGAGCAGCGGGCGCTTCAGAGCTTGCTCGCCCGCCGGGAAGCAGAGGCGGAAGCTGCAAGAGAGCAACAGGCGCGTGCCGCCGAGGCGGCTGAAAATCAGCGCATCAAAAGACACCAGGACGAGTTCAACGCCGCCCCCTGGTACCAAAAGGCGGCGGTTGCAACGCAAGACATCATGGGCATTACAACCGATTCCGCCACGTTCGGTGCGATGAAGTATCCGGTCGCCGCACTGGAGGCGGCAACCTCTGATGAAACCTTCGACCAGCGACTGAAAGCCTATGACGACAATCTGCAGGCCGCTCGTGATCGTGCAGGGTCCGCCGCATTGGCGGCCCAGCTCGCCGGCGGAATTGCGACAGGGGCCGCGCTGGAAAAGTCCGGATTGGCACTGGCAAGTAACCCTGTGGCCAAGAACATGGCCGGTTGGAAGGGGCATGTTGCTCGCGGCGGCAGGAGCGCCATCGATGGCGCCGTGCAGGGGTTTGCCGAAGCGGTGTTTCGTGGAGAGCCGATTGGTCGGGGAACGCTGACCGGTGCGGTCTCAGGTCTCGGTGGCAGCGTGACCGGTGATATGGTTTTTCCGGCCGCCAACCCGGTTCCAAAGGTCAACCATGATCCGCTGGACTTCATCGACGCGGCCAATGGCCTAGCCGGCGCTGCGGCCGGCGAAGCGGTCGGGCAGACCTACGACTCCATCAAGGACTATCTTGCTGACCGTCCGCGCAGGGCCAGTGCATACACTAATTCCGGCTGGCAAAACCGCGAAAGATATTAGAGCATGCCGGCCTAGGACAGGAAGGCGATTGAGCGACGTCGGGTGCGCGGGCGGGAAGGCATTGCCCACCCGAATGACCAGGCCATCAAAAGGAGGTGACGCATGAGAGGCGTGATCTGCAGGCTGGCCTTGTGCCTGGCGGTTGTCCTCACCTGCGCGCCCGTCGCGCGATCTGCGGACGTCCCGACGGCAGCAGGTCGGACGGTGCCGGATGCCGGAGCGGCCGAGACTGAGGGCAGCATCGCGGCCTTCCTGAAATCCAACCCGAATTGCCTCGAATTTACCGATCAATGCTCGCACTGCGCTGTCGTCAACGGCGTTGCCGAGTGCTCGACGGCGGAGATTGCCTGCATCAAGCGGGAAAACCAATGCACCAAATGGGCAGGCAAGTAGAGCCGTGCTAAAGCCCGGACTGCAGACAAGGGGCGCCGACTACTTCCGTTGCCAAGGCTCTTCGGGCAAACTTCAATGCGGCGTGCACCGCCAATTTGATCGGCACGGCGATGAGGAGAACGAGCGCCAACTGGACCAGGAACGATTGCTCCGGGAAGGTGTGTTCGACAAACCGTATGATCAGAAAGCCAATTGCCAGGTCGACCACCAATTCGACGAGCTCAGACTTCTTGGATTTTTCGGACACTGGGATTTCTTGTTGACGACGGCTCGAGCGTGGACCTGACATGCAGAAGGTGACTACACGGTCCGCTTCGGGCGCGCAGTGACCGAACTCTGTTACTTGCGTCGCCAGTTCCTGCTACCGAAGACGACTGCCGCATCGAGCGCAATGCCGACTGGCAAGATCACGGCGAGGCTGGCAGCCGCCCGAACCAAGAACGTCGATTCCGGGAAAGCGTGGTCGATGACCTTTGAAACCAACAGGACGAGGGCAACGCCGATCGCGACGCGGAAGAATTCAAATTTTTTGGATTTTGCGGGCATTGGATGACCTGAGGCTCCACGGTTCGATAAGCGGCAATTGCCCGTCGAAGGCGATTTGGTCCAGCGCGCCGGTTAAAACCCGCGGGTGACGGCGAGGTAAGCGACCAGGCACAGGACCCAGAATAGCGCGGCAAAGAGTGTGCCCATACCCGAGCTGAGCAGATAGCGGCCGTTTTCCTGGTGCTTCAGGCCCAACCAGTTGAAGCCGGTGCCGGCGGCGTAGAGGTCTTCAACCTTTATCCTGCCGAAGCTGAGGAACGGTACGAGGACGCGCGCCACACGATGCAGGAGAAAGCCGACGACGATGATATCGAGAATGTCGAGGACGATCCCAGCGATGGCGTCCAGGGCAACTCCGACTTTCTTCATGCTGCAAATCCCCGAGATGTCAAACCGATGCCACCGAGATAACGGCGAAGGCAAACAAAACTTCGACGCGCGGTAAAGTGGCGGTCGCCATCGTGCTTTCGCACATGGGTAGCGCGGAACAAAAGCAGAATCAAGCCCCATCACATTCGGCACGTTCCGCGAGAGTAGCCAATTCAGACTGGCCGCGTCGCGCGTGGGAACGCTCGCAATTTCCGACCTGCAACGACCATTTCAGAAGGACCATGCCATGGAAGATTTCATTTTTCCGGGCCGTGCGAAGCCCGGCTCCGGAACCGTTGACAAGCGCAATCTGCCAAGCCGCGGCGCGGGAAATCTAAGCCCCGAGGATGCGAGGGCCTATGCCGACGACCTTTTGCGCAGCGCTCTTGAGGACCCGTCGGCATATACGGCGGAAGGGCTGCGGAAATCTCTGGGTAAGCTGTCTGAGGGTGGTGACGGGACCTACAGCGCCAGGCCGCGGAAGGGCCTCGGTGGGATGCAGGGAAATCTTGAGGGCGTAAAGACCGAACTTAACACCCTGCAGTCCGAGGTCAAGAACGTCGACGGGATGGCGGCTCTGAAGGATATCGTTTCGTCGATCCAATCGATGCAGGAGCTGCTGGCCGACAAGGAACAACAGGGCTTCTATGAGGATCCTTATAGAAATCAGCCGAAGTTGCCGGACAATTGCGAAGAGCTCCCCTGGAACAACTCATCGCAGGCGCGGCCCATTTCCCTCGGGGCCTCGAATGGCAACAAGGATGCGCCACAGCCCTTCCGCTGCGTAACGCCTCCTACGCCCTGGAACAACCCGAAGCGGCAGCCCATTTCACTGAGGAAAGCGCTCGACACATGGAGGGAGTGAGGGGTCGTTCTGGCTATTTGAGGCTTTCGAGCGCGATGTAGAGTGTGCCGAGTTTCAGGCGGCCGGCGCCTGTCTTGTAGTAGAGCACTTCGGCGTGCGGGCGGACGTTTGCGACGGAGGTCTCGTAAGTTCCATCCGCGAAGAAGCAGCAGGGATTGTCGCCATCCCAGGACGACGCAACACGCAGGCGGTAGCTGTCGTAGCCCATGAAGAAGCGTAAGCCGATCTCATAATCGCCGACCGTGAGGGTGCAGACGCTGTTATCGCCGCACCAGTTCGTCGCGTGATCAAAGGTCTTGTCGTCCTTGAGCAGAAAGGCCTTGACGAGGTAGCGCGGCTCTCCCGATTGGCCGCTCGCCGAGGTGGGCGAAACCGCTGCGGCCAGAAGCAGGCCTGCCAATCCCAGGCTCGATAGTCTTCTCATGGGTTCCTCGTTCGATAGACACGCGCGCATGTGACCTAGAGTGGCAGATTGCTCTGGTTCGCACAGCGGTAGCGCGGAACAAAAGCAGAATCAAGGCAGCGTTCGACGCAAAATTTCGATCGAAAGCAATCGCTCTCCAACTGAGGTCCACAGCATGAAACCTGAGGAACGGGCAGCGGCTGCGCGCGCCATTCTCGACGTGCCTTTTTTCAACGAGGTGATGAACGAGCTGGAATGGGCGGCGATCAACGGCTGCATCCATGCCGGCCTTACCGACGATGCCGGGCGGGCGGCCCATGCGGCCGAAGCCCGCGCGATCAGAAACTTCCGGGCCAAGCTCAAGTTCCTGACGGAGCAAGCCAAGGCTGACGGCAAGGGCGCACCCGCCTGACGGGCAAGCGCTTTCACCAGGGCATTCCATCCGAGCGGCAAACGCCGCGCGTGAATGCCTCACCTACCTAAAAAGGTCACGCCATGACGAACGATAGTGCCAACCTGCCTTTCGGCGGGAGCAAAACCGTTGACCCCGCGACCGGGCTTGACGATGCCGATCTCGATTTCTGGGAGCCTGAAGATGAGGCCAACCTGGAGCCGGGAGGGCTAAGCGGGTACGGCGCAGAAGAAGCCATTGACCAAGGCCACGACGACACGGCCCATCCCGAAGACGAGCCGACTGATCCTGACGAGGATACGGCGGCCAACGACGACGCGGATTTTCTTGTTGTGCTCAAGGGTGGCGAGGAAGTGCCGTTTTCCGAGCTGAAGCTCGGCTACATGCGCGACCGCGACTACCGTCACAAGACGCAGGACATCGCCAACCGCGGGCGGGCTCTGGAGGGCATGGCAAGCCGGGTGGCCCAATCGGCCAACGCCTTTGCCAACCTCCTCGCCAGCCAGATCCCGCCGGAGCCGCCCGAACACATGGCGGCGCTCGACCCGGACGGCTATCGGCGGCAATGGGCACTGCACCAGGCGGGGCTCCAGAGGATCGACGAGGTGCTGTCGATTGCCGAGGCGCCGGCGACCGTGGTGGATGCCCTTTCGCAGGCTGCGAGTGACGAACAGCTGGACGTGGAAAATGCCAGGCTGATCGAAGCCTTTCCCGAAACGGCCGATGCGGAGGGGCGTCTCTCCTTCTTCGCCGGTGCTTTCGATGTAGCGGAAGCGCTCGGCTTTTCCGAGGCCGAGGTGCGGGAAGTGACCGATCATCGCCTTTTCAAGCTCGCGCACTATGCCCGTCTCGGCCTTGCCGCCGAACACGCGAAAAAGCGGGCGATGAGCAAGCTGAACAGGGCACCGGCAACGGTGGCGCGACCAAGGCCGGCAGGCAAGGCAGTGCAGGCGCCGGGCCGGAGCCGGGAAGCGATGCAGCGGCTGACCAAAAGCGGCTCCATCCGTGACGCCATGGGTGTCGACTTCGACTGACCTATGGTCGCCTCCGCTCGATACTCGTCACAAACAGAGTCCGGAAATCCGTCTATCCAGTTGTTTTGATTGGAAACTGTTCCGTATCCGCGCGTCACGACCAGGACTGATCTCTTAGCGCCTGTACCCTCGGGTGTGGGCGCTCATGACCATCTCAATCAATCAAGGACACTATCATGGCTGTCGTAGCAAACACCTTCACGACCTCGCAGGCCGTGGGCAACCGCGAGGATCTTTCCGACGTCGTTTCCCGCATTACGCCGGAGGATACGCCGATCTATTCGCTCATCGAAAAGGGCAAGTGCAACACGCACCACCCGGAATGGGAGACGGACGAACTGGCCGCGCCCGGCGAAAACATCCGCCAGGAAGGCGACGAATACACCTTCGGCACGATCATCGCTCCGACCAGGCTCGGCAACTACACCCAGATTCTGCGCAAGGACTGGATCATCTCGGCCACCCAGGAAGTGGTGGCGGAAGCCGGCAACGTGCAGAAGCGCAAATACCAGAAGCTGAAGAAGGGCGTGGAGATCCGCAAGGATCTCGAATATGCGATCGCCGACACCAATGCTTCCGTCTCCGGCGCCACCCGTGAACTCGGCTCGCTGCCGACCTGGCTGACGACCAACGTCTCGCGCGGGGCAGGCGGCGCCAATGGCGGCTACAACCCGACGACGGGCCTGACGGTGTCGCCGACCGACGGCACGCAACGCCCCTTCACCAAGGCGATCCTCGACCAGGTGATGCAGACGGGCTACCAGAACGGCGCCAACTTCCGCCATGTCTCGGTTTCGCCTTACGTCAAGAGCGTGTTCGTCACCTTCATGTCCGACGCCAACGTGGCGCCGTTCCGCTACGCCGTCTCGCAGGGCGGCGAGCGCAACACGATCGTGGCGACCGCCGACTACTATGAAGGCCCGTTCGGCACCGTGATGATCCACCCGAACCGGGTGCAGGCGGGCAGCGCCAAGCTTGCGCGCAACGCCTACTTCCTCGACACCGACATGCTCTCCTTCCTCTGGCTGCGCAACATCCAGGAAGACAAGGCGGTGGCCAAGACCGGCGACGCGGACAAGGGCGTGATCATCGGCGAGGGAACGCTGAAGGTGCACAACGAAAAGGGCCTCGGCGTTGCGGCCGACTTGTTTGGGTTGAGCGCTGCGAGCTGATCGAGCGGAATAGGCCTTTCTCGCGCACCGATACCTAACCGGAGCGCTGACGGCTTGAGCGGCTTCAAGGAGCCGCTCTCGCTCGTCGGCGCCTTTGCGGGCTGCGCTCGCAATAGAGGGCACGCGTAAAACGAAACCGAGCTATGAGAGGTACAGTGTGACCAAACAGGACAAACCGCTGAATTCGATGGGGCTACCCGTCAGAATCCAATCCGTTCGAGAGGCGATGGGGTACTTCGACGAAAATCCGATATTGACCGGCAACAAGGCTTTTGCCGACGTGGAGGCGCGGCGCGGTGAGAACGCACTCTTCAAGCATCCGCCGCCGAGCGAACTTATGAACGGCGATTTTCGCAAGGCACCGATGCACTTTCGCGGTACGCTGACGGATACCACGAAGTTCAGCAAGCAACATCAGGCGGTGCCAACCGAGCGCCTAAAGCCGACCACGGACTACGACAAACTCTCGGATAACATCGCGTTGCGTCTGAAGCGAGATCTGCAACGGGATCTGATCATGACCGAACAGGACGCTGCCGCCTTCGTCGGAAATTTCGACCACGAAAGCGGCGGATTCGGACGGGTGTTCGGCAATTTGTGGCAAAATGGCCGGGTAAACGGAAATGCTTATGGCTATCCGCAATGGGACGATCGCAGGGAAGCTTTCTTCAACTGGGCGGAAGAGCGCGGGCTGCCGCCCGAATCCTATGAGGCAAATTATGGCTTCATAAAGCACGAACTCCTCAATGGCGAGCGTGGTGTACGGGAGCCGTTGTCGACTGCCAAGGATATCGACGACGCTACATACGTCGTCGCCGACAAGTACGAGCGTCCCAACCCCGCCAAGATGAAGCTTGGAGAGCGTCAAGAGTTGGCGCGGCGAGCGCTGGGGCTTCCGGATTACTCTGTCGAGACACCCGTTCCCCCTGCCAATCCGATGCGCAATCCCATCTCAGATCCACCCTGGCGGCGCTAGGCGGCATCAAGGGTGTGGCCGTGGCCGAAGGACGGTCGTGTCACAGTTCACACGATTCCGCTGCCATTACCGAGTTCGTCAAGGCGGCAACTGTGGTTGGCTGTGCCGGGTAAAAGATACGATTTCTTCTCAACAATGCCTTGTGTTCGTTCTCTTAATGTTCTACAAGTTTTGCGAGTGAACAACGTTGATCGTACCGGTTGAATTCGCCGGTGCGCTCAGTATCGGCCCCCGCGTGCACTCTCAGTTTCCCATTCATTAGAGAGCGTCCGGCGTTGGCCTTGGAGGGATCGTGTTCAGGTGGTGCGTGTCGGCCCTGGCGGCCTTGTTTGTCTTGAGTTCGGCGATCCCGGCGGCGTCCTCGCAACCGTCATCCGGCAGTGCAAGACAGGTTTTTGGCGCGTTCCTCGCCTGCAAGGCGGACATCTTTTCGCTTCTCGGCGGTGACAGGGCGGATTTTGGCGCAGCAGTGATCGGGCCCTATGACTGGAGCATGTCGGATGGTGTCACAGGGCAAACGATCGCGTTCGCGGCGCCTGTCGACGTCGGTAGCCTGTCGCTCACCGGCTATGTCCAGTTTGAGGCCGTCGGCATTGCTGTTCCGCACTTCACGTGGGGTTTTGAGGTCGAGCGGCGCGTATCTGACGTCGCCAAGGCGATCGAGGCAATGCTTCCCGGTGCCAGGTTCGTGGCAAAGGATGGTGGTGCGCTCGAGTTGAAGCTCGATGCCCAATCGGTTCCGCAGGGCGACGCATCGGTCGCGCCGGAGGACAGTTACAGAAAAATCGTCGTTCGCCAGGCAAACGATCCTTCGCGATCCTTCGTCATGTGTGACGCGTCCAAGGATCGAATGGCGGAACTGACGACCGATGAGGAGACTGGCAGGAGGCGCCTCCCGGACGCTGAGGACCTGTTCCCACCGGCGAGGCGGCCAGCCGTCAAGACCAACCATGTTCTTGACGCGTTCGTCGCCTGCAAGCCCTCTTTCTTCGAGGTGTTGAAGGCTGAAAGACGCATCTTCCCGCGGGTCCGTATCGAGCCTTGGGAGAGCCCGGACAACGCGCCTCACATTCCCGAAGCGGAGAAGACCTACAACGAAACCGTGACATTCGAACACCTGGTCGAGATTGGTGGCCTCCGCATCGTCCGGTTCTTTCAACGAAAGACGGTTCAGTCTGGTGAACCGACGCGCTTTGCCTGGGCCCTTCAGGTCGCTCAAACGCCCGATGGAGCCGCTCGTGCTATCTCGGCTCAGTACGGTGCGAGATTTACGGATTACTGGAGTTTGGTTGACAAGGATGTCGGTGCCACGCCGGTTTCGCAGCACCTGACGTTGCGTTCCTACTTCGATCCCGATGAGCAGGCGACGGTAACCTGCGCACCCGACGAAGCCGAGACGAAGGACTTTCGCCTGCCGGAAGCAGCCGAGACCTTCGGCTGGGCCCAACTTGGGCCACCACCGGTGGGCCGCGGCAACCGGCTGATCAATGCGCTGCTGCAATGCCGGGCGGATTTCTTCGAGGCGCTGGGCGAGGAAAAAAATGCTTTCGGCAAGGTGGCGTTCAAGCAGGCCGCCGGCCCATACCGCAAGGATGGAGACGCAGAACGCGCGCCAATGCGTGTGGCGTTCGAAAAGCCGGTCTATGCCTCGGGCTTCACGCTGACAGGATACATTCAGCGGCGCGTGAATGTTGCAGGCGAGATGAAACTGAGATGGGGTTTTCAATCACCGGACGGCATGAGCAGGATCGAGCGGACCACGGAGAGACGCACAGGAAGCGTTCGTGTGTCCGGCAAGGGGTGGTTGTTCGACCTTGAGACCGACGAAACCGGCTACACACCGTCTTCGGATCTCGAGTTTGACGAGGGATTCTTGGGGTGCACGACGCCGCTCGCATCAGGCATGGAACTGCTGAAATCCGGTGACCTCTTTTTGAAATAAGACACGGGGCCGAAGAACGGCAATAGGCTCTTCCGCCAACGCCATTGCGCGTCTCGCGCGGGGCAGGCGGGCAGCGCGAATCTCGCGCGCAACGCCTACTTCCTCGACACCGACATGCTCTCCTTCCTCTGGCTGCGCAACATCCAGGAGGACAAGGCGGTGGCCAAAGCCGGCGACGCCGACAAGGGCTGATCATCGGCGAGGGTACGTTGAAGGTGCACAACGAAAAGGGCCTCGGCGTTGCCGCAGATCTGTTTTGGCTGAGTGCTGCGAATTGATCCCGGAGTCCTGCACATTGGAAAGGGGTGGACATTGGTTCGCCCCCGATCGATCGAAAACTCGCTGCAGAGGCTGCCGTCGGGGCGAGCAGTGCGACGAGCATTCCGCTCTTGCCGTGGAGGCACTGCACGAAAAGCGGGATCTGCAGCGGATGCAGGCTAACGTCGATGGCTGGCCGTCAAAACCTCCTCTGCACCGCATAAGCTGTGGAGATGGTTGGATTTCAACCTTGTGTTTGTTCTTGAAATGTTCTAGTAGGCTGATGTCTGGTTACGCTCTGCAAATGAGGAGGCGGCACGAAGAGGTGGCTAAAGGTATTGGTCTACACCGTTGTCACTCTCTTCGGGCTGTTCGTCGTGCTGGTCGGGCTGGTGTTGGCGACAATCGATCCCTATTCGTTTGAAGACATGAGCCGCGGCGGAATCTGCGAAAGAAGCGGTGGTGTAGTAGCGCCGGAATGCGCAATGCCACCGGAGAGCGCCGAGAAGGTGTTGGCTGCATTGCTCACGTGCGACGCCCAATTCTTCAAGACCCTTGACGAAGAGAAGGCTGTTTTCAAGAGGGCGAATATCGTGGCTCACCCTTACAACCTTCTCGACGCAGGCGAGCCGCGGACTTCCGTTGTGCCGTTCTCTCAGCCCGTCGAGGCGTACGGACTTCACCTCACCGGTTACACGCAACAGGCCGTGCGGGGAAAGAGCGACTACGCGTGGGGGTTTTATGCGTCGGAACAGCCTGACGACGTCGAGCGCGCACTGGAAGCAGCCCGCAGCGACGCGCTTGCAGCAAACCCACGCGCCGGCGCGTTCGTGATAACGGCATCCGACACCCCTGATTTTCCTGGAACACGGCTTGGTTGTCGCGTTGCCGGGGATGGCGCCTCCACCATCGAGGACTTGCCGTCGGTTTACGATCTGTTCCTGTCTCGAGACATCACTACTTCACTCTTCGACAAGTTCGATCTCTTCGTCGCGTCGGCGATGAAGACCGTTTCGGATTTTGGGCGATAGAAAGATCCTGTCCACGATCGTCGAGGCATGCGGGTGGCCACGTCGTCACCTTGGCCGTTGATGTTCAACTCAGTCTTGGCGGCTTGCTGAGCGGGGCGGCGGCAATGTTGCGTCGGCACCGCGGAGCAGGACTTCCCACCTGAACGGCGGTATTTGGCTCCCGCCCGTGCACCTGAGCACGTTGGGGCCCGGAACGGGCGCTGCGAATATTGATGGATGACACCAGCCCCTCCGGTGCGGGCGCCTGACCCGCGCCCGATCCTCTTCCAGAAGAACAATTGTTGCCAAGGCGGCTCTCCGGAGCCGCCTTTTTTCATGGAGATTTTTATGTCCGAAGCAAAGAAACCTGTTCCGGTCCGTCTCGTCTACGACGTCTGGTTCCAGGAAGGGGAACGCGCGGCCGCCGGCGCGATCGTATGCGTCAGCCTGGAACAGGCCAAGGCGTTGATCGCCGCTGGCAAGGCGGAGCGCGCCGACCCGCTGCCTGGGGAGTGAGCCATGCTGATCCGTGATGGAGCCTGGACGCTCTACGACCATGACAGAATGACCGGCCGCTCCGTCTGGCACCACTTCGACGGAGAGAAGGACGTCTACCGTGTCGATTATCCCGTCGACAACCTGGTGAGCGAAAACCAGGCGGTGCGCAACAGCGCCGAAAGGATCTGGCAAGGCGATTGGCATCGCGTCGCCTCGGTCCCGCTCAACATTGCGCATGCTTCGGGTCTGGTGACGGCACATTCCGAAGGTGACGACCGTTTCGTCAAACGCTTCCTCAACGACGGCGACAACCGCGCCTGGCGCACCAAGGAGGGCAGGCTATGAGCATTGCAGACTATGCCGCGTTGCTTGTCGATGCGGGTGAATACAGCGGGCGCAACGACATCGCGCATCTCTTTCCGCGTTTCGTCGGACTTGCCGAATTGAAACTCAACAGGGCACTGCGCGTGAGCGAGATGGAAGCGACGGCGTCGATCAATGTCGTCGACGGCGACGCGCCTCTGCCGATGGACTTTCTCGAAGCTCGACAGGTCTTGACGGCTACGGGCCGGCCGATCCGCGCAGGCGCCTTGCAGCAATTTTCCGACATCGGCCTGACGGGCGGTGGCACCCCACTCGGCTATTCGATCGTCGGCAACCGGATCAAAGCCTTTCCAGCCGGCAGCTACGGGCTGACGGTGACCTACTACCGCAAGATCCCGCCGCTTTCGGCCGTCAACCCCACAAACTGGCTGCTGGAGCAGGCGCCCGACGCCTATCTCTATGGTCTTGTCGAGGAGATCGCCATCTGGGAGCGCGACGCCGGCAAGGTTGGAGCCGCGCAACAGCTGAAGATGTCGGCGCTTTCCGGGCTCGGTATTGCCGATGAACGCGCGCGCTGGGGCGATGCCCAGATGATGGTGGGAGGGGCAACACCATGACCTTGCTTTCGGCAATCAACGAGGTCTGCGACATCGTTTCGCTCGACCGCTTCGAGAATATCTATGGTTCGAACGATCCGAACGCCCAGACGATGGTGGCGCTGGCGCAAGAGGCGGGCGAGGAGATTTCCCGCCGTGGCGACTGGCGCCGCCTGCTGAAGCAGCACGTTGCGATCCTTTCCCCATCGAACTTGCCGGGAGACTACCAGCGATTGACGCCCGGTGGCGCAGTGCGGACCGCGTCCGGCATCTGCTTCAGGCCGATCGCCAACAGCTCGCAATGGGCGATCGTCAGAGGGACTGAATCGACGCAGCCCTATTTCTTCCTGCGCGACAGCCAGGTGCTATTTTCTCCGACAGCGGCCGGGATTGGAGCGGTGATCGACTACATCTCGAAAAACTGGGTGTTGGGCGACCCTTTCGAGGAGCGCGACACATTGCGAGCGGACGACGACCGGACGCTGTTTCCCGAACGTCTGCTTGGCAAGGGCATCCTCTGGCGCTGGAAACGGCAAAAGGGCCTGCCGTTCGATGACAGTCTAGCGGAATTCGAAGCCGATCTCCTGCAGGAGATCAATGCAGATCGGGGTGTGTCATGAGAGCGAACCTGAAGCCAGGGCGGATCGGGCAGAGCAATCGCGGCGCAACCAGCGTCGGTCGTCGGCAGTCTTCGCAGCCAGTCACCTTTCCGGCGCCCGTCAACGGGCTGGTAACCGCCGCGGACATGGCTTCGCAGCAATCGGGATCGGCAACCGTGCTTCGAAACTTTTTTCCGACACTCGTTGGGTGCCGCATTCGGGGCGGCTCGCGAAAACGCGGTCGCGCAGCGGATGGCGGGGTTATCCGAAGCGCCTTCAAGTACAAGTACGGGGCTGTCGAAACCTTGTTCATGGCGACCGACAAGGCAATCTACGACATGACGTCGCCAACAGCGCCTCCGGCCGTGACAGCAGCCGTCGTCGGCGGGCTTTCTGGAGGGGACTGGTGCACCTTCCAGCATACCAACTCAGGCGGTTCGCATCTCATCTGCCTGAACGGAGCGGACCCGCGTCGCGTCTACAATGGCAGCAGTTGGGCGACGAACCCACCGATCACCTTTCCAGACACATCGACCACCGCGCAGCTCAACTACGGCTGGCTGTTCAAGAACAGGCAGTTCTTTCTGAAGAATGCGACGCTCGACGCGTACTATCTGCCGGTCAATGCGATTGGCGGGGCGGCGGCCGTGTTTCCACTCGGCGGGGTGATGAAGAAGGGGGGCTCGTTGCAGACAGGTTTCTCCTGGTCGCTCGAAAGCGGCGACGGGCTTTCCGACCTCTGCGTCTTTGTCTCGAGCGAAGGGGAGGTGGCCGTTTATGCTGGAAGTGATCCGAGCGACGCCAACAGCTTTGCGCTGAAGGGGGTCTACCAGATCGGCCGGCCGCTCGGAAAGAACGCCTGGATCCGCGCCGGCGGCGATATCCTGATTGCCACCACGGATGGTCTGACGCCGATTTCGCAGGTCTTCGAGCGTGATCGCCAGGCATTGAGCCAGGTTTCGATTTCCCGACCGATCGAGGACGAGTGGCGCCGGGCGGCAAACGCGACAGGCGCGGGCTGGGTGATCAAGCAGTGGCCTGAGCAAAACCTCGTCTTCCTCGCCTTTCCCGCCAACAGTGTGATGTCCGACACGACCTTCGTGCTCAACGTCTTGAGTGGCCGCTGGTCGACGGTCAGCAACTGGAAGGCGAGTTGTTACGAGACGCTGCAGGGGGGACTGTTTTTCGGTACCGACGGCGGTTTCTGCTGGCAGGGCGACTCGACCGGGACCGACGACGGGCTGACCTTCACCGCTGCCTATCTCTCACAGTTTACGTCGGCCGGGCAGTTCGGACAGCGTGCACAGGCCACGCTTGCCCGTATGTATTTCCGCGCGAAGAGCAGACCCATGGTGCGGCTCTTTGCACGCGCCGACTTCGACAGGACGATCCCGCCGGCCTCTCAAGTCACAATCGGTGACGCCGCCTCATCCGAATGGGATGTGGGGCTTTGGGACAAGGGTGTCTGGGATTCATCGACAGAGCAGCTCCGATACAGTTTTCGCCAGAATGTCCGAGCGGCCGGCGACATGCTTGCAGTCGGCTGCGCCATTACGTCCGGCGGGATCGCGAGGCTCGACATCGAAGTGGATCTCGCCACGTTGCAGGTCGAGGCCGGTGAGGCCAGCACATGAGGCTTCTATGGGGCGGCGATGGCGATCCCGTCACGAACCGGGTGATCGCTGATTTCGTCGCCGCCCATATCACCGGCTGCGCCAGAGGCTTCACAGCGTTCACCACCATGGGAATCGTCGGCGATGACGGCAGGCTCGTTGCCGGTGTCGTGTACCACAATTACGCGCCGGAAGCGGGCGTGATCGAGCTTTCGGCCGCTTCGACCAGCAAGCGCTGGCTGACCCGACAGGTGCTCAAGGGCATGTTTGGTTATCCTTTCGGGGAAATCGGCTGCCAACTGATCGTTCTGCGCGTGTCGGAGCGCAATGCCGGCATGATCGCGATTGCAGAGCGCTTCGGCTTTGCGTCCCACCGTATTCCCCGCCTTCGCGGGCGGGATGAAGCGGAAATCATCTTCACACTTTCAGACAGTGACTGGCGGGCGCATCCCGTCAACCAGAGGTAGATACCATGGGAAAACCCAAAGCACCAAAACCGCCGGATCCCCGCCAAACCGCGGCGGCGCAGACCTCAACAAACATTGGCACGGCAATAGCCAACGGCACGCTGGGCAACATCAACCAGGTGACGCCTGACGGCAACCTGACCTACTCCCAGACCGGCAGCCGCAAATGGACCGACCCGATGAACGGTGCCACCTACGATCTGCCGGAATGGACGGCGACGCAGACGCTCTCGCCGGCGCAGCAGGCGATCAAGGACCAGACGGACGCTGCGGAAAAGAACATGGCGACGCTCGCCAACAATCAGTCGGCCCGGTTGAACGATCTGCTCGGCCGACCGATGGACCTCTCCGGAGCGCCGGCGGCCGGCAACCCCAATGCGATAGGCCTGCCGCAGTACCAGCAATATGGTTCGGGCCCGGCCCTGCAGACGGCGCTGCCCAGCACGGGCAATGTTCAAAGTGCTGTGGCCAATGCCGGGACGATCCAGACTGCGCTTGGCAATGCGGGCGACATCAAGCGCAGCTACGAGAGCAACTTCGATACCAAGCGCTATGAAGATGCGCTGATTGCCCGCATGAACCCTCAGCTGGACCGTGATCGCGCTGCACTCGAGACGCAACTTGCCAACCAGGGCCTTCAGCCCGGGTCCGAAGCCTACAACAGGGCAATCGACCAGGCGACACGTCAGGCAAACGATGCGCGTTTCGGCGCCATCCTCAATGCCGGGCAGGAGCAATCGCGGCAGGTGGGGCTTGCCCAGCAGGTCGCTGCCTTCCAGAACGCGGCCCAGCAGCAGGCCTACGGCCAGATGCTTCAAAACGGGCAATTCGCCAACCAGGCACAAAACCAGCAATACACCCAGAACGCCAACAACATGCAACTGGCCAATGCCGCCCAACAGCAGACCTTCAACCAAGCACTCGCGGCGTCCGGGTTCAACAACGACGCCCTGCAGCAGATGCATCAGAACAATCAGGCGGCAACGGCTGCCAACAACACGCTGAGGGATCAGACCTTCAATGCCGAGCAGGCCCGGCTCGCGGCGCAAAACGCTGCCCGCACCCAGTATCTCAACGAGATGTATGCGCAGCGCAACCAGCCGATCAACGAGATTTCGAGCCTGCTTTCCGGTGCCCAGGTCAGCAATCCCAACTTCGTGCCAACCCAGGGGCAAAGAATTGAGGCGCCGGACTACGTGGGGATGGTGCAAAACAACTATCGAAACCAGCTCGATGCTTACCAATCGCAGCTGAGCGCGCGCACAGGGGCGCTTGGTAACGTGCTGGGCATGTTCAAATCCCTACGCGAGAGCGACCGGCGTCTGAAGAAAGACATCAGGAAAGTTGGCAAGCTCGATGGGCATGCGCTCTATGAGTATCGCTATCGGGGGGAGCCGGCGCACGGCGCCAAACATATCGGCGTGATGGCGCAGGAGGTGGAAAAATCCCGCCCCGATGTCGTCAGCCTCAGGCCCGACGGGATGCGCCGCGTCGACTACGGCCGGCTCTTCGGCGCCGGGCGCAAGCCGCGCTAGGAGATGCGTCTCCATCAACATGACTTGTCGGCAGCAAGAACCACTGCAACGACATCGGCAGCCTTATGAAGTGTTCCGGTGTGTTCAATTCCATGTTCGGCGCCGGGCACACGCAACGACCCGGCGGCTGCTCACTTGCTTGGTAATCTCTGTCGCGATGACGACCGATGCTGCGAGCGACATCACCCCATTGAAAACGCGTGCTCGATGATCATCGGCAGGCGCACTGCTGCACATTTTTCTGGAGAACAGCCATGCCCAGAACAGGTGGCGTCTATTCGCCTCCCGCCGGCACCAAAGGCGTGCCAAACACCACCATTCAAAGCGTGCCATACAACACGCTGATCGACGACCTCACCGCGGATGCCAACGCGCCGCGCCCCGTCACGGCAGGCGGAACTGGGGCGACAAGCGCGAGCGGCGCAAGAGCGGCGCTTGGGGTCGAGATCGGCTCAACCGTCCAGGCCTATGACGCCGGACTGCAATCAATCGCGGGCCTAACGACGGCTGCGGACAGGATGCTTTACACGACGAACGCCGACCTCTATGCGACGACGGCACTGACGCCGTTTGCGCGGGATATTCTCGGTGATTCGAGCGCTGCGGCGATGAAGACGAGACTCGGCCTCGCGCCGATCGCCTCGTCGGGCTCGGCGAGCGACATTACGACCGGCACGATCGCGGACGCGCGGTTGCCCGGCACGATGTCGTCGAAGACGGTTCTAAGTACCCTCATTGTTGCGACGGGCACAGCCGGAAATGGCACCGCGAACGTGAGTGCGGGTAACGCGACGAACACAGGCTACATAGACCTACGCAAAGGGGACGGCAACCGTGCCGGTTTCATCGGCTACGCGGCGCATGCTGGCGGCAATATCGAACTGAATGCGGAAGCGGGTTTTCGCTACAACTTCAGCAGCGTTCTCGGGCCGACCTGGAATGGTGCCCCATTAATCACGACATCCGGCGCGACGTTTTCTGGGCTGGTTTGGGGCACAACATTTATCGCGCAAAGCGATTTTCAGATACGCGCGGCAGGTGACCGTTTCCTCTGGCTGATGAGCAATGCCGGCGTGAGCCGCGGTGCGATCCTACATAACAACGCAGTCGGTTCCATTGACCTTGCTATGTACAACACCAGCGGCACCTATGTACGCAACATGTCATTCCGTGAAAATGGGGCGGCGTATTGGGCAGGGCACCACTTCGAAGTCGGCAACAATGCAGGCGCAGCTGAATTCCGGCTCCACGCAAACTTGAACCGCAATCATCGTTTGCTGAGTGATTCAGGCGGTGCGTTCTACCTGCAGTATTCGAACAATGCGTGGGCAAGCGCCGCGACCCTTGCTTGGTGGGATTCCGCAGCTAACGCTAACTTCGGGGGAAGCATCTATAGCCCGTCGGGCTTCTATACCGCCGCCGGTTTGGGCGGCGGCAACGGCGTCATATCTGGCAACATCGACGGAGCTACTTATGTCGGACATAACCTTAGGATCAGTTCTTGGTGGGGCGTCGGATTCTGGGACTATTCCAGCGGCGCATGTAGAGTTGTGGTTAATACCAGAACTGGTGAAATTTCTGCGCTCGGTGCTCTGTCGCTCGGTAGTGCTCGTGTCTTTACCGACGGCAACATCCAGTTCGCCGGCACCATGGCCGGTTTCGGTACTTATCTCAGCGATGCCCTCAGTCAAAGAGCGGTTGTCTATACGGGCTCCAACGCCAACGAAACCAACTTCCCGCTGGGTCACGTCATTTCGGTGCTGTCGATGCATACGGTTCCGCGAAATGGAGCCATGACGGTTTACGTTCGTACGGCCAACAACATCGACTACACCACCTTTCCCGCCGACGCCCCCGGGGGCACGCTTGCTGGAACGTGGCGTACGCGGGGCCGGATGACGGGTGACAACGGCATCATGCAGAGGACAGCATAATGGAGAAAACAGAGAATCCGTCGACACTCGCCCTCAATAGGGTGCATTCGATCCGGGCGGCGGCACAGCCCGACGTCTTCATCGTCCACTGCAACATTACCGACATTCACGGTCGAACCTACGACTGCGATTACGGCTTGCAGCCGGACGACCCGCACGGCCTTGCGCCGAGCATTCGTCAGTGGATGCTGGACAAGCCCACGTTCCCCATCGGCATCTATGTTCCTCCCACGGTCGAGGAGGTGCGTGCCGGCATGCCATCACTCACAGCGCGCCAGTTCCGCTTGGGGCTGGTAAACGCCGGCATTTCTCAATCGACGGTGGCCGCGATTGTCGCCGAGCTGCCGGCCGGGCCCGATCGCGACAAGGCGCAGATCGAATGGGAATACGCCACAACGTTCAACCGAACGCACCCGCTGATCGCAACCATCGGCGCAGCGCTCGGTCTTGCCGGCGACCAAATTGACGAGATGTGGCAGGCCGCGGCCAGCCTGTAGTTACCCTCCAAATCGAAGGTGAACCATGAACAGAGCAGCGTTTTACGCGGCCCTGCGTCGTCGCGCGTTCGGCAAATCGCTTTCCGGGCAGCAAGTCGAAGGGTTCGAAGCCGTGCTTGATGAGGCGTTGCGGCGCAGGACAAGCCTCTTCCATCTCGCCGCTGTGCTGGCCGAGGCTCATCACGAGACCGGCGGTGCCATGCGGCCGGTCGAGGAGAACCTGAACTATTCCGCACGGCGGCTGATGCAGGTCTGGCCGGCGCGATTTCCGACACTTGCAAGCGCCGAGCCATACGCGAATAACCCGCGGGCGCTCGCAAACAGGGTCTATGGTGGACGGCTCGGTAATGTCGGAGCGGATGACGGCTGGCGCTATCGCGGGCGAGGGCTGGCGCAGATCACCGGCCGTGCGAATTATGCGACGTTCGGGCTGGCCGAAGCGCCCGATCGGGCGAGCGATGTGGCGACGGCAGTCCGGGTGTTGTTTGACGGGATGACCGGCGGACTTTTCACCGGCAAGCGCTTGTCCGACTTTGACATGAACGACAGCGGTTCGGCCATCGCCGCCTATCGTTATGCCGCATCGCGGGCAATCATCAACAGCGACATCCGGCAAAACGGCGTGAAGATCGAGACCTATGGACGAGCGTTCGAGGCAGCTCTGCGCGAATCCGGGTATGGCGGTGATCGTCCCGCAGGGGGCCGCGGCGACGAAGGCGTCGTTGTCGTTCTTCGCCCGGGCACGTCCCGGCAAACGCGCGAGAACGGGGATACCAGCCCCGTTCGCCCGTCTCAATTCCCTCGTTTCTTGCCAAGATCGATAGCGGAAATTCTCGCGAGGTGGTTCGGATGAACGCCGCCGTTGTGCGCATTCTGCTCAGATACGGCGCCGGGTTGCTTGTGGCGAAGGGGCTGCTGGCGCCGGAAGCGGGTGTTTTGATCGCCGAGGATCCGGACATGCAAATGCTCCTGCAGGTCGGAGGCGGGCTTCTGGCGGGCTTCATCTGCGAGGGGTGGTACTTGCTGGCGCGGCGCATGGGATGGGCCAGATGATCGCGCCTTGGCACCTGCTCCTGGCCGGCATCCTCGCCATCGCCGGCGTCACCTGGCTTGTCCACGAAATCCGCGAGGACGGCGCTCGTTCCCTCGCCAATGCCATCGAAAGGCAGAACAATGACGCCGAGAACAGCGCTCACGAAAAGCGCCTTGAATATGATTCCTGTCTTGATGCTGGTGGCTTGTGGGACTTCTCAACCGGCCAGTGTTCCCGGTCTGCGCGGGGTGGTCGGCACTGACCTGGTCGGTGCCCACGGAGCCTCGGCGATCGACCAGCGCAAGATCGACCGGACGATCGTCGGCCTTTGCGCCGCGGACATCTGGACAAAGGCCGAATGCCGTAAACATGGGGGTCGTGACGATGTCGTCCGTTGAAATCGACATCGTCGTTCATCGGCAGCTGGGAGAGCTTGTTGCCGGGATGCGTGCTCTGCAAGAGTCCATCCATCGGGTCGAGGAAGGGGCAAGGCGGGCCGAGGACAAATCGGCCTTCAGTCATGCCGGCGTTCACAGACGCATGGACCAACTCGCCGACAGGGTCAGTGAGCTCGAAACCTCTGTCTCGGCGATCGGCTCGGATATCTCGGACATGAAACCTGTGACCGACGACGTCAGGCGGTGGAAGCTTATGGGGATCGGCGCCCTCGGCGTCACCGGCATTGCGGCGATGGCGCTGGGTGTCAGCTTTGCCGAGGCGATCCGGCGCCTCGTGTTTGTGATCGTGGGCAAAGGGTAGACCACCGGCGCGCGGGTGTCGCGGAGCCTAGACCCTAAAGCCCAGGGACAGCCGGCAGGTTCCGTGCCTGTCCAACAGATGAGCGGTCTGCGGCTGGCCGTACAGTTTGCCGGTTGGTCCGCTGCTATCCGATTCCGCTCAAGGTCATACAAACGCCGCGCGCCCGAAAGGGCGCGCGGCGTTTTTTCGTGTTCAGCGATATCGTGGCAACGAGATCATTTCATCGAGCGTCGGGGACTGGAGCAATCTCCGCAGCATGTTAAAGCGCCGGCACCATTTCGTTCTGCGCTGTAGCAAGCCGACGCCCACTGTCCGAAACAGAGAAGCGCTGGCGATATTCCTTCGGCGAAAGGCCGAGGATCTTGCGGAAGATCTTGCGATAGGCGTTGGTGTCGTCATAGCCGCTCTGCCAGGCCACCTGCTCGATGGAGAGATGGGATCGCTCCAGCAGATCGCGCGACCGTGCGATCTTCAGGCGTTGGCAATATTCGGTCGGGTTGAGGCCGGTCGCCTTCTGGAAGCGGCGCAGAAAGGTGCGGTCTCCAAGGCCGGCGCGTTCGGCCATCATCTGCAGCGTCACGCCCTTGGTGCTGGCACCATGCAGCCAATGCTGGATCTTCAGGATGATGGTGTCGCCATGGTCGAGCTTCGGTGCAAAGACACTGTAGTAGCTCTGCTCGCGCGGACCGGGGTCGATGATCATGAAGCGCGCCGTTGCCAGCATGACGTCGGTTCCGAGATATCGGTCGACGAGTTTCAGGCCCAGGTCGATCCAGGCCATCATGCCTCCCGCGGTGATGATGTCGCCTTCGTCGATCAGCAGCTTGTCGGTATCGATGCGGACGTCAGCATAGCGGTTGCCGATCAATTCCTGATGCGACCAGTGGGTGGTGATGGTCCGTCCGGCTGCAAGGCCCGTTTCCGCCAGCAGGTAGGCCCCGCCGCAGACGGAGCAGATGGTCGTGCCGCGTTCGTGCTGCTGGCGCACGAAGGCGGGCAGGTTGCCCATGCGCTCGCCAACCGGAAGATCTGACAGGGTTGGCGGCAGGATCAGCGCCAGCAGGCCGGAGGAGGTGCCGGGGTGGGTGTCTCTCGCTTTGGACACGGTACCGTCGTCCTGGAGCTTCCAGTGGCTGACACGGATTTGCGCTGCGCTGACGCCGCCCTGTTCCGTCGACTGCATGCCGGCGACGTGGAACATGTCCGTCAGGCCATGGACAGCCGACATCAGGGCACGCGGGTAGACGAGGATGCCGATCTCCGCCGGATCGTTTTCCGATCGTTTTGTCACTTCTGCCCCCATTGTTGTCAGCTTTGCCGATCGAAAGGTTAGGCCCGCCGATCTATCAATTCAACCATGGCTTCCATGAACGGAAGCGGGTTTCAGAGGTCAAAGGGGTGAGGACAATGACACAGGAAATGACGGTTAGCGAGAGCCTTCGGCCGCGGGAATCCGGTTTTGCTCCGGCCGCCGCCAAGGCGGCCGATCTGCATCGCTTCCGTCACGGCAATTTCGACATATCGGTCGTCAGCGACGGCTTCATCATGCTGCCGGTCGGCATTGTGCTTCCGGATGCGACGCAGGATGAGAGCCCGCAGATCATGCGGCGTCTCGGCGGAACGCCGGAGAGCGCGCCGTTCCACACCAATATCCCGGTCATCCGCGCCGGTGGAGACGTGATCGTCGTCGACAACGGATCGGGCACGCATTTCCAGGACAGCGCCGGCAAGCTTCAGGCGAACCTGCGCTCCGCCGGGATCGATCCGGCCGACGTCACCAAGGTGGTTCTCACCCACGCCCACCCGGACCATGCCGGCGGTACGCTCGGCGCCGATGGCAGATTGACGTTTCCGAACGCGCACTACTTCGTTTCCGAGGCCGAATGGCAGTTCTGGACCGATCCGGATTTCGAGAAAGCCATGCCGAAGGCGCTGCACGCCTTTGCCCGCGGGGCGCAGCGCGATCTCTTCGCCGTCAGGGAACAATTGACGCTGGTTCGGCCCGGTGACGAGATCATCAGCGGCATGCAGGTGCTCGACACGCGTGGGCACACGCCAGGCCACATCTCGCTGCAGCTTTCGGGAAGCGACGGGGCCGGCGGTGAAGGGTTGGTGATCACGGGCGATGCGGCGACCAGCAACATCGTGTTCTTCGAACATCCGGAATGGCACTTCGGCTTCGATACCGACGCCGACGTTGCGCTGAAGAATCGCAAGGCGCTGATTGATCGGGCCGCGTCGGAAAGGCTGACGCTGCTTGGCTACCACTGGGCCTATCCGGGTATCGGTCGGGCGGAGCGAAGCGGGGCGGCATACCGGTTCGTCGCGGCCTGATGGCGCCGATCGCTTCGACGGACGTCGACGGGCGCCCCGCAATGGCGCCCGTCGTTGCCGTTTCCATTCTAGATGTCGATCTCGCTGTCCTTGATGTCACTGATCGGCGCGAGGAACGGCAATTCGAACGGGCGCAACGCGCTGTGCCCTGAGACCAGACGCGGCCAGTCAGGATTGACGAGTGCGCCGCGGCCAAGCGCGATCATGTCGGCGCCCGCGTCCATGACCTGTTCTGCGCGCGCCGGGTCATGCAGGCTGCCGTTGGCGATCAGGAAGAGCGCGGGCGCGTGCCGGCGGGCGATATCCACCAGCGAAGCGCTGCCGCCTTCGAAGGCCGGTTGCCAGGCCTCGAATTCGGTCACGTGGACGAAGTCGGCAGGGCTGGCTGCAAGTGCCGCGAAGACCCGCTCCGCCCCTTGCTCCCGTTCCGCCCATTTGTGCCTGAAATCATTCACCTTGCCTTGCGAGAGGCGCAGGCCGAGCGGCACGCCCGGGCCGATCGCGGCGCGCACGGCGTTCAGAACTTCAAGCGAGAGGCTGAAGCGCTGCAGGATGTCACCGCCCCAGCGATCGGTCCGCCGGTTGGAAAAGTCGGTGAAGAACTGATCGAGCAGGTAGCCATTGGCGCCGTGGATCTCGATGCCGTCGAAACCGGCGACCTCGATTGCCAGGCGGGCGGCACCGGCGAATCCGTCGATCGCCTCGGTGATTTCAACATCGGTGATCTCCCGCGGCAGGGCATAGGGACCCTCGCCATGGTAGCCGGCCATCTGGCTGCCCTTGGGGCGGACGGCGGACGGCCCGACTGTGTCGGCGCGGTGCGGATTGTGCTGGGAAAGCGCACCCCCATGCATGAGCTGCGCGAAGATGCGGCCGCCGGCGGCATGCACCGCATCGGTGACCCGGCGCCAGGCGTCGGCCTGTTCCCGGCCGGTCAGGCCAGGTTGACCCTTGTAGGTCTGGGAATAGGCCTTGTCGGTGTAGATGCCCTCGGTGGTGATCAGGCTGAAACCGCCTCGGGCATAGCGCGTGTAGTAGGCGAGCATCCGGTCGCCCGGAACGCCGCGCGGCGAAGCGCTGATTCGGGTCATCGGTGCGACCGACAGGCGATTGGCAAAATCGAGCCCCTTCAGGCTGGTGCCGGTGAAGACAGGAGAAGGGTTGGTCAGTGGTGCGTTCATGTCAGTGGCCTTCGTCAAGCGCGATCGCTTCGATTTCGATGAGCGCGTGCGGTGAATAGAGCGACGGGATCTCGACCATGCTTTCGGCGGGATAAGGCGCCGAAAGAAACTTGCGGCGCAGCTCCACGAGCTTGCCTGCGTTCTCGATCGACCGCAGGAAGATCGTGGTCTTGACGACCCTGTCGAGCCGGGAGCCGGCGGCTTTCAGCGCCCGCTCGAGATTGCGGAAGGCCTGTTCGGCCTGGCGGTCGAAATCGCCGAGACCGACGATTTCGCCGTCGTTGCCGATGGCTGCCTGCCCCGAGACGAACACGAAGCCATGGGCCTTGATCGCCTGGGAGAGGAGGAACGGGGCATAGGGATCCGGTTCGGTGACAACCTGTTCGATGGGCACCGATCGCGGTCTGCTTGCCCCAGCGTCCATGTCAGCGGACCTCGTCAAGCGCGATCGCCTCGATCTCGATCAATGCATCCGGCGAATAGAGCGAGGAGACCTCGATGATGCTGTCGGCCGGGTAGGGGGCTGAGAACCACTTGCGGCGCAGTTCGATGATCTTTGCGAAATTCTCCATCGAGCGCAGAAAGATCGTGACCTTGACGATCCTGTCGAGCCCGGATCCGGCGGCTTTCAGCGCACGGTCGAGGTTGCGGAAGGCCTGCTCGGCCTGGCGGTCAAAATCGCCCTTGCCGACGAGCTCGCCGTCGTCGCCGATCGCTGCCTGTCCGGAAACGAAGACGAAGCCGTTCGCCTTGATGGCCTGGGAAAGCAGGAAGGGGGCGTAGGGATCCGGCTTGGTGATGACCTGTTCAATCGACATGGGACTGTCCTCTGATGCTTGAGTTTTTCTCAGCTCGACGCTGTTGCCTTGGCTGTTGAAGTCAATATGCTGTGCGACTATTGCGCTGACAAAGGACGATTTCTCAGTTGATAGATGAGCTGAGATCATGCTTGGAGGGATCATGAGAAAGCTGCCGCCGCTCGGTGCGCTGCGCGTTTTCGAGGCGGCTGCCCGCCGGTTGAGTTTCAAGCTGGCGGCGGAGGAGCTGAACGTCTCGCCGACGGCGGTCAGCCACCAGATCCGGCAGCTGGAGGACATGCTGGAGGTCAAGCTCTTTGAGCGCGGGACGCGGCAGGTTCATCTGAGCGTCGCGGGCCACGCGCTGTTTCCGGTGCTGAGGGACGGCCTCGATCGCTTCGAGCTCGCAATCGCCGACATCAGACGGCAGCAGTCCGGACAGGTGGCGCGGCTGACCTCCACGGTCGCCTTCGTCGCCAAACGCCTTGCGCCGCTCGCCGGCTCGTTTCGAGCCTCCCATCCGGACTGGACGCTGAGGCTGGACGCGTCCAACCGCGTCGTCGACCTGGAAGCGGATGCCGACGCCGCCATCCGGCTCGGCAGCGGGCACTATCCCGGGCTTGTGTCGGAGCCGCTGTTTGCGGATCGGTTCGCTCCTGTCTGTGCGCCGAGGCTTGTGCCGGCCGGATTTTCGGATCTGCGGCAGGCGACACTCATTCATTTCGATTGGGGGACGGCGCGACGCGATGGGTCGCAGGCTCCGGTCTGGCGTCACTGGCTGGCACGTGCCGGGCTCGAAGGGATCGACGCGAATGCCGGTCTGTCCTTTACCGATGAGATCCATGCCGTGCAGGCCGTGGTGGCGGGACAGGGGATCGGCCTGCTCAGCCTGACGCTGGTTGCCGAGGAACTGGCGTCCGGAATCCTGGTCCAACCGTTCGAGCTCACGCTTGAAAGCGACCGGTACGATCTCGTCTACAGCCCGCGCATGGCCGAACGTCCGGCAACGAAGGTGCTGCGAGCCTGGGTGGCGGAGCAATTTCGCGATGGCGATTGCCGCAGCGTGCGCCACGCTGCCGCACCAGCGTCCTAGGCGGCTCGTTTCATTCGGCAAAGGATGTCCGAAACCGACCGCAAGCTTGCGCGCCGTGCGTTCGCATGAATGCGCAAGTGACGGTCTAGAACATTGATTCCAGAGCATCTTTCCGGCTTCAGGTGATCGAGCTCGAAGGCAGGATGCTCTGGACGAAACCCTCGTCGGGGCGTAGGCTGCCCATGCTCTTAGAAGTAGAGCTGCATTCAACAAAGAGGCAGCCATGCGCAGAGTGATTTCCTATCTCACGGTTGTTTCGTTTTTCTCGACCTCCGCCTTTGCAGATCCCGCCACGCTGACGGCCAACGTCAATTTCAGAACGGGTCCGGACACCGGGTTCCAGTCCATGCGGGTCATTCCCCAGGGCGAGGAGGTGGATATCAAGGAATGCGATACCGGAGCGACGTGGTGCGCCGTTTCCTATGCGGGCGCGAACGGTTTCGTCGCCGGCAAGTATCTGCAGCAGTCCGACGCAAACACGCCGGCCTGGCCAAAGGTGTTTGCCTCGGACGCCGGGGCGAAACTGACGCTCTACCAGCCGCAGATTTCCGACTGGACCGATTTCAAGCAGCTCGACGCGCTGATCGCCGCCGAGGTCATTATGTCGGCGGACGCCAAACCCGCCTACGGCATCATCGCGGCGTCGGCCAAGACGCTGGCCGACGACGACAGCGGCAACGTGACCCTGACCGATGTGAAGGTGACGCGCGTCGATTTCTCGACGCTCGGGCGCGAGCAGCTTTCGGACCTGGCGCTTGAAGTGGGCAAACTGCTGCCGTCAGACCCGATTGTCGTCTCGCAGGAACGGTTGACGGCGAGCCTTGCGGACTTCAAACGGCTTGCCGACGTGCCCGACATCAAGGCCGACCCGCCGCCGATATTCGTGAGCGAGACGCCGGCAATTCTCGTTCAGACCAACGGCGCTGCGGTCCTGGCTCCAGTCAAGGGCGTAGAGGGCCTTTCCTTCGTCACCAACACCAACTGGGACCTCTTCAAGGTCGATGCGGACAGCACCTACTATCTGCGCGACGAGAAGAACTGGCTGAAGTCGAGTGCGCTCGAGAACGGCTGGGCTGCGGCCGACACCGTTCCCGACCTTCTTTCCAAGCTGCCCGACGAGGAAAGCTGGAAGGAGGCGAAGGCTGCACTTCCGCCGGCTGCCTTTGCCGACAAGAAAGTGCCGCGGGTCTTCTACTCGGACAAACCGGCGGAGCTCGTGAATATCGACGGAAAACCGACGCTCGAGCCGGTGAGGGGCACGGAGCTCGAATGGGTCTCAAACACGAGGAGCGGTGTCTTCCATCACAAGCCGAGCAAGACCTGGTACACGCTGCTGTCCGGGCGGTGGTTCTCCTCAGTGTCGCTCGAGGGGCCATGGACCTTCGCCACGCCGGATCTGCCCCCCGACTTCCTCAACCTGCCGAGCGACGCGCCGTATTCCGTCGCGCGCGCATCGATACCGGGCACGTCAGAGAGTGCCGAGGCACGGCTGAGGGCCAGCATCCCGAGGATGGCGCGGGTGGCGACCGATGGATCGGTCAAGGTCGAGCCAACCTATAGCGGCGAGCCGAAGTTCGTGCCGATCGAAGGCACGTCGATGTTTTATGCGGTCAATTCGAACGAACAGGTCATCAAGGTCGGCGACAAGTATTTCCTGCTCAAGGACGGCATCTGGTTCGTCGGCGATACGCCGACCGGCCCGTTTGCGGTTGCGCGCGCGGTCGCAGCCGAAATCTACACCATTCCCCCGTCGTCGCCCGTCTACAACGTCACCTATGTCCGGGTTTATGACACCGAGGATGACGCCGTGTGGTACGGCTACACGCTCGGCTATCTCTACATGTATCTCGCCTGGGACACGGTCGTCTGGGGCTCGGGCTGGTACTATCCGCCCTATTGGGATTATGACGACGGCGGGGACTGGCCGCCATATTATCCGCCGCCGATCACCTATGGCATGGGGGCCTTTTACAATCCCGCCTACGGGACATTCGGGCGCTATGGCTATGCCTATGGCCCGAACAGGGGCCTCGTCGTCGGCGCGGGCTACAATCCGAAGACGGGAACCTATTTCCGTGGCGGCGCTGTCGCGGGGCCGAATGGCGCGAGGGGCTTCGTCTCCGCCTACAATCCAACCACGGGCAATGCGGCGATCGCCCGAGGCGGGCAGGGCGTCTACGGCTCCTGGGGCAGCGTCTCGGTCAAGCACGGCGGCGAGTTCGCCAAGATCAGTGGCGGTTCGACCGGTACGGCGGGCGGCCTGCGCTGGAAGAACACCGGTGGTAACAGCGGCTTTGCGGTCGGCAGCAAGGGCGGCGATGTCTATGCGGGCCGCAATGGCAATGTCTATAAGCGCGAAAACGGCCAATGGCAGAAGCACACGCCCGATGGCTGGCAGCCCGTCCAGCGACCTGAGGGCGAAGACCTGAGAAATGCGGCCAAGAGTGCTGCCGCCAATCGTCCGCAGGCGGGGCAGCGCCGGCAGGGTGGGGCCGTCAACAGGCCCGCGACCGGCCGCAACCGGCCACAGGTGCGCGAGCGCGCGCCCGACTATCTCGCGATCGACCGGCTTGGGCGGGAGTTCGGCAACCGCAATGAACTGAGCCGCAGCTATGGCCGGCGCTTCCCCGAAGGCGGAGGCGGTTTCCAGAACTTCGATCGGGGCGGTGGAGCGATCTATGGTGGCGGCGGCTTTGGCGGTGGCGGCAGCTTCAGTGGTGGCGGTCACCGCGGTGGCGGCAGCTTCAGCGGCGGCGGCGGTCATCGCGGTGGCGGCAGCTTCCACGGCGGTGGCGGGCGCGGTGGCGGCGGTGGTGGTTTCCGTGGAGGCGGCGGGCGCGGTGGAGGCGGGCGCGGCCGGTAAAACCTGCCTTGCCGTGGCTCGCCGACCATATGCGCGACGCGCAGTGCGAGTCGGCACGCGGCATGCCTTGCCGTGGCGCGTCGCGATGGCTCTACGACCGCTTGTACTGTTCGGTTGAAGCGAGCGGATCTCGGTCGATCATCGTCAGCGCGACGTTGGCTCCGACCGGGAGCTCTCTGCTAGCATGGCAATTCTAGCCCTGGCGCCGCGCCATTCCTTTAGGGCGCAGCCCCGTGACGTTGTCGAATGTGTGCGCGTCTGCAAACAGCGTGGCCCCGCGACGGCGCCGGGAAACTGCCCAGTAGCAATCCAGCGGCGGCGGGTAAAAAGCCAGCCCGCCTTGCCTTCGACGTAACCGAGATTGGAACGCCTCTTCAAACGTTGCTATTTCGATCATTGACGGATCGGGGCAAAACCTCAGTCGTCGAAGCCGAGGAAATCCGGCGCCCAGCGGCGGCTGGTGAGGCGCAACGAACGGTCGGGCTCGATGATGTAGGTCTCGTAGACCTTGCGTCCGTAGGAATCGATGAACTGGTGCGGCACGATGCTGCCGACAGGCGCCTTCTTCAGCTTGGTGCGCGGCTGACCGCCATAGGTGATGCTGCCGGGGATCGGCTGCAGGTTTGGCGAGTATCCGTAGCTGATGTCAGGGCCGGCGGTGGCGGAGCAGCCACTGACAATGAGAACGACGGAGAGTGCGGCAAGGGCATTTTTCATGTCGGCGATCCTCTTTAAGGGCGCGCGTGCTGCGGACAGATGTCTCATCGTCGAGCCCGCCGGGATACGTGGCCCAACACTTTGATCTATTGTACAATTTTCTGAAGTCAATCCAAGAGCGCGCGTCGCGTTCGCAAGTCCGGCGCAGCTTTGCTGCAGGGCTATCCAGCGCGTCGAACCGGTCTCTTGCCGTTCACTGTTCGTGTTCATACCCAGATTTGTCGCCCGGCCGAATTCCGATCAGCAGAAAGATGCGCTACGTCTTGCGAACGTTCCGGCGGATCGCGCGTTTCCCGAGTGGTTCATCGCTTCTCCGTCCCATCGCTTGACCGGGTATTTCATGACCGCCGAACAGTCTCTCGCGTTTCTCGTCATCGGCGCCATGATGGCCTTCTTCATCTGGGGTCGGTTTCGATACGACGTGATCGCCTGCTCGGCGCTGATGCTCGCGGTCGCTGTCGGCATCGTGCCCTATGATCACGCCTTCGACGGCTTCAGCGACGACATCGTCATCATCGTCGGCAGTGCGCTGATCGTCAGCGCCGGGGTGGCCCGCTCCGGCATTGTCGATGCCGCGATCCAGCGTTTCCTGCCCAACATCTCGTCGGTGCGTGCGCAGCTGGCGCTGCTGGTCATTACCGTCACGGTGCTCTCCGCCTTCATCAAGAATATCGGGGCGCTGGCGATCATGTTGCCGGTAGCCTTCCAGTTTGCCCGGCGCTCCAACGTCCAGCCCTCGGTCTTCCTGATGCCGAT
The DNA here is from genome assembly GCF_035999135.1 of Ensifer sp. Lineage (GTDB taxonomy): Bacteria > Pseudomonadota > Alphaproteobacteria > Rhizobiales > Rhizobiaceae > Ensifer. The sequence goes on from NZ_DASYGZ010000083.1 coordinate 32,050, forward strand.
GGCGTTCGGCTCGCTGATCGGCGGGCTGATGACACAGGTGGGCACCTCGCCGAACATCGTCGTCTCGCGCGTGCGCCAGGAGCTCACCGGCGAGAGCTTCACCATGTTCGACTTCACGCCCGTCGGGGCCACCTTGGCGCTGGTCGGCTGCATCTTCCTGCTCTTTGCCTACAAGCTGGTGCCGCAGCGCTCGAGCAGCCAGGTGTCGGTCCACTCGGCCATCGCGATCACCGACTATACGTCCGAGGCGGTGGTTGCCGCCGGCTCCCCTGTGATCGGCAAGTCGCTGAGCGCTTTGGTCAAGCTCGGCGACGGCGGCGCCGTCGTCATCGCCATTTTCCGCCGTGGCCTGCATCTGGCGCCGTTGCCCGACGTCACGCTTGAAGCCGAGGATATCCTATTGCTGGAAGGCGGGCCGGGCGCGCTCGATCGCATCGTCTCGCAAGGCAAGTTGAAGATATCGGGCGACCGCTCGCCGGGCAGCCGCGAGAAGGCCGATACCGAGATCGAGGCGGTGGAGGCGGTCGTGGGCAGCGGCTCGCCGATCGAAGGCATGTCGGCCCAGCGGCTGGCACTCTTCAACACCCACAACATCAACCTGCTCGCCGTCAGCCGGCAGGGCGAACGGCTGAAGCAGCGGCTCGGCAGCATACGCCTGCGGGCCGGCGATATCGTCGTTCTGCAGGGGACGCGGCGCGAGCTCACCCTGTTTCTTCAGGAGTTCGGTTGCCTGCCGCTTGCCCAGCGCGAGATCCTGCTCGGCACCACGCGCAAGGCGCCGCTGCCGCTCCTCGTGCTCGCAGCCGCCATGGGTTCGACCGCCGTCGGCCTCGTGCCGGTGCCGATCGCCTTTTTTGCGGCGGCCCTTGCCATGGTCGTCTTCCGCATCATTCCGCTGCGCGACTTCTACCGCTCTGTCGACGGGCCGATCCTCGTCATGCTGGCGGCGCTGATCCCGGTTAGCGACTCGCTCCGCACGACGGGCGGGACCGAGGTCATCGCCGGCTGGCTCGGCACGGTTGCCGCCGGCCTGCCGCCCGCTGGCGCGCTCACCTTGATCCTGCTTGCGGCCATGGCCGTGACGCCCTTCCTCAACAATGCCGCGACCGTGCTCGTCATGGCGCCGATCGCCGCAAGCTTTGCCGGCGCGCTCGGCTACAAGCCCGAGGCCTTCCTGATGGCGGTCGCCATCGGCGCCGGCTGCGATTTCCTCACCCCGATCGGCCACCAGTGCAACACGCTGGTGATGGGGCCGGGCGGCTACCGCTTCAGCGACTATCCGCGCCTTGGCCTGCCGCTGTCGATCGTTATCGTCATCGTCAGCATCCCGACGCTGATGCTGGTGTGGCCGTTGCGTTAGGCAAGCTCCATTCTCTCGCAATGGGTGCAGTTGCCGTGTACAGCTAGGCGCGCGGCGGCGCGTGCCGCAGGCTCGCCTATGCGTGAGCGACAACGGGGAGAAGACGGCATGAGCCGCAAGCCCACCGGCCACGTCCGTGGCAACGACCTGATCCTGACCCGCACGTTCCGTGCACCCGTCGGGGACGTCTGGGAGAGCGTGACGAAGTCCGAGAAAACCGCGCTCTGGTTCGGCCGGTGGGAAGGTGAAGCCGGCCCGGGTAAGACCGTGCGGCTGCAACTGGCCCATGAGAAGGGACAACCGTGGACGGATGTGCTGATCGAGGACTGCGAGGCGCCCCGACGCCTGGTCGTGGTGATGAAGGACGACTACGGCGACTGGCGCATCGAGCTGACCTTCACGCAGGCGGACGACACGACCGAATTGCGCCTGATGCAGTGCCTGAGCGACCGGAAGCTCGCCGGTGATGTGGGCCCCGGCTGGGAGTATTACCTCGACATGCTGGTTGCCGCCCGGGCCGGCCAGCCCCTGCCGTCATTCGGAGATTACTACCCCTCGCAGAAGGCGCACTATCTGGAAGGCGCGTAAATCCGGTCTTGGCGAGACGAAGCGGAGCCTTTAATTCGGCGATTTGCTGGAATTGTGGATAGGCCGCTGACGGGTGCGTCGAGGCGAAGGCAATGCACTCGCCAACGGCAGGCTTCGGCCATCACGATTGGCAGCCGCCGGAAGAATCGAGGGCCTGCCGCGCCCGTGTCGCTACCCAAGCACCGTGACCAGCACCGCGCCCCAAAGGGCGAGCAACACATTGCCGATGGCGTAGCCGAGGCCGTAGCCGAGCGTCGGGACCTTGCTCTCGGCCGCCTCCTGCACGGCGGCGAGTGCCGGGGCAGAGGTGCCGGCGCCGCAGCAAGTGCCGGCGAGCACGCCTTCGTTCATGCGGAACACCCAGCGACCGAGCGCGAGGGCTGCGATGTGCGAGATGGCGCAGATCAGGAAACTGGCGATGACGAGTGCGGGGCCGGACTGGACGAGGCCGGCGACGAAACTCGGGCCTGCCGAAATGCCGACACAGGCGATGAAGGCGCAAAGGCCGACGCTGTCGAAGAACCAGAGGGTCGCCTCGGGCACGAAGCCGAAGGTGCGCCGGACCGAGCGCAACCAGCCGGCGACAAGGCCGGCGATCAGCACACCGACCGCGACGCCAAGGCCGATTTCGAGCGCGCCGAGCTTGAGCGCGGGAATGCCGATCAGGCCGCCGAGGAAGATGAAGACGCCGACGAAGACCATGTCGGTCGCCGTCGTCTCGCGGTCGGCATAACCGAGCCGCGCGACCGCATCCTCGACATGGCGGCGTGCGCCGGCAATCGACATCACGTCGCCGCGCCGGATGGTCAATCCCGGAAAGATCGGTATCGGCTGTCCGGCGCGCAGGATGCCGCGCAGGAAGACCGAGCGCGCCTCGGGCTGCTGCCGCAGTTCCCACAGGCGTCGGCCGCCGACCTCCTTGTTGGTGACGACCACATCGAGGGTTTCGACCGGGATATCGAGAAGCTCGCGGTCGTCGATCTCGGTGCCGATGCGGCTCGAATACTCGACCAGAAAGCCGCGCAAGCCCGCGACCGCAATGATGTCACCCGCCTGCAGGCGTTCCTTCGCCTTTGGGGTGATGATCTCGGTGCCGCGGCGGATCTGCTCGATATAGGCCTTCTGGCGCTCGGGCACCCGTGCCTCGGCTTCCGCAACGGTCAGCCCGACGAGGTTGTCGCCGATCACGAAGGCGCGCGCCTCGATTTCGCGGCGGGCGCTGTCGCCGCCATTCTGCGGCGCGATGTTGAGTTCGGCCTCGAGCTCGGCGCAGGCCTCCTTGAGGCTGCGGCCGAACAGGCGGGGCGCGAGCTGTGACTGCACCAGGATGGCGGTCACGACGCCGACCAGGTAGGCGACGGCAAAACCGGTCGCGACGGCCGATTCGAACTGGCTGGCAGCCTCCGGCGTCGGCGCGGTCTTGCGGAACGTGTCTATCGCGACGCCGACTGTTGCCGATTCGGTTGCACCCCCTGCAAGCACGCCGGCCGCCGTTCCGAGGTCGAAGCCGAACAGCATCGAAAGCGCGATCGCGACACCGAGTGCGACGACGCAGAGCGTGACGGTGACCGCGATCTGCGGCAGGGCGTCGGCGTTGAGGCTCTGGAAGAATTGCGGTCCGGTGCGGTAGCCGATGGCGAAGAGGAAGAGCAGGAAGAAGGCCTGCTTGACGTCGTTGGAAAGCACGGCGCCGGTCTGGCCGATCAGCACGCCTGCGAGCAGGCAGCCGGTAACGGCGCCGATGGTGACGCCGAAAACCGTGATCTTGCCGATGGCGTAGCCGATGCCGAGCGCGAGGAAGAGCGCCAGTTCCGGGTGATTTCGCAGGATGTTGAAAACGGTGTCGATCACGCGGCGGGGCCTCCCGTTTGTCCGCCGAAGCGCACGCCCTCGGCTGGACTGCTCACTACTCTGGCAAGGTTACGCAAGGGGACGGGAGCGCGACTTCGGACGTGAAGAGAGCTCTGCAATCCCATGAATTGATGCCGCCTTTCCGCATGCGGGCGTGAGCGCAAAGATGCTCCGGCCGAAGCGGACGCTGGCAGTGCAGGCGAGGCGGCCGACCACCGGAGTGGCCGGCCGTTTGAGGCGTCAGCTGATCTTCAGGCCCTTGGCGGCCTGGTAGGTCTGCACATAGCCGCGGGCAACCGAGCGCACGGCGCGGCCGATCTGCGAATAGGCATCGTCGTTGAGGTTGGCGAAGGAGACGCGTGCCGACCAGCTCGGCGCATCGAAGCCCGAGCCGTTGAGGAGCACGATGCCGTGATCCTCGGCCAGCCGGAAGGGGATGTCGAGCGGGTGGATGTTCTCCTTCACCCAGGCAACGACGTCCTCGCCGACATATTTGCGCAGCCAGAACTCGAAGTCGATGATGCCGTAATAGTGGTCGAAATAGATGCCGGGATTGGACTCGACGCCCATGCCCTCGATCAGGTTCCAGAACCGCTTCGTGCAGATGGCCATGCAGGCCTTCTGGTAGACCTTGTCGGTATCCATCAGCTCGACCAGGCTGAAGAGCGACATCATCACCTGCTGCGGCAGCGACAGGCCGGCAGTGTGGTTCAGCGCCACGTCGCGGCTGTCGGCGACGATGCGGTCGATGAACTTCACCTCGCGCGGCTTCGGCGTCATCGCCTTGTAGCGCTTTTCCAAGAGCTTCTGGATCGGCTCGCCATGGGCCTTGATCTTCTCGTCGAAGATGTTGTCCTGCGCTACCGCGATGACGCCGAGACGCCAGCCGGTGCAGCCGAAATACTTCGAGTAGGAATAGACGCCGATCGTGTTGCGTGGCAGATGGCCGAGCAGCGACTGGAAGCCCGGAACGAAGGTGCCGTAGACGTCGTCGGTGAGCACGATCAGATCAGGGCGCTTCTTGGTGACGAGGTCGACAAGGCGCTTGATCGAATCCGGATCCATCGCGACTGCCGATGGGTTGCCGGGGTTCACCAGGAACAGCGCCTTCACCTTGGGGTTTTCCAGTGCCTTGATGTCTTCGTCGGTGAACTGGAAGCGATCCTCCTGCTCGGCGCTGACATTGATGGTCTTGAGGTCGTAGTCCTCCAGCTCCGGCATTTCGAGATAGGGCGTGAAAATCGGCGTGCCGAGTGCGATCGTGTCGCCGGCATTAAGCAGGCGGGCGTTCTTCAGCGCCTTGAATATGTAGCACATGGCAGCCGTGCCGCCTTCGACCGGGTAGAGGTCGAACGTCGCCTTCGGCCGGTGGCCGGCGCACATCGCCCACATCAGATATTCATGGGTGATGATCTCGTTGTGGTGGAGCGCCCGGTCGGGCACCGGATAGTTGTCGCCGATGATCGAATCCGTCAGCTCGTGCACGAAGGCGTCCGCGTCGAAGCGGAACGTGGCGATGGCATAGTTGACGGCGTCGGACAGCGTCTTTGCCGGCGGAACGCCTTCGTCCTCTTCGTCCCAGTCGGCCGTGCTTTGCAGCAGCTTCTTCGTCCACTTCTCGAAGCGTGCATGGGCGCCGTCCTGCGGCGGCATGCCGGCCACACCGGCCTTCGGGTCGTAATAGGCGCGCTTGGCTTCCGTCAGTGCGAACTGGCCGAGCAGGAAGAAGGCTTCGCGGGCGCGGGTTGCTGTCCAGTTCGGGTTGCCGCGGCCGGCGTTGAGGAAGGCCTTGGCGGATTTCTGCGAGCTCGTCTTGGCGAGCTTGATCAGCTCGTCCTTGATTTCGAACGGGCTCAGATCGGAAATGCTGTCGTAGAATTTGCGGTCCAACATGATCCACACTCCCTGTGATCAATACGCGATGGTCGCGGTTTCTAAAGCCCGCCTCAGGCGAGCATGATGACGATGACGAGACCGAAGATGGTCAGCAGCGTGTTGCCGATGGCGTAGGGCATGCCGTAGCCGAGGGCCGGCACCTTGCTCTTGGCTGCCTCCTGGATCATGCCGAGCGCTGCCGTCGTTGTTCGGACGCCAGCGCAGGCGCCAAACAGGATCGCCGGATGGAACTTGAAGACGTAGTGGCCGATCAGCACCGAGGCGATCATCGGGATGGACGTCGCGACCACGCCCCAGATGAACAGCGAGATGCCGACCTCCTGAAGACCCGCAACGAAGCCGGGGCCAGCGCCGATGCCGACCACGGCGATGAAGATGTTGAGGCCGAGCGTGTTCATCAGCCAGAGCGCCGGCGAGGGGATGCGGCCGAAGGCGGGGTAGGTGGTGCGCAGCCAGCCGAGCACGAGACCGGCCAGAAGTGCTCCGCCGGAGGTCGAAAGCCCGATCGGGATGCCGCCGATGGTGATGGTCAGCGCTCCGATCATCGCACCGATGAAGAGGCCCCAGCCGAGGAAGGCGATGTCGGTCGTCTCGACAGGCCGGTCGGCAAAACCGAGCGCCTTGATCGCAGCCTCGACATGATGTTTCGCGCCGCCGATGGTGACGATGTCGCCACGCTCGACCGTCGTTCCGGGCAGAACCGGGATCTCGACCAGCGAGCGGATGATCTTGCGGGCATAGACGCCGCGCGCCCAGTCCATGGTGCTGACTTCGGCAAGCGTCTTGCCAGCAAGCGCCTTGCTGGTCACGTAGACATCTAGGACTTCGGCTTCCGCGTTCAAGAGCTCCTTGTCCTCGACCTCGAGCAGCTTGTTGTCGAGGTTTTCGACGAGCAGCGAGCGCCGGCCGGAGAAGGCGACGACGTCGCCCGGCTGCAGCACGGTGTTGCCGTCGGCCTCGATGATCTGGTTGCCGCGACGCAGGCGCTCGACGAAGACGCGGATGCCGGGAAGGATGTCCTTGACCGGTTTTCCGGTAAGCCCGCTCGCCTCGTCGACGCGATAGGCGCGAAGGCCGAAATCGTGGTAGGCGCGGGTGATGCCGGGTTCGCTCGCCTCGCTGCCGCCGCCGAGCTTGGCCTCATATTCCCGGCAGGCTGCCGGCAGGTCGATGCCCAGAAGCTTCGGCCCGAGCTGGGCGAGAATGATCGCGGAGCCGATCGTGCCCCAGATGTAGGTGACCGCATAGGCGATCGGGATCTGGTCGGAGAAGGTCTTGGCCTGCTCGGGCGTCAGGCCCAGCGAATTGATCTGGTCGGTCGCAACGCCGATTGCCGCCGAGATCGTCTGCGATCCCGCATACATGCCGGCGCCGTAGCCGAGCGGCAGCCCGGCAATCAGCGCGCAGAGATAGGGAACGATGAGGCAGAGCACGAGGACCGAGAGCGCAAAGGCGATCTGCTTGGGTCCGTCGGTGCTGAGGCCCCGCACGAATTGCGGCCCGACGCCGTAGCCGACGGCGAACAGGAAGATGAGGAACAGGGTGGATTTCAGATCACCGGAAACCTGGATGCCCAGCTGCCCGATGAGAACACCCGCCAGAAGCGTGGCGGTGACATTGCCCAGGTTGAAGCCCGCGACCTTGATGGGGCCGATCAGGAAGCCGATGCCAAGGGCAAGGAAGATGGCGACGGGCGGATAGGTCCGAAGCGTGTCGACGAAGAAATCGATGGGATTCACTGCTGTCCCCTTCAGAAAGTTGAATTGCCATCACTTCATTTCGGGTTTTGCGCGGTCAGGTTGAGCTTTTTGCCGTGGTTTGTCGACGCCCAATCCTAGCCGAGCCAATTGTCGCTTCGACCGCTGATTTACTCAATGGCCATGGGGTTACGCAGGCGTAACGTACGTTACATTTCAGCGCTTTCGGTCGAGGAGGCGGCCCCTGCGGGCGGGACTGACGCGGTCGCGCCGATGGGTGGCTGGAGACGGTGGATCCGGGCAACAATCCAGTTGCCGGCGCGACCGGCGCGCAAGCCCCGGGTGGTCTTTCGGATCGTGGAGAGCTTCAACTCTGGTGTTGTCATTTGTTATGTTATTTAATAACAAGAATAGCATGACCAGACGCTGCATGTTGATAGACCCCCAAGCCGAGCCCCGCGCGGTTGTCTCCATCGCCGAAACATGCGAGGAAGGGCGTGATGGTGCTGCATCCGCGACAAGGCGGAAGCGGCTGAAAAGGGAACACGGAACGGACGACCCTGACGGGACCGAGACCGTGGCTGCCCCCGCAACTGTGAGCGGAAAGCGCATTCACACCATGTCACTGGCGATCAGCCGGGAAGACGTGGATGCGCCGCGACCCGCGAGCCAGGAGACCTGCCATCGAAACGATCAACCACAACGGACGGGGTGTTCCGATGGAAAAGAACTGGCTTTTCAGCGACGGTTTTCCGTCACCTTGCCGCTTCGCCATCTCCTGCCGTCAGTCCGGCGGAGAGAGACGATGGCCGAGCCGAATTCAAGACAGCACAAGATAACGGTCTGCACCGATTGCCGCTACACCGGCGGTCCCTGCGCGCCCGGCGCCGAGCTGATCAAGCGGCTGAACCTCAGCATTGCGATGCTCGGTGAACCGCTCGAGCGCGATTTCTCGATTGCCGGCACCGTCTGCATGGCGGCCTGCACGCGGCCCTGCACCATCGCCTTCCAGGCAACCGGCAAGGCGACCTATCTCTTCGGCGACATCTCCCCGGAAGAAGACATCGACGACCTCGTCCGCTTTGCCACCACCTACGCCGAGCGTGGCGACGGCATGACGCGTGCCGCCGAGCGGCCACGCGGGCTCAAGGGCAAGACGCTCGCGCGCATCCCGGCGGCAACGCTGGTCTCTGAAGACATCGCCGGACGGTTTCAATGAGGGCGCGGGGAGGGACAGCATCATGAGCTGCACTGAGACAGGCGCTGCGCTTCATGTCGAAGGACTTTGCTGGGGACCGCGGCCGGGGCTGACGCTCGTCGACGATATCGGCTTTTCGATCGAAGCCGGCAGCCGGCTCGCCATCCTCGGGCCGAACGGCGCCGGCAGGACCTCGCTTCTGCGCTGCCTTTATCGGGCCGTGCAGCCGAATGCCGGCCGTATCGCCATTGACGGCGTCGACCTCTGGTCGGTTTCGGCGCGCGAGGCGGCAAAGACCATTGCCGTCGTGCTTCAGGAAATGCCCGGCGATTTTCCCTTCAGTGTGCGCGACGTCGTGATGATGGGACGCATTCCGAGGCGGGAGGGGCTGAGCGGTTGGAGCGAGCTCGACCGGGAACGGGTGGCGCACGCGTTGTCGCATCTCGATCTCGCGCACCTTGCCGGCCGGCAGTTCGCGACGCTTTCGGGCGGCGAGAAGCAGCGGGTGCTGATCGCCCGCGCGCTTGCCCAGGAGCCGCGCATCATCATCCTCGACGAGCCGACCAACCACCTCGACATCCGCCACCAGCTCGAAATCCTCGACCTGTTGCGGACGCTCAAGCTGACGATCGTCTCGACGCTGCACGACATCAATCTCGCGGCCGAGTTCGCGACCGATGTCGCCATCATCACCGAGGGACGATTGACGGCTTTCGGGTCGCCGGACGCGGTGCTGAGCCCGCGCGAGCTTTCCGCAGCCTTCGGCGTCACCGCCACCGTGCACGGTGCCGCTGCCAGCGGCGGCACGCGTTTCTCTTTCTCGCTTCCCAGACAAGGATCCCTTTCATGAAGATCAATTTTGCCGCATCCACTTTCCTCTTCCTGCTTGCGGCGGCCGCGCCGGCGCTCGCCTATCCGGTGACCGTCAAGAGCTGCAACCGCGAGGTGACGTTCGATGCCGCGCCGAAGCGGGCGATCGCCAACGACGTCAACCTCGTGGAGATGATGCTGGCGCTCAAGCTGCAGGACCGCATGGTCGGTTACACCGGCGTTTCCGGCTGGAAGACGCTGGACGAAAAGCTGCGCGAAGGCGTCAAGGAACTGCCGGAGCTCTCCGAGAAGTATCCGACCAAGGAAGTGCTGCTCAACGCCGATGCCGATTTCTTCTTTGCCGGCTGGAACTACGGCATGAAGGTCGGCGGGGAAGTGACGCCCGAGACCCTCGCGCCGTTCAAGATCAGCGTCTACGAGCTGACCGAGAGCTGCATCCACGTCATGGCCAAGGCCAAGCCAACCATGGACGACATGTTCGTCGACCTCATCAATCTCGGTCGCATCTTCGGCGTCGAGGATCGGGCGCAGGCGCTGGTCGACGGCTATCGCGGCGAGCTCGCCGAGATCACCAAGACTTCGGCGCAGGACAAGCCGACCCGTGTCTTCGTCTATGATTCCGGCGAGGAGAAGCCGTTCACGTCGGGCCGCTTCGGCATTCCGACGGCGATGATCGAGGCTGCCGGCGGCGCCAACATCATGGACGACGTGGAAAAGAGCTGGGTGGAAGTGTCCTGGGAACCGGTGATCGAGCGCAACCCGGAGGTCGTGGTGATCGTCAACTACGGCGAGGTGAAGGCTGAGGACAAGATCGCCTTCATGAAGAACAATGCCGCCTTCAAGAACGTCGACGCCGTCAAGAACGACCGCTTCGTCGTGCTCGACTATGTCGAGGCAACGCCGGGGCCGCGCAATGTCGACGCCATCGCCCGGCTTGCCAAGTCCTTTCACGGGCAAGGCCAGTAATCGATGCTGGTGGAGGATGCGTCGTCTGGCCCCGTCGCCGTTTCGCGTCTAGCATCGGCGCGCGCGTTAAGGATCGCGGTCGGATCGGGGGCAGCCCTGCTGCTCCTTCTTCTGACGGTCACGGCCGGCGTGTCGCTCGGGTCGGCGCCGATACCGGTTGCGACCGTCTGGTCGATCGTTGCCAGCAAGATCTCGCCCGAAAGCGTCGAGGTCTTCTGGTCGGCGGGCCGCGAAAGCATCGTCTGGGACGTGCGCCTGCCGCGGGTGATCCTGGCGGGGCTGGTCGGCGCAGGCCTGGCGCTCACCGGCGCCGTGTTGCAATCGGTGACGCGCAACCCGCTTGCCGATCCGCACCTGCTCGGCGTCTCCTCCGGCGGTGCGCTCGGCGCGATTATCGCATTGCTGCATACCGGGCTGATCCTCGGCCTTGCCACGGTGCCGCTCTTTGCCTTTGCCGGGGCGTTTGCGGCAACGATGCTTGTCGCTTTCGTTTCCCGGGTGCTCGGATCGAGCGCCGACCGGCTGGTGCTGTCCGGCGTCGCCGTTGCCTTCGTCTTGACATCCATCGGCAACCTCATGATTTTCCTGGGAGATCCAAGAGCGACCCACACGGTGGTCTTCTGGATGCTTGGCGGTCTCGGGCTGGCGCAATGGTCGCAACTCGTCTATCCGGCGCTGGTTCTTTTTGTGTCGCTCGGCTGGCTGATGCTGCGGGCGCGCGAGATCAACGCGCTCGCCATGGGCGACGAAACCGCCATGACCCTCGGCATACCCGTGCGCCGCTTCCGCCTGACGCTGTTTGTCATCACCGCCCTTCTGACCGGCGTGATGGTGGCTTTCTCCGGCGCGATCGGCTTCGTCGGGCTGATGGTGCCGCATTTCGTCCGGCTGATTGCCGGCAGCGACAATGTCCGGGTCATTCCGCTCTCGGCCTTCTTCGGGGCGCTGACGCTGATCCTTGCCGATCTCGTTTCCCGCGTCATCATGGCGCCCGAGGATATGCCGATCGGCGTCGTCACCGGCCTCGTCGGCGGCATCGCCTTCATTGCCATCCTGAAGCGACGCGCGTAAGGCGTGCAGGCCGAACAGGCTCGAATGACGGGCCGGTTCGTTGGACATGGGTCGATCCGCGCCTATCTCTAGAGCGGTTGAACGGCCGCCTGGTCAAAGGAAACGGCAAGAGGAGCGCATAGTGACTGGAAGTGACATCTGCACGCCAGAGGACGTTTTGAACTTCTGGTTCGGCGAACTCACCTATGACGACTGGTTCGGGACGAGCCACGAACTGGACCAGACCTGTATCCGCCGCTTCCAGGCGTCGCATCTGGCGCTTGCCCGCGGGGTCGGCGAGGCCTGGCGGGCCACGCCGGAAAACCGGCTGGCGGCGATCGTGCTTCTCGACCAGATGCCGCGCAACATGTACCGCGGCACGCCGCTTGCGTTCGCCACCGATTGCCTGGCGCTTCATGAGGCCAGGCTCGCCGTCGGCGCCGGTGCCGACATGGCCGTGAAACCCGAATGGCGCGTCTTTGCCTACCTGCCGTTCGAGCATTCGGAAAACCTGAGCGACCAGACGCTGTCGGTGAAGCTCTTCACCGAACTCGGGGATCCCTCCTATCTCGATTATGCCATCCGGCATCGCGAGGTGATCGAGACGTTCGGGCGCTTCCCGCATCGCAATGCTTTCCTCGCACGGGCCTCGACAGAGGCCGAACTGGCCTACCTGGCCGAGCCCGGCGCCGGGTTTTGACGGAAAAGCGCGCCCGGGCGCGCATTTATCGCCGTTCTTTGCATCTTTCCGCCGTCTTTCGTATTCACATCAAAATGTGACGCCGGCCGGAGCGATTCCGGGCCACGGTCTCAACCTGCAAGGATCATGAAATTGCGTTCTGTCGGAAAACTTCCCGCCATTCTCCTCTGCCTGCTGGCGCTTGCCGCCTCGGGCCCGGTCATGGCGCAGAAGGCGGCGCAGCCGGCGCACGTGACCGCGCAGGCAACGACGCAATCCGGCCAGAAATCGGCACAATCGCCGCAAGCCGCCCAATCGTCGCAGACCGCCACCCAGCCTGATGCCGGCAAGCCCGCCGAGGCCGCGCAGCCCGCCGAGGCTGGCGCAACTCCGGGTGCCGCCGAGCCGGCGGCCAATGCCCCCCAGCCGGCCCAAAACGGGCAACCGGCCCAGAACGCGCAGCAGCCGGCAGCCGACGCCACGCCGGCGCAGAATGCGGTGCCGGCGGACGCAACACCGCCGGCCCAGAGCCAGGCTGCGGAGCAGCTTGCCAAGGCAAGCGAGGAACTGAAGGGGCTGACCGACCGCGTCGCGAAGGCCAAGGACGACGACATCGTGCTTGCCGACCTCAAGGTTCAGGTCGACGCGCTCGCCAAGCAGATCATCGGCGTTTCGGTTTCGACCCGCCCGCGGCTGGACGAAATCAAGGCGCGGCTCACCGAACTCGGCGATCCGCCGGGCGAGGGGCAGCCGCCGGAAGCCGACATCGTCACGGCCGAGCGCAAGCGGCTGATGGCCGAGCGCGGTGCGATCAATGCGCTGACCGGCGAGGCCGAAGGCCTGTCGGTGCAGGCGACGAAGCTTTCCAACGCCATTACGGCGACCAGGCGCGCGCTGTTTTCCAACACGCTTCTGAAGAACACCGAAGTCTCGACAGGCATGTTCGACGACGCGTTGACGGCGACGGTGGACGAGACCCGGGTGCTGTCGCGCAGTGTCGGAAGCTGGCTGAGCTTCGCCTGGAACTACAAGCGCGTGCCGCTCCTGACGGCGCTGTTCCTGTCGCTGCTGGCGGCGCTCGTGTTTCTCGCCGGCAGCCGCCGGCTGTTCCGTCCGCTGATCGAGCACGACATTACCGATGAGGAGCCGAGCTACTTCCGCCGGCTCTCGGTCGCCTTCTGGTCGACGATGATCCCGACGCTCGCCTCGAGCGCCTTTGCCATATCGAGCTTCCTGTTCCTGCGCGGCTTCAATGTGCTGCGGTCCGACATCGCGCCGATCATCGCCATCACGCTCGGCGTCGCCGTGGTCGTTTTCTTCATCACCAGGCTCGCCCAGGCGGTGCTTTCGCCGCGCGATTCACGCTGGCGGCTGGTGCGGGTCTCCGATCGCGGCGCCCGGATGCTGATGATCGCGATCTTCGCGATGGCGCTGGTCAACGGCCTGGATTACCTCTTCGGCGGCGTCAGCGAGGCGCTCGGCTCGCCGGTCGTTTTCACCGTCGTCAAGAGCTATATCGCCTCCATCGTCATCGGCCTCATCATCATGGCTTCGGCCTGGATCAAGCCGACGCTGCGCAAGGACGAATCCTTCGATGCCCATGGCCGCGCCTGGCCGCGCGTGGTCTCCTTCGCGCTGCTGGCGACCGGTGCCTTGCTGATCATTGCCGCGGTGTCCGGCTATGTCGGCCTTGCCAAATTCATCGCCACGCAGATCATCATCACCGGTGCGATCGTGGTGACGATGTATATCGGCATCCTCACGGGGCGCGCGGTCGCCAAGCAGGGCGCCTTCGCCGAGACCGCCGCCGGGCGCTATCTCGAGCGCCGCTACAGTCTCGAGCAGGTGGCGCTCGACCAGATCGGGCTTGTGGCGGGCCTCAGCATCTACGCGCTCGTGGTCATGTTCTTCATCCCGCTGATCCTTTTGCAGTGGGGCTTCCAGATCGCTGACATCGAGTCCTGGGCCTACCGGATGGTGACCGAGATCAAGATCGGCTCGATCACCATATCGCTGGTCGGCATTCTCGCAGGCGTGCTGTTCTTCGCGCTCGGCTTTGCGGTCACCCGTTTCGTGCAGCGCTGGATCGACGGCAACATCATGGCACGCAGCCGGGTGGACGCCGGCGTGCGCAACTCGATCCGCACCGGCATCGGCTACACCGGCGTCGGCCTTGCGGGGCTCATCGGCCTGTCTGCGGCGGGCATCGACCTCTCCAACCTCGCGCTCGTTGCCGGTGCTCTCTCCCTCGGCGTCGGTTTCGGCCTGCAGAACATCGTCTCGAATTTCGTGTCGGGCCTGATCCTGCTCGTCGAGCGGCCGTTCAAGGTGGGCGACTGGATCGTCAGCGGCACGACGGAAGGCTTCGTCAAGCGCATCTCGGTGCGCGCGACCGAGATCGAGACCTTCCAGCACCAGTCGATCATGATGCCGAACTCGCTGCTCATCAACGCGTCCGTCGGCAACTGGACCCATCGCAACAAGCTCGGCCGCTCCGAGATCGCCGTCACCGTCACCTATGCCAGCGACCCGCGCCGGATCATGGAGCTGCTGTCGGAAATCGCCGCCGCCCATCCGATGGTGCTGAAGAACCCGTCGCCAAGCGTCGGCTTCACCGCGTTCGGCGACGAGCGCTTGACCTTCGAACTGCGCATCTATGTCGCCGACGTCCTGACCGGCGGCGGGGTGCGCAACGACCTGCGCGTCTCGATCTACGAGCGCTTCCGCGACGAAGGCATCGGCGCGCCGTTCCCGGTCAAGATCGAGGACGTGCCGGTCGAGGACCAGACGGGCATCGAAAGCCACCATCCGGAAGAGGTGGGCGAGCCCAAGGGAGCGACTTCGGCCGAGGACAGGGCGTCCGCCAAGGCGCCGGCATCGGACAAGAAGCGCGCGTCCGCAGCTCCTCTTGAAGACGAGCGCGAAGCCGAGGAAACCAGCACGCGTCGCGCCGCCAGCCGCCGCGCTAATCCAAACCGCTGATAAACGGAGCATTCAGCGCCCATTCAGCCGTCCTGCCATAAAAAGCATGCAATTCACTTGGTGACCGTCTAGGCTGTCCCCGGCTGAAGAGGTGGCCGGCGCAGCGTCGCGAAACCGACGGGGCGGCCGGCTGGACGAGAGGGCGGCGCCTTCATGCGCCGATGGGCAATGAAGAAATTTGTGATTGCTTTGCTTTCCGGCGTTCTGGTGACCGGCGTAATGGCGGCCGAGGCAGCGTCCGCTGCGACCGTCACGAACAAGGACAGCGAGACCGCCGTCCTGATCGTCGTCGAAGGCGAAAGCCGCGTGGAAGTGGCGATCGCATCGGGAGCAACCGAAATGATCTGCCCGAGCGGCTGCTTCGTGACCGCGCCGAGCGGCGACCGCATCGGCCTGCAGGGCGACGAGAACGTCGAGATCGTCAACGGCAACGTCGTCGTCAAGTAATCCCCTTCTTTGCCGGCGGCGCAACTGGCTTGCTGCCGCCGCGCCATCATCCGAAAACGTTCCGGCATTTCCACGCGCCAAAGCGGCGTGGCGACTGAAGCTGCGCCCTTGTCTAAGGGCGCAGGTGTCAGGGTGGAATGGATGCCGTGGTTCCGCTCGAACCCACCCGTTGCCGTGCCGTTGACCCGGCGGCCACGGGCCTAATCCCATTGGATGATTGAATGAACCGCTTGTTTCGTTCGTCATGGTTACGAAGCGAGGCGTGGGCCCACAAGCCCTTCTCCTCACGTTGACACGATCCGTTGCAGGTAGCACGCTCAAGCCATGGAGGCCGACGCGTGACTGTCGGGCGCCAGCGGATTGCCGGAGGGGAGCCATGCCATTCCTTCGCATCGCCTTGTCGTTGTTGCTGGTGCTTTCGGCATCGCAGGCGCTGGCCGACAAGCGCGTGGCGCTGGTGATCGGCAATGCGACCTATCAAAATGTCGCGCCTCTCCCCAATCCCGGCAACGATGCCGCCGACATGGCGGCCAAGCTTGAAGGTCTCGGCTTCGAGGTGGTGCGCGGCCGCGATCTCGACCTCGAGGGTGTGCGCCGGGCCGTGCGCGACTTCGTGGGAAGGCTCGATGGGGCCGACCTCGCGCTCTTCTACTATGCCGGCCACGGGCTGCAGGTCGACGGCGAAAACTATCTGGCGCCGGTCGACGCCAAACTCGGCTCCCAGGTTGATCTCGAATTCGAGGCGGTGCCGATGAACCTGATCCTCACCGCCATGGAGCGCAGCACGCGGGTCAACGTGGTGCTGCTCGACGCCTGCCGCGACAATCCGCTCGCCGTCAATCTCGCCCGTTCGATGGGCACCCGTTCGGCCTCGGTCGGCCGGGGGCTTGCCAAGGTCGGCACCGGCATCGGTACGCTGATCGCCTTTGCCACCCAGCCCGGCAACGTCGCGCTCGACGGTGCCGGCCGCAACTCGCCCTTCACCTCGGCACTCCTCAAACATCTTGGCCAGCCGGGGCGCGACATTACCCGCGAGCTGATCGACGTGCGCCGCGACGTGCTGGCGGCCACCGGCGGCAAGCAGGTGCCCTGGGACAATTCCTCGCTGACCGGCGAGGTGGTGCTGAAGCCGGCCACGGGAAGCGAGCCGACACTGGCGAAGGAGAGAAACGGGGAACAGGCCGCCGAACTTGCCTATTGGGAGACGATCAAGGACGCGACCGACCGCGACCTGTTCGATGCCTATCTGACGCAGTATCCGCAAGGCGTTTTCGCATCGCTCGCTAAGGCCAAGATCCAGATCATCGATCGGGCGGCCGCCGCAAAGCCTGAAACCTCGGCTGCCACGCCGAATGGCACCGTCGTGGCGCTCGCTGATCCAACCGTCAGCGCTGAGCCGACCACGACCGTCGACCGCGCGCTTGCCCGCTCCGTGCAGGTCGAGCTCAACCGGCTCGGCTGCCGCGCCGGCGGTGAGGATGGCCTGTGGGGTGCGGGCAGTCGAAGGGCACTGGAGGCCTATGCCAAACATGGCAAACTCCAGCTGGCGACGCTCGAACCTTCCAGCGAGGTTCTCGATCGGCTGAAGGGCGAAAAACAGCGGATCTGCCCGCTCGCCTGCGCGCGCAATCAGGAGGCGAGGGATGGCCGCTGCGTCACCATCCGCCGCGAGGCCAAGCTGCCGCCACCGGCAGACACGCAAGGGACGGCCAAAACGTCTGAGAAAAACACCAGCACGCGCACCATCACCCCGCCGGCGGAGCTGCAGAAGAAGAGCTTTTCGAGCTGCCCTGCCAATGCCAACGTCGCCTTCCGCCAGATGTTTGCGCGCGGCTCGGGCTCCGGCCGGGGCCGGATGACGATCAGCGCCACCCATTCCTGCGGCCGCGCCTTTGCCTGTCACCGCACGGCGCGCGGCCAGCCCTGGGATTGCGGCTGGCGGTGAGGGGCGTGCGAGCGGGCGCGATCCATGTTTTGGCGCTTGGGCCCTCAGCCTCGTCTGCCGCGCGGCGCGCGGCCGCTGAGGCAGAGATGAACGGAGACGGTGCTTCCCTGAATTGTCGTGGTGGCGGCGCTCAAAGCAGATTTGCCTGTCAGCTACTCCCCCGGAAATCACCGATCTTCGGTCATCCTTGCCTCTAGCCACCGAGTTTGACGCAACTTTGCATGCTATTGCCGATAATCAATCAGTTGTATTCCCCGGAGCCTATAGAGCATCGTAGTTGAACTTTGAAAAGCGATTGGGGTCGTCTCTGATATCTTCCCAATCGAAAGCGTAGATCTCGTTATCCGACCAGTCGTTCGGGAATTTGACGCGAAAGAAACCTCCGATGGCAGGTTCTCCGTCGTGGTATTGATGTCCACCAATGGTCAGGCCGTCATGGCCCGAGGAAAAATCTTCAACCCCAAACTGCGCTGACAGCACAACAAGAAGCCCCGCAACGGCCGAGATCAAGTGATCCAGATTCGCCTTTTTGAACTCTTCTTGGCGATCGTGCTTGCTCTCGTTGTAAGCCCGGTACCAGGAAGGCGTCTGATTTGATTTCCAGCACTCAAAAGGGCACATGACCCGCGGAGTTCCGTTCCATATCGGCAGTATCACTTCGAATGCAGAGAGATGGTGTGTAACATCGATTGTCCGATAGACGTGCATGTTGAGGATCGGTCGATGCCACTTGTCGAACTTCGGCGTGTAGATGTTCTCGGACAGGATGGCTTTGAAGTTGGCCTCGATCTCCATACAGGTCCGCATCAAAAGCTCATGAATGCGATATGAAAAAGTGGCTAGGCACTCTTCACTTGGCTCGACGTACTCAAAGATGCTCTTAAGGTCGTCCTGGATGAGCATGAAGGCGCGGATGAAATGCGTCGGCGACTGAGCGTATTCGCGGTCTCTGAGATAGGCATAGGAGCTGTAACCCGAACTGGGGCCTTCTTGCATCCGTCGATGGTTTCGATGGAATGGTCGCAAAATTGGCATAGCTCTGTCTCCTCTGAGCAGCCAGTACGAGCTTCGTTGCAACTTTAAGTCAAGATATTCCCGGGTGGTCCGCGGCCACAATCTACGAAAATCCAGCGCGCCCTGGATGCCGGTCGTCAATTCAGGGCTTGATTTCGCTGCGACTTGCGCAAGGATCGCCACTGCATAAAGCCGGTTCGGCCAAGGGAGGACACCGATGAAACTCCAGCTTATCCGCAATGCCACGCTGAAGCTCGACTATGCCGGCCACACCATTCTCGTCGATCCCTTCTTAGGGGCAAAGGACAGCCTGCCGTCCTTTGCCGGGCGCTCGCCCAATCCGACGGTGGGGCTGCCGGTTACGATCGACGAGATCCTTGCCGGGGTGGAACTGGTGATCGTCTCGCACCTGCACGAGGATCATTTCGACGATACCGCCAAGCACCGGGTGCCGAAGGGGCTGCCAATCTTCTGCCAGCCTGGTGACGAGGAGGCGATCCGGGCCGCAGGTTTTCGCGAGGTGACGCCGCTTGCCGACAAGGCGCACTGGCAGGGCCTGAAGCTCACCCGGCGCGACGGCAGCCACGGGCTTGGCCCCGTCGTCCAGGACATGGGGCCGGTCATCGGCTTCACCCTTCAGGCCAAGGGTGAGCCGAGCGTCTACTGGGCCGGCGACACGGTCTACTACCCGGCTATCGAAAACACGATCCGCGAAACGAAGCCGGATGTCATCGTCACCCATTCCTGCGGGGCCAAGTGGAATGGCGATCTGATCGTCATGGACGCGGCCCAGACGATCGCCGTCTGCGAGGCCGCCAAGGGCAGCATCGTCGTCGCGACGCACATGGAGGCGCTTGACCACGCGACGGTCACGCGAAGCGAGCTCCGGACGGCAGCCGATGCGCACGGCATCCCCTTGACCAGGCTGGTGATTCCTGGCGACGGGGAGGTGCTGACGCTGATACCACCTGTCGTCTGAGCCAAACGCAGCGGCGATGCGAGACGGCGTCCGGCGTGGAGTGTCGTCGCTGGCTGTCGCCTCCAAGGTCAGGGGATCGAGAAGATGCTGATCTCGTTGGTGATGCCGCGCAGCGCCACATTGTGCGACTGCGGATTGAGACCGCGGTCCGTCAACAGGCTCGACGCGCGCGGATCCTGCAGCACCGCGCTGGTGGCGAAGATTTCGCGCGAGGTGGCAAGGTGCTGGACGCGCGAGGCGATGTTGACCGTCTGGCCGAAATAGTCCTGGCGCTCGTTGAGGTTGACGGCGATGCACGGCCCCTCGTGAATGCCGATCTTCAACAAGAGGTCCTCCGCACCGCGCGCATCGTTCAGCTCGCGCATCGCGTCGCGCATGCGCATGGCGGCGGCAACCGCCCGGTCGGGTGTCGGGAAGGTCGCCATGACCGCATCGCCGATCGTTTTCACCACCGCGCCGGCTTCCGCCGCCACGATCTCGTTGACGACGGTGAAGTGGGTGCGCACCAGATCGAAAGCGGCGAGATCGCCGACCCGTTCATAGAGTTCGGTCGAGCCGCGCAGATCGGTGAACAGGAAGGTGAGGCTGGTGATCTTCAGCCGCTGGTCCACGTCGATCGTGTCGGTGCGGTAGATGTCGCGGAAGGTCTGGTTGGACAGCAGCCGCTTGGCGGTGAGAAACGGGCGCCTTTGGCCCAAGATATCATGCAGCGTGTCGTTGGCGATGCAGACGGAGGGCAGGGTGCGCACGTCCGTGTGGTTTTCCACCTGGATCCGCATGGGCCCGGGCTGCATGGTAATCGCCTCGTCGTGGCGGTGGCCGCGATCAAACACCAGCGACAGCGTGCGCCGCTCCTTGGTCGGCTCGCCCTTGACGTCGATGAACTGTGCCGCGTGCGTCACCGGCTCGAAGATGATGATGAACTCCGGTGGCAGCTGCAGCGAGATGACCGCCTTTTCGCCCGGCGGCAGCTCCAGCGCCTCGATCACGAAATCGTCGATCCGGGCTTCGTAATCCTCCTCCGGCAATTCGATGCCCGAGCCCCAGTAGATCTGGCGGAAGTATTCGAACGGTGCCAGCTCATGCGGGTTGTGCGCCTCGATGTGGCGGACGCGCGGGTTCACGGTGAAGGTGACTTCCACCATCTCGTCCAATGTCGGCTCGTAGCCGGCGGCACAGAGCGAGCAGGTGTAGGTGTCGCTCTGCACCGTCTTCAGCGAGGTGTTGCTGTCGAGAACACCGCCGCAGCCCGGGCAAAGCACGTTCCACGACAGCTCGAACAGGCCGAGGCGGGACGCGTGCAGGAAAGCGGCGATGACCTTTTCTTCGTCGAGCTGGTGCTCGGCGGCAAAGGCAAGGGCGTTGACACGGCAGAGCTTGCGGTCCGGCGCTTCCCGGACAAATCGCTCCAATACGCCGGCGACTTCAGGCTGCACGGTTTGGCGCAGCATATCGAACAGAGGCTGGGCTTCACTCATGGTGGTATCTTATACCGAAAATCGCGCGTGGGGCAGACGGTTTGTCGACCGACGGCGTCCTGGACGCCGCCGGCGGTTTAAGGGCGAAACAGGGCGCCCAAATGTAGCGGCCTCAGGCCGCCTTGCGGTCACGGCCGAAAGGGTCGCCGAGCACCGATTCCGTGTGCAGGGAAGCGAGCCATCCGCCGTCCTTGCGCACCCAGGTGGTCGCGTCGGCTGCCTTCAGGGTCAGCGGCTTGCCGTCGACATCCATCTCCTCGGTCACCGTGTAGGCGATCACGGCCACGTCCTCATGCGGGAAAATCACGCTGACATCGTCGAGGCGGAACGATTTGAGCTTCCAGGCGCCTTCCGCCTCGCCCGCCATCCGGCGATAGTCTTCGCGGCTCAACACCGCCGATCCCTGCGCGCCGACGACGATCGACCGGTCGGGCAGCATCGCAACGGATGCTTCGGTATCCTTCTCCAGGATGGTGCGCCAGAACTCCTGCTCGAGATCGATGATCTCCTGTTCGTCGGCATGCGCCATGGCCTTATCCTCCGTTTGCTCTACTGTCAGAAGACGTGGAGGAGCGAAAGGTTCC
This sequence comes from Ensifer sp., assembly GCF_035999135.1. Lineage (GTDB taxonomy): Bacteria > Pseudomonadota > Alphaproteobacteria > Rhizobiales > Rhizobiaceae > Ensifer. The sequence goes on from NZ_DASYGZ010000083.1 coordinate 53,595, forward strand.
GTCCTTTTCCGGCGCATGGGCCTTCTCGTGGCCGTCTTCGAAGATGGTACCGGAACCGGCGACCGCCTGCGCCGTTCTTCGGACATCGCATGTCAGTCAGCGACAGGAGGGACAAACCATGAGCGTACTTTCGGGAAAGTGCCTGTGCGGCCAGGTGCAGGTGTCGGTGCGCGGTGCGCCGATCCGGGTCGGTATCTGCCACTGCATGGATTGCCGCAAGGAAAGCGGGTCGGCCTTTACCTTCTATGGCATCTGGCCGGCACAGGAGTTTCAATGCAGTGGCGAGACCGCCGAGTTTCATGGGCGGTGCTTCTGCTCCCATTGCGGCTCGCGTGTCTTCTCGGTCGATGCGCGCGAGGCCGAGGTCAAACTCGGCCTTCTTTCGCAGGCGCCGACGCCGCTCAAGCCAGGCTACGAGCTCTGGATCAAGCGGCGCGAGCCGTGGCTCAAGCCGATCGATGGGGCCGAACAGTATGAAGAGGACCGGATCCGGGATCCGGACATGGGGCCGGACGAGACGCGCTACTAGGGCTTCTAAAGTGCCGCGGGCCTCATCAGACGCGCAAAGGTTGCTGTAACATTCGCCCTTTGATCGACTGCGATCAAAGGGCGAAAACATGCCGTAGCCGCAGCCGTGCGTGGCATCTTGATTTAGCATCGATTCATGCATTGAATTGTGCTCAGGATCAAAGCGTTACTGTGCTTCGGACCTGTCCGTCCGTTTGGGCACGGGCGCTGGGGGAGCGAATGTCGGCACGGCCTTTCCTGAAAATCTCTGCGCCTCTCAACGCGCTTGTGGCGGCTCTCGGCCTGATCACGGTTGCGGCGCTCACAACACGGGATCTCGACCCGACGACAAAACTCTCGCTCGAGCTGCTTCTTGCCGGCGTCTGGGCCGTCTACGTCCTGCAACTGGTCGACACGGTCATCCGCCGACGGGACAAGAACGATCGCGGCCGCACGCCGGCGCTCGTCATCGACCTGCTCGCCGTGGTGGTGCCGGTCATCGGATTTCTGATCGCCGGCTCGCGCGACCAGAGCCTCTACTGCGGCATCTGGCTGCTGAAGCCATTGCGGCACTTCACCTTCTTTCGCCTGCTCGGCCGGGTGGTGGCGCGCGCAGCCCCCAATCTCGTCGGCGTCACCTCGGTGTTCGGCATCGTGCTCTTCGGCGCATCGCTTTTTGCCTATCTCATCGAACGCGATATCCAGCCGGACAAGTTCGGCAGCATCCCCCAGGCCATGTGGTGGGCGGTGGTCACGCTCTCGACCACCGGTTATGGCGACGAGATCCCGATGACCTTTGCCGGCCGGGTGCTGGCGGGCCTGGTGATGATGAGCGGCATCGGCATCTTCGCGCTCTGGGCCGGCATTCTCGCGACTGGCTTTTTCGAAGAGGTGCGCCGCCAGGATTTCGTGCGCAACTGGCAGCTGGTGGCGGCGGTGCCACTCTTCCAGAAGCTCGGCTCGGCTGCCTTCGTCGAGATCGTCCGGGCGCTTCGGCCACGCGTCGTTCCGGCCGGCACCATCATCTGCCGCAAGGGCGAGGCGGGCGACCAGATGTTCTTCATCGTCGAGGGCCGCGTCAGCATTCAGACGCCATCGCCGACGCCGGTCGAGCTCGGCCCGGGCAGCTTCTTCGGCGAGATGGCGCTGATCACGGGCGAGCCGCGCTCGGCCACCGTCAGCGCCGTCACCGAAGTGTCGCTGCTGTCGCTCTATTCGGAGGATTTCCAGATGCTGTCGAGCAGCAATCCGGAGATCGCCGATGTCATTCGAAAGACCGCCGAAGCGCGCAGCGGTCGCGCGCCGGGCGAGTGACGGGGCCGTCGCGGACACAGGCCTGCGCGACCCACGACAGCACATCGCGTCGTGACTTCGCCGACTACAGCGCCGCGCGTCTTATCAGACGCGCAAAGGTCGCTGTAGAACACTAGATTTCTGCATGTTCTTGTCCTTTCATCGGTTACGATTGAAAGACACATGCAGAAGGCATTAACACCAGCGAAAGCCTTTCTCCTCTAGCATGATCGCAGAACAGCGACTGCGTTTGACACGCGCGTGGCGCTGTCGGGGGACACTCTTACTGATAGGCGTACAATGTCATTTTTCGGCGTTTCCGGAATGTACTATTCCGGCGAATCTCTGGCCGAGCACCGGATCGTGCTTGCCGAGGACTCCAACCTCTTCTCGTCGATGGTGTCGAAGCGGCTGAAAGAGCTGTTCGATATCGATGTGATCGTCTGCCGCGACTATGACGACCTGCAGTTCGCCGTCGAGAACGCGACCTTCCCAGCATCGCTCGCCATCTCCAACATCAACCTTCCGGGGGCCGAGAACGGTGAAGCGCTCAATTACCTGATCGAGATGAGCGTGCCGACGGTCGTCTTCACCGGCTCGTTCCAGGAATCGACGCGAGAGAAGATCCTTTCCAAGGAAATCGTCGACTACGTCATCAAGGACAGCGTCTTTGCCGTCGACATGCTGGCGGAATCGGTCTGCCGGTTCCTGACCAACCACAAGCACCATGTGCTGATCGTCGATGACAGCCCGACGGCGCGCGCGCTTTTGACGACGCAGCTGAAGCGCTACAATTTCCGCACCAGCTCGGCCGAAAACGGTGCTGCGGCGCTGGAGATCCTCAAGAACAATCCGGATATCGGCCTCGTCATCACCGACTACAATATGCCCGATATCGACGGCTTCGAGCTGACGCGGCGCATTCGCGGCTCCTACGGCCCGCACCAGCTGCGTATCATCGGCGTATCGTCGTCGACCAACCGGCTGCTTTCGGCGCGGTTCCTGAAAGCCGGCGGCAACGACTTCGTCGTTCGTCCCTTCGTCAATGAAGAGTTCTACTGCCGCGTCAACCAGAACCTCGATACGCTGACGAAGATCCGTACGCTCAGTGAAAAGGTTGGGGTTCCGGCGAAGGTTTCGGCCTGATACGAAAAATAATCCCCAAAATATTATGGCAACCTGCGCGAATTGCCGCGCGCAGGTTGCTCCATTAACGAAATTGCAATCCGATCGGTCTTCAATCCGCCGCAACAGGAGCGGGGAGCCCGGTCACAGCTTACGTAAAGGCCGCAAGGCCGGAGCGGTGTGACGGGTTTGATCATGTATTCGGAGCCAGCGTCACCCCTTTGAGGGAAGCACGCCTGCGGCTCGAGAGGGGTTGCAGGGACGTGAGATTGCGCCGCACGCCGGGCCGGGTGAATTCCGTGCAGAAGCACAGCGACAAGCGCATGCTGCTTGTCGAGGACAGCAGGATGTTCGCGACGGCGCTGAAGTACGGGCTGGAATCGATCCACGGCATTCGCGTCACCCATTGCAGTTCGCTTGCTGCACTTCGCCAGGAACTCGAACGATCGCCCGGCGCCTTCTCGCTCGCAGTCCTCGATCTCAACCTGCCGGACGCGCCCAATTGCCAGGCGCTCGATTTCGTTCTTTCCCATCAGGTTCCGGCCGTCGTCTTCACCGCCGCCTTCAACGACCAGACGCGCGAAGACATTCTCGGGCGCGGCGTGCTCGATTGCGTCATCAAACACCAGCCCGAATCGATCAACCTTCTGATCGGCGCCGTCGACCGGGCGTTGACCAACGGCAAGACGACGGTGCTGCTTGCCGATTCCGATGACGCCTCGCGCAGCGAACTGGCGGGCATTCTGAGGCGCAAGCGGATTTCCGTCTGCGAGGTGGCGTCTGCCGCCGATGCGCTGCAGGTGCTCGACAGCGGCGAGGCGATCGATCTCGTCGTTACCGACCTCGACCTCTCGGACATGACCGGGGCCGCATTGCTGGCCGAAGTCGAGCGGCGCCAAGGGGATGGTGCGCTGCCGGTGATCGGGCTGTCGGACAGCGGCGACCGGCGGGCGGGCGCCCGTTTCCTCGAAGCCGGCGGCACGGATTTCATCCAGAAACCGTTCCTCGAGGCGGAGTTCAACGGCCGCATGGCCCAGGCAGCCGGCGTGCAGAAGCGGCTCCAGACGCTGCAGCGGCAGGCGGCGAGCGACTACCTGACCGATCTCTACAACCGCCGCCATTTCTTCGTCGCCGGCCCGAGGCTCGTCGAACAGTGCCTGAGACGCGGCGAGCCGACCGCGATTGCGGTGCTTGACATCGACCATTTCAAGCGGCTCAACGACACCTACGGTCACGAGATCGGCGACATCGTGCTGAAGCATGTCGCCAAGCGCCTCTCGGCCCTGGTCGGCGATGAGCACCTGCTTGCGCGATTGGGCGGCGAGGAGTTCGGCATTCTCTTCAACGGCTGCGACGTTCGCCGCGCCTTTGCCTTCTGTGACGCGCTGAGGGCTGAGCTCGCAAAATCCCGCATCGTCGCCGATGACGAGGAACTGACGATCACCGTCTCGATCGGCCTTGCCACCATCGAAAGCTCAGAAGCCTTCGAAAACTACCTGCACGCCGCCGACCAGTTTCTCTACATGGCCAAGCACGCCGGGCGAAACCGGGTGATTTCGGAACTGGCGCTGCTCGACGCACTGGCGTCGTAACCGCCGGCTTGGCGCAAGGGCCGGGCGCCGGTGGCCAGTTGCGCTCACTTGCTCTTTTGCGGATAGATCGTCTCGCCGCGTTTCAGCATCTCGACGAAGGTCTCAATCTTCTTGTTGCGACCCGCCTCGGTCTTCATGTTGTGGGTGCGGAAGGCAAGCGCGAAGCGGTTCTGGGCGCTGAGCTTTTCGAGCATGTCGCGGGCAGCGGGCTCCGCGTCGATCGCCGCCTGCAGGTCGTCGGGGATCGTCATGTCCTTGCCGCTGGCATAGGCGCGGTCCCAGCGTCCGTCGGCCTTGGCGGCTTCGACCTGTTTCAGCCCGTACTCGGTCATGCGACCCTCCTCGATCAGGCGGGCGACGTTGTCGACATTGATCTGGCTCCAGATGCTCTTCCTGCCGCGCGGCGTGTAGCGCTGCAGGAAGCTCTTTTCGTCGAAGCCCTTGCGCACGCCGTCGATCCAGCCCCAGCAGAGCACCGCGTCGATCGCCTCCTTCGGCGTGATCGAGGCAAGGCCGGAGGCGACCTTGTGGGTCTTGATCCAAACTTCGGTTTCGCTGTGGTGGTGGGCGGCGAGCCAGTCGTAGAAGCTCTGGAAATCCTTGAACTCGTGGACCTTGGCGGGATCGATTTCGACGGGGGCCATGTTTGCTCCTGCTCGTGGTGATGGCGACGTCGCCTGGCGCTCGAGTATGACGGACGGGCCGATTCCCCGTGGGCATCGACATTCCTATCTCAGTTGTGCGGGTGCAAGCCCTCTCGCAAAACGCGCCAGTTTGAAATGTCGCAACAAGGCAAGTGTGCAGGGCGGCCCGGAAGGTGCCCCGGAATGGGTGGCATCCTCGGGCATGACCCGAGATCCATGCGGCGCTGCGGGCTGGAGAAGGGGGAACGCTGCCACAACGAAAAAAGGGCGGATCGCTCCGCCCATTTCCATCTGTCTTGCTGTCGGCTTTACCGCGCCATCTGCAGCGTCAGCTTGCGGTCGGCGCGCTCCTGCTGCGGGGAGCGGTTGTAGAGTTCGCGATAACACTTGGAGAAGTGCGAGGCGGAGACGAAGCCGCAGGCGACGGCCACTTCGACGACCGGCATCGACGACTGGATCAAGAGGTGCCTTGCGCGGTCAAGGCGGATTTCGAGATAGTAGCGGGCGGGCGAGCGGCCCATTTCTTGCCGGAAAAGCCGTTCGATCTGCCGGCGCGAGAGATCCGCACCCTCGGCGATTTCGAGCAGCGACAGCGGCTCGGCGAGGTTGGCTTCCATCAGCTCGATGATCGACAGCACCTTGGCGTTCTGTACGCCAAGGCGGGCGCGCAGCGGCAGGCGCTGGCGGTCATGCGGGCCGCGCACGCGGTCGGTCAGCGCCTGTTCGCAGACGCGGTTGACGAGGTTTTCGCCAAAATCCTGGTCAATCAGGTTCAGCATCATGTCGAGCGAGGCGGTGCCGCCGGCGCAGGTGTAGATGTTGCTGTCGATCTCGTAGAGGTCGGCATAGACGTCGACCTGGGGGAAGGTTTCGGAAAAGCCCGGCAGGTTCTCCCAGTGGATGGCACAGCGCTTGCCCGTCAGCAGGCCGGCGGATGCCAGCACATGGGCGCCCGTACAGAGGCTGCCGACGGCGACACCGCGATTGTAGACTTCGCGCAGCCAGGCATTGACCGACTTGTTGTTGAAGTCCTCGACATAGATGCCGGAACAGACCAGCACCATCGACGGGCGGTTTTCGCCACCGAGGAACTTGCGCTCGTCGGCCAGCGACGAGTTGACCTCGAGCGCGATGCCGCTCGAGGAGAGGACCTTTTCGCCGTCCGACGAAGCGAGGCGCCAGGAATAGGCCTCATAGCCGAGCATGCGGTTGGCGATGCGGAGCGTTTCGATCGCCGCCGAGAAGGGCAGCATGGAAAAGTTCGGCACCAGGAAGAAGACGAGAGAACGCTTTTTGGTCAGTGGCTTGTTCATGAGGCTTCCCATGCTTGGCGATGCGGGTATATTCGTCGCTTGGAAGATACTCTTCGGCTTGTCTGTTTGCGACATTCGCATGGAAAGCAGCGACCGCAAAGAGATTTCGCATTGCGACATCCGGCGGCAAAACGCGCTGACAGCGCCATTTCCAGACTTTGTAAGGAAAGCGACAGATTTTATCGGGCGATTGACGTTATCTGACAAGAACTGCCAGAGATACGCAACAATCGCAAAGCGCCCGCCAGGGTTGTGTTTGTCGATTGCGACGTTCGAAGTGGCTTGAGGCGGGTGTCGGTATGAGGCAAGTGGGACGCGTGCCGGCCACTGGCTGGGGGAGCCTTCGAGCCGTTCGGCGAAGGCCGCGCGCATCTGGCGGCAAGGGCGTTCCGTCGTCGATCCCAGGGTCCGCTAGCGCAGGCCCGGCGCAAGCTCGAAGAGATGCGCCAGTTGTCGTTCGCCGTCCCAGCCCGGCGGCTTTTCCGTCATTCGTCCGCGCCAGCCCAGGGCCGACCCCCATGCGGCGCGGTAGGTCTGTAACGAAGCAACGATGCCATCCTCCGCTTTTGCCGAGGTCGCGGGGTCATCGTCGAAGCCAGGCTCCCACAGGCAGCACGGGCAAATGGCGCTTCCGATCAATCCACCGCGCGTGTCGTAGGCGGGAACGCACGCGTAGTCCGGATAGCCGCATGCGGGACAAAGGAGGCGTCCGTTCAGATCGCGGACATTGAATGGGTTTGAATCGCTCATGCATCGACCTTAGATCATGAGGCGGGCTATCCGAAAGCTGAGCTGCCGCGCGCGCAGGCGAGCTCCGTGGAGATTTCGCGGGGGGCGAGCGACCCGGGCAGCCTCCGGTGGAACTTGCCATCCGCGCAACGAAAAAAGGGCATCGCCTTGCCGGCAATGCCCTTCGATCGATCCGGACCGTGACGCTCAGAAGAGAAAGGTCACGCCGTCATTCATTGTTCGGTCTTGTGCACCGCATCGTCCACCGACGGGAAGCCGATGTCCTTCAGCGTGTCATAGGACAGGTTTTCCAGAGCCCGTTCCTGGCGATAGCGCTTCCAAACCGCCCAGGCACGAACCTGAAGATTGAAGAGACCCGGGAGGGACGAGTGGGAGGATGCCCGTTCCGAGGCCGATGAAAACTGAGTGCTGGACATTTCATGGCTCCTTCTGAGTGCTCAGATGGTCGCGACCACGATGGTAGTTATGCCGCAACCTGATCTATCATTCCAACGAATATGTTTGATGCTTTTCATCAAACTTGGTGATTGATTAGCGAGTCCGCAAACATCACGTCGTCACGGACCCTCTGTGGCAGTCTGGCGAGTTCGCGGCGGGCTTCCACCCGGTTTCGCGCGATCTGTTTTTCGCGTCGCTGCCTGGCAACACCGTCAAGCACGGCGATCATCTGGGTAAGGGCGTTCAGGACCATGTCGTTGCTCCTTCGATGCTTGTAGTCTGCCACTTCACGGGACATCGGGCTGTTACAAAGGGAACTCTTCGAGAGAGCGATGGCGAAGGCGACGGTGGACATGGGCTTCTCCTTCCTTTCTCGTCCTTGAGCTTGACTATCGGTCATCCCTGATGTTCAATCAAACGAAATGAAGTGAACCAATCATTCAGTTTTTCTGATCGAGGATGCCGCCATGAACATGATGATGCGACACGCGCTTCCGCTTCTTGAAATGGATGTGCTGAAGACCTTCGTCGCGATCGCCGAGACCGGCAATTTCACCACTGCGGCCGAAACCGTCTATCGCACGCCGTCGGCAGTCTCGATGCAGATCAAGAAGCTTGAGGAAATGCTCGGCTGCACGCTGTTCCTGCGCGATGCGCGCTCGGTGACGTTGACGCCGAAAGGCGAAACGCTGCTTGGTTTTGCCCGCCGGCTGCTGTCGCTCAACAATGAAACGGTGTCGCGCTTCCTGCTTCCGGACATGAATGGCGTCGTGCGCGTCGGCGCGCCGGAAGATGTCGGGGAGCGCATCCTGCCCGAGGTGCTGAAGCGCTTCGGCGAATCCTATCCGAACGTGACGATCGACGTGTCGATCGGCATGAGCAACGCCATGCGCAAGAAGGTCGACGAGCACCGGCTCGACATCGCCATCTTCAACAGCCTGACCGAAGGCGTGCCGAGGAACGGCGAGATCCTGATGCAGGAAAAGCTCGTCTGGGCCGGCGCCAAATGCGGCAGTGCCCACCTCAAGGACCCGTTGCCGGTGTCGATGTGGGAAGACGGCTGCGTCTGGCGGGCGGATGCGGTGGAAAAGCTCGCGCGCGCCGGCCGCAAGTTCCGCATCGCTTTCCTGAGCGCCTATACGACCGGCCAGCGGGCGGCTGTGCTTGCCGGCCTCGCGATCGCGCCGCTGCCGCGCTACCTCGTGCAAGGCGAGATGGTGCAGCTCGGCGAAAGGGACGGCCTGCCGGATCTTGGTCACTACAATATCGGACTGCAGGTGATCTCGGACGCGCCGGCGCCGGTGCTCGCCGTTGCCGACCACGTGCGCGACGCCTTCGCCGACCTGCAGGCGCAGTAGAAAAGGGGCAGCTGCTTGCGGTTCGGCTGTTCCCCGTCGCGGCGTATGATCGCGTGTTGGCGCGCCCATTCGGGCCACTTCAAGGGTTGCTGCCCGTGACCGACAAGCCGCGCGCCATCCTCGACCCGATCGACCGGCTGTCGGAGATCGTCTTCGGCCTGCTGATGGCGCTGACCTTTACCGGAACGATGAGCACGGTCACCGGAGAAGATGGCGGCGTCAGGGCGGTGCTCGTCGCCGCCTTTGGCTGCAACCTCGCTTGGGGCATCGTCGACGGCGTCATGTATGTGCTGGCAACGGTTGTCGAGCGCACGAGGCGCCAGGGCTTCATCGAGGCGCTCCGGCACGAGCCGCTGGAGCGCGCCCGCGAGATGTTTCTCGACAATCTGCCGGATGACGTGCGCCGGGTGTCCTCGCCCAGGGAGGCCGATGCGCTGCTCATGCGGGTGAGGGCGCTTGGCCATGATCCGAGACACAGAACCGTCACCGGCCGCGACCTGAAGGCCGCCTTTGCCATCTTCCTGCTCGTCGCCGTCTCGACGCTGCCGCCGAGCATCCCGTTTCTTTTCACCGACAATGTCGGTCTCGCCATGCGCCTTTCGAACGGTGTTGCGCTGGTCATGCTCTTCGTCATCGGCGCGCGGCTGGGACAGTATATGGGCCGCAGCCCCTGGCCGATGGCCTTTGCCATGGCGGCGATCGGCGCTGTCCTGGTGGTGATAACGATCGCGCTTGGGGGGTAGGGCGGAGCGACGCGCAGCTTGGGCCAAAAGGCCGCGTCGGATCACCGCAGGCTCTTTTGTTTTTCGTCCCAGCCGATAGGGTCGCCTTCCCACCGGGACTGCCACATGAAGCTTGCTCACATCAACTTGGTCGCCCGTAACGCGGACGCGCTCGCCGCGTTCTACGTGACCGTTCTGAAATGCGAGCCGCTTCGTGAACCGAGGACGTTATCAGGACAAAAGGTGGGGAGAGGCAATGGACTTGCGAACTGCGAGATCTACTCGATCTGGCTCAAATTCCCCGCTCTAGACAGTCCTTTCCTGGAAATCCACGAGTACAAGGTCATGCATGATCGCGACCAGCCAAGGGTGAACGAGCCCGGCCTTGGGCACCTGTCCTTCCAGATGGACGACATTCGCGTCGTGCTGTCGGCGATCATTCGGGCCGGTGGAAGCCAGATTGGCGAGATCACCGACTTCGGGTCGAAGGATCAGCCGTACCTCATTGCCTATGCGCGCGACCCTGAAGGCAACATTCTCGAGCTCGAACAGGCCGGGGATGGGGCGGCCAGCTGACTGTTCCAGAAAGAAGCGGCCATGCCGTCTCAAGTCACTGCAGCCCATACCCGGCCGCCTCCGACGCCGCATTTTGCAAAGCGGACGCGACACTCCGATCCATGCTCACCCATTGACGCCGGCGCTTTTCTTCCCAATAGGGTCAGGCCAACGACTGTGGCGCGCACCAGCCACACAGCAACAGGAGTGAAATCGTTGAGTGAACCGACCGTAGCCGAGGCAACAACCCGCATTTATGAATCGCTCAACGCGGACAATGCCGACATCGACCTGCATATCGCGACCCTCAAGGCAGCATTGGCGCGTGCGGGAGTGAAAGAAGCGGTGTTCGACCCGGCGAAGCTCGTGCAGAACAACCGTTCCGGCCGCAAGCTGATGCAGGCCTATTTTCGCCAGCGCGGCGTGACGGTGAAGTTCTCGGCTGAGTGAAGCCCCGCACCCAAGGGGCCCTGGCGGCCCCAACCAGTCATGTGCCTCTCAAGGCAACCTGCCGTTTGCCTTGATCGTCAGGTCAGGACGATCAAAATCATCATTGTTGAAGACAGCGTCCGCATTCAGGCTTGGCGCGCAAATGCGCTCGTAGAGACTGTATGCGGGCTGATATCGGGTCGCATAAAGCTGGCGCGCCGCGTCCATTCCCCCGAGCAGCTGGGCGTCGCGCTCAACGCCGCGCCGTTCGCAAACAGCCTCGGTGGTCTCGACAAAGATCGCCAAATCCCAGTTGCCTGACAGCTCAGGGCGCTGCAGGAACGTACCGTCCACGATGAGGATCGCATCAGCGGAAGCCATCTTTGCCTCCTCATCGATTGGTTCATCGTTCAAGAGATCAAAGGATGCCGTGCGATATGCGCGGCTACCATCCGGGCCGAGTGGCTCCAGAAGCAGCGCATTGATGGCAGGGAGATCACGCGCATCGTAATAGTATCCTTCTGGCGAGTTCCGCCCGCGCGCATAGCGTTCGGCTTTCGGCCTGTGGAAGCCATCGATGGACGTGCGAATTGCTTCCCTGCCGCTCGCAACAAGGATTTCGGAAAGTTCGTCCGCAAGCGTCGTTTTCCCGGAGGCGGTCCGTCCATCAATTGCAACCCGAATTGGTCTTGCGAAGGTGACTGTTGAGATCGCAGTAACAAGCGCCTGTAAAGCAGCCGCGCGGTTCGGATAGGACAACATAAAACTCCCTATGAAATCGAACGCGTAAGTAGCTGCTGCAATTGACAGTTTTACGTCACAACGGCCGCTCTTGGCGCAAAGTTTCCGGCCGCGGGGCGGCCAAGCGGCCGCCGGACCGGCGAAGCGCCTATCGGCAAGGGCTCACGCCTTCACCGGCGCCTGGCGGATGTGGATTTCGATCAGCCGCTTCAGTTCCTTGAGATCGCGAGCCTCCAGTGCGTCGACCATCAGGTGATGCTCGCGGGCCGACTGTTCGATGCGGGCGCGGGTGCGCCATTGCGAGACCGGGGCGGACGCCGTGCGCTGGCGGATTTCGGCGATAATGCCGACGAGTTCGATGTTGCCCGACAGCATGAGCAGGGCGCGGTGGAAGGCGAGGTTGGCGTCGTAGTGCTCCATGATCGAGCCGCGGAACGACATCTCGTCGAAGTTCTTGGCGAGGTCGCGCAATTCCCTGATGGAATTCGGCGTCGCGTTGGCGATCATCCGGTCGGCGACGCCGGTTTCCAGGATGACACGGATGTCACTGATCTCTCGGGTGCGCTGGTCGTCGAGTTCATAGACCTGGTAGCCGCGGTTGGGATTGTGCTGCACCAGGCGCTTTTGCGACAGCCGGTCCAGCGCGCGGCGCACCTCTGGCCTCGTGCAATCGTAGCGGCGTTCGAGATCGATCTGTTTCAGCCAGGTGCCGGCGGGAAGGGTGCCGGTCAGGATGTCGTGCAGCAGGAGGTCGGTCACGTCCTTCTTGTCGGTGGCTGCTTCCGTTTGCATCAGATCGTCGCTCATCGCCGGTCCTGTTTTTCTCATGTCGACTGCCACCCCTTTGCGGGGAATTGGCTCCATTTTTGGAGAAACTATGATGACGCCCAGGACAATTCAATCTGGGCGGCGTGGATTTTCTTGGTCAGTTTCAACGCCTTGAGTGGGCGCCTCGTCGCCGTGATGGGCAGCAAGACACGCTCTCGGCGCCAATTGAAATAATTCCTGATGCCACCCTTGTGTATCCAAAAATGATTCCGTAAATTGGCGCCAATTCTGGATACTATCATTGAGGGCGCCGGTAAACCATGAAGAATTCGCATGCCGTCTGGGAGATGCTCGAAGCCAAGCGCGATCAGTTCTTCGCGCTCAGCGATCGGGTTTGGGATACGCCGGAAACCAATTACGAAGAGTTCCGCTCGTCGGCCGAACACGCCACGCTGCTGGAAGCCGAGGGCTTCCGCGTCGCGCGCGGCGTTGCCGGCCTGCCGACCGCTGTCATGGGCGAGGCGGGCGAGGGCGGGCCCGTTATCGCCATCCTCGGCGAGTTCGACGCGCTGCCGGGTCTCAGCCAGGAGGCGGGTGTGCCGGAGGAACGGCCGCTCGTCGATGGCGGCAACGGCCATGGCTGCGGTCACAACCTGCTCGGCGCCGGCGCAATGATGGCGGCGACCGCAGTCAAGGATTATCTGGCGGCAAACGGCCTGAAGGGCCGGGTGCGCTACTACGGCTGCCCCGCCGAAGAGGGCGGTTCGTCCAAGGGCTTCATGGTGCGCGATGGCGTCTTCGACGATGTCGATATCGCCATCTCCTGGCACCCGGCCCCCTTTGCCGGCGTCAACAATCCGGTCTCGCTCGCCTGCAACGAGATCAACTTCCGCTTCCACGGCCGGGCATCGCACGCCTCTGCCGCTCCCCATCTCGGCCGTAGCGCGCTCGATGCCGTCGAGCTGATGAATGTCGGCGTCAACTATCTGCGCGAGCACATGCCGTCGTCGGCGCGCATCCACTATGCCGTGACGGACACGGGCGGCCACGCACCGAACGTGGTGCAGGCGCGCGCGACCGTGCGCTACCTCATCCGCGCCCGCAACCTGCCGGAACTGCTCGACCTTTCGGAACGGGTGCGCAAGGTCGCCGAAGGGGCGGCGCTGATGACCGGCACGACGGTCAGCGACGAGGTGATCAGCGGCGATGCCAACCTCGTCGGCAACACGCCGCTCGAGGCGCTGATGCACCGCCACCTCGAACATCTCGGGGCCCCGCAGTTCGACGACGCGGACCGGCAGATGGCCGCCCGATTCCAGGAGACTTTTACCGGCGAGGACATCGCCTCTGCCTTCGAACGTTTCGGCCTGAAACTGCGCCGTGGCATCGCCCTTTGCGACACGATCTTCCCGCCGGAAAGCGGCGCAGGCACGCTGGTCGGCTCCACCGATGTCGGCACCGTCAGCTGGGTGGTCCCGACCGTGCAGATGCGCGGCGCCACCTATGCGATCGGCACGCCCGGCCATTCGTGGCAACTGGTCGCCCAAGGCAAGCTGCCGGCCGCCCACAAGGGCATGGAACATGCGGCCAAGGTGATGGCGAGCACGGCGCTCGACCTGATCCTCGACCCCTCGCTGATCGAACAGGCCAAGGCCGATCACGCCGCACGGCTCGAAGGCACGCCCTTCGTCAACCCGATCCCCGACAACGTCAATCCGCCGCTGCCCGAGGGCCGCCATGAATAGTGCGTTCTCAAAGGCAATGGTATTGCGGGAGGCAAGCCTTTGACGGAGCCAGGTATCCTCGACATCATCAGTTTCGGGCCTGACGGCTGGGGCCATGCGCTCGCCGTCGGCGCCTGGATGACCATCCTCATTGCGCTCGCCGGTTTTGCGATCGGCGCCGTCATCGGCACCTTCGGCGCCTGGGCGAAGATCTCCGGCGGACCGGTCACCCGCATGGTGGCTGAAACCTACACCACGGTGCTGCGCGGCCTTCCGGATCTCTTGGTCATCTACCTCTTCTATTTCGGCGGCAGTGCCGCCGTCACCGCCATCGGCCAGGCTTTTGGCGCCGAGGGCTTCGTCAGCTTCCCGGGCTTCCTTGCCGGCGCCCTTGCCGTCGGCGTCACCTCGGGCGCGCAGCAGACTGAGGTTTTCCGCGGCGCCTTCCGCGCGGTCACGCCGGGCGAACTGGAGGCGGCGACGGCTTGCGGCATGGGGCGGTTGCTGAAATTTCGCCGCATCACTGCGCCGTTGACGCTCCGTCACGCCCTTCCGGGCCTCGGCAATGTCTGGCAGGTGGTCTTGAAGGAATCGGCGCTGGTGTCGGTCACAGGCGTCGTCGAGCTTCTGCGCCAGTCCCAGATCGGTGCCGGCTCCACCGGCCGCCCCTTCGATTTCTTCTTCATCGCCGCACTCGTCTATCTCGCGATCTCCACCGTTTCCGGCCTGCTTCTGCAGCTCAGCGAACGGCGTCTGTCGCGCGGCGTCAGGAGGGGCTGATGGATATCAAATTTGCTCTTGAAACCTTCCTCAGCCTCGTCTCGGCCCTGCCGCTGACGATCGAGCTGGCAGTGACGTCGGTCGCGCTCGGTTCGGTGCTCGCCATGCTTCTGGCGTTGTCGCGGCTGTCGGGCATCCTGGTGCTCGACCTTTTTGCCCGCGCCTATGTGTTTCTGTTCCGCGGCACGCCGCTGCTCGTGCAGATCTTCCTGATCTACTATGGCCTCAGCCAGTTTCCGGCGGTGCGCCACAGCATCTTCTGGCCTGTTCTGCGCGAGCCCTACTGGTGCGCGGTGCTGGCGCTGATGCTCAACACCGCCGCCTATGCGAGCGAGATCATTCGCGGCGGCCTGCTTTCGGTGCCGCACGGCCAGGTGGAGGCGGCGCGCGCCTGCGGAATGGGGCGCCTGATGATCTTCCGCCGCATCGTCGCTCCGCAGGCGCTTCGCCAGGCGCTGCCGGGCTACGGAAACGAGGTGATCTCGATGATCAAGGCGACGTCGCTTGCCTCGATCATCACCCTGATGGAAGTGACCGGCGTTGCCGCCCGCATCATCTCCGAGACCTATCGCGTCATCGAGGTCTTCGTCGTTGCCGGCGCGATCTATCTTGCCATCAACTTTATCCTGACGCGGCTCGTCGCTTTTGCCGAGCACCGGCTGAATCCGCAATCGCGCCCGCCGCTGGCCATCTCTGGGGCGCTCAAGGGAGAAATGCAGTGAACATCTCCGCCAACCTGAATGCGCCGGCGACGGCAAATGTCGCCATCCGCGTGTGCGATCTGCACAAGAGCTTCGGGCCCGTCGAGGTGCTGAAGGGCGTCTCGCTCGAAGCACGCGAAGGCGAGGTGATCTCGATCCTCGGCTCGTCCGGCTCCGGCAAGTCGACACTGCTTCGCTGCATCAACATGCTTGAGGTTCCGAACTCCGGCACCATCGAGGTGGCCGGCGAGGCGATCGGGCTGAAGACGCAGAGCGACGGCAGAAGCCGCCCGGCCAACCAGAAGCAGGTGGACCGCATCCGTTCCGAACTCGGCATGGTGTTCCAGAGCTTCAATCTCTGGTCCCACAAGACCGTGCTCGAAAACGTCATCGAGGCGCCGGTGCATGTCTTGAAGCGGTCGCGAAGGGAGGCGATCGAAGAGGCAGAGGCGCTGCTTGCCAAGGTGGGCATTGCCGACAAGCGCAACCATTATCCTGCGCACCTCTCGGGTGGCCAACAGCAACGGGCGGCGATTGCCCGGGCGCTCGCGATGCGCCCGAAAGCGATGCTCTTCGACGAGCCGACTTCGGCGCTCGACCCCGAACTCGTCGGCGAAGTGCTGCGCGTCATGCGCGGGCTGGCGGAAGAGGGCCGCACGATGCTCGTCGTCACCCACGAGATGGGCTTTGCCCGCGACGTGTCGAGCCGGGTCGTGTTCCTGCACAAGGGCGCGATCGAGGAGGAGGGTGCGCCTGAGGAGGTGTTCACCCGCTCGAAGTCCGAGCGCTTCCGCCAGTTCATCAACAGTTGAGGCCGGGCCTGTCACTGGCACGACCGAAGCAAGCCGTTACCATAGCAAAAAGGGGAATATCTGCATGAAGAAGCATAACCGCGTGAAGACGGGCGCAATCACGGCTGCGGCGCTTGCCGTTGCCGCCGGCGTCCTTTCCGCACCGGCTCAGGCCGAGCAGAAGACGTGGACCAAGGTTACCATTGCCACCGAAGGCGCGTTTCCGCCCTATAATCTCACCAAGCCGGACGGTACGCTCGACGGTTACGAGATCGAGCTCAGCAAGATCCTGTGCGCGCACATGAAGGTGGAATGCACCGTCGTGCCGCAGGCATTCGACGGCCTGATCCCGGCGCTCAACGCCGGCAAGTTCGACGCCATCATGGCCGGCATGTCGGCGACCGAAAAGCGCAAGGAAGTCATCGACTTTTCGATCTCCTACGGCAGCACCGGCCAGGCCTTCGCCACGATCAAGGGCGGGGAACTCGAAACCTTGCCGATGAAGGGCGAACTGTTCTCGCTCGCATCCAACGAGGCCGGCGCCCGCAAGGCGGTGGACGAGTTGAAGCCGCTCGTCGAAGGCAAGACCATCGGCGTCCAGACGGCCTCGATCGCGGCGCGCTTCATCGACGAGTACCTGAAGGACGTGGTCGAGGTGCGTGAATACAAGACGACCGAGCAGCACGACCTCGATCTGATCGCCGGCCGCGTCGACTTCGTCATGGCCTCGATGGGCTACCTGATGACATCGGTCGAAAAGCCGGCCAACAGCGACATGGTCATCACCGGCCCGCGCTTCCAGGGCGGCTTCCTCGGCGCCGGCAGCTCGGTTGGCCTGCGCAAGAGCGACCCGGAGCTGAAGGCGCTGTTTGACGACGCCATCAAGGCCGCCAAGGCCGACGGCACCATCAAGCGCCTCTCGGAAAAGTGGTTCGGCTTCGACCTGACGCCGCAATAAGTGGCAACCTGAAATCGCTGTAAACCAGGCGCCGCGCGTTCGAAGAATGCGCGGCGCTTTCGTGTTCGAGACTTGTTTCGAACACAATCGCCCCGTATAGACACGCCCATCGGTATTGTTATGAGCGCTGAAACCTTTCGCCGCTCGCAATCGCCGCGTCGCATTAGACTTTTGACCACGGATGTACTGGCACGGGTGTAAGAGCGATGATGAGGAAGGTCGGTGCGGTTTCGCCCCGGCCTTTTTTGTTGCCCGCGTTTGTGATTCCGGCCCGGCATCCGCGGCGACCTGACAGGCCGCGCGCACCGTCAAGGGGCTCGTCCGGTTGAAGAAAAGCCGTGCGCCCGCCAGCCGTCAGCGCGACATTGCCCAACAATGTCAAGAAGTTCTGCAATATCAGCGGTGTGCTTCGGGGCAGTGCCGAAGGCCTTAAGAGACGCGTGCGCACGAACGGTCAGAAACGTTCCCCGCCGTAGTCCGCTGCTGCTCGTTTCGTTCCGCTTCGTTCTTCACTCTTCTGCGGATGCCTGATAACATTAAAATATTCTTATATATCCGCGGGCAGATTGACGATGTGGATAGTATTGTATGTTGTTCTGGCCGCGGCGGTAATCTCGCCGTTTTTTCTGCGCCGGTACTTTCCTGAAGAATTCGAAGGTATTCGAACTCTGTGCTGGCTTGTCTGGTGCTGGATCTACGTAATACGCTTCCGTATTCGCTTCTGGCTGCAGTCGGTCTTCGGCCAGACGGCTTCCGGTGTGCTGTTCGTGGCCAGCGCCTACATTTTGTTTGAAGTGCTCCTGGCGTTTCTGCGCCTCGTGACCCACCAGTCGGCCGAGCACGCGCCCGGCGAGGCCACCGAGACGCCCCAGGGGCTTTGGGGCCGGGTGATCTCGTCTCTTCCAGTCCTGCCGATCCTGCCGTTCTGGGTGGATGTCGTCATCGTGGTGCTGGCGCTGCTGGTCGTGCGCCACCACTGGAAGGAATGGAGAATTCGCGGACGGGAAGCGACGATGCCGGCCGAGATGGCGGCCTTGCTTGCGAGTTCCAGAGCCTATCTGAGGTCGGGCCGCGTCGACAAGAAGACGTTCTTCGATCTGGTCATGGAAACGACGACCAAAATCCTCGGCGTCGGCCGCAAGAACAAGACCTTCTGCTTCTCGATGATGGAGGTAGACGAGGCGTCCGGAAGCATGTCGGTCGTCTGCGCCTATCCGCCGGCGTTTTACGAGGACGTCAAGGACGCAAGGCTATCCGTCGAGAGAAGTGCGGCCGGGGCGTCATACAAGAAGCAGGCGCCGATCTACATTCCGTCGACGAAGCATTTGGCCGGGATCAACATGAGCACCTACCGGTGCGTTGGTTTGATATTCGACTACAGTGTTGATCTCGATAAGCATCCGTCGCTGATGTGCATACCCGTTATAAGCGAAGGAAAAACGCGCGCAATCATCAATGTATCTTGCGGTGGCAAGCGTGCTTTCGTTCCGATCGACTTTTATATCGTCATGTTTTCTGCAGCTCTATTGTCCTATTCGTACGAATAGGCCGGCAAAATTCACAGAAATTTGACAGGTTGGCGAAAAATCCGGTATAATTTTTAGCAATAAGACCAACAAGCGAAAGCGAGATTGACGATGTCGACCGCAGCCGAACAGCAGTTGGAACCATCGACAGCGTCCGGCACACTTGCCGCGACCCCACCTCCCTTCAATCTTCTCGAGGACTTGCGCCAGATCTGGCGCGAGTGGCGAAGGCTGCGCGACTGGCAAAAAACACAGCCGGCCGAGACCGAAGCTGCCCCGGTGGTGACGCCTGCGCCAAGCGCGAGACCGCTTGCCCATGCCGCGTGCCACCAGACATCGGACGCGGCCTGACTTTCACCAAAGCCTGACCCCCAAGGGGGTTCCCGTTTGCACGCGACCAGCGCGCGTGGCGGATGGTGAGCGCGTTGAACCGCCAGACATCGATCGATCGAACTTTGAGGGCGGCTCTAGTCGCCCTCAAAGACGTCAATCGTGGTTCGAGATCCTGCCTCTCTGACGGTTGTCATTGGGCTTGGGGTTTCTGCCGGGGTTGCCGGGCTTGTTGACCCCGCCGGCAAGTTCCAATGCCTTGACGGTCTTGGCCAACGGCTTTGTTTCGGCGGGCACGGGCGAAACGGTTGCGAAGGCGGAGCCCGCAAAAGCGAGCGCCGCCGCCACGGCGACGATGATGTTCATGGGTTGTCTCCTCGGTTCAGGCCACCTGCAATGCGGCAGGCATCCCGGGGGTAGACCCGCTGCTGCTCGGGGGACATACGGCAGTTGCCGTATTTCGACCCGGTGACCACCCGTCAATGACGGAAATGGTTAGCTGGAGCTTAAACGCGTGGCGCCCACCGCCTCTGTTGGAAGGGGTGGGCGCGTCTCATGACTGCGGAAGGCGAGAGCGTTGAGCCGGCTATTTGGTCGGCGTCGGCCTCACGAGCGTGACCACGCGCGGCTTCGACGGCGCGTCCAGCCATTCGATCCACTTGTCCCGTTCCTCGATCGTGTCGAAGAACCGCCAGAGCTTGTAGTCCTCTTCGGTGGTCTGCAGCATCTCGCCGATCGAGACCAGCTCCATCGGCAGTTCCACTTCGTTGCCGTCGTAGCGAATGAAGTAGATGCCTTCGGCGGCCATACGGATGACCTGGCCGGTGCCGTAGGTGCCATCCGGATCGTCGACCGTGAAGTACATGCCGGTCAGGGTGTCGAGAATCTTGTTGTTCATCGGTTCGAATGCCAGTTCAGGAAAATGCGATTGGTCTGACGTTCGCCCGCCACCGGGATTAAGGCAAGCGGGAATCTCGATGCGTCCACATTCGCGCACTGGGTTAGAGGGCGGATCGATCACGGCCTTCGACTGCCGCTTCTTTTGGAAGCGTCATCTCATAGAGCGTTGAGCTGAACGGCAGGGGCACGAATCCGGCGGCCATGACCTGATCGGCGACGGTACATTCGCAAAAATAGCCAGACCTTCCGACCCGCTCACAATAGGCCTTCGGGCTGTCGAGTATCTTGGCCTCGTAATCGAGGCCGCGAAACACGACCATGGTAAAGCCCGGTTGATCCGTGCGCAGTGACGGGACAATGACCAGTGCTGGCCGTATGAAGAAGGCAAAGCTCGTCGTGATGGTGATCAGGAGCGCAAGCCAACGCGCGAGAGTCGTCATTTGTACCAGCCTGTTGTCCGCTCAAGCTATAGCTGAAGAAAGCAGGAAGACAACTCGGGCGTGTATAGTTGGTTAATCGCGCGGACCGGTGAGTGGCAATTTCCGACGGGGAGGCTCTGAAGGCAGCGAACCCGGTTCGATCCCGCGCGATGCCGACCTACTCCCGGCTGCGCCTGCGACGACGACCGCCACCCTCGCCATCATCGCCGCTCACCTTGCGCTCCGGCAGCGTCACCACCGTAGAAAGCTTCGGGAACGTATCCACCTTGTTGGGAATCGCCATGGCGTTGACGAAATGCTCCTGGAACTTTGATTCAAGCGCCGTCTCGATCTTCTCGATCTTGCTGACGGTTTGCTCGATCTCGCGGCGGTGGCCGCGGTTCAGGAGCGCCATGAGCGCGCCGGTGCCGGCGGCGTTGCCGACGGCCTTGACCTCGTCGAGGTCGCAGTCCGGAATGAGGCCCAGCACCATCGCGTATTTCGGATCGATGAACGAGCCAAAGGCGCCGGCGAAGCGGATGGTGTCGACGTGGTCGATATCGAGCTTTTCCATGAGCAGCTTGATGCCGGCGTAAAGGGCGGCCTTCGCAAGCTGGATGGCGCGGATGTCGTTCTGCGTCACGGTGATGCGCGGTTCGCCGTCGTGCAGAAGATAGGAGAAGGTGCGGCCGTTCGGCACGATGCGCGGGCTTCTTGCCGCCATCGCGCCATCGACGACGCCGTCCTCGGAGATAATCCCGGAAAGATACATCTCGGCGACGATCTCGATGATCGCCGAGCCGCAGATGCCGGTAACGCCGACGGAGGCGGCTGCCTCGGCAAAGCCGTCCTCGTCCGACCACTTGTCGACGCCGATCACCCGGAAGCGCGGCTCGAGCGTGACGGGATCGATGCGCACGCGCTCGATCGCGCCCGGTGCCGCACGCTGGCCCGACGAGATTTCAGCGCCCTCGAAGGCGGGGCCGGTCGGCGAGGACGCAGCAACGACGCGGTCCTTGTTGCCAAGCACGATCTCGGCATTGGTGCCGACATCGACGAGCAGCATCATCTTGTCCTGGCGGTAGGGGCCTTCGGCAAGCGTCGCGCCCGCAGCATCCGCGCCGACATGGCCGGCAATGCAGGGCAGCATGTAGAGCCTGGCGCCGCGGTTGACGTCGATGTCGATCTCGTGCGCCCAGTATTGCAGCGCGCCGGACACGGCGAGCGCAAACGGCGCCTGGCCGAGTTCCGTCGGGTCGATGCCGAGGAACAGGTGGTGCATGATCGGGTTGCCGACGAAGACCATGTCGAGAATGTCGTGACGGTCGATCTCGCCTTCGGCACAGACCTTGCCGATCAGGCCGTTGATCGCCTCGCGCACCGCCTTGGTCATGGCTTCGCGACCGTCCGGGTTCATCATCACGTAGGAGACGCGGCTCATCAGGTCTTCGCCGAAGCGGATCTGCGGGTTGGAAGCGCCGGACGAGCCGACGATGCGGCCGGACAAGAGCGACACCAGATGCATGGCAATGGTGGTCGAGCCGATGTCGCAGGCAACACCATAGGCCTCGTTCTTCAGGCCGGGCCACAGGCCGACGATGAAGGGACGGGATGAATCCATGTCGCGGTGGATCGCAGCGGTCACCGCCCAGTTGCCCTTGCGCAGGATGCCCTGGACCTGCGGGATCAGGTGCGGCGCGATCAACAGATCCTTCCAGCCCCAGTCCTTTTCCAGCATCACCTTCAGGCGGTCGAGGTCGCCGAGCGGCTTGTGCATGTCGGGCTCGTCCACCTCGACATAGCAGAGCTGGACGGCGGCATTGCGCTCGATCACCCGGTCGGTCGCAGCCTTGCGCACGACCTGGGCGTTGATGACGGTGTCCTGCGGCACGTCGATGACGAGGTCGCCGAGGATCTGGGTGGAACAGGAGAGGCGGCGGCCATCGGGAAGGCCGCGGATTTTTTCGTAGCGCTCTTCCTTGGCGCCCTTTTCCGAAATGTGGTCGAGCGAGGAGACGATCTTGTGCTTGGCGAAATTGCCTTCCTGCACCTCGATCTGACAGCGCCCGCAGGTGGCGCGCCCGCCGCACACGCTTTCGACATAGACGCCGAGCTTGCGGGCGGCATCGAGTACCGGCGTGCCGACCGGGAAACGGCCGCGCTTGCCCGAGGGCATGAACAGCACCAGAGGGTCCTTCTGCACGGCTTCGCTCATGTTGGTCTCGATCTCGGATGTGCCTTCGATGCGCATGCTCTCAAGTCTTTCGTCAGGTCCGCTTCAATGGGGTAAGCGAAACACGGCTAAACGGTTTCAGACTGCACCGGAACGGCGCCCGATAGTTGTCCAATCCCGACATGAAAATATCTGTTCGAGCGCCCAGAGTGACCGGTCAGCCTACTTGCGCGACAGCCGCCGGGCGTTGCTGCGCACCCGCTTGCCATAGGGCCTGAGCGCTGCCGACGCAATCGCCGTTCCGTGGCCGGATGCCGTGCCGCCAGTCATCAGCCGCAAGGTGTTGTCGAAGGCGGCTTTCCAGAGCGCGACATTGACCGCCACCATGCTTTCGGCCGTCGCGGCAACCTTCTCGGAGATCATGCGATGAAGCTCGTTCACGTCCTGTGTCCGGCCGGTCAGTGCGGCCATCTGCATTTCCTGCAGCCGGACGGCAATCACGAACGGGGCTTCGAACCAGAGGGATGCGGCATCGAGGCGAAGGCTGCGTGTCATCTGAGGTCTCCACGTTTGCATTGCCGGATGGAAATATCGACGTCTGTCAGTACCTGTGCCCAAATCGCCAGCTGTCAACGGTGAAAGGGAGAGGAAAAAGAGCGGCGCGGCTGGCCTCCCAATCTCCGTCTCCCTTCGCGTGTTTTAGCTTCGAACCAGGATTATTCGCTCGCAGCAGCACCGCCGGTGCGAGCCGCGCGACCGCCGCGACGTCCGCCGGAGGCGGCAGCCGGTGCTGCAGCCACGACATGGCCGCCATCGGCCGGTTTGTGGTCGCGGTAGGTCTTGATCCAGTGGGTGCAGTTCGGGTCGGTGCCGTTCAAGACGTTTGCGGCGCGCACCGCTTCCATTTCCTGCGGGCGGCAGGGGTTCATGATCGCGGACGTCATGCCGGCGCCGATGACCATCGGGATGAAGCCGGCATTGATGCCGTGGCGGTGCGGCAGGCCGAAGGAGATGTTGGAGAGGCCGCAGGTGGTGTTGACCTTCAGCTCTTCGCGCAGCCGCCGCAGAAGCGCAAACACCTGCTGGCCGGCGGTGCCCATGGCGCCGATCGGCATCACCAGCGGGTCGACGACGATGTCGTGCGGCTTGATGCCGAAGTCGGCGGCGCGCTCGACGATCTTCTTGGCAACGGCAAAGCGCACGTCCGGATCTTCGGAAATGCCGGTTTCGTCGTTGGAGATCGCCACAACTGGCACGTCGTATTTCTTGCAGAGCGGCAGGATCGCCTCGAGCTTCTCTTCCTCGCCGGTGACGGAGTTGACGAGGGGCCGTCCCTTGGCGACGCGCAGTGCGGCCTCGATGGCGGCCGTCACCGAACTGTCGATCGACAGCGGCACGTCGACGAGGCCCTGGACGATCTCGAGCGTCTTGACCAGCAGCGGCGGCTCGGTCTCGTTCGGGTTGACGGCGGTCACCCCGGCATTCACGTCGAGCATCGTCGCGCCGGCTGCGACCTGCTCCAGCGCGTCCTTGATGACCGTGTCGAAGTTGCCTTCGATCATCTCGGCGGCAAGCTTCTTGCGGCCGGTCGGGTTGATGCGTTCGCCGATGACGCAGAACGGCTGATCGAAGCCGATGATGATCTCGCGGGTGGCGGAGGCGACGATGGTCCGGGTCATGAAGGGTCCTTTGTCCTGGCGGGGGCTATGTAAACATGCCCATGAAGTCGATGATAGGCGCCTTTTGATCGGCGCCCGTTGTTCAGTGTGAATGATTGGGCGAGTGATGGGCCGCGGCTTCGGCCATCTGCTGCTGGTTTTCTTCCTTGCCCTCGCGAATGTGTTCCAGGCGCTCGGCCACAACCGCATCCGCGGGCAACGTCTCGTGTTTCCAGGGCTTGCGGCCCTTCAAGACGCCCGATTCATGCACGATTTCAGCGACATATTCTTCCTGGCGATAGGCCATGACGTGGATGCCGGAGACGCCTTCGATCTCCTTGACCTCGTTGATGATGTCGATGCAGAGCTGCTTGCCTTCCTTCTTCTGGTCCTGCGCGCCTTCAAGTCGGGCAATCACGCTGTCGGGGATATGGATGCCCGGCACGTTGGAGCGGATCCAGCGGGCGGTCTTGGCCGATGCCATGGGACCGACGCCGACGAGGATGTAGCATTTCTCGTGCAAGCCGAGGTCGCGCACCTTCTTCATGTATTCGCGGAACATCGGCACATCGAAGCAGTACTGGCTCTGCACGAACTGCGCACCCGCCTCGATCTTCTTGGCGAGACGATAGGGTCGGAAATCGTAAGGCGGCGCGAAAGGGTTGATGGCAGCGCCGAGAAAAACCTGCGGCGGGGTCGTCAGCTTGCGGCCCGAAAGGAACTTCGAGTTGTCGCGCATGATGCGCACGGTTTCGAGCAGCGACATGCAGTCGAGGTCGAAGACGGGCTTTGCGCCCGGCTGGTCGCCGGCCTGCACGCCGTCGCCCGTCAGGCACATGATGTTCTGCACGCCCATGGCCGACGCGCCGAGCACGTCACCCTGGATGGCGATGCGGTTCTTGTCGCGGCAGGCGATCTGCATGATCGGCGCGTAGCCCATGCGGGTCAGGAGCGCGCAGATGCCGACAGACGACATGTGGCAGTTGGCGCCCGATGCGTCGACCGCGTTGATGCCGTCGACCCAGCCGTCGAAGATGGCGGCGCGCTCGTAGACGTCCTGCGGATTGGCGCTGTCGGGCGGGTTGAGCTCGGCCGTCACCGCGAATTCGCCACGGCGCAGCACACGTTCAAGCCGGCCGCGGGAGGAGTGGCCGGGCAGGGGCTCGAGCGGCGCGCCGGGATCGAAGGGATTGATGTCGGGGGTCATGCCTGGCCTTCCCTGGATGCCGCTTCACGGCGGGCAGCGGCTTCCGCCGTCACGCGCAGCCAGGACGAGGTTTCACGCAGCGACTGGTTGACCGGCTTCTGCACGTTCAAAATGGCGTTGCCCCTCTCCATGTTCTGCGAGCCCTTCCACGCCTGCACCCAGACGCAGGGCATATCCGGCTCGACCTCGCAATTGCCGTTGGCGCGCACGCCGCCGCAGGGGCCGTTGCGCAACTGCTTCGGACAGTTCATCGGGCAGGACATGCCGGTCGATGACAGCGCGCACTGGCCGCACATGCGACAGTCGAACAGGAAGCCCTTGACGTGCCGCTCGACGAAAGTGACCGGCCGCTCCACCCGACCATAGCCGATGGCGTTCCAGAGTGGATGAAGCAGCAGGAACAGGTCGGCGAAGCGGTGGTAGAACCATTCGAGGAAGCGTGAATTCCTGACCGCCCATAGACGGACGGTGTATTTGTGGCGCGAGCGACGGCTTGGCGAGACGCCGGATGGCGTGAAGGCGCCGGTCGCGGCCTTGGCGCCCGGTGCCGCATTGCCCTTCAGGATCTTCGGTTCGCCGGATGGTTTGGCGTCAGCCATTGTCGCGGCCTCCGGCCTTGACGAGGGCCACCAGGCGCTCGCGGTCATAGGCAGCTTCGAGTTCGGCGGCGGCGCTATCGGCTTCCGCCTCCAGATCGTCGGAGACCGGCACCGGATCGGCCTTGCGCCATTCGGCGAGATAATCGTCGGTCTCGGCAGCGCCGGTGCGCATGGCGCACATGTCGATCGCCTCGGTGAAGCGCAGCGACAGCTCGCGTTTCGCCGTCGTGCGGCCCTTCTTGATGATGACCTGGGCCGGAATGTCGCGCCAGTAGACGATAATGCGATCTGCCATCGGGTGT
>NZ_DASYGZ010000094.1:0-4515 GCF_035999135.1 Ensifer sp.
ACCGAAGGCGGCGTTCGGGCCAGTCAGCGGGCCGGCGACACCAACGAGAATATCAGCCCAGGCGCTGCCGCTGAAGGCAACCATAGCCGTCAGCGCGACCGCCGACAGAAGAGACTTTTTCATCTTGTTACTCCCAATTATTCGAGCGGGTCTCGTTACCAACCTGCGCAATGCCCACCGTAGTTGCGCCGGTGTTTCTTTCGCACCGGCCGCGGCGGCCGACGCGCGCTGTTCCCTTTACTTGGCTTTCCAGGAGAAAGGCGAAGCCTTCTCATAGAGCCAATAGTAGTTATTGGTCATCTGCTTGGTCCGGTAGTAGCGGAAACCTGCGGTAGCAAACAACAAAAGCACGATCGTGTCCACGATATAGTAATGCAGGCTGAACATCGTGCCCTCGAAGAGAGCATGGTGTACGAAGCGGATGCCAACCCCCAGTAGCGCCACGTAGAGGACGAGCCGCGGCATGTCTTCCCAGCTTTCCGCGACGCTCTTGCCGGTGCGCCAGGCTGTCCAGCCACCCAGCACGCAGCTTATGAAAAGAAACTGCCAGACCGACGCTTCTTCGTAGAGAATTCCATGCATGTCAGTTGCTCCAGATGCAGCCGGTCAATGACGGCCACCTTCGAGATAGGCCGCGCGAACTTCCGGATTGGCGAGCAGTTCCTTGCCGCTGCCGCTCATCGTCACGCGTCCGTTGACCATCACATAGCCGCGGTCGGAAAGCTTGAGCGCGCCGAAGGCGTTCTGCTCGACGAGGAAGACGGTCAGTCCCTCCTCCTTGTTGAGCTTCTTGATTGCCTCGAAGATGCCCTTGACGATCAGTGGCGCAAGGCCGAGCGACGGCTCGTCGAGAAGCAGGAGCTTCGGCCGTGCCATCAGCGCGCGACCGATCGACAGCATCTGCTGCTCACCGCCCGAAAGCGTGCCGCCGCGCTGCGTCTGGCGTTCCTTCAGGCGCGGGAAAAGCGCAAAGACCTTTTCGACGTCCTCGTTGAAATGCTTGAGGTTGTCGAGGCTCGCGCCCATCTGCAGATTTTCGAACACCGTCATGCGCGGGAAGATGCGCCGGCCCTCAGGCGATTGCGCGATGCGCAGCCTTGCGATCTCGTGCGTCGGCATGCGGGTGATGTCCTGGCCCTCGAAGAAGACCGAGCCGGTGCGCGCCTGCGGGGCGCCGCAGATGGTCATCATCAGGGTCGACTTGCCGGCGCCGTTGGCGCCGATCAGGCAAACGATCTCGCCGCGATGCACTTCGACATCGACACCGCTCAGCGCCCGGATGTTACCGTAGTAGGTCTCGACGGCTTTGACTTGGAGAAGAGGCGCCGTCATCAGTGCTTGCCCCCCTGTCCGCCCTCGATTTCCTCGATTTGTTCGATCACCTCTTCAACCTCTTCATCCTCGACACCCAGATAGGCCGCGATGACCTTCGGATCGTTCTTGACGAAATCCGGTGTGCCGTCGGAAATCTTCTGTCCGTATTCCAGGACCACCACGTGGTCGGAAATCTCCATGACCACGGACATGTCGTGTTCAATGAGCAGGATCGACGTGCCGGTATCGGCACGGATGCCCTGCAGCAGTTCGTTGAGCGCCAGCGATTCACGCGGGTTGAGACCGGCGGCAGGCTCGTCCAGGCACAGAAGCTCGGGGCCCGTGCACATGGCGCGGGCGATTTCCAGACGGCGCTGCGCACCATAGGACAGGTCGCCGGCCGGGTCGTCGGCACGGTCGATCAGGGACGCCTTCTCCAGCCAGTGCTTGGCAAGGTCGATCGCCTCCTTCGACGCCTGGCGATAGGCCGGGAAGCCGAGAAGCCCGAGGAAGGTGTAGCCCGAGGCCTGCATCAGCTTGTTGTGCTGCGCGACCAGCAGGTTTTCGAGCACCGTCAGGCCGGAGAACATCCGGATGTTCTGGAAGGTGCGCGCCACCTTGGCATGCTTGGTGATCTCGAAGTCTGGCAGACGCTCCAGCAGGTATTCCTTGCCGGCCTTCTGCTTCATCGTGATCATGCCCATCGTCGGCTTGTAGAAGCCGGTGATGCAGTTGAACACCGTGGTTTTGCCTGCTCCGTTCGGGCCGATCAGCGCCGTGATGTCACCGCGATGGGCTTCGAAGGAGAAGTCGTTGATCGCCATCAGACCGCCGAAGCGCATCGACAGGTGCTCAACCTTGAGAATGGGGTCTTTTGTCATTGTCGTGGTCTCGCGGGCCATCAGCCGTGCCCTTCCTTGGTGAAGCTGCCGGAGACGGCCTTGCGTTCGTGCAGGAAGGCTGTCGGTTCGCGTGATCCGACGAAGCCACGCGGCTTCCAGACCATGACGACGACCATGGCCAGACCAAAGATCAGCATGCGGTAGAGTTCAGGGGTGAAATCAGGCCCGAAGACCATCTTCAGGAACGTCAGTTCACGCAGGATTTCCGTACCGCCGATCATCACAACGGCGGCGACTGCGATGCCGGTGAGCGAGCCCATGCCACCGAGAACGACGATCGCCAGAATGACCGCCGATTCCAGGAAGACGAAGGATTCAGGCGAAACGAAGCCCTGACGCACAGCAAAGAACGAGCCGGCGATGCCACCGAACATGGCGCCTGTCGCAAAGGCCGTGAGCTTCGTCGTCACCGTGTTGATGCCAAGCGAGCGGCAGGCGATCTCGTCCTCGCGCAGGGCTTCCCAGGCGCGACCGATCGGCATGCGGCGCAGCCGGATCGTCACGTAGGCGGTCAGCAGGCAGAGCGCGAGGATCAGATAGAACAGGAAGATCTTGTAATAGGCCGACGACATCGGCAGGCCCATCATCGCCGCAAAACCATCCTTGGAGGCATCGAACTTGATGCCGAACAGCGTCGCCTTGGCAATGCCGGACACGCCGAACGTACCCTTCGTCACCTCGGTCCAGTTGATCAGCACAAGTCGGATGATTTCCCCGAAGGCAAGGGTGACGATCGCCAGATAGTCACCTCTCAGCCTCAACACCGGGAAGCCGAGGATCATGCCCCAGAAGGCGGCAAGGATGCCCGCAACCGGCAGGAGGACCCAGAACGACAGGCCGAAATAGGTCGACAGAAGCGCGTAGGAGTAGGCACCGACGGCATAGAAGGCGACGTAGCCGAGATCCAGCAGACCGGCGAGACCGACGACGATGTTCAGCCCCCAGGCCAGCATCACGTAGATCAGGATCTGGATGCCGAAATTATCGACCCACTTCAGCGAACCCTGGACGCCGGCGAGCGCAACGATGATCGGCGGATAGACGAGCAGGAAGAGGATCGCGAGCTTGGAGAAGTGGCGGCTGAGGAAGCTTTCTTCCTTCGCCACGTCCTCAGCCTCGGCCTTGGCAGCCTTGCGCCGGGCCATGGCCGGCTGGACATAGGCGACCATCAGGAAGCGACCGACAGCAGCGACGATCACGAAGATCGCCAGCAGCCCCCAGCGCTGGTTGAGGATCAGCTCGTTGCGGATGTTCTGGTCGGACTTGAGACCGACGAACAGCACGAAAAGGCCGAGTGAAATCAGACCCGCGAAGACAGCCTCGCGCAGGGCCCGCGCCGTCACGTCAGTGCCGGCGCTTGCAGTCGTAGAAGCAATGTTTGCCATGGAATTATACCTTCTCGACTTCCGGTCGTCCGAGAATGCCAGACGGCTTGAAGATCAGGACGATGGCGAGAATGGAGAAGGTCGCGACGTCCTTGTAGTCGATGGTGAAATAGGCTGACCAGAGGGACTCGATGAGCCCGATCAGAAGTCCGCCAAGAACGGCGCCCGGCAGCGAACCGATACCGCCGAGGACGGCTGCGGTGAACGCCTTGACGCCCGGAACGAAACCGTCGGTGAAGACGACCACACCATAGTACATCAGGTACATCGTACCGGCGACGGCAGCGAGGGCCGCCCCCATGATGAAGGTCACCGAGATCGTGCGGTCGACGTCGACACCGAGCAGGGCCGCCATCTTGCGGTCCTGTTCGGTCGCACGCTGGGCACGGCCAAGCGGCGTCTTGTTGACGATGTACCAGAAGACCGAAAGCAGGATCGCCGTGATGATGATGATGATGATCTGCTTCAGCGAAATGGTGATGCCGAAGACGTCATAGACCGAGGAAACGAGCGGCGGGATCGGCTTGTTGCGCGGGCCCTGCGTCACCTGAATGAAGTTCGACAGCGCGATCGACATGCCGATCGCGGTGATCAGCGGCGCGAGCCGGAACGAACCGCGCAGCGGCCGATAGGCCACCTTCTCGATCGTCCAGTTCCAGAGACCCGCGGTGAGCATGCCGACGACCATCATCAACAGCAGCGCAAGTACAACCGGGACGCCCCCGATAAATGTTGTGAGAAGCAGAAAGACAATCAAAGCAGCGAAGCCGCCGAGCATGAAGATATCGCCGTGGGCGAAGTTGATCATGCCAATGATGCCGTAGACCATGGTATAACCGATTGCGATCATACCATAAATAGACCCAAGAGTCAGCCCATTGACGAGCTGCTGGACGAAATACTCCATCAATCTT
>NZ_DASYGZ010000114.1:0-109010 GCF_035999135.1 Ensifer sp.
CGTTCCCTCCGTCTTCGGCATTTCCTGAGATCGCGGATCCACGCCCGGCTTCGGCCGGCATGGCGTTCATCGCGCGGCCCCGCATCGACCGGACCCTCTACGACAGGAGAAACCTATGATTATTGACCTGAGCTGCTATCCCACCGACCTGGTGGACCTGGCTTGGCGACACGACGGACCGCCGTTCACCGGCGACAAGCTGCTGAAGATGATGAATGGCCCCTACTATGTGAACGGCAAGCCGCGCCGGATCGACAAGGCCTTCATCCAGCCGCCGCAAGGCAACACCATCTACACCCACGAAGTGATGGATCTCGAAGGCAAGGCCGCCATCCGCCAGTACATGGCCTATACGGAAAAGATGGTGACCGAGCATCCCGACCGGTTCCTCGGCTGCTTCGTCTACAACCCGCGCTACGGCACCCAGAACGGCGCCGAAGAGATCGAACGCTACGCCAAGGAGTTCGATTTCAAGATGGTGCAGCTGCAGGCGAACATGCACGCCTACCGTCCGGACCGCGCGCTCGACTGGCTGCGTCCGGCACTGAGGAAGTGCGCGGATCTCGGCCTGATGGTGAAGGTGCATACCGGTGACGGTCCGTACTCGATCCCGACGGAGTTCTACCCGATCATCCGCGAGTTCCCTGAGGTCAACTTCATCCTGGCGCATTTCGGGGTTCAGACTGGCGGCGTCTACGTGTTCGAGCCGATGCAGATGGCGCTCGACACGCCGAGTGTCTACGTGGAATCCGGCTGGTGCCTGCAGTCGCGCATCGTCGAATTCGCCAAGGTTCTGCCCAAGCACAAGATCCTCTTCGGCACCGACACGCCGCCGAACGAGCCGGGCATGTGGATCAATCTCCTCGAAGTCCTCTGCCACGAGCCGCCGCAGGGCCTGAACCTCGATGAGGATACGCTCGAAGACTACCTCGGCAACAACGTCGCCCGGATGATCGGGCTGGAAGCGACCAAGCCGCCGGCCACCGTCGAGGAAGCCGAGGCGTATCTGCGCCAGCACGGCGTCGCCCTTGCCGCGTAAACTTGAACGGAGTGAACAATGATCATCGATACCCATCTTCACCCGACCAACCTCGTCGACGAGGCGTGGCGTCACACGGGCGAGCCCTTCACCGGCGAGCGCATGCTCAAGCTGATGGACGGTCCGTACATGATCAACGGCAAGCCGCGCCGGATCGACATGGGCTTCATCCAGCCGCCGCCGGGCAACACCGGCTACCGTGACGGCAACCGCAAGGGTCGCGACGGCATTCGCGACTACATGGCCTATTGTGCCGAGCTTTGCCAGAAGTACCCGGACCGCTTCATCGGCAACTTCAACTACAACCCGCGCTGGGGACCTGAAAACGGCGCGGCGGAGCTGGAATTCCACGTCAAGGAATACGGCTTCAAGATGCTGAAGCTGCACGCCAACATGCACGGTTATCGTCCTGACCGTGCGCTCGACTGGCTGCGTCCGGCGATGAAGAAGTGCGCCGAACTCGGCGTCGTGGTGCTCATCCACACCGGCGACGGGCCCTACACCATCCCGACGATGTTCTACCCGATCATCCGCGAGTTTCCGATGGTCAACTTCATCATCGGCCATTTCGGCATCCAGACCGGCGGCAACTATTCGTTCGAATCCTTCTGGATGGCGATGGATACGCCGAACGTCTATTGCGAGTCCGGCTGGTGCTTCCAGTCGCGCATCGTGGAGTTCGCCCAGCAGCTGCCGAAGAACAAGATCGTCTTCGGCACGGATAGCCCGCCGAACGATCCGGGCATGTGGCTGCGCGAACTGGAAGTGCTCTGCAAGGATCCGCCGCACGGCATCAACCTCTCCGAGGACGATCTGGAAGGCTATCTCGGCAACAACATCGCCAAGCTCGTCGGCATCGATCCGTCGCCGCCGCCGCGCGACCTGAGGGACGCGCAGGCGCGCCTGAAGGATAGCTATGCCGGTGTCGACCGGGCCACGGGCAAGCACAAGGAATTTGCCTGAGTAAAGACGACGGCGCCCATCCGGGCGCCGTCACCCTCCCGTCGCGTCGAGGCCAAGATATGACCCAGTACCACAAGCAAGATGTCCGCAGCTTCCTCGCCGACTACCGGGCGGAGCACCCCGAAGATGTCATCACCATCGACCAGCCGGTCTCGGACGATCAGGATGCGACGGCACTGATCTGGAACCTGGCCGAGCGGGGGCAGCACCCCATGCTGCACCTGAAGAATGTCGGTGGCATCGGCAGCGAAGTGCTCTGCAACATCTTTGCCTCGCGCGACCGTATCGCCCGTCTGCTCGGTTCGACCGCCGACAGGTTGCACGAGGCCTACCAGGCGCGCGCCAACCGGCCGTTCACACCGGAGGTCCTGAAAGAAGGCCCGATCACCGAGGAGATCATCTCCGGCGACGCCGTCGATCTCAACGCGCTGCCGATGCTCAAGCACTTCGATACCGATCGGGCGAAATACGTCACCAGCGGCATCATCATCGGCGAGCATCCGGAAACCGGTGCCGGCAATCTCAGCTACCACCGCGCGATGATCCATTCGAAGAATTCGCTTGCCACCTCGCTGCATTCGCGCGGCCATCTCTGGCGGCTGATGAACATGGCCAAGGAGAAGGGCAGGCCGATGCCGGTCGCGATGGTCATCGGTGGCCATCCGCTCTTCATGATCGCAGCCTCTGCCCGACTTGCCTTCGGCGAAGACGAACGCGATGTCGCCGGCGGCCTGATGGGCGAACCGCTCCAGGTCGTGCGCACGCCGAAATACGGTATTCGTGTTCCCGCCCATGCCGAGATCGTGCTCGAAGGGGTGCTGGATCCCGAGGCGCATGTGGAGGAGGGGCCGTTCGGCGAGTTCACTGGCTATTCCTCCGACCGCTCGACCAACAACCTCTTTAAGGTCGAAACCGTGATGCGCCGGCGCGATGCCATTCTCGTCAGCGTGGCGGGCGGCAATTCCGCCGAGCACTTGAATCTGGGCCGCGTGCCGCGCGAAGCCGAGGTGGTGGAGAAGCTGAAGGCGCGCTTCCCCTCGATCACCGCCGTGCACTACCCTTCGTCGGGCACGCATTTTCACGCCTACATCGCCATGAACCAGACGCGCGAAGGGGAGGCAAGGCAGGTCATGCTCGGCCTTCTTGGTTGGGACCAGTACCTGAAGACCGTGGTCGTGGTGGACGCGGACGTCGATATCACCCGCGACAGCGAGGTGCTCTGGGCGCTTGCCACCCATTTCCAGCCGCACAGGGATGTCGTCATCATCGAGGGTCTGCCGGGCAATGCGCTCGATCCCTCCGCAAGCGGCATCGGCACGACCTCGCGCATGGGGCTCGACGCGACGCGCGGCCCGAATTTCCATGGCGTGCGCGCCCGTATCAGCGACGAGGCGAGCGCCCGCGCCGCGACACTCCTCAAGAGCGTGGGATAGGCGATGACCCATCCAAGACGCATGATCGTCGGCATTTCGGGCGCGTCGGGCGTGGTCTACGGCAAGCGGATCCTTGAACTCCTGAGCGATCTCGAGATCGAGACCCATCTGATCATGTCGCGTGCGGCCTGCATCACGCTTGCGGCGGAGGCGACATTTTCCAGGCAGGATCTCGAAGCGCTGGCGACGACCACCCATTCCAACAAGGATATCGGCGCCGTCTGTTCCTCCGGCTCCTACAAAACGCTCGGCATGATCGTGGCCCCCTGTTCGGTCAAGACGCTGGCCGAGATCGCCACGGGCACGACCGACAACCTCATTTCCCGCGCCGCCGACGTGGTGCTGAAGGAACGCCGCCGCCTCGTCCTGATGCTCCGGGAGACGCCGCTTCACCTCGGCCATATCCGCAACATGGCGCAGGTGACCGAAATGGGCGGCATCATCTACCCGCCGGTGCCGGCTTTCTACGCGAAACCCCGGAGCATCGAAGACATGGTCGACCACACCGTCGGCCGCGTGCTTGATCTCTTCGATCTCGACCCGGGTGTCGTGCGCCGCTGGCGGGGAACGCAAGGAGTGGAGTGAGATGACGATCCGCATCGCCGAGGATCCGGAAACGCTTGCGCCGGAGCCGCGCGCAGCCTTCCTGTCGGACGATGCGATCGAAATACTGTCCTTCGCCGCTCGATCGCTCGAAGAGGGGCAACCGACCGCCCTCATCACGCTCGTCGAAATTCATGGCGGTGCGGCTCGCGCGCTTGGGGCGCAAATGGTCGTGCGCAGTGATGGTCTTTATTGCGGTTTTGTGTCCGGTGGTTGCACCGAAGCGGCCGTCGCGGCCGAAGCGATGACTGCCCTGAACAAGGGCATGGATCGCAATCTTCGACTGGGCGAAGGTTCCCCGTTTTTCGATATTGTCCTTCCCTGCGGCGGCGGCATCACGCTTGCGATCCATGTGTTGGCGGACGCAGCTGTCTTGCGTCAGGTCCTTGCGGTCCTTCGTCGTCGCTTGCCGGTCGGACTAGCCTACCATCCTGGTAAGCGAAGGCTCACGCTGCGGCGCGGCGACGAGGCAAGCGGCTGGTACGGCGAGCGTTTTGTGCGCGCCTATCGGCCGAGGCCACGGGTCGTTCTCGCCGGCACGCCGCTGGAAGTCGACGCGGTTGCCCGCGTTGCTGTTGCAGCCGGTTACGAGACCGTCGCGCTGGAGCGCGGACAGGTGCCGTCGCCAGGCGAACTCGACGGTGACACCGCTGTCGCGCTCCTTTTCCACGACGTTGATCGCGAGTTGCCGCTGCTCCGCGCCGCGCTGGCGTCCACGGCCTTCTACATCGGCGCCCTTGGCAGTCGCCGGACCCATGCCAAGCGCTGTCAGGCCTTTCGTGATTGCGGCGGAGATGAGCATCTCCTCTCTCGGATCAGGGCGCCGATCGGCATATTCGACAAGGCAAGGGATGCGCGTTCACTCGCAGTCTCGGTCGTGGCCGATATCGCGCATGCGCGCATGCGGCTCGATCGAATGTAGGTCCTGCAAGATCACATGCGCCGGTGACGTCGCCCAATTCAGCCTTTATCCCG
This sequence comes from Ensifer sp., assembly GCF_035999135.1. GTDB lineage: Bacteria > Pseudomonadota > Alphaproteobacteria > Rhizobiales > Rhizobiaceae > Ensifer. The sequence continues at coordinate 5,014 of NZ_DASYGZ010000114.1, forward strand.
AGCATCACTTGCGCTGCAATCGCATCCTGTCTCGACCGGACGCTCTTGAGGCGAAGTTGGCGTGAGCCTCGGTTGGTCACGAGGAAGCGCGCCGTTGCGATCTTCGTAAAAATAATTTGTAAATTAAAATTCAAAAAACGTTGACATTTCAATGTTTCATGTCCTTATAAAGATAACAACAAGTTTCTGAGCTTCGACCATGCTGGTTATTGTCGCCGATGATTTGACGGGAGCGCTCGACGCCGCTGCGCCGTTTGCGGCGCGCGGCATGCATGTCGAGGTCGCTCTGGAGGGGGGCGCGATTGACGCGGCGCTCCGGCAAGAACCTGACGTTCTCTCGGTCAATCTTGGCTCACGCGAACTGAGCGGCGACGTCGCGAATGCGCGTGCGGCCGCAATTCTTGCGGCCCTGCCGGCCGAAGCGCGTCTGTTCAAGAAGGTCGACTCGCGGCTGAAGGGCCATATCGCCGCCGAACTCGACGCAACGCCTTTCCGTTCGGCGCTGGTCGCCCCGGCCATTCCTGCATTTGGTCGGTATGTGACAGGCGGATGTGTCCGCGGCTTTGGGATCGATGAACCGATTTCCGTGCGTGAAAGGCTCGGGCGTCATGCGGATCGGTCGATGATCCCGGATACGTCCACCGCGGCTGAGATGCGCGCGTCGCTGGAGGATGCCGAGCGGATTGGCGTCGAGATGCTGATCGGGGCGCGTGGCCTTGCCGAAGCGCTTGCCGAACGCATGACCGGCGAAACGGCGGCGCAGGCGGCCGAAATCCCCGCCGGTTCGGCCTTGTTCGTCATCGGCTCTCGTGATCCCATCACCCTTGCCCAGATCGACGTTCTGCGCAGCTCGGTCACGACGCGCTACCTGGCAGCGCCCAACGGGCGGCTTGTGGGCGCGATGGGCGACGACAGCGCGATTACCCTTGTGCAGGCCGTTCCCGGTCAAGCCGATGTGTCGTCCGAGGAGGTTTCCGAGGCGCTTGCCGAGAGCGTTTGTCCGAACCTTGCCCTGTCGGCCGGCATCATGCTCCTTTCCGGTGGCGCCACGGCGGAGGCGGTCCTGAGAAAGATGAATATCCAGCGTTTCCGCCTGCTTGGAGAATGCCTGCCGGGCCTGGGCTTGGCTGAGGTCGACGGACGTTGCATCATCGCCAAATCCGGCGGATTCGGTTCGCCAGATACGCTGAAGCAGATCGCCGAAGCGTCTCTCCGCAAGATGGGATCATAAATGGGACTGGAGACCGGAACTGCACGCAAGAGCCTTGGCGATCTCGTCTTTGAGCGCATGCACCGTGCGATCAAATCCGGGGCATACAAGCCTGACGAGCGCCTGCCGACCGAACACGATCTCGCCAGCGAATTCGAGGTCTCCCGCCCGATCATTCGCGAAGCGCTGCAGCGGCTGCGCGAACAGGGGTTCATCTATTCGCGCCGCGGCGCCGGCAGCTTCGTGCGCGCCGTCGGCATGCGCGAGCCGCTTGGCTTCGGCCAGTTGGAGAACGTTGCCGATCTTCTGAATTGCTACGAGTTTCGCCTGACCGTCGAGCCGGCGGCGGCAGCCGCTGCGGCGGAGCGCCACGACGCGGGCACCTTGGCCGCCATTCACCGGGCATTGGAACTGATGCGGGACGCGACCAACCGCCAGTCGCACCGTGAAGACGCGGACTTCCAGTTTCATCTCGCGATCGCGCGCGCCGCGCAGAACAGCTACTTCTTCACGGCCATGGAAGCGCTTAAGGACCACATTGCCGTCGGGATGCGGTTTCACGGCGCGTCGGTCAAGCGCGAGACCGCGGGCCTGACGCGGGTCTTCGGCGAGCACGAGGCGATTGCCAACGCTATTGCCGCGCGGGAGGCCGCCAAGGCGAAGCAGTTGATGCACGAGCATCTGGCGGGGTCGCGCGAACGGCTGTTCCAGGCAACGAAGTGATATTGCAAACAGGAACCCCGGCGAGGCGCCGGGGTCCCGTTTTTGCTTGCCGGGTGCGTTAGAAAGCCGCCTTGTAGATGGCCAGCACGTCTTCAACGCTCATATCGATCGGATTGTTGTCCATCAGGCGACGGTTGGCATGCGCCTCGCTCGCATAGAGCGGCAGGTCATCCATCTTCGCGCCGTGGGCGGCAAGCGACATTTCGATCCCGAGATTGCGGCAGAAGCCACGGGCGGCGGAAAGCAGTTCGCGGGCTGCAAGCGTGTCGCCGAGGCCGAGCGCCTGCGCGACTTCCGCTGTCTTGTCGACCGCAACGGTCTGATTGAAGGCAAGGACATAGGGAAAGATGATGGCGTTGGCCAGGCCGTGCGGCAGCCGAAGCCTTGTTCCAAGCGGATAGGCGATCGCATGGCCGGCCGCCGTATTGACTGGCCCAAGGCAGATGCCACCGTAATAGGAGGCAAGCATCATTCCCTCGCGCGCCTCAGTATCGGTGCCATCCTTGACGGCGCGTGCCAGATACTTGCCGACGAGCCCGAAGCCCATACGGGCAAATCCGTCGATCATCGGATGGGCGCGGCGATTGGTGAAGGCCTCGACGCAGTGCGCCATGGCGTCCACGCCCGTCGCTGCGGTAACCGCCGGTGGCACCGAGTAGGTCAGCTCCGGATCAAGCACAGCAAGATCGGCAATCATGTGCGGGCTTTCGACCGCGATCTTGTTGCCCTTTTCCGGATCGGTGATCAGCGAGCGGATCCCTGCCTCCGAGCCCGTGCCGGCCGTGGTGGCGACCTGAACGAGCCGCGTGCTGCGGCCGGCGACCCTGTTCGGTCCGGCAACATCGGCAAGCGTCTGGTCTGAATTCCAAAGCACGGCGACCAGCTTGGCGACGTCCAGAACGGACCCGCCCCCCAGCCCGACTATCAGGTCCGGCTTTTGCTGACGCGCAACCTCGAGGGCGGCGTTCAGCGTTGCGATGTCGGGTTCGCCGGGTATGGCGTCAAAGACCGCAACGCTTCCCTTAAGCTTCAGGCGGTCGACAAAGCCTGCGGTGATCGGTGTTGCGATCACGAGGATCGACTGGGCATCGGTCGCCCACGTGCCGACCTCGGCGATCGTGCCGGCGCCGACGACAAGGCGACGAGGCTGGTGAAGGGTGATCTGAGCGGTGGTCATGGCGTCATCCTCGCTTGGCTGCGCCCGACACCAGCTTGCGGGCGTAGGCGATCGCGGAGTTCATGTTGCCGTGGTTGGCTATGCCCTTGCCGGCGATGTCGAAGGCCGTGCCGTGATCGACCGAGGTGCGGTCGATCGGCAGGTCCACCGACACGTTGACGGCGGTGTCGAAGGCGACGAGCTTGACCGGGATGTGTCCCTGGTCGTGATACTGGGCGACGACAAGGTCGAAGCCGCCGGAATAGGCGCGATGGAACACGGTGTCGGCCGAGATCGGGCCGTAGGCATCAATGCCTTCCGCCCGTGCCGCCTTGACGGCAGGTGCGATCTCGTCGTCGTCCTCCGTGCCGAAGAGGCCGTTCTCGCCGCAATGGGGATTGACGCCGGCGACCGCGATCTTCGGCGCCGCATAGCCGATGCGCTTCAGATGCGCATCGCCAGCCCGGATCGTGGCAAGCACCCGCTCGGTCGTCGAGCGCCGGATCGCCTCCTGAAGCGAGACATGCGTCGAGACGTGGATGACCTTGAGGCGCTCGGAGGCCAAAAGCATATAGGCCGCCTTCGAACCCGTCAGGCTGCGCAGCATTCCGGTGTGGCCGTCATAGTGATGGCCGGCAAGGTTCAGCGCTTCCTTGTTGATCGGTGCGGTGACGATGCAGCCGATGACGCCGGCTTCCGCATCCCGCACCGCCTTTTCGATGAAGCGGAATGCGGCGTCGCCGGCAACAGGGCTGAGCTTGCCCCAGGGAAGCGGTGCGCCCTCGATCGGCAGGTCGACGACGTGGGGAGTAAGGTCGACATCGAGGCCGAGCGCCGTGCGCGCCGCCTCGAGCGTTGCGAGGTTGCCGTAGATGCGGATGGTCTCGCGCTCCTGCTCAGGCATTTCCGCAAGCGCGCGGACTGAAATCTCGGGGCCGACGCCGCAGGGGTCGCCCATGGTGATGCCGATGATGTTGCTCATGAAAGTCTCCGTGCGTCGGCGCGGTCCCAGCCAGGGGCCAGGCGGACATATTTGATGGCGCGCCGGTGATAGGTGTAGGCGAGGTGCATGGTCCCGTCCGGGCCTTCAAGCAGCCAGGGGTAGGACATTTCCCTGTTGCGGCCGTCAGTCGAGTCGTTGGAAAGGCAGGTCCCGGGACCGTCCTCGACGACCAGTCGAACGGGAAAGGTGGTGCCGCCATCCTCGGAAAGGCAGAGTGTGACGGGTGCACGCGGAACGCCCCAGACCGGCACGCAGCCGCCCTCAGGGTCAGCATCCGGGCGGCCGTCGTCTTCGCCGAGTTCGTCGTATAGGGAGGCGCGCCGCTCGGTGAACTGCGCGGCACTGACGGGATTGCAGATCATCGCGATCCGGCCGTCATTGAGGCGGATGGCGGCGATCGAGGAATTGTTGTTTGGTACGTCGCTTGCCGCCGGGGCCGACCAGGTGCGGCCGCCGTCAACGCTCTCCGTTCTGTAGACCCAGTCGGCTTGCCGCCGGCGGAAGAGGGCTGTCAACCGCCCGCGGCCAAGGGAAACAGGCGACATGTGCACGCAGCCGATCGACTGGCCGAGATCGTCAAGGCGCCACGTTTTCCCCTGATCGAGGGAGACGCCGACGGCCGCAGTGTCATGGCTGCCGTTCCATTTCTGGCCGGGACGCTGGACGCACCGGAAGATCGGCAACAGCCATGCGCCGTCTTCGCGCACCACCAGAGGTGCTCGGACAAAACAGCCGCGCGGCAGATCGAGATAGCGACCGTCATCAGCGGTGAGCGTCGACGGGTCGGACGGGTGGCGTCGGATTTCGGTCATGCGGATCCGGCACTCATCCTGGTTTCCGGAAGGCTGGGAGGTGTGAAAGAGCCAAAGCCTGCCGTCAGGAGCGGTGAACAGCACCGGGTTCTGTTCCGAATGATCAGGGTCGAAGCTCAGGCGTTGGGGAGGGCCCCACGTTGACGCATCCGTTGGAAGCACCGAGGCAAAGATCGAAATGTCGGACTTGCCCTCAAGGGTTCCTCCGAACCACGCGCAGGCAAGCGCGCCATCCGACAGCAGATGCAGGAATGCGGCGTGGTTCTGCACCATGGGCGAAGGCAGCAAAGCCTCTTGGCGCGTAGGCGAGATGGATCTCAGCGCGCCATTCATGCTGCGGGCTATTTCCTCTGGGGTCATCGGCTCCTCCTGCTTGCCCTTGAAAATCGCCAAAATTACAAAGTTGTCAAGTTCTATTATGTTATTGTTGAGCCGTTTAGGTGTCGTGCTACTTAGTAACATATTGAAATTAAATAATTAAAAATAGCAATCGGTGTGCATTGGTTTTTACATTGCAAAAATGTTTGACAAATTTGTTTGAAAAGGAGATTGTCATGTCAGCCGGCAAGAGGACGCCGGGGAGGAGGTTTTCATGCCGGGACCCGGCGGCGCTCAAGAGGCCAGGATGGCTGTGATCTTTGCAGTAGGTGCTGCGATGCTTGCGGCGGCCGATGCAGTGATCGTGCGTGCCTTGAATGGCGCGGTGCACCCCTTCGTCATCGGCTTCTTCCGCGCCTTTTTCGGCGCCGTCATTCTCTTGCCTTTCGTGGCCCTGCGTCCGTCGGTCCTGCGTTCAAGTCATCCGCTGCGTCAGCATGCGGTGCGCGCCGGCTTCAAGCTGCTCGCAATGGTCGCTTTCTTTGCTGCCTTCAGCTGGGGGCCGCTCGCCGATGTGACGGCGATCGCCTTTACCTCGCCGATCTTCGTCCTGCTGGGTGCTGCACTGACCCTGGGTGAGCGGCCGGGTCCTGTCATGATCGGTGCCGTGGCGCTCGGCTTTGCAGGCGCAATGCTGATCGTCGGCCCGTCCGGCGCCGGTTTCAGTTTCGCCATTCTGCTCGCCCTCGTCGGCGCGGTGCTGCAGTCAGCCATTCAGCTGATCCTGAAATCGATGTCCAAGGGCGACAAGACTGCAACGCTCGTCGTCTGGAACCTTCTCTTGACTGTTCCGATCGCACTTCTCTTCGCTCTTCCTTTCTGGAGCATGCCGGGGGCGAAGGAATTGTCTTTGCTGGCGCTCCAGGGCGTCGTCGGCACGGCCTGCATGGGCATGATGACGCATGCCTTCTCGCTCGCCCCCGCAACGATTGTCGCGCCGGTCGATTTCCTGCGCCTGCCATTGGTGGCGCTCGGAGGCTTTGCGCTCTTTGGCGAGAACATCGCCCTCACCACGCTCTGTGGCGGCGGGCTCATTGGTTGTGCGGCTTTGATCGCCGCGCGATCCGGAAAAGCAACATCCAGCTGAACGAATTTCACTAGGGAGGAAATACCGTGAAGAAACTGTTTGTCTTGAGTGCACTCATGCTGAGTTCTGCCCTGTCGCCCGCCTTTGCAGGATCTGGCCCGATCAAGATCGTGCTGGCCGAGGAGGCCGACCTGCTTGAACCGTGCATGGCCACGCGCTCGAACATCGGCCGCGTCATCATGCAGAACGTCAGCGAAACGCTGACGGAGCTCGATGTCCGTGACAAAAAGGGCGTCATGCCGCGGCTTGCCGAGAAATGGGAGCAGAATGAGGATGGCAGCTGGCGCTTCCATCTGCGCCAGGGCGTCAAATTCTCGGACGGCACCACCTTCGATGCCAAGGACGTCAAGCACAGCTTCGACCGCATCATGAGCGACAAGAACACCTGCGAGTCGCGTCGCTATTTCGGCGGCATCAAGGTGACGCCAACTGTCGTCGACGACTACACGATCGACTTCAGCGCCGATCCGGTTCAGCCGATTCTTCCCCTGTTGATGTCGCTCGTCACCATCGTGCCCGAGGAGACGCCGCTCGAGTTCATCCGCGAGCCTGTCGGCACCGGTCCCTACAAGCTCACCAACTGGACGCCGGGGCAGCAGATCGTTCTGACCAGCCGTGACGACTATTGGGGCACGAAGCCCGAGGTCACGGAAGCGACCTACCTGTTCCGCGCCGATCCGTCGGTGCGCGCCGCCATGGTGCAGACCGGCGAGGCCGATCTGTCGCCGTCGATCTCGCAGCTCGACGCCACCAACCCGGCAACGGATTTCTCCTATCTCGACAGCGAGACCGTCTATCTGCGCATCGACCACAACATCGAGCCGCTGAACGACGTTCGCGTTCGCCGCGCCCTCAATATCGCAATCGACCGGCAGGCCTTCCTCGGCACGCTCGTTCCCGACAGCGCGCTGCTTGCAACCGCGATCGTGCCGCCGCCGACGCTCGGCTGGAACCCCGACGTCAAGGTCTTCCCGTATGATCCGGAAGGCGCAAAGAAGCTGCTCGAGGAAGCCAAGGCCGATGGCGTCAAGGTCGAGACGCCGATCACCATCATCGCGCGCTCGGCCAACTTCCCGAACGTGACGGAGATCATGGAAGCCATCCAGGCGCAGCTTCAGGACGTGGGCTTCAAGGTCGACCTGAAGTTCGTCGAAGTCGCCGAACACGAACAGTACTATTCGAAGCCCTTCAAGGAAGGCCGCGGCCCGCAGATCGTCGCTGCCATGCATGACAACTCCAAGGGCGATCCGTCGTTCTCGATGTTCTTCAAGTATGCGACCGACGGCACGCAGTCCGGCTTTTCCGATCCGAAGGTCGACGATCTGATCAAGCGTGCGTCGGCTGCCGTCGGCGAGGAGCGCGCCAAGCTCTGGTCCGAACTGATCGCCTATGTGCATGACGACGTCGTCGCAGACGTCCTCCTGTTCCACATGGTCGGCTTCTCCCGCGTTTCCGAGCGGCTTGATTTCAAGCCCACCATGGCGACCAACGGAACGCTGCAGCTGTCGGAAATCAAAATCAAGTAAACTGGCTCTGGCAAGTAAACTGGTTTGGCGAACGAGCTTCGCCAGACCAACAGCAATCAAGGCGGTGGGATGATCCCACCGCTGGATTTCGAGGGCGCCATGCTGAAATTCGTTCGAACACGCGCCGTGGCCAGTCTGATCTCGCTCATCGGGCTGCTCGTCATGGTCTTCTTCCTGTCGCGGTTGACGGGTGATCCGGCGGCCCTGTTCCTGCCGGTGGAGGCGTCCGCGGAAATGAAGGAGCAGTTCCGCGAACTGCACGGGCTGAACGATCCGCTGCTGGTGCAGTTCACGCGCTATGTCGGCGACGTCGTCACCGGCGATTTCGGCGAATCGCTGCGCAAGGCTCGCCCGGCACTGGACGTGGTGCTCGAAGCCTTCACCTGGACGCTCTGGCTTGCCGTCATCACCATGACGCTTGTGGCGGGTGCCGCAATCGTCGTCGGCTCGCTTGCGGCCTTTCGCGCCGGCGGCTTCTTCGACCGGATGGCCTCCGTGATTTCGCTGATCGGCGCGTCCGTTCCGGATTTCTGGATCGCCATCGTCGCGATCGTCGTCTTCTCGGTCAATCTCGCCTGGCTGCCGACCTCGGGAACAGGATCACTGCTTCACTGGATCCTGCCGATCGCGGTGCTGTTCATCCGGCCATTCGGCATCATCGTGCAGGTGGTGCGCGGCTCGATGATCGGCGCGCTTTCCTCGGCCTATGTGAAGACGGCGCGCGCCAAGGGCGTCAAATCCGGTCCGATCATCTTCGTGCACGCGCTGCGCAACGCCATGCTGCCTGTTATCACCGTGCTCGGCGACCAGGCCGCTAGCCTGTTGAATGGTGCTGTCATCGTCGAGACGATCTTCGGCTTTCCCGGCGTCGGCAAGCTGATGATCGATTCCATTTTGCAGCGGGATTTCAATGTCGTGCTTGCAGCCATTCTCGTGACGGCGTTGGCGATCTTTGTCATGAACCTGTTGATCGACCTTGCCTATGCGCTGCTCGATCCGCGCATCCGGCATTGAGGAGGCGGCCGTGACCCTTGTTACCAATGATAGCGTCCTCATCGAAGAGCCGCCTTTCGCAACGCGCATGTTCCGCATGCTGCTTGCCGACAAGTTTGCCCTTTGTGCGGTGATCTTTCTCGTCTTCATCCTGATCCTTGCGGTCATCGGGCCAAGCTGGCTCGGCGATCTCGCGACCAAACAGAATTTGCGCGGCCGTAACGCCGCGCCCTTCGACTGGGAGCGCGGATGGGTCTGGTGGATGGGCGCCGACGCGCTCGGCCGGCCGCTGCTTGCCCGCATCATCGTCGCGACGCAGAACACGCTGATGGTCGCGGCCGGTGCCGTCGCCCTTTCGGCGGTTACCGGCACGTTCCTCGGTCTCATCGCCGGCTTTTCCTCGCCGCGCGTCAACCAGGTGATCATGCGCCTCGCCGACGTGATCATGTCCTTCCCGTCGCTGCTGATCGCGGTGATCGTGCTCTACATCCTTGGCTCGTCGGTCCTCAACCTGATGCTGGTGCTGGCGATCACCCGCATACCGGTCTATCTGCGCACGACACGGGCCGAGGTACTCGAAATCCGCGAGCGCATGTTCGTCCAGGCGGCACGCGTGATGGGCGCATCGAAGAACCGCATCCTCTTTCGTCACATCCTGCCGGTGGTGCTGCCGACCCTGACGACGCTTGCGACGCTCGACTTCGCCTATGTGATGCTCGCCGAAAGCGCGCTGTCCTTCCTCGGTATCGGCATCCAGCCGCCGGAGATCACCTGGGGTCTGATGATCTCGCAAGGGCGCCAATACCTGACCAATGCCTGGTGGCTGTCCTTCTGGCCGGGCCTTGCCATCATCCTCACGACCATGTCGCTCAATCTGCTTTCCAACTGGCTGCGCATCGCGCTCGATCCGGTGCAGCGTTGGCGCCTCGAAATGAAGGGCCACAAGCATGGCTGACCATTTGCTGGAAGTCCGCAACCTCTCGGTCGAGTTCCACACCGCCGTCGGCGTGGTCAAGGCGGTCCGCAACATCTCCTATCACCTCGATCGCGGCGAGACGCTGGCGATCCTCGGCGAAAGCGGGTCGGGCAAGTCGGTCTCCTCCTCGGCGATCATGAACCTCATCGACATGCCGCCAGGGCGCATCAGTTCGGGAGAAATCCTGCTCGACGGCGTCGACCTGTTGACGATGCCGGCGCACGAACGACGCCAGATCAACGGACGCCGCGTGGCGATGATCTTTCAGGATCCGCTCAGCCACCTGAACCCGGTCTATACGGTCGGCTGGCAGATCCGTGAGGCGCTCACAACGCACGGAACCAGCGCCGCAGAGGCTGCCTCGGAGGCGTTGCGCCTTCTGACACGGGTTGGCATCCCCGACCCTGAAGGCTCGGTGAACAAGTATCCACATGAGTTTTCCGGCGGCCAGCGCCAGCGCGTCATGATCGCCATGGCGCTGGCGCTCCGCCCGGATCTGCTGATCGCCGACGAGCCGACGACGGCGCTCGACGTCACCGTTCAGGCGGAAGTGCTGGCACTTCTGGAGGAATTGCAGCAGGAGACCGGAATGGCCATCCTGATCATCACCCACGATCTCGGCGTTGTCGCCGAGGTCGCGGACCGCGTCGTGGTGATGGAGAAGGGCGTGCTGGTCGAGACCGGCTCCGTGCGCGAGGTCTACAAGAACCCGCAGCATCCCTATACCAAGAAGCTGATTGCGGCCGCTCCGGGCAAGGGGGACATGCACGCGCCGGCCGCCCGCGTCGAGCCTGTTCTATCGGTCCACGACGTGCGCAAGCGCTATGGTTCCTTCGAGGCGCTGAAGGGCATTTCCTTTGACCTTATGCCCGGCGAGACGATGGCTGTCGTTGGCGAAAGCGGCTCCGGCAAGTCGACGCTTGCCCGTATCCTTTTGCGTCTCGACGAACCGGACAGCGGCAAGGCCCTGTGGAAGGGCCGCGACCTCTTCACCATGTCGCCGGCCGAACTCTACAAGTTGCGCCGGGACCTGCAGATGGTGTTCCAGGATCCGACGCAGTCGCTCAATCCGCGCATGACCGTCTATCAGCTGATCTCCGAGGCCTGGATCATCCATCCGGATATCCTGCCCAAGACCAAGTGGCGCGAGCGCGTGGCCGAGCTTCTGGTGCAGGTCGGGCTTGGCCCTGAGCATATGGGTCGCTATCCGCACCAGTTCTCCGGCGGCCAGCGCCAGCGCATCGCCATCGCCCGGGCGCTCGCGCTCGAACCGCAATTGATCATCTGCGACGAAGCCGTTTCGGCGCTCGACGTTTCGGTGCAGGCCCAGGTGATCGCGCTGCTCGACAAGCTGCGCAGGGAAATGGGCATCGCGTTCATCTTCATCGCCCACGACCTGCCGGTGGTTCGCGATTTCGCCGATCACGTCATGGTCATGCAGAAGGGCAATGTCGTCGAACTCGGCACGGTGCGCGAGGTGTTCGAGGCCCCGCGCCAAGCCTATACCCGCGCGCTGCTGGCGGCTGGCCTCGACCCGGATCCCGACGTTCAGGCCGCGCACCGCGCGGCCCGCCTCCAGCGCGCCTCCTGAGACGCACGCCTATTCAAAGGAACATCGAATGACCAAGCAAGCCTATGTCGCCCTCGTGACCTGCTTTAACGAGGACGAAACGATCAACTACAAGGCGACGCGCGCCCAGGTCCGTCGTCAGGTGGAAGCCGGCAACAACATCATGTGCGCCGGCACCAACGGTGACTTCTCCGCGCTCACCTTCGAGGAAAAGGTGCGGCTGACCGAAGAAGTCGTCGACGAGGTCGGCGGTCGCGTGAGGGTCATCGTCAATGCCGGCATGCCGGCGACCTTCGAGACGCTGAAGCTGGCGCGCGAATTCGACCGTATCGGCGTCAACGGCATTGCCGTGATCACGCCCTTCTTCATCGCCTGCACGCAGGATGGCCTGATCCGCCATTTTTCCACGGTCGCCGATGCGGTGAAAACGCCGGTCTACCTCTATGACATCCCGGCCCGGACACAGAACCACATCGAGCCGGAAACCGCACGCACGCTGGCAGGGCATGGAAACATCGCCGGCATCAAGGATTCGGGCGGTGCGAAGGAGACGCTTGAAGCCTATTTGCAGGTCGCCAAGGAGGTTGACGGGTTCGAGGTCTATTCCGGCCCCGACCATCTCGTTCTGTGGGCCCTTGAGAACGGTGCCGCGGGCTGTATCTCGGGCCTCGGCAATGCCATGCCGCACGTCCTTGCGGGCATCCTCAAGGCCGTCAACGCCGGCGACCTTGCAGAGGCTGAAAGGCAGCAGGCGACGTTCGCCGCCTTCCGGACAGACCTTTACGCGCTGGGCTTTGCTCCGGCCATGGTGAAACGGGCGCTGTTCCTCCAGGACGCCAGCGTCGGCGCGAGCCGCCAGCCGGCCCTGCTTCCGAACGACGAGCAGGACGGCCAGATCGCCGAGATCCTGCGGCGCTACCGCCTGGGATAAGCAGGTCGGCCGCAGCGAACGAACGCCGACGCGCCGGCGCGCGACAGCCGCCGCCTGGCAAGTTCGCGCTTGCTTTCGGACCGGTCATGCTGCATTGCAAAATGAGCCGACACGGCAATTCAAGCCTGGTCAGAATGCGGTCGTGGCATGCAGCACAGCAGACTGAACGTCCTGGTCATCGACGAGAATCGCATTCGCGCCGCCATCATCGAGGATGGGCTGCGCGACGCGGGCTATGACCATGTGACCGTCATCGACGACATGCACGGGCTGGCGCGACGCATCGCCGATCTCAATCCCGATGTCATCGTCATCGATCTCGAAAACCCGAACCGCGACATGCTGGAGAGCATGTTCCAGCTTTCGCGGGCGGTCAGGCGTCCGATCGCCATGTTTGTCGACAAGTCCGACGAGGCCTCCATCGAAGCGGCGGTCGAGGCCGGGGTCTCGGCCTACATCGTCGACGGTCTGAAGCAGGAGCGGGTGCGTCCCATCCTGAAAATGGCGATCAGTCGTTTCAACGCCTTCTCCCGCCTCAACCGGGAACTGGAAGAGACCCGCGGCGAGCTGGAAAACCGCAAGGTGATCGACCGCGCCAAGGGCCTGCTGATGCGCTCGCGCGGGCTTACCGAAGACGAGGCCTACGCGCTCCTGCGCCGCACGGCGATGAACCAGAACCGCAAGATCGTCGACATCGCCCAGAGCCTCGTCACGGCGGCGAGCCTGCTCGATCCGGGAGGCAAGGAATGACCCGCCACGCCATCACCGCCGGTTTCGTGCCGCTGCTCGACAGCGCGCTTCTCGTCGTCGCCCGCGAGATGGGCTTTGCCGAAGAGCAGGGGATCGACCTGACGCTTTTGCGCGAGCGCTCCTGGGCGAGCATCCGCGACCGGCTTGCGGTTCGCCATGTCGATGTTGCGCATATTCTCGGGCCGATGCCGATCGCCGGCAATCTTGGTCTCAACGTGCCGGCACCCGAGATGATCGTGCCGATGTCGCTGGGTCTCGGCGGCAACGCGGTGACGGTGTCTCCGGCGCTCTGGCAAAGGATGGCGGACAACGGCGCGACCGCGGATCTCGATGCGCGCGCGAACGGTGCAGCCCTGCGCAAGGCGATCGATGCGCAGGCGGGCGCGCCGCTGCGGTTCGCCGTCGTGCATCCCTATTCCGGGCACAATTACGAACTGCGCTACTGGTTGGCGGCGAGCGGCATTGATCCCGACCGCGACATCGATATCGTCGTGCTGCCGCCGCCGGACATGGGCGATGCGCTGGCCGAAGGTGTGATCGACGGCTATTGCGCCGGCGAGCCCTGGAACACCTTCGGCGTGCTTCGTCGCAGCGGGCATCTCGCCACCGTCAAGGCGGCGATCTGGCGATCGAGCCCGGAAAAGGTGCTCGGCGTCAACGCGCGATGGGGAGCGACCCATCCCGACGCGATGGCCGCCCTGCTTGTCGCGCTTCATCAAGCCTCGCTGTGGTGCGCCCGGCCGGACAACCACGAGGCGCTTGCCCACCTCCTTGCAAAACCTGCCTATGTGGATCGCGACGCCGAACTGCTTCTTCCCGCCCTTAAAGGCACCCTGCCGGTTGGCGGTGGTGAGGTCAGGGCCGTCAGGGATTTCTTCGTGCCGAACGCCAAGGCGGCGACCTTCCCCTGGAAGAGCCATGCCCTTTGGTTTTACACCCAGATGGTGCGCTGGCGGCAGATCGAACATACGGCGGAGCGCCAGCGCATCGCCGCGGAAACCTATCGTCCGGATGTCTACCGCGCCGCATTGAAGCATCTCGGCGTCGCCATGCCCTCGGCAAGCGCCAAGGTGGAGGGCGCCTTGACGGTCGAAACGCCTGTCGGCTCCTCGGGCGCGCTGACGCTTGGACCGGACGGCTTTTTCGATGGCGGGCGCTTCGATCCCGACGATCTCGACGCCTACATCGCTGCACAGTCTGCGGGCTGGATGCGTGACGCCTAATTTATGCGCATTGCACAAAAAATAGCTTCGCGCTGCACCAAGGGATGTCAGTCCTTGGGCTGACGTCAAAGCGAAAAATCAAATTTATGTTTTAGAATCAACGGCCAGATAAATCTGGCACGTTGATTGCTTTTATAGTTCCAGGCCCTCGGGCCAAGAGATCGGTGTCCAACGACGGGCGCCTCACCAGCAAAGCCGCTGATCAGGACTGCGCACACGGGGCAAACCGTGTCGGGCATACCTGGCCAGCGGCTTTTTTGTTTTTCACCCCCAAGATGGAGTGGCACGACCTTGTCGGGCCTCGGAGAAGCCATGTCTGAGAACAAGCAGCCTTTATCCGCCAGCGAATCCGCCTCGGCCTTGTGGATGTCCACCTTTGCCTTCACCATCTGTTTCGCCGTCTGGACGATCTTCGCGATCATCGGCATCCGCATCAAGCAGGACCTCGGCTTGAGCGAAGCGCAGTTCGGCTTGCTTGTCGGCACGCCGATCCTCACCGGTTCGCTCGTCCGCATGCTGCTTGGCGTCTGGACCGGGCGCTATGGCGGGCGCCTCGTCTACACGCTGACGATGCTGGCTGCCGCCCTTGCGACCTTTCTGCTCACCTACGCCACGACCTATCCGCAGATGCTGCTCGCCGGCCTCGGCATCGGCCTTGCCGGCGGCTCGTTTGCGGTTGGCGTCGCCTATGTCTCGCCCTTCTTTCCGCCGGAAAAGCAGGGCACGGCCCTTGGCATCTTCGGAGCCGGCAATGTCGGTGCGGCGGTAACGAAATTCCTCGCGCCCTTCATCCTCATCGCCTGGGGCTGGCAGACGGTTGCGGAGATCTGGGCGGCCGCCCTCGTCGTCACCGCTCTCATCTTCTGGTTCACCACCAGCGACGATCCGGCCTTCCGCAGCCGTCGCGAGCGCCAGTTGCCGAAGCGCAGCCTACTTCAGGAATTCGAACCGCTGAAGAACGCCCGGGTCTGGCGCTTCTCGCTCTACTATTTCTTCGCGTTCGGCGGGTTCGTCGCCCTCTCGCTCTGGCTGCCGCGCTACCTCGTCGGCGTCTACGGCTTCGATATCGCCGCCGCCGGTATGGTTGCAGCTGCCTATTCCATCCCCGGCAGCATCTTCCGCGCCTTTGGCGGCGTGCTTTCCGACCGCAAGGGCGCACGCAGCGTCATGTACTGGATGCTCGGCATCTCGGCGGTGGCAACGCTGATCCTGTCGCTGCCGGCAGCAAGCGAGGGGCAAAGCTTCGGCATCACGCCTGTCGTCTTCATCGTCACGGTTTTCGTGCTCGGCTTCGTCATGAGCCTCGGCAAGGCCGCCGTCTACAAGCACATCCCGGCCTACTACCCTGACAATGTTGGCGCCGTCGGCGGCATCGTCGGCATGGTCGGCGGGCTCGGCGGCTTCGTCCTGCCGATCGCCTTCGGGCTTCTCAAGGATGCGACCGGTCTCTGGTCGAGCTGTTTCCTGCTGCTCTTCGCCGTCGTCGTCGCATCGCTTCTCTGGATGCACCTCTCGATCCGCCGGATGGAGCGCGCGCTCACCCTGCCGACGGCTGCAGCCGCCTGAACCGACAAGGACAGACCATGACCGAGAAACTCGTCATCATCGGCAATGGCATGGCGCCCGGGCGCATGCTGGAGCACCTCCTCGAACAGGCGCCCGGCCGCTACGAGGTGAGCATTTTCAACGCCGAGCCGCGCGTCAACTACGACCGCATCATGCTGTCGCCGGTGCTCTCGGGCGAAAAGGAATACGAAGAGATCATCATCCACGGTGACGGCTGGTACATCAAGCACGGCATCACGCTCTACAAGGGCCATCGCATCGTCGCGATCAACCGCGATGCCCGGACCGTGACCTCCGACCATGGCGTAACGGAAAGCTATGACAGGCTGGTGATCGCGACCGGTTCCGTCCCCTTCATCCTGCCGGTGCCCGGCAAGGATCTGCCCGGCGTCATCACCTATCGCGATCTCGACGACGTACAGGCCATGCTGCTCGCCGCCCAGTCGCGCGAAAAAGCCGTCGTCATCGGCGGCGGCCTCCTTGGCCTTGAGGCGGCCGCCGGCCTTGCCGGCCGCGGCATGGACGTCACGGTTCTTCACGTGATGCCGACGCTGATGGATCGCCAGCTCGATCCGGCCGCCGGCTACCTGCTGCAAAAGGAACTCGAAGGTCGCGGCATCAAGATCATCTGCAAGGCCAACACAAAGGCCATCGTCGGCAACGGCAAGGTCGAGGGCATCGAGCTCGACGATGGCCGCATCATTCCGGCGACGCTCGTCGTCATGGCCGTCGGCATCCGGCCGAGCGTCGGTCTCGCAAGGGATGCCGGCCTTGCAATCAACCGCGGCATCGTCGTCGACCAGGGCATGCAGACCTCGGACGGCCGCATCTGGGCGCTGGGCGAATGCGCGGAAGTGGGCGGCATGGTCTATGGCCTCGTCGCGCCGCTCTATGAGATGGCCCGCGTCGCCGCCTCGCATCTGGCCGGCGACCGCTCCGCCGCTTTCGTGCATTCCGACACGCCGACGAAGCTAAAGGTCACGGGCATCGAGCTCTTCTCGCTCGGCGACTTTGCCGATGGTGACGACCGCGAGGAGATCGTGCTGCGCGATGCCACGGCCGGCGTCTACAAGCGGGTGGTGCTGAAGGGAAACCGCATCATCGGCACGGTGCTCTATGGCGAAACCGCCGATGGTGCCTGGTTCAACGATCTGAAGAAGAAGCAGACCGACGTCTCGGAGATGCGCCAGACCCTGATCTTCGGCCAGGCATACCAGGGGGGCGCTCCCCTGGACCCTATGGCGGCCGTTGCAGCCTTGCCGGATGATGCGGAAATCTGCGGCTGCAACGGCGTTTGCAAGGGCAAGATCGTTTCGACGATTGCCGACAAGGGCCTGACGTCGCTTGACGACGTGCGCGCTCATACCAAGGCGTCCGCCTCCTGCGGCTCCTGCACCGGCCTTGTCGAACAGCTAATGACGCTGACGCTCGGCGACGGCTACAATCCCGCCGCCGTCCAGCCGATGTGTGGCTGCACCGATCTTGGCCATGACGACGTCCGCCGGTTGATCAAGGCCAAGGGCCTGAAGACCATTCCCGCGGTCATGCAGGAACTGGAATGGAAGACCTCCTGCGGCTGTGCCAAGTGCCGCCCGGCGCTCAACTACTACCTCGTCTGCGATTTCCCGGATGAATACGCCGACGACTACCAGTCGCGCTTCATCAACGAGCGCGTTCACGCCAACATCCAGAAAGACGGCACCTATTCCGTCGTGCCGCGCATGTGGGGTGGGGTCACCAATGCGGGAGAATTGCGCGCGATCGCCGACGTGGTCGACAAGTTCGAAATCCCGCTGGTGAAGGTGACCGGTGGCCAGCGCATCGACCTGCTGGGGATCGACAAGGAAGACCTGCCTGCGGTCTGGGCTGATCTCGGCAAGGCCGGGTTCATCTCCGGCCAGGCCTATGCCAAGGGCCTGCGCACGGTGAAAACCTGCGTCGGCTCCGACTGGTGCCGCTTCGGCACGCAGGATTCGACTGGCCTCGGCATCCGCATCGAAAAGTTCATGTGGGGCTCCTGGACGCCCGCCAAACTGAAGATGGCGGTCTCCGGCTGTCCGCGAAACTGCGCCGAAGCCACCTGCAAGGACATCGGCGTCATCTGCGTCGACAGTGGCTTCGAGATCCATTTCGCCGGCGCCGCCGGCCTCGACATCAAGGGCACCGAGGTGCTCGGCCTGGTGAAGACCGAGGACGAGGCGCTGGAACACATCGTGGCGCTGACACAGATGTATCGAGAGCAGGCCCACTATCTCGAACGCATCTACAAATGGGCAAAACGCGTGGGCCTCGACGAAATCCGCCGCCAGATCATGGGCGACGCCGAGAAGCGCAAAGCTTTCTACGACCGCTTCGTCTTCAGCCAGAAATTCGCCCAGGTCGACCCCTGGTCGGAGCGCGTCTCCGGCAAGGACAAACATGAATTCCGGCCGATGGCGACGGTCGGCTTTCCTCAAGCGGCGGAGTGAGATGATGGACATGACCTGGCACTTGATCGGCAACATCTCTGACATTCCACTGAGAGGCGCGCGCTGCGTGAAGACGCCTCAGGGCAAGATCGCCGTCTTTCGCACCGCCGAAAACGAGGTCTTCGCGATCGAGGACCATTGCCCGCACAAGGGTGGGCCGCTTTCGCAGGGCATCGTCCACGCAAAGGCGGTCACCTGCCCCTTGCACAATTGGGCGATCTCGCTCGAAACCGGAAAGGCGCTCGGGGCCGACGAAGGCGCGGTGCGCACCATACCGGTGCGCATTGACGGCGGCGCGCTGTTCATTGCGCTCGAAAGCCTCCTGATCGCGGCGGAATGACCATGGAAAAGGAGGTCAAGACCACCTGTCCCTATTGCGGCGTCGGCTGCGGGGTCATCGCGACGGTCGATGACAACGGCGCCGTCGCCGTGCGCGGCGATGCCGACCATCCCGCCAATTTCGGCCGGCTGTGCTCCAAGGGGTCCGCACTCGCCGAAACCCTCGACCTCGATGGTCGGCTGCTGCATCCGGAGATTGGCGGGCGCCAGGCCGCATGGGACGAAGCGCTCGACCTCGTCGCGACGCGTTTCGCGGAAACGATTGCCGAATACGGGCCGGATTCGGTCGCCTTCTACGTCTCCGGACAGCTGCTGACCGAGGACTACTACGTCGCCAACAAGCTGATGAAGGGTTTTATCGGGTCAGCCAACATCGATACCAACTCGCGCCTCTGCATGTCCTCGTCGGTTGCCGGGCACCGCCGTGCCTTCGGTTCGGACACGGTCCCGGGGACCTATGAGGATCTGGAGCTGGCGGATCTGGTCTTACTCACCGGCTCGAATCTCGCCTGGTGCCACCCCGTCCTCTACCAGCGCCTTGCCGCCGCCAAGGCAAAGCGGCCGGGCATGAAGATCGTCTTGATCGATCCGCGCCGCACCATGACGGCCGATATCGCCGACCTCCATCTTGCCATCCGGCCCGATGCGGATGTGGCGCTTTTCGTCGGGCTGCTTTCGCACCTGGTTTCCAGCAATGCGGTCGACCAGAACTACGTCGCGGCCCATACGGCCGACTTTGCGGAGACTTTTCTCGCCGCGTCCGCCGTCCCGTTCGACGAGGTGCTCGAGCGAACCGGCCTTCCGGCCATGCAACTGCGCGAGTTCTACCGGCTGTTTTCGACAACAGAAAAGGTCGTGACCTGCTACAGCCAGGGCGTCAACCAGTCGTCCTCGGGGACCGACAAGGTCAACGCGATCATCAACTGTCATCTTGCGACCGGCCGCATCGGCCGGCCGGGCATGGGGCCGTTGTCGCTGACGGGGCAGCCAAATGCGATGGGCGGCCGCGAGGTCGGTGGCCTTGCCAACATGCTCGCCGCCCACATGGCGATCGAAGATGCCGGCGATCGGGATCGCGTGCAACGCTTCTGGCAATCGCCGGCGATCGCGCAAAAGCCAGGGCTGAAGGCCGTCGATCTCTTCCGGTCGGTGGCCGAAGGACGCGTCAAGGCGCTCTGGATCATGGCGACGAACCCCGTCGTCTCGATGCCGGACGCCCATGCCGTCGAGGCGGCGATCAGCGCCTGTCCCTTCGTCGTGGTCTCCGACATCCTGAAAGAGACAGATACCACCCGCCATGCGCATGTGTTGCTGCCGTCGCTCGGGTGGGGGGAAAAGAGCGGGACGGTTACCAATTCCGAACGCCGCATTTCGCGCCAGCGCGCGTTCCTTGAAGCCCCCGGGGAAGCCCGGGCGGACTGGTGGCAACTGGCCGAAGTCGGGCGTCGCCTGGGCTACGCCGATGCCTTCGCCTATCAAGCGCCTGCCACGATCTTTCGCGAACACGCCGCGCTCTCGGCCTTCGAGAATGCCGGCAGCCGCGATTTCGATATCGGCGCCCATGCCGATCTGAGCGCGGAAAGCTATGACGCTCTGGCGCCCTTCCAGTGGCCGCAGCGGCAAGGCGAAATCAGCGCCGAAAGCCGCTTCTTTGCCGACGGCGGATTTTACCATGCCGACGGCAAGGCGCGCTTCGTTGCCGTTCGACCGACGGATGCCGATCGCACCAATCTCGATTACCCCTTCACGCTCAACACGGGCCGCATCCGCGATCACTGGCACACGATGACGCGATCAGGCAAAAGCGCGCGCCTTTCGGCACATATCGCCGAACCGTTTGCGGAACTGCATCCGCGCGATGCGATGGAAATCGGCATCGGCAACGCCGGCCTCGTCGAGATCGAAAGCCCACAGGGCAAGGTGATCGTGCGTGCGCTCATCACCGAACGCCAGGCGCGTGGCAGCATCTTTGCGCCCATGCACTGGAACGACCAGTTTGCGGCCAAGGCGCGCATCGATGTCCTCGTGCCGCCGATCACCGATCGCCTTTCCGGCCAGCCGGCGTCGAAAAACGTTGCGGTCGCCGCGCGAAAATTCAAGGCGACGCACTACGCCTTTGCTGTCTCTCGGGCAAAGCCGGTCGATCCGGACGCGGCCTATTGGGCGCTGGCAAAGGCGTGGGGAGGCTGGCGTCTGGAGGCGGCCTTTGCCGAACCGTTGGAAGACTGGGCGGACTGGTGCCGCCGCGTCTTTGCCATCCCGCAAGGGATAGATCCGCTCGGCTATGCGGATGCGCAGACCGGCGACATCAGGCTCGCCTTCTTCGATGGCACGCGGCTTCTCGCAGCCTTCTTCCTGGCCTGCGAGCCCGTTGCCGTCGCTCGTAACTGGGCGATCGCGCAGCTCGCCACCGATCACGTCAACCTGCGCAAGCGCTTCGCGCTCGTTGCCGGCCGGCCGGGAGCAGACAAGCCGGATCCCGGCGCCACCGTCTGTTCCTGCTTCGGCGTCGGCGTCAACCAGATCATCGCTGCCGTGCGCGGCGGTTGCCGCAGCGTCGAGGCCGTTGGCCTCACGCTCAATGCCGGAACCAATTGCGGCTCCTGCCGCGCCGAGATCAGGGGGATCATCGATGGATGTCTTTCAGCAGCCGCGGAATGAAGGACCTGCCCGCATGGAGGCGCTTGCCAAGCTTCCGGTCTTCTACGCATTGGAGGGACGGCGTGTCGTGGTTGCCGGTGCAACGGACGGCGCGGTCTGGAAAGCCGAGCTGCTGGCCGCCTGCGGCGCGCATGTCGACCTCTATGCCGCAGCAAGTGATGGCGCGCTCGAGGCGTCTCTCGATCGCACGCCGGCTCATCCGGCCGCGCGCATGACGCTGAACAGTCGGCACTGGGCGCCCGCCGATCTTGACGGTGCAGCACTTGCCGTCGGCGATTGCGAAGACGTGGCGCAGGCGCGGGCGTTCTTCGCCGCCGCCCGCGCGGCCGGCGTCCCGGTCAACGTCATCGACAAGCCGGAATTCTGCGACTTCCAGTTCGGCTCCATCGTCAATCGCTCGCCCGTCGTCGTTGCGATATCGACCGATGGCGCCGCCCCGATCCTCGCCCAGACGATCCGCCGCAAGATCGAGACGCTGTTGCCGAAAAGCCTGAAGGCCTGGGCGGTGCTGGCGCAGTCTCTTCGCGGAGCGGTGAACCGCCGTATCGAACCCGGTCCCCGGCGCCGCGTCTTCTGGGAGCGGTTTGCCGATCGCGTCTTTTCGACACTGGATACGCCGGAGGAGGGCGTAGGCGGGGTGCTTCTTGCTGATGCCGAAAGGCTCGCGGGAGCCCCCGCCATAGGTCGCGTGACGTTGGTCGGCGCGGGGCCGGGCGATGCCGAACTCCTGACGCTGAAGGCGGTCCGCGCGCTCCAGGCGGCCGATGTCATCCTCTTCGACGACCTCGTTTCGTCAGATGTGCTCGAACTCGCGCGGCGGGAGGCAAAACGTTTGCTGGTTGGAAAGCGCGGCGGCCGCGAAAGCTGTCGGCAGGGAGACATCAACGCCATGATGGTCAAGCTCGCCAGGGCCGGGAAACGCGTCGTGCGGCTGAAATCCGGCGACCCCATGGTCTTCGGCAGGGCCGGCGAGGAAATCGCCCATCTCGATCGCGAGAACATTCCCGTCGACGTCGTCCCCGGCGTCACGGCTGCAAGCGCCATGGCCTCCCGTCTCGGCCTGTCCCTGACCCATCGCGACCACGCCCAATCACTCCGCCTCGTGACCGGTCATTCCCGCCACGGCGGCCTGCCCGACGATGTCGACTGGGCAGGCATTGCCGACCGGCGGAGCACAACGGTCTTTTACATGGGGGGGCGAACGGCGGGGCTGATCGCCGAAAAGCTGATCGGTGAAGGGCGCTCGCCTGAAACGCCGGCCGTGATCATGAGCGATGTGAGCCGGCCGACGGAACGCCGCTGGCGCGGCACGCTTGCGACAATCTCTGAGGGCATAGAGGAGATCGGCTACGACAATCCGGTTCTCATCGCTGTCGGCGACGTATTGTCGTCTCGAAACAGGCACGCCCCCAGCGTCGACGGCAACGACCACTGCACCGTGGCTCGGGCATGCTGATGCGCGCGTCCCTCCTGCTCCTTCTCCTCTCTTTCATTCTCAGTTGGCCGCGTTTCAAGGTCGTTTTCTCCGCGGAAACGAACGCCGCTCTGGCTGCCGCGTCGCTCACGACCCTTGCGGGCGCCGTGAGCCTTTGTGCGATCGGCCTTGCGGTTGCGCAGCACGGCGCATTGGCCGGCGCCCTGCTTGTCGCAGGCGCTGTCTGCTCGACGAGGTTGACAGAGACGGTGCCCCCGTGGGCCAGCATTTCGGTTTCTGCCCTCTGCCTTGCGGCCTATATTGAAACGGCGGCGGGGATTGCTTAGTCGACGCGCCGGGTCTGGCGGACGCGGGCAGTTCTACGATCGGCCATCCGGATAATCGTCATCGCATCGTACTTTCGCGGATTTTGAGCTCGAATCTCAAGTCGACGATTGGCGATGCAATCGGCCGTCCGGCCAGCCGATCCAGCACCATCAGCACCGCCTGTCGGCCGATTTCATAGCGCGGCGTGCGTATGCTGGTGAGTGACGGATAGGCGACGTGCATCATGTCGAGGTCGTTGAAGCCGCAAATTGCCATGCGGTGCGGCACCGCGATGCCTGCCCTCTGGCACTCGAACAGCACACCCATGGCCAAGTCGTCATTGTTGCAGAAGACGGCATCGAGATCGGCGACCTTTGCCAGTGCATCGGACAGAAGCTGGCCGCCGAGCGAGACGCGCGACGGGGTCAACGTGGTGGTCACCAGTTTGGGATCGAAGAGCTGTGCCGCCTCCAGCGCCGAGCGATAGCCGGCGAGGCGGCGCTGCGAGCGTGGATCCATTCGGGCGCCGATGAAACCGATGCGGCGGTATCCGGCCTCGATCAGATGGTTGGTGGCCACCTTGCCGCCGTCGAAGTGGGAGAACCCGACCAGCATGTCGACCGGTCCGTCGCCATACTCCATGATCTGCACGATGGGGCAATCCGCACTCTCGAGCAGCTTGCGGGTCGTTTCGGTCTGGTCGATGCCGGACACGATCATCGCCGATGGCCGCTGGCTCAGAAACATGCGGATCAGCCGTTCCTCTTCCCGCGGGGAATAGTGGGTGTTGCCCATCTGGATCTGCAGCGGCCCGTCGCCGAGCCCGTCATAGATGCCGCGCAGGGTGTCGGCGAAAACGATGTTCGTCAGCGACGGAACGAGAACGCCGATCACGTCGGCGCGCGAAGAGGCGAGCGCGCGCGCATTGGGGTCGGGCGCATAGCCGAGCTGGCTCACTGCCGTATCGATCTCGGCGCGCAGCTCGGCCGAAACCAGCGATGGGTCCCGTAGCGCACGCGAGACGGTGATCGCAGCGACGCCGGCCAGTTTTGCGACGTCGGCGATCGTCGGCCTGCCGCTGCCGCGCCGGCTTGCCTTGCGGCTCTGGTCTCTGGAGGCGATATCGTCCGTCACGTCGACCCCTGCTGGCTTTGCGCGCGCAAGGTCTCGACATCGGTATAACCGACATACCAGTTCCTGGCGTCGACCTCGTCGAACACGACGGAAATTTCACGCTCGGGAAGGCCGGTCGCTTCGGCAATTGCGGTGGCGACCTTGGTTGCGATTGAAGCTTTCTTAGCCGAAGGATCGTCGGCGAGGACCTCACGCACAATGGTGATCCGCACGAACGGCATGACTGACCTCCTGCCTCAGTAGAGGCGTGCGCCGTTGACCATCAGCCGAACGGCATAAAGCGAACTCGTGGCGCAGATGTAGAGGATGTTTCGCTTCGGCCCGCCGAACACGCAGTTGGCGGTGTTCTCCGGCACTCTCACCTTGCCGAGCAGGGTGCCATCAGGGTGATAGCAGTGGATGCCGTCGCGGGCACTCGTCCAGATCCGACCCTCGTCATCAAGACGGAAACCGTCAAACAGGCCGGCGGTGCACTCCGCAAAGACCTTGCCGCCCGACACGGTGCCCGCTTCGTCGACATTGAAGACACGCATGTGGGCTGGAAGATCGGGGCCGTGCGTCCGGCCGGTGTCGACGACGTAGAGCTGTCTTTCGTCAAGAGAGAACGCGAGGCCGTTCGGCCGCACCATGTCGGTAATGACCGCGGCGACTGCGCCCGTCGCCGGGTCGACACGATAGACATGGCAGGCGCCGATCTCGCTTTCCGCCTTGTGTCCTTCGTAATCGCTCTCGATGCCGTAGGCAGGATCGGTAAACCAGATCGAACCGTCGGAGCGCACGACGACGTCGTTCGGCGAGTTGAGGCGCTTGCCGTTCCAGCGGTCGGCGATGGTCGTGATGCTGCCGTCGTGGTTCGTACGGGTCACGCGGCGGCCGCCGTGCTCGCAGGTCACAAGGCGGCCCTGCCGATCGGAGGTGTTGCCGTTTGAAAAGTTCGATGGCTGCCGAAAGATGCTCACATGCCCATCGGTCTCGTCATAACGCAGCATCCGGTCGTTGGGGATGTCCGACCACAAGAGATAGCGCCCGGCGGCGAAATAGGCCGGCCCCTCGGCCCAGCGACATCCCGTATAAAGCTGTTCCACCCGGGCGCTGTGATTGACCAGCCGGGCAAAGCGCGGGTCCACGATCTCGAAATCCTCGGCCATGGGGCCTCCCTCGTGCGGCAAAGAACGTATTCTGGGCGTGGCGATATGATAGCGCTATCATTACGGAAGGGAATAGCCTTCCTGCGCGAACGCCGAATTGGCGCTGAAATTGATCTGAAATCCGGGATATCCGGTTCTCTGTAATCCACAAATGTTACTTTACAATCGTATGTGGTAGCGCTACCTAATTAAGAGACAGCGGTGTTTTCGGGAGGAGACCAGAGCGCCTCGTCAATGGTGAAAGCAGGCATCCAGCGTGCCGGTGCCGCAGGAGTTCGTGCCGTTCGGGGGAGGATTTCCGCCCCGGGCTGGAGAACAAAACAAGTGGCGCGCCCATGGGAGGAAATGTCGATGGTGAAGTCACTCGTTGGCGGCATCGTTGCCGCCACTGCCTTTTTCATGCTGGGATCTGCTGCCTATGCAGATCCGGAAATCGTCTCAGGCCCTGCGGCCGAGCCGGAGTGTTTCGCGCCATGGTCGGCGGACACGAAATTCTTCAAGTTCCCGAAAAAGGATGGCCCGTATCGGGTTGCGCTGGCCAACGGCTACATTGCCAACACCTGGCGTATCCAGATGGTGCAGACGGCCAAGGCCTATGCCGCCCAACCCGACGTCGCAGCCAAGCTGAAGGAGTTCAAGGTCGTCTCCACGGGCGAGGACGTGCCCGCCCAGATCTCGGCGATCAACAACTTCATCGATTCCGGCTATGACGCGATCGTCGTCAACGCCCAGAACCCGACGGCATTTGCGCCGGTCATCAAGCGGGCGAAGGAAGCGGGCGTCGTGCTCGTCGCCTTCGACAACATCCTCGACACGGAGGACGCCATCAACGTCAACGTCGACCAGAAGGGGCTCGGGCAACTGTGGGGCGACTGGTTGGTCAAACATCTGCCTGACGGCGGCAAGGTGCTTGAGGTGCGCGGTGTGGCCGGCACGTCTGTCGATACCGACAGGCACGACGGCATCCATGAGAAGCTGCAGGCGTCGGGCAAGAAGTTCGAGGTCGTCGAGGTCATGGGCAAATGGGACGACGGTGTCGCCCAGAAGGTGACGGCGGATGCAATCGCAACCAGCGGCCCCTTCGACGGCATTACCGGCCAGGGTGGGGATACCGGCATCGTGCAGGCGATGATCGACGCCAAACATCCCTTCGTGCCGTTCGGCGGCGAAACCGAAAACGGGTTCCGCAAGTTCTGTGCGGCCCATGCCGGCGACGGCCTGAAATGCTCGTCGGCCGGAACAGGACCCGCGCAGGTGGCCGTCGCCATCAAGACGGCGATCGCAGCACTCGAGGGCCAGGTGGTGCCGCAGTCGGTCAAGTTGCCGCTGGCCATCGTCGAAGATCCGAACTTCAAGGAGGGCCAGGATTACTTCCAGGCCGAGTCCGACAATTTCTTTGTCGGCAATTCCTTCCCCACCTGCGGGATCAACTTCTCCGCCCAGGAGATCATGAAGCAGAGCAAGGAAAACCAGTAGTTCGATCAGGATCGGGGCACGACACGCCTGTGCCGTGCCCCGTCGTCAACAACGGTTTTCCGGAGAGCGCAATGGAAAGCGGCGCACCGCTCTTTCGCATGGAAGGCATATCGAAGCGCTACGGCGGGGTGCGGGCGCTTGAAAACGCCGATCTGTCCGTGAGGGCCGGTGCCATTCACGCCGTTCTCGGCGAGAACGGTGCCGGAAAGTCGACGCTCATCAAGATCATGGCGGGCGTCGTGGGACCGGACGAGGGCAAGATGACGCTCGATGGACAGCCGGTGGCGTTCGCGTCGCCGGCTGCCGCCAACGCTGCCGGCATCGCCTGCGTCTTCCAGGAGCTGTCGCTGATCCCGGAACTCAGCGTCGCTGACAACATCGTCATCTTCAATCCGCCGACCCGGTTCGGCATGATCGACCGCAAGGCACAGCGGCACCTGGCAGAAGAGGCGCTGGCGCGTGCCGGTGCGTCGGACATCCATCCTCTGGCGCTGGTCAAGGATCTGCCGCTGTCGCGCCAGCAGATCGTCGAAATCGCCAAGGCGCTCGCCCGCAAGCCGCGCATCCTCATTCTCGACGAGGCGACGTCGGCGCTGACGGCGGCCGATGTTTCCAAGGTCTTTGCCGTGTTGAAGCGGTTGCGTGCGGAGGGGCTGGCGCTTGTCTACATCTCCCACCGGATGAACGAGATTGCCGAACTGGCAGACGAGTGCACGGTGTTTCGCAACGGCAGCAAGGTCGCAAGCTACGCGGCGGGGTCAAGGAGCGATAGCGAGGTCATCGAGATGATGATCGGTCGTGAATATCATAGCGTCTATCCACCCAAGCCAGGCCCGCTCGCTCCCGCTGAACCTGTGCTCGAGACGCGAAATCTGTCCTGGGCGAACCGCCTTCACGACATCTCGTTTTCATTGCGTGCAGGCGAAATTGTCGGTCTCGGCGGGCTGGACGGGCAAGGACAGCGCGACCTGCTTCTTGCGCTGTTCGGGGTCCTGCGCGGGCTGCGCGGCACGGTTCTTGTCGACGGCCGAGCGACCAGCATCGGCAGCCCGGCGCAAGCGCGTCGGCACGGCATCGGCATGGCGCTCATTCCCGAGGATCGCAAGACCGAGGGGCTGATGCTGCCGATGACGGTGCGTGACAATCTTTCGCTCGCCTCCCTCGATCGGCTGACGCGCGGCGGGATCATCGACCGCGCGAAGGAGGAGAGCGCCATCGACCGGATGATGACGCTGCTCGCCATCAAGGCGGGCAACATTGACGCTCCTGTCGGTGCGCTTTCGGGCGGCAACCAGCAGAAGGTCGTCATTGCGAAATGGCTGATGCGGCAGCCGCGCATCGTTCTCCTCAACGACCCAACGCGCGGCATCGACGTCGGTACCAAGCAGGAGATCTACCAGCTGTTACGGCGCCTTGCGGACGAAGGTGCGGCCATCCTTTTCTATTCGACCGACTATGCCGAGCTCATCGGCTGCTGCGACCGGGTCCTCGTGCTCTACGACGGAGCGGTCAAGCGAGAGCTTGCGGGTGCCGAGATCACGGAGCGCGCGCTGATTGCGAGCGCGCTCAACATCCCATCCGCAGACCCAAGCCATCGGGAGTCCATCCAATGAACGACTGGCGGTACCGACTGACGGAGCACCGGGGCACCCTGACGGCGGTTGCGATCTTCGTGCTGATGTTCATTATCTACACGGCGAACCATCCGGCCGGCTTTACCGCCAACGTGATCCAGACGGCCGCCAACAAAGGCGTGCTGCTCGCCTTTGTCGCCATGGCTCAAACCATGGTGGTGATCACCGCCGGCATCGACCTCTCGGTAGGCATGATTTTCCTTCTCACCAACTGCCTGGCCTCGTGGCTCGTCGTCGGCTCGCCGCTTGAGACGGCGTTCGGTGTCGTCGTCGTCCTGGCCGTTGGGGCCTTCTGCGGCGCGATCAACGGCGCCATTGTCATCTATGGGCGGCTGCAGCCGATCGTGGCGACGATCGCGACAGGCGCGGTCTATTTCGGCATCGCCCTGTTGCTGCGGCCTTTTCCGGGCGGATCCGTCAACGAGGGCCTTGCCGATGCCCTGACCGGACGGATCTTCGGGGTGGTCCCGGCTAGCCTCGTGGCGCTTGCAGCGGTGGTCGTCCTGATCTGGGTGCCCTTCAGCCGATCGGTTTATGGGCGGGCGGCCTATGCCGTAGGCTCCTCCGAGACGGCGGCCTACATGTCCGGCATGCCGATCCGCCGCGGCAAGCTGCTCGCCTATACCCTCGCGGGCCTGGTGGCCGCCCTTGGCGGACTGTTCCTCACCTTTTTCACCTATACCGGCGACGCGGCGCTCGCCAGCGGCAACGCTTACACGCTGTTTTCGATCGCAGCCGTGGTGCTGGGGGGCGTTTCGCTGTTCGGCGGCAAGGGCAGCGCCATCGGCGCTGTCTTCGGTGCGCTGGCGTTCCGCACGATCGGCGACCTGTTGTTCGTTTTCGATCTCGATCCACTCTGGCAACCGCTGTTCCAGGGATTGATCCTGCTGGCGGCCATCAGCCTCGGAGCCCTTGCGCTCTTCAGGGTGCGCAATAGACTGGAGTGGTTCCTGTGAGCGAGACGGCGATGACTGGCGCAACCGGACGCAAATCGACATTCATACGCAATCTCGATCCGGCGGTGGTCACCGCGTTTGGCTGCATCCTGCTGCTGCTTTTCCTTGGCAGCCTCTATTCGCGCAGCTTCCTGTCGCCGGAATACCTGCTGCAGCAATTGAAGGTGGCGTCCTTCCTCGGCATCATCGCCACCGGCATGATGCTCGTCATCCTGCTCGGGCAGATCGATCTTTCGGTGCCGTGGACCGTTGCCACGGGCGCGATGATGGCCTGTGCGGCCGCGGCCTACGGTCCGGTCGGGATCGCGCTTGCCATTCCATTCGGTATCCTGTGCGGCATCGGCATCGGCCTCATCAACGGCGTCGGCGTGGCATACCTGCGTATCCCCTCGATGATCGTGACGCTCGCGACCAATGCCGTCGCTCAAGGAGTGATGGTGGTCTACACGGGCGGCTTCTCGCCGCAGGATTCCGCCACCGCAGCCATGCGCTATCTCGCCACCGGCGCTCTGGTCCCCGGTGTTCCCAATGTGGTTTTCATCTGGGCGCTGATCGGCGCGGCGATGGTCTTCCTTCTGCGCCGGACGGGCTTCGGGCGCGCGGTCTATGGCATCGGCAATCGCGAGCGTGCGGCCTATCTCTCCGGCATCAACACCCGCCGTATCGTCATGATTGCCTTTGCCGCCTCGGGCGGACTTTCGGCGCTGGGCGGCGTGCTGCTCGCCGGCTACGCCTCGAAGGCGGCGCAATCCATGGGCGACGCCTATCTTCTTCCGGCAATCGCTGCCGTCGTGCTCGGAGGCACCTCGATCCTCGGCGGGAAGGGATCCTATCTCGGCACGGTCGCGGGCGTCATTCTCATCACGCTCCTGCAATCGATCCTCTCCGTCACGCAGATGCCGGAAGCCGGGCGCCAGATCATCTACGGCGTGGTGATCATCTTCATGCTTCTGCTCTATGGTCGCGCGCCTGCGAGCCGGTAGGATTGCGGCTCGCAGGCAGGCCGTGACACATCGCTCCGCATTGCGGACCACACTGAACGCCAAACCGAAACCGATCGCGGTTCTCGCACGTATATGCCTGGAGGTCGCTATTCTTCAGGAACACTATGAACGCGCGCGCAAGATTTCAGGTAGCCCTTGGCCTGCTGGTTCTGATCGGGACCATTTTCGATCCACTCAGGGCGATCGCGAATGAGACGCGTCCTGTTCGCATCGATATCGGCGGCTTCAGTCTCAACAGCGTGCTTCTTGAACCCGGCAAGCGGGCGGGCCTTCCGCCGATCGTGTTCATCCACGGTGCCAGCGCCAGTCTTTACGACCCGATGTACGCCTTTCGCGGCAAGCTCGAAGGCAGAGCGACGCTCCTGTTCGTTGACCGCCCCGGACATGGCGGCTCCGACGTCGGCGGACCTGAAAACATCCTGCCTGACGGACAGGCCGATGCCATCGCAAGTCTTATGGAAAGGCGCGGGATCCGGAAGGCGATCATTGTCAGCCACTCCTTCGGTGGCGCGATCGCAGCGGCCCTTGCCGTGCGTCATCCCGAAAGGGTGGCCGGTCTCGTCTTCCTGTCGCCCGCCGTCTATCCCTGGAAAGGTGGCGTCGCCTGGTATTATGACGCAGCAGCCGTTCCTGTGTCGGGTGCGCTCTTCAGCACTCTGCTCGCCCCACCAATCGGGCTTCTTGCGATCGGCAGCGCGACGCGCGCGACGTTTGCGCCGAACAAGATGCCGAAAAACTACATTCGTGAAGCCCGGACCCTGCAGGCGCTCAGGCCCGCAGCCTTCCGGCACAATGCACAGGAAGTGGCGGCACTCAACGACTGGACCCGGACGGCAAGTCGCAAATACCACAGGATCAAGGCGCCTACGGTCATCATCACCGGCGACGTCGACAGGATCGTATCGCCCGACGTACATGCGCGGCACCTGGCCCGGGATATCCGCGGCGCAAGCCTGCTGGTCGTGCACAATCTCGGGCACAAGTCGGACTATGTCGCAAGCGATCTGGCCGTCGCGGCGATTGAAAAGATCAGCGGCCGGAAAGTCGATCTGAACGCCGTGGCAAGGACGATCGAAGAGCGGATCGCGGCAGATGACGAGCGTTGATCTCTGGCGGTTGAGGTGCAGGGCCGGCATGGTCGCGCTATATGGAACGGCGGGCGTTCTGCATATGGCCCTTCCAGCGCCCTTTGTCGCCATCACCCCTTCGTGGGTGCCTGACGCGCCAGAGGTGATCCTCTTGACAGGACTTTGCGAGATCGCGGGAGCGATCGGCCTGTTGATCCCGGCTCTTCGAAAACATGCCGGCATCGCGCTCGCCCTTTATGCGGTGCTCGTCTTTCCGGCCAATATCAAGCATGCGCTGGACAGCCTGAGTGCGCCGGACGTCGCTCCCTGGCAGTGGCTGTATCACGCCGCCAGGCTGCCGCTCCAACCGGTCGTCGTCTGGCTTGCTGTCTTTGCGGGAGGTGTCGTGACCTGGCCTCTGCGGTGCGATCGGCCGCGACGGCAAGCGGGTGGCTGACGGCGCCGCGCCCGCATAGGTGGCCGAGAGGGGCTTCCGGCTCGGACACCGACGTGCTAGTCAAGTTGCCATGGGATAACCGAAGCTCTGCCTCGAAACCCGACATGTCCATTCCATGTCGGGACGTTCGCTCGTTCGTGCCCGCATGGGTCATCATGCAGGGAGAACGTGCGCATGAACCCTATCGTTATCTTGCTCGCCTTTGCGACATTTGCCACAGGAACCGCCGAAAACATCATCGTCGGCATCGTCTCCGATGTCGCGGGCGAGCTTGGCGTTTCGATCGCGCTTGCCGGGCAATTGACTGCCGTTTTTTCGATCGTGTTTGCCTTGACGGCGCCGCTGGCGCTGGTCCTTACGATGAGGATCGAACGCAGGCGCCTTCTGCTGTGTGCGCTCGGCCTGTTCATCGTCAGCAATCTCGCTGCGGCAGCGAGCCCCAATTTCGCAACGCTTGTCGTCGGCCGCATCGGCATGGCCATGGCGAGCGCGACCGTCTGTCTTCTGGCAACGATGCTGGCGACAGAGCTGGTCGCGAAAGACATGAAAGGTCGAGCCATCGGCCTCATTTTCATGGGGATCAGTGGCTCGCTGGTGCTCGGCGTTCCCGCGGGGATTTTCATCTGCGGATTGATCGGCTGGCGGGGCGTCTTCGTCGCACTATCCCTGCTTGCCGGCCTGGTGTGGTTGGCAAGCTGGCGGCATGTTCCGGTCTCGGCGCGCCGTGAAGCCGCCCTTCCAAGGTATCTGGACCACCTGCGCAAACCGCCGCTCGTCGCGGGCCAGTGTGTCTCCATCCTGATGATTGGCGGGCACTTCGTGCTGTTTGCCTTTCTTGGCCCTTACCTCGTCCAGATTGCCGGCGTTGCAACGGAAAACATCGCGATCGCGTTCGCGGTGCTTGGCGTTGCCGGCGTGAGCGGCGGCTATCTCGGTGGTTGGCTTGCCGACCGGTTTTCGCCGCGCACCGTCCTGTTGCTGACGCCGCTGGCGTACCTGCTCGCCCTCGTCACGATACCGTTGGTCAAGGACACCGCCTGGGTGATGTTTGGCGTGCTGATGGTCTGGGCCTGCATCAGCTGGATGATCTCGCCGGTGGTGCAGAGCTTCCTGATCTCAGCCGGGCCGGAGACGGCCGATGCCGGCATAAGCCTGAACCTGTCAACGATGCACATCGGTGTGGGGCTCGGGACGGTGGTTGGGGGGATCGCGCTTGTAAACCTGTCGGTGGACGCCCTCCCATGGGTCGGAGCGAACCTTGCGGCGCTTGCCCTGGTCGCGAGTTGCTGCGCGTTCTGGTCGTCGAGGTTGCCGGCGAGACCGCTCGAACGCATTTCGCCTCAAGCCAAAAGCCCCGTCGCGTCAGAAGCCTGATCAGGCCATCTGCTGCGAGGTCGGCCCCGGGTGAACTCGCTTTGCGCTACGCCCAGTTTCGAGCCGATGGCATCAAGGGCAGGGCCAATGGATTCTGGCTTCGCCCGTCAAACTGTTCGGCCAGCAGAAGCGCTGTCGTCGGCCCCAAGGTGAAGCCCTGATGACCGTGGCCGAAGTGGAACCATAGCCCCTTGTGCCGGCTGGGCCCGACGACAGGCAGCATGTCGGGCATGCAGGGGCGCGTGCCTGACCATGGCGTTTCTTCGATGGGGTCGCCCAGCGCGAAGAGGTCACGCGCGGCGGTGACGGCATGCGAGATCTGCCGCGACGCCGGCGCTGCGCCGGGCGGCGCCAGGTGCGCGCCGGTCAAGACCCTGACGCCTGCGTTCATCGGCGCAATCAAGGTGGCGTTGTCGACATCCAAGGTCGAGATGCGCGGCCCGTCGTCAAGCGTGAAATGCCGATGGTAACCGCGCTTGAATACCATGGGTATCCGGTAACCAAAGGCCCTGAGGAGCACCGGCGACCACGGTCCCAGGGCGACGATCGCGTTTTGGGCCGTCACCGTGCCCTCCACCGACGACACGCGCCATCCGGCCCCGTGCTGCTGGAGGGTCGTTGCATCGCCACGAACGATAGCGCCGCCGCGCTTGGCGAACAGGGCGGCGTAGCGAGCGACCAGCTCGCCCGGGTCGAGACAGGTCCAAGGCGAGGTCCAGTGCACGGCACCCGTCAGCCGACGGCGCATCCGGGGCTCGCCTGCGGCGAGTTCGTCCGCGCTCATCACGTTGGAGGGCACGCCATAGGCCTGCATCATCCGCTCGGCGGCGGTGGCGGCTGCCTCGAATTTCTCGGCGGTCCGATAGACGGCGCGCCACCCTTGGCGGACGATCAGATCGTCGGCCCCAGCGGGTTCGATGAAGCGCTGATGGCTTTCGCCCGCGCGCAACACCAGTTGCGAATAGGCTGCGACGGTTGACGCATAGGGCGCAGGCGCCGACTGCGCAAAATAGCGCCAGAGCGGCCCTGCCAGATGCGGCATGTCCCGCAGCCGCCAGTCGACATCGTTGCCCCGCTTCAGGATTACCGAAGCGATCTCGCGCACTGAGCGCGGGAAGGCGTAGGGCTCGACGGCCTCGGTCTGGATGATGCCGGCGTTGCCGTAGCTGGTTTCCCGGCCCGGCGCCTTGCGATCGACGAGCACCACCTGGTGCCCGGTCTCCTGGAGCGCGAGCGCGGTGGAGACGCCGACCATGCCGGCGCCGAGGACGATAGAGGTGGTCATGAATGGGTTCCGCGGAAATGCTCGTCAGAAGGTGAGGCGGGAATTGTAGCCGACTACGAATTGGATGAAGCGCGAGATGTCAACCATGTCGTCGCCCTGGTAGCGGATGGTGTAGCCGTCGGTGCGTTCGATCCCCTTGAGATAGGAGAGGTACTCGGCCGGAAGTCGGTTGCGGAAGACGATCTCGAGGACCGGGTTTTCCAGCTTGAACGGCTTGGCCGAGCCGGCCTTCGCCAGCGCTGCCTTGACGCCCTCGCGAATGCGGCGATGGGCGACGGCGGGTGTCAGCGTGATTGCCGATTGCGTGCTGTAGACGTGCTTCACCGGCACCGTCACGATGTCGCCGATACGCTCCTTGATTTCCTCCAGCGCAACGTTGTCGCCGGAGGCAAGCAGCACCGGGACGTCGAAGTGCCCGGCAATCGCGGCGTTGATGCCGGCTTCCGGCATGACGACGCCGTTGATCCGCACTTCGGCGAATGCCGTGCCGCCGATCGTGTGCGACAGCACACCGCCGATATGGCTTGCGCCGGCGTGGTAGCCGAGAAGCATGGCGCCGACGAAGGAGCCGAGCTCGACGCCCTGCATCATCATCAGCGGCCGCGGCCAGCTGCGGACAATCCGCACATAATCGGGCAGACGGTCGATCTGGATGCTCTCGCCATTTCCGTGGGAATCGCTGAGGATGACTTCCTCCACGCCCTCCTCGTGTGCTGCCTCGCAGGCATGGACCACGGTGTCGGTCATCCAGCGGCGGGCGTTCTCGTATTCGAAACCTTCGGGCACCAGGTGGTCGCGGCTGACGACCCCGACGATCCCCTCGATGTCAGCGGAAATATATAGGCGCATTCCTGCCTCCCGGTCAGCCGCGCGATGGCGCGGATAATGCATTTGACTTTCCGACGATAAACATAGTTTTATGATTAGAAAATATCTTTCTTGATTGGCGGGGACTGAAAATGAAACTTTTCATCGCGGGGCTGGATACGGAGACCAACACCTTCTCGCCGATGCAGACCGGCATCGAGGCTTTCGGCGAAAACCTGATCGCCTATGGCGACGCGACCAGCAAGCCGCTCAACTGCTGCTCATCCCAAATGTTCGTCTGGCGTAACGCCGCCGAGGAAAACGGCTGGGACGTGGTCGAGAGCCTGTGCGCCGTGGCTGAGCCCGGCGGCAGGACGACGCGGTCGGTCTATGAGAGCTTCCGCACCACCATTCTCGATAATCTCAAGGCGGCGATGCCGGTCGACGCCGTCATGCTTGCCCTCCACGGCGCCTGCGTCGCTGATGGCTACGACGACGTCGAAGGCGATCTGCTTGCGCATGTCCGCCAGGTGGTCGGGCCGGACGTGTCGGTTGCGGCCGAACTCGATCTCCACTGCCACATCACCGAACGCATGCTCGCCAATGCGACCATGATCGCCACCTACAAGGAATACCCGCACACGGACATCGAAGAGGTTGCGGAGCAACTGTTCCGGCTGATGGAACGCACGCTCGCGGGCGAAGTGAAGCCGGCCATGGGGGTGTATGACTGCCGCATGATCAACACTTTCCACCCGCATCGCGCGCCGTTGCGCGGCATCGTCGACCGCATGAAGGCGATGGAAGGGCAGGACGGCGTGCTGTCGGTCTCCTTCGGTCATGGTTTTCCCTGGGGCGACGTCGAGGATGTCGGCGCCAAGATGCTCGTCGTGACCGACAACGATCCGGAAAAAGCGTCGCGCATCGCCCGGTCCTTCGGTCGCGAAATCTTCGAGGCGCGCGAGGACATGCGGGGAGACTATCTCGGCATCGACGCCGCGCTTGACCGTGCTGTTGCCGCCAAGGGCGGTCCCGTCGTGCTTGCCGACGTCTCCGACAATGCAGGCGGGGGTGCGCCGGGAGATTCGACCTTCATCCTGCGTCGCATCATCGAGCGCGGTATCGAAGACGTGGCCTCCTGCCTTTACTGGGACCCGATTGCGGTGCGCATGTGCCGCGAGGCGGGAGAAGGCGCCACATTGGCGCTCAGGATCGGCGGCAAGGTAGGGCCGGCCTCCGGCGACCCGATCGACCTGACGGTGACGGTCAGGCGCTTGGCGTCCGGCGTCACCCAACGTTTCGGGCCGACCCCGCTTGGCATTGGCGATGCCGTGTGGGTTTCTGCCGGCAGCATCGACATCGTGCTCAACACGGTCCGCACCCAGACCTTCCATCCCGAATGCATGGCGGCGCTGGGGCTGGACCCCGCGCAGAAGAAAATCGTCGTGGTGAAATCCAGCAACCATTTCCGCGCCGGCTTCGAACCGATCGCGCACGAGATTCTCTATGTCAGCGCGCCCGGCGCCCTGCAGCCGACATTCGAGGACCTGGCCTTCACCAAGCTGAAGCGTCCCTATTGGCCGAAGGTCGCCAATCCGTTCGCGCAGTAGGCGATGAAAGGCTGCATGGGGTTGCGGGGCCGGGATTGCCTTCAACACGATGTTGATTTCGGTCACGTATTATAGGAAATGGTTTTCCTATCATGCCAATCGGATTCTATGTTGCGGGCGGGCGAAAAGCGGCGAGCACTTCGATGGCTGCAGGCAAATGGAGACGCCAACGATGACCGACGCGAAATCCAGCCTCGGCGAGATCCTGAAGGATATTCGCAACCGCAACCGCTGGACCTTGGCCGAAGTCAGTTCCATGACCGGGCTTGCGGTCTCGACCCTTTCCAAGGTCGAGAACAACCAGATGCAGCTGACCTACGATCGGTTGATCCAGCTTGCTGAGGGGCTGAAGGTCGATATCGTCGAGCTTTTTGGCACGCCGGCGCCAGCCGGGGACACTCAAAACCTTTTGGGACGCCGCACATATACAAGAACCGGCGACGGCCGGGCGATCATCACCCACAACTACGATTATCTCTACCTGTGCACGGAGATCTCGAAGAAGTCGATGGTGCCGATCTTTGCCGTCGTACGGGCCCGCACGCTCGAGGAATTCGGGCCGCTTATCCGGCATCGGGGCGAAGAGTTCTTCTATGTTCTTGACGGCGAACTGGAGCTTCACACCGAGATCTACGCACCGCTCCGGCTCAAGAAGGGCGATTCCGCCTATTTCGACGCCATGACCGGCCACGCCTATCTGAGCGTCAGCGACGAGCCGGCCCAGATCATCTGCGTCTGCTCAACGCCGGAGACCGAGCTGGTTTCGACGCTCGAGAGCACCCAGACGATCAAGCACAAGGACTAGATCTCGCAAAAATAGCGTATGATCGGAAAAAATCTTGCGCTTCGGAAAATCCTTTCCTAGTCTGCTGTGGCGGTGAATGCCGGGAGGGCATCGTGCGCCGCAGTTCTGGGGAGGACTACGAGATGAACGGTTCCAAATGGAAATCGATCGGTATTGCGCTGCTTCTGGCATCGACGCCGCTGTCCGGCGCGATCGCCGCGCAGGATGTGCTGGTGCTGGCGCGCGCGGAAGATCCACCAACCGCCGATCCGGGTATCGAGATCAGCAACAGCGGCTACACCCTGATCTACGCCGCCTATGAGCGGCTGGTCGCCTACAAGGGTGGATCGACCGAAGTCGGCCCTGAACTCGCCGAAAGCTGGACCGCTGACGAGGCCGGCCTCACCTGGACCTTCAAGCTCGCCAATGGCCACAAGTTCGACGACGGCACGCCTGTCGATGCCGCGGCGGTCAAGTTCAGCTTCGATCGGTTGATGAAGCTGAAAGCGGGTCCGTCGGACGCGTTTCCGGTCCTGAAGGAGGTCGAGGTCGTCGATCCCCAGACGGTGCGGTTTCATCTGAGCGCACCCTTTGCGCCCTTCATCTCGACGCTCGCCGTCTCCGGTGCCGCGATCATCAATCCGAAGGTGATGGAGCATGAGAAGGACGGCGACATGGCCAAGGCCTGGCTCGCCGAGCATACGGCCGGCAGCGGTCCCTATCGCATCGCTTCCTGGGAACGGAACCAGAGCATCGTGCTCGATAGCAACGAACACTACGCAGGCGCCAAGCCGGCGCTGAAACAGGTCGTTCTGCGCATCGTCGGCGACGTGTCGGCACGCCGCCTGCAACTGGCGAACGGCGATGCCGACATCATCGAACAAATCCCGCTCGATCAGGCCGAAGCGCTGCAAAAAGACGCCTCCGTCGTCGTCGAGAGCAATCCGAGCATGTATGTGAACTACATATACATGAACAATCGCCAGCCGCCGCTGGACGACCCGAAGGTGCGCCAGGCGATCTCCTACGCGGTCGATTATCAGGGGATCATCGACGGCATCATGCTCGGCCAGGCCAAGCAAATGCGCGGCGCCGTGCCGAGCGGCATGTGGGGCCACGACCCGCAGGGCTTCCAGTACAGCTACGACATCGACAAGGCCAAGGCGCTGCTTGCCGAATCCGGCAAGAGCGACATCCACCTGACCTATACCTTCTCGCAGGCCGATCCTGCCTGGGAGCCGGTCGGCCTTGCCCTCCAAGCCTCGCTTTCGGAAATCGGCATCAAGCTCGATCTGCAGTCGGTCGCCGACACGACCAAGCGAGAGCTGGTCGCCAACGGCAAGTTCGACATGGCGCCAGGCGCCTGGACGCCCGATTTCGCCGATCCCTACATGTTCATGAACTACTGGTTCGACGCCGACAAGATGGGCGGCCCGGGCAACCGCTCCTTCTACGGTAACAGCAAGGTGACTGGTCTCGTCAAAGAGGCAGCCTCGATCGTCGACGAAGGCAAGCGCAAGGCGCTTTACATCGAAGCGCAGAAGCTTTCGACCGAGGATGCGCCCTATCTCTACATCATGGAAAAGAACGACATCTTTGCCCGCCGCGCCGCGGTGAAGGGCTATGTCTACAACCCCATGCTGATCCAGGTCTACAACTTCGGAACGATGTCGAAGACGGAGTGAGCCGGCGGATCGACCCGATCCGAAAGAGGTCTCCATCGAGGAAACGCCTGCCGGCGGCCGCAAATGGCTCCGGAGGCGGCACTTCGTCGTTTCCATAGCTTAAGGCAGGGTTTCCCTGCCGAAAGGGCTGGCGTCCATGGCAATCACCCGCATCATTCTTCCGCGTCTGATCCTCCTGCTTTTCGTGGTGCTGGGGGTCGCCGTCATCACCTTCACGATCTCGCATCTCATTCCCGGTGATCCGGCGCGCATGATCGCCGGCGACCGGGCGAGTGCCGAAACACTGGATAATGTCAGGCGGACGCTCGGCCTCGACCGGCCGGTCGTCGAACAGTTCACGATCTATATCGGCAAGCTGCTTCAAGGCGATCTCGGCACGTCGCTCAGAACCAATCGTCCCGTTGCCGCCGACATCCGCACCTTCCTGCCGGCGACGCTCGAGCTCGGCATGGTCGCGCTCTTTATCGCGATCTGTCTCGGCGTGCCGCTCGGCGTGCTCTCGGCCGTCTACAAGGATGGTCCGATCGACCAGGTCGCGCGCACGGTGTCGGTCTGCGGCATCTCCATGCCGGTGTTCTGGTTCGGCCTGATCCTGATCTACGTCTTCTATGCGAAATTCCAGATCCTGCCCGGCAGCGGGCGCCTCGCCATGGGCATCGCGACACCGGAGCGCATCACCGGCTTCCTGCTGGTGGACTCGCTGCTGCAGGGCCGCTTCGACGCTTTCCGCAGCGCGCTCTACCACATCATCCTGCCCGGCTTCGTGCTCGCCTTTGCCAATATGGGCGTGATCACACGCCAGATCCGCGCCTCGATGCTCGACGTGCTGCAGGAGGACTACATCCGCACGGCGCGCGCGAGCGGCCTGCGCAAGGGCATGATCATCTTCAACTATGCGCTCAGAAACGCGCTCATCCCGTCGATCACGCTGCTCGGGCTGGCGCTCGGTGATCTGCTCTACGGGGCGGTGCTGACCGAGACGATCTTTGCCTGGCCCGGCATGGGAACCTATGTCGTCACCTCGATCCAGACGCTCGATTTTCCCGCGATCATGGGTTTCACCATCGTTGCGTCCATCGGCTATGTGCTGATCAACCTCCTGGTCGATCTCGCCTACATGCTCGCCGATCCGCAGATCAGGGAGGTCTGATCATGTCCGCCATCACGCCGACAGACCCTGTGGCGACCCGCAGGAGCAGGCCCTTCACCGATCGGCTGCGCTATCTCTGGTATCTCAGCCGCCGCAGTCCGCTGACACTGGTCGGCGTCGCGATCATCCTTGCCGTTCTCGTCATGATCGTCGCTGCCCCCTGGCTCGCGCCTTACAATCCCGACAAGGTCTCCCTGACCTCCCGCCTGTTGCCGCCGAGTTCCGCCCATTGGTTCGGCACGGATGAGGTCGGCCGCGACCTGTTCTCGCGCGTCATCTTCGGGGCAAGGGCCTCCTGTGGCGCCGCGTTCATGATCGTCCTGATTTCGACGGCCGTCGGGGTGCTGATCGGCTGCTTCTCGGGCGTGGTCGGCGGCCGGGTTGATACGGCGATCATGCGGCTCATGGATGTCGTGCTCGCGCTCCCGGCGCTGGTGCTTGCGATGGCGCTGGCAGCGGCGCTCGGCCCGAGCCTGTTCAATTCGATGCTGGCGGTCGCGATCGTCCGGATCCCCGCCTATGTGCGCCTCGCCCGCGGCCAGACGCTGTCGCTGCGTGAGCAGGTCTTCGTGAAGGCGTCGCGCACCTATGGTGCGTCGCCGTTCTACATCCTGCGCTGGCATATCCTGCCAAACGCCACGTCGCCGATCATCGTCCAGGCGACGCTCGATCTCGGCGGCGTCGTGCTGATCGCGGCCGCCCTCAGCTTCATCGGCCTCGGCGCCCAGCCGCCGACCGCCGAATGGGGCGCGCTCGTCAGCAGCGGCCGCAGCTACATGCTCGACCAATGGTGGTATGCGACCTTTCCGGGTCTGGCGATCCTGATCACGGCCATGGGGTGCAATCTCGTCGGCGACGGCATCCGCGACATGCTCGACCCGCGCTTGAGGGGCAGATGATGATGACGACGGGAACGGCAGAACCACGCGGCCAGGCGCTGGCCATCAACAATCTGTCGCTGGAGTTTCCAACCTTCAGCGGCGCGGTCAAGGCGCTCGACAACGTTTCGATCAACGTCGCAAAGGCCGAGGTCGTCGGCATCGTCGGCGAGTCCGGCTGCGGCAAGTCGGTGACGACCATGGCCGCAACCGGGCTTCTGCCCAAGGGGCGCTATCATATCACCGGTGGCAACGTCCGGCTCTTTGGCCACAGCACCCTGTCCATGGACGACAGTCAGTTGCAGGACCTGCGCGGAAAGGTGGTCTCGACCATCTTCCAGGAGCCGATGAACGCGCTGAACCCGACGATCCGCATCGGCAGGCAACTGACCGACGTCATCATGCGGCACGAGGAAATCGGCCTTGTCGAGGCAAGACGCGTCGCCCGCGACATCCTCGCCGACATGCTGATCGGCGAGCCCGAGCGGGTCATGAACCTCTATCCGTTCGAGCTCTCCGGGGGCATGCGGCAGCGGGTGCTGATCGCCATGGCGTTCTCCTGCAACCCCGGCCTCATCATCGCCGACGAGCCGACGACCGCACTCGATGTCACGGTGCAGGCGGTGATCCTCAGGCTGATCCAGAACCGCGCCCGCCGTACGGGCACCGCCGTCGTCTTCATCTCGCACAATGTCGCCGTCGTCTCGCAGCTCTGCGACCGCCTCTATGTGATGTATGCCGGGCGGATCGTGGAGCACGGTGCGACGCGGAGCGTCCTCGAGACGCCGCAGCATCCCTACACCCAGGCGCTGTTGCGCTGCCTGCCGGAGCGCGTTGCGCCGAAACAGGACCTTGAGGCGATCCCCGGTGCCGTGCCGAACCTCCTGCAACCACCGGCCGGCTGCTACTTCCAGCCGCGCTGCAAGGAAGCGGTCGAACAATGTCGATCCCGGTCTCCGCAATTGGCGGGCGAGGGTGGCCAGCAGGTGGCCTGCTGGCGGCGCGGAGTGGCGGCGGAGCTGCCAGGACAGGGAGGCCGGCAATGACGAAAGCCGTTGATATCTTGACGCGGCCGGTCCTCGAGGTCAGCGATCTCCATGTTCGCTTCCCGGCGTCGCGCAACTGGCTCGGCCGCCCCACATCCCACGTGCATGCCGTCAACGGCGTGACCCTGACGGTTAGCGCCGGCAAGAGCCTCGGCATCGTTGGCGAGTCCGGCTGCGGCAAGAGCACGCTCGCCCAGGCGATCATCGGGCTTGCGCCCTATGGAGAGGGCAGGGTGGCGATCGATGGCGAGGATTTCCAGAAGGCTGAGGGCAAGCGGAAGCGCGCCTTGCGGCAGAAGATGCAGATCGTCTTTCAGGACCCGCAATCCTCGCTCGACCGGCGCCTGCCGGTCTGGCGGCTGATCAGCGAGCCGCTGCATATTCGCGGCGGCCACAGCAGGGCCGAACTGCGTGCGAAGGCGGAGGAACTGGCCGTCGCCGTCGGGCTCAGACCAGAACATCTCGATCGTCTGCCGCACGAGTTTTCAGGCGGCCAGCGCCAGCGCATCGCCATTGCGCGCGCGATCAGCACGGACCCGGAACTGATGGTGCTGGACGAGCCGACATCGGCGCTCGACGTCTCGGTGCAGGCGCAGATCATCAACCTGCTCCT
Organism: Ensifer sp.; assembly: GCF_035999135.1. Classification (GTDB taxonomy): domain Bacteria; phylum Pseudomonadota; class Alphaproteobacteria; order Rhizobiales; family Rhizobiaceae; genus Ensifer. The sequence continues at coordinate 48,235 of NZ_DASYGZ010000114.1, forward strand.
GAAGCTGCAGCGAGAGCGCGGGCTCACCTATCTCCTGATTTCGCATGACGTTGCGCTGGTGCGCCATTTCTGCGACGACGTTGCGGTGATGTATCTTGGCCAGATCGTCGAATCCGGCCCGGCCGACGCGGTGCTCAGCAATCCCCGTCACCCCTACACCCAGACGCTTCTGGCGGCGGCTCCGAGTTTCGAAAGCCCGCTGCCGGACATTGCTCAGGTGCGCGCCGGCGAGCTTCCCAACAACCGCAACCTGCCGGACGGCTGCTTTTACAGGCAGAGATGCGACAGGATTGGCGGCGGCTGCGAGGTTGGCCAGGTGCTGCGGCGCCTGAGCGAGAGCGCCCGCCATGTCCGGTGTCACCTGGCGCAGACGTAAAAACATGGACGCGCCAACTCAGGCTAGCGCCCGCCGCCCGCGCAGCGGTGCGCGGCCGTCTATACATTTGATGCGCGCTTTCGATAGTTTGAGAAATATAATTTTCTTATAGGAAAAATAATTTGCTTGATATTTCCGACTGTGCAAATTTGTAGCCGCCGCCTTCGGGCGGATCTTGCCATTCGGGGCCGCCTTTTCGCGACCCTGCCGGTTGCCGGAGATGAGATTGACTGACCCAACGCTGCTCGACGTCGTTCGTCACCCTGCGGCAATCGGATGGGCGAGCGGTGGCCTTGCGGGTCGATGCCAGCGGTCGCCAGACCTAAGGTGCGCGCCGTCGGCGTGGCGGCAAACAGATTTTGCTTTGATGACATGAAAGAGGCCTGACATGACGAAGGAAGTTGAATGGGCGCGCATGACCGCGCCGAGCCTGCGCGAAATTGCCGGCAAGTCGGGCGCGCTGGCCATCCTGCCGATCGGTTCGCTGGAGCAGCACGGGCCGCACCTGCCCGTCATCACCGATACCGCAAGCGCATCCGCGGCTGCGATCCGCGCGGCCCGGCTGGTTGCCGATGACATTCCGGTCGCCGTGCTTCCGGGCCTGTGGACCGGCATGAGTGAGCACCATCTGCCCTTCGGCGGCACGATCACACTCGACTACGATACGCTGAGCCGCCTCATCCGCTGCATTGTGCGCTCGCTGAAAACGCTCGGCTTCCAGCGCCTGTTCATCGTCAACGGTCATGGCGGCAACATGGACCCGCTCGCCGTTGCCGTGCGTGAACTGGCGGTCGAATTCGCCATGCCGATCGTCGCCACGACGCCCTGGATGCTGGCGCCCGAGGAAGCCTCGAAGATCTTCGAGGTCGACACGGGCGCGCACCATGCCTGCGAAGGCGAGGCCTCGGTGATGCTCGCGATCGTTCCGGACGCGGTGAAGACGGAGATGTTCGGCCAGGCCTTCGGCAACCAGCAGCACCCCGTCGACGTGCCGGCCGACGTGTCGCGTTTCTATTCCTTCTCCGAGCGTGCGCCGGTGACCGGCACCTGGGGCGATCCGCGCAGCGCCACGGCCGAAAAGGGCGAGCGTTTCCTCGACCTGCAGGCAGGCGAACTTGCGAAGCTGATCCGCAACGACGTGCTCTGGACCACGCCGGACCCGGTCTGGACGCCTGGCCGCGGGCTCGGCACCACGGCCGGCCGAGCCGACTGATCTTTTCGGCGCCACCGCCGGCACATCGCATTCGATTCCTTCAGGGAGGACACATCAATGAACGTGACATTCACCCGCACCCGCAAGACGCTTGTAACGCTCTTTGCAGCAACCATGCTTTCGGGCGCCGCACTGACGCCGGCCATGGCAAAGACGCTCGTCTATTGCTCCGAAGGCGCGCCGGAGGGTTTCGACGCCGCACTCTACTCGGCCAACAGCACCTGGGACGCGTCGGCCGAGACGGTCTATGACCGCCTCACCGAATTCGAGCCCGGCACCACAAATGTCGTTCCGGGCCTTGCCGAAAGCTGGACCATTTCCGCCGACAATCTCGAATACACGCTGAAACTGCGCGAGGGCGTGAAGTTCCAGACGACGGACGATTTCACGCCGACGCGCGATTTCAACGCCGATGACGTGCTCTTCACCTTCAATCGCCAGATGGACAAGACCGATCCATGGAACAGCTACTTCCCCGGCGCGAACTGGGAGATGTTCAATGCGATGGACATGCCGGCGGCCATCAAGCAGATCGTCAAGGTCGATGATCGGACCGTCAAGTTCGTGCTGAACCAGCCGGACGCGTCGCTGCCGTCGAAGCTGGCACTGAACTTCGGTTCGATCGTGTCGAAGGAATATGCCGACAAGCTGGCGGCGGAAGGGCGCCGCGAGGATCTCGATCGCAAGCCTGTCGGAACGGGTCCGTACCGCTTCGTCGACTACCAGCAGGACGCGGCGATCCGCTTTGCGGCCAACGCCGACTATTGGGATGGTGCGCCAAAGATCGACAACCTGATCTTTGCCATCACCACTGATGCGACGACGCGCATGCAGAAGCTCCAGGCGGGTGAATGCCATGTTGCGCCTTACCCAGCGCCGGCCGATGTGGCAGGCCTGAAGGCAAATCCCGATCTCACTGTCCTGGAACAACCGGGTCTCAACGTCTCCTACCTGGCGATGAACACCCTCGTTGAGCCGTTCGACAAGCTCGAGGTGCGCCGGGCCATCAACATGGCGATCGACCGCAAGGCGATCGTCGAGTCGGTCTACCAGGGCATGGGCCAGATCGCCCAGAGCGTACTGCCGCCGACGATGTGGGGCTACAATGGCGGCATCGACGGCTACGGCTATGACCCGGAGGCGGCCAAGAAGCTTCTCGATGAGGCCGGCGTCAAGGATCTAAGCATGAAGATCTGGGCGATGCCGGTCAGCCGCCCCTACATGCCGAATGCACGCCGCGCAGCGGAGTTGATGCAGGCCGACCTCGCCAAGGTCGGCATCAAGGTCGAAATCGTCTCCTACGAATGGGGCGAATACCTCAAGAAGTCGCGGGACAAGGCGCGCGATGGCGCCATCATCCTCGGCGGCACGAGCGACAATGGCGACCCGGACAACCTGCTCAGCTACTTCTTCAGTTGCTCCGGCGTCGGCGGCAGCAACAATGCCAACTGGTGCTACAAGCCGCTGGACGAGATTTTCCAGAAAGCCCGCGCCAGCTCGAACCAGGGCGAGCGGACGAAGCTCTACGAAGAAGCGCAGGCGATCATCAGCGACCAGGCCCCCTGGGTGCTGATTGCCCACTCGACGGTCGTGCTGCCGATGTCGAAGAAGGTGAAGGGCTACGTGATGGAGCCCTTGGGGTCGCATCGCTTCGACAAGGTCGACATCGACGAATAGGCCTCGCACGCGCTGAATTTGGACGCGCCGGCCTTTGCCGGCGCGGACGTTGCTGGAATGGTGCCTATTCGGCCGCAACCGGAAGGTCGAAGGCAGCGCTCGCGTCTACGACGCTTACGCGCACCGGCTCGAGTGCCGAGAGCACCTGCTGCCGCAACCAGACGTGCCCGGCGTTGCGGTCGGACGAGGCGTGCCACGCAAGCGAGACGTCGTAGGGCGGGACGTCGACCGGCCCCGGGCTGATGGCAAGGCCGAACAGCGGAGCCCAGGCCCGGGCGAAGCTCGCCGGTACCGGGGCGATCAGTTTTGCATCCCGAACGAGGGTCGGCAGCGCGAAAAGATGCGGCGTCGTGACGGCAGCCAGCCGTTTCAGGCCTCGCTCGGCCAGCACCTCGTCCACCAGCCGGCAGCGCCCGTCCTTGCTGACAAGCACGGCCTGGGGTGTCGACAGGAACGTCTCAAGGTCGATCACGCCTGATGGTCCGATCTTTTCCGGTGGCGCGAGAATGACATAGCGCTCTGCCCAGAGCTTGCGGCGCTTGTGCAGTTCGTTGCCGGTCTCCACCTTGCCGATCGCAAGGTCGATCTCGCCGCCGTCGAGGAGATCGGCGGGATAATCCTGGTCGATCGGCCGTATCACGAAATTGACGTGCGGCGCCTTTTCCCGGACGAACGCGAGAAGCGGCGGCATCAGAAGGCTTTCGAGATAATCGTTCATGCCGAGCGTGAAGGTTCTGGCGTCGGTTGCCGGGTCGAATTGTTCCGGCTCGATCAGTCGCGACTGGATCGTGCAGAGGACGGTGTTTACCGTTTCCGCCAGTTCCTGCGCCCGCGGCGTCGGCTCGATGCCGCGCGCGGAGCGGACAAACAGTTCGTCAGAGAGAAGCGAGCGCAGGCGTCCCAGATTGTGACTGAGCGCGGATTGAGAAATGCCGATCCGCTGCGCCGCGCGCGTGACGTTGCGTTCGCCCATCAGTGCGTCGAAAGCCACCAGCAGGTTCAGGTCGAACTTCAAGATATGAGCGTGATCGATCATCGCTATCAATTCCATGAGTTGGATTTATCGATCTCCGAGAGATATCTGTCTCATCGATAATATTCAACCACCTTAAGGAATAACAGTCATGAAGTCGCTGTTTGAAACCTATGACATGAATGGTCAGAAGCTGGGCAACCGGATCGTCATGGCGCCGATGACCCGGGCAAGGGCGAAGGATGGTGTCGCCAACGCCGAGACCGCACTCTATTACCGCCAGCGTGCCAGCGCAGGTCTGATCATCACGGAAGGCACACCCATTTCCCAGGAGGGTACAGGCTTTGCCTTCATCCCCGGCATCTGGTCAAAGGACCAGGTTTCAGGGTGGCAGGGCGTGACGCAGGCGGTTCATGATGAGGGTGGCAGGATCTTTGCCCAGATCTGGCATGTCGGCCGCATGTCGCATGCGTCCCTGCAGCCAGGCGGTGGACAGCCGGTCAGTGCCAGCGCCAGGCCGGCCCGCGATCAAAACAGCAAGGCCTATGCCTTCGATGAGAGCGGTGCTGCAGGCTTTGTCGACGCCGACGTTCCCCGCCCGCTCGAAACCGAAGAAATCGCCCGGGTCGTCGAGGACTATGCGCGCGCCGCTGCCAATGCGATTGCCGCCGGTTTCGACGGGGTCGAGATCCACGGAGCCAATGGCTACCTGCTGGAACAGTTCCTGAACCCGCACGTCAACGACCGCAGCGACCGCTATGGAGCGGGCAATGTCGAAGACCGGACCCGCTTCGTGCTCGACGTCGTGGACGCGGTGGTCGCCCGCATCGGTGCCGAGAAGGTCGGCATCCGGCTCTCGCCGTTCGGCAAGCTCTTCGACATGCCGCATCATCCGCGAATCGAGGAGACCTACATGCACCTGGCGCATGCTCTGGCGGCGCGTTCGCTCGCCTACGTTCATCTGAAGGACCAGGGCCCCGCGAGCGCTCCGGCGCTTTCACAGGATTTTCTGCGCAACTTCCGCGAAGCCTATCCCGGCACGCTCATCCTTGCCGGCTCGTTGGACAAGGACCGCGCCGAACGTTTCTTGCAGGAGGGTCTGATCGATCTTGCCGCGTTCGGGCAACCCTTCATCGCCAATCCCGACCTTGTCGAGCGGCTGAAACGCGATCTCCCCTTGGCCAAGCCCGATCGCGAGACCTACTACGGCGGCGGCGTGCAAGGCTACACGGATTACGCATCCTACCGGGAGGGACCAGAGGCAAAAGCCGCTTGATTGCGCCCCGGCCCTCTGGAGCAAACCTGCCTTAAAGCGGGTCTATGCGGTCTCGGTGAAATCCGGGACGCATAAATCGCTGGTCGCGACCACCACTGGACGGATCGCGACCATGCGAATTGGGTGGCGGGTTTCCTCGCCACCCTTTTCTCGTCATGCCCGGGAGGGTTTCATCGTGCGGTGGTAGAGGCGCGAGATCCAGGGCAGCACCAGGATGATCACTGTGGCGATGAAGATCGCCAGCGAAATCGGGTGCGAGTAAAAGACGCTGAGGTCGCCGCGCGAGGCGATCAGCGTGCGACGCACGCCGAGTTCGAGCATGGGCCCGAGCACCACGCCCATGATCAGCGGCACGGCCGGATATTTGAGCTTGGCCATCACGTAGCCGAGCACGCCAAAAACCGCGACGATCAGGAGAGCCGGCATGCTGAGGTCGATGCTGTAGATGCCGTAAAGGACGATGCCGATGACTGTGGCAAAGAGCAGGCCACGGGAGATGAAGATGGCGGCGGCGAGGATCGGCGTCAGAAGGATGGTGATGAACACCAGCGCCAGGTTGCCGATGTAGAAGGTGCCGAACAGCGTCCAGACGAATTCGCTCTGTTCCTGGAACAGCCGCGGCCCCGGCTGCAGGCCGACCATCAACAGGCCTGCGAGAAGCACGGCCGTGGTGGCGGAGCCCGGAATGCCGAGCGTGAAGAGCGTGACCATGGCGCCATAGGACGCGCTGTTGTTGGCGGCCTCGGGCGCCGCGACACCATCGAGTGCACCATGCCCGAAGGTCTCCGGCTCCTTCGACATCTTCTTTGCAACACCGTAAGCCATCATGGTGGACGCGGTCGCACCTGCACCCGGCAGCACGCCGATGACGAAGCCGATGAGCGAGCCGACGATGAGCGAGGTCTTCGTCGCGATCAGATCGCCGATCTGCGGCAGCATCGAGCGGTAGCTGTAGGTCGCAGCATCCACCCGGTCCGGGGTCTGCTCCTCCAGCGCCAGGAACATCTGGCCAAGCCCGAACATGCCGACGGCAATCAGCGAGAAGTCGATACCTTCCAGGAGATCCATGCTGCCGAAGGTAAAGCGCGGGCCACCCATGATCTGATCGAGGCCGATCATGCCGAGCCACAGGCCGAAACCGAGTGCGAGGAAGCTCTTCAGATGGTCGTCGGTGCCAAGCACGGTGACGAGCGACAGGGAAAGGACCATGAGTGCGGTCATTTCCACCGGACCGAACATCAGAGCATAGCGCGAGACGATGTTGGCCATCAGCGTCAGGCCGACAAGCCCGATCAGGCCGCCGATGAAGGACGCATAGGTGGCAAGACCGAGTGCGCGGCCGGCCTGTCCCTTCTTGGCCAGGGGGTAGCCGTCCATGACGGTCATCACTGAAGGCGCATCGCCCGGGATGCCGAGCAGGATGGATGTCACGGCGCCGCCGAACATGGCGCCGTAGTAGACGCCGGCGAGCATGGCGAGCGCGACGGTCGGTTCGAAGCCGACGGCGACCGGCAGCATGATGGCGACGCCAGCCGTTGGCCCAAGCCCGGGCAGGGCGCCGATGAGCAGGCCGACAAGCGCGCCGACGAAGATGGCAAAGAGCATGCCCGGATCCATTGCCGCGGTGGCGATGCCGTTGCCCAGTAGTGAAAGCGTTTCCATGATCAATCTCCGGGGTCAATGAGACCCGCGACAAACGAAAGAGAGGAGCGCGGCTTAAAAGCCGAACGGGCCGGTGATCATCGGCACGCGGATGATCATGCCGAACAGGACGTGGCAGAAAGCGACGGCGGCGATGCTGAGCGCCGCAAGTTTCGGCAGGAACAGACCCTTCTTGCGGTCCGGTTCCTCCGTCAGATAGCCGATCGCGATCATCGCGAGGGCAGCTGCCGTCGCCATGCCAATGAGCGGCGTGATGTAGACAAAGGCGACGACCGCGACCGTCACGCCGGCCACGCCGCCGATGACGGGAAGGGCAACTTCGCCCGACAAGCGCATGCGGCCGGAGAGGTCGCGAAACAGGATTGCTGCGGAAAGCACCGTCATCAGGACGCCGGCAATGGCGGGGAAGAACCCTGGGCCGGGTACGGTCTCGCGGTAGAGCCCGTAATTGTAGGCGGTGACGGTGACGTAGAGGCCGAGCACGAGCATGAGGATCGTGAACAGGCGGTCGAGATGGGCGGTTTTCATGAGTCCTCCCGGACGCTTCGGGCACGAGGCTGCGCATAAAGGCTGCGCAGTCTCGCCTGCGTTACTTGATGAGGCCGAGCGAGGTCATCAGCGCCGTATAGTCGGCATTGCGCCGTTCCATCTCGGCTTCCAGTTCGGCGCCGGCCATGTACTTCGGAACAACGTTGAAGCGATCGAGATACTGCGTCTTCCAGATTTCGCTCTCAAGCGCCGTCTTGATGATGCCGGCCCAGTAGGCAACAGCGTCTTCGGCAACGCCTGAGGGCATGACGAATCCGCGCAACTGCGTCAGCACCACGTCGTAGCCGCTTTCCTTGATGGTTGGCACGTCCGGGAACGCCGGCAGACGTTCGGCAGAACTGACGGCGATCGGTCGCACGTCGCCCGATTTGATCAGCGGCAGCACCTCGCTCGGATTGCCGAACTGCACGTCGATATGGCCGCCAAGAAGGGCCGCGACCACTTCGCCGTCGCCGCCGAAGGGAACGATGTCGGCCGAGATGCCCATGGCCGTCTCCAGGCGTTGAGCAAGCAGCGCCGGATCGGCGACGATGCCGGTCGTGCCGGAGATCATCTTGCCCGCAGACTTGATGTCGCCGAGGTTCTTGATGTCGGACTCCTTGGCGACCACCATGATGTAGGGATCTTCGGAGACTGCGGCGAGCGGCGTGAAGTTCTTGTAGTTGACCGGCGATTCTCCAAGCAGCGGCGTCGTGAAGAAGCTGACGCCGATATTGGCCCAGAGATACGGATCTTCCGTCCGCTTCGCCGTGTAGCTGTAGCCGACCGCACCGCTGCCGCCGGTGCGATTCTCGACGATGAAGTTCGAGGGCGTGAGCTTCAGCTTGGTGATGGTGTCGGTCAAGATGCGCGTGATCGTGTCGCTGCCGCCGCCAGCGGAGCTGGTTACCACCACAGTGACGTCCCGATCGGGCTCGAAGGCGCTGGCAGCGCTTGCCGCCAAAAGGGTCGATGCCAGGGCGCAGGCACCGAAAAAGCGCGCGCCGAGGCGGCGTGAGTGAAGTGTCGACATTTTGATCTCCTCCTAGATCTCCCAAGCCCATTTTATCGCCTGATAGCGTGATCAGGTACCGAAAACAAATCCGTTTCGGTGAGCTCCTCACGGCTAGGAAATGACTCAATCGAGTAATTGTCAACAATTATTTTGAAGGTATATGCAACGTCTGAAGAGCAAAAGTGCCGCAATTTAAGCGATATCATATTGATAAATATCGATTTTATTCACGAGTGGCGGCGGCACTCAGGCGTCATGTATTTGTTGGCTGCCCGCGAAAAGGGAAAAAATTGCCGACAATTGCGAAAATTGTTGACACTTGTCCCGCTCAGCGTATGTTCGGCGGCGAGGAGACACCGACATGACGACAACCCAGCTCTTTTCCGAACCGGATGCCGACAGCGCGGAATCGGTTGCGACCGGCATCTACCGCGAACTGGAAAACCTGATCATCGAGGGCAAGCTAGAGCCCGGTGACCGGATCAACGAAAAGTCCTTCGCCGACCAGCGTGGCATCAGCCGTGGTCCGATACGCGAGGCATGCCGCCGGCTGGAAGAGGCTGGCCTCGTCGAGTTCAAGGTCAACCGCGGCTTCTTCGTCCGCGTGCTCGACCTGCGCGACGTCTTGGAAATCTACGATGTGCGCGCGGCGCTCTTTTCCCATGCGGGACGGATTCTGGCGCGCCGCATCACCGCCGAGCAGATCGACGAACTGGCCGGATTGCATGATGAGATGGAGGCGGCCGTGGCAGCGGGAAACGCGGATCTCTTCTACACGCTGAACCGGCGTTTCCACTCTGAGATCATGGCGTTTACCGGAAATCGTTATCTGGCGGACATCTATGAAGGGCTCGACCGCGAGCTCCATATCTGGCGCAAGCGTGCGCTCATCCTCGACGGCAATGTTCGGGCGTCGTCATCCGAGCATGGCCTCATCCTCGAGGTCTTGAGGAACGGCAACCCGACCCGCATCGCCCAGATGCTGCGCGATCACAGTCTCGCCGGCCGCAATCGGCTGCTGCGCACCATGCCGGAGCAGGTCGCAAAGCTGCAGATGGACTGGCAAGACGACTAGAGCGTTCTGCTCCCGGGCGACCATGCCCGCGAACGCAGAAGCGCCAAGAAATCATAGGTTTAGAGCGTCTTCGCGCATTCACAGGAATGCGCGGCTCTGGCCGCTGGCCAAAAATATCCCTGACATTGGAGAGGTAGTTAGATGCATACCCTGACCGGTAAACCTATTGTCGCGATCTCGAACGGCGATCCGAGCGGGATCGGCCCGGAAATCACACTGAAGGCGTTGACGCGACCCGACGTCCGTGCCGTCGCAGCCCCGATCATCGTCGGAAGCCCTGAAGTCTTTGAACGTGACCTGGCGCTTGCGGGCGCGCCGCTTGAAATCCGTGTGCTGGAGAAGGCCGCCGACGCAACGGGCGAGGCCGGCACCGTCGAAATCCTGCCCTTCGACAGGCTCGACCTTTCGCTTTGCCCGCGCGGCGAAGTCTCGGCCGAAGCCGGCCGCTACAGCGGCCACAGCATCGCCAAGGCGATCGAACTCGGCATGGCGGGCGCCGTGCATTCCATCGTCGTTTCGCCCAACAACAAGCGCGCGATGAAGAATGGCGGCCACGAGCACACGGGCTTTGAAGAGATCTCACGCCACTACACAGGCGCCAGCCGCTCGATCCAGATCCTCATGGGGCGCAAGTACAATCTCGCGCGGGTGACCAACCATGTGCCTTTGCGCCAGGTGGCCGACATCTGCACCCGCGAGCGGGTCTTTGGCCAGATCAGGGTTCTGAAGGAGAGCCTCGCCATGGTCGGTTTCACCGATCCGGTCATTGGTGTTTCCGGTCTCAATCCACACAATGGCGAGCATGGACTGATGGGCACGGAGGAAATGACCGACATCGGCCCGGCCTGCGATGATGCGCGCGCTGCCGGCATCCGCGTCGTCGGCCCCATTCCGGCCGATACCGTCTTCGTCGACATCGACAAGCTCGGCCTCGACATCGTGCTGTCGATGTACCACGACCACGGCAATTCCGGCATCAAGATCCTGGAGTTCGGCCATCTCGTAAATTTCATCGGCGGGCTGCCGATTCCCGTCTTCACCGTTTCTCATGGCACCGCCTTCGACATTGCCGGAAAGGGCATTGCCGGTTCGACCAACATGGAACTGTCGATCATTGCCGCTGCCAAGAGCGTCAGGGCGCACTGAGCTATGCTTCGGATCGGCAAGGCCATCTTTGGGGCAGGTGTGGTTCATGGCGCGGCCTATGTCGGCCATGATCACGACCCGGTCGCAACGACGGAGCGGTTTCTTCTGGATCCGCGTATTCAGGCGGTTGAAGGAGGTTGGGACCTGCCTGCGGACGCCGCGGACGATCTCCGTCGACGTTTCCTGTGGTCGGGATGCGACGTGGTCTATGCTGTCGGCGGTTTCATGCGCCGCCAGCAAATCGATCCGAGCGCGTCAACTGTCGAAGCACGCGGGGACGCGCTGGAAAAGCTCAAGCGCCTGACCAAGACTGCAAGCGGCTACGGCGCCGCGATGCTGCTTTTGTGCACCGGGCCCGACACGCTGGCCGAGCGACGCGGTGAGGCGATCCGGCATTTCGGGGAAACGGTGGAGACGCTCTGCGAGCACGCCCGCTGCCTTCGGCCGGAACGGCCGATGTGGATCACGGTCGAGCATTTCGACCGTGAGTTCGACCAGAAGCGCCTCCTCGGCCCGACAGCGGAAACCGCAGCGCTCGTTGCCGATATCCGCAGGCGGCACGACAACGTCGGCATGACGCTTGACCTCAGTCACCTGGTCCAGCTCGGCGAGGATATCGACGAGGCCGTGGCCGCTGCCGGCGATCTCCTGATCCACGCCCATGTCGCCAATTGCGGCCTCGACCGGAGCGTCGCGGAAACCTTCGGGGATTCCCATTGCCGGTTCGGTGCCGAGGGCGGCGCTGTTACCCTTGATGACGTGGTGCGGTTTCTGCGCGCCCTGGTCCGCCATGGCTACGGCGAACGCAAGGTGGCGACGAGCGTGCCCATCATCAGTGTCGAGATGAAAACGCCGGAAGGCGAAACGCCGGAGCTCGCGCTCGCAAGCGGTCTGCGCATCCTTGAACGGGCCGCAGCGTTCGCAGATATCGCCGAAAGGTCAATTGCATGAATGCCAAACCGCGCATCGTCCTCCTTCACGCAACACCCGTTGCGATGGAGCCCATCCAAAGCGCGATGACGAGATCGTGGGCGGAAGCGGAGATGGTCAATCTGCTCGACGACGGCCTCACGATCGACCGGGCGAGGGAAGGAGCGAAGCTCTCGGTGGGCCTCACGGAACGGTTCGTCGATCTCGGGCGCTATGCCTACAGGATGGGAGCCGACGGTATCCTCGTCACCTGCTCGGCCTTCGGGCCGGCGATCGAGCGCATGGCGGCCGAGCTGCCGGTGCCCGTTCTGAAGCCGAACGAAGCGATGTTCCGGGCAGCCCTTTCTGCGGGCACCCGCATCGGCATGCTTGCGACGTTCGCACCGGCCGTCGTGACGATGGAGGACGAATTCGAGGATGCACGCGAACATACGGGAACCGATGCCTGGCTCGACACGATCGTCGTTCCGGATGCCATCGACCTGCTGCGCAAGGGCGACGTCGAGGGCCACAATCGGTTGGTGGCCGGGCGGGCGGCGGATTTCAGGGATCATGACGTGATCATGCTTGCGCATTTTTCCACCTCGCGGGCGGCAGACGCCGTCCGCGCCATTGTCGACATTCCCGTGCTTTCGGCGCCCGAGGCCGCGGTCTTGCGCATGCGCGCGCTTGTCACAGGAGAAGCCTAATGCTGCTTGGTGTCATCGCAGACGATTTTACCGGCGCTGGCGACATCGCCAACACCCTTGCGAAGGGCCGCCCGAGTGAGGGTGGGCTGGCGGTCGTCCAATACATGGGCATCCCCGCCGGGCCTGCGAAACCTTCCGTCGAAGCGGGCGTCATTTCGCTGAAGTCGCGTTCGGTGCCCGCTGCCGATGCCGTCGCCCAGTCGCTTGCAGCGCTCGCCTGGTTGAAGGACCAGGGATGCCGTCAGATCATCTTCAAGTACTGCTCGACGTTCGATTCCACCCGCGAAGGCAATATCGGTCCGGTCGGAGAGGCGCTTGCGGCCGCGCTCGGCGTTCGCGGCGTGATCGTCTGCCCGGCCTTTCCGACGGTCGGGCGCACCGTGCACCAGGGGCACCTTTTCGTGCATGACCGTCTGCTGAACGAATCCGGAATGGAAAATCATCCACTGACGCCGATGCCGGACGCGAACATCCGTCGCTGGCTTTCGCTTCAGGTGAAAGGGCCGGTCGGGCTGGTGTCGGCGGCGACCGTGCGGCTGGGGCCTGATGCGGTGCGGACCGCCCTCGACGCGTCGGGCAAGATGGGCGAAACGTTGGTTATCGTCGATGCGGCGACGGATGACGATCTTGTCGTGCTCGGCCGCGCTGCGGCCGATGCACCGCTTCTGACCGGCGGTTCCGGCATCGCCCTCGGCCTTCCAGGAAACTTCATCACGGCCGGATTGGCGAAGGGCAACGAGGCCAGCTACGAGGGCTGCGACGGCCCGGAGGCGATCCTTGCCGGCAGTTGCTCCGGTGCGACGCGCGGGCAGGTGGAGCTGCATGCCCGCGCGCATCCCGTGCTGCCGATCTCGGTCGATAGCGTCATGGCCGGCGCGACGGTGCCCGGCGACCTCGTCGCCTTCATCCAGGGCCATGCCGGGCGGAAGCCTCTCGCCTATTCGTCAGGTACCCCACAGGACGTGCAGGCAGCCCAATCGCGCTATGGGAGGGATGCGGTCGCCCATAGACTGGACACCCTGTTTGCCGACACGGCGCGCCGCCTCGTCGATGGCGGGGTGAAGCGGCTCGTCATTGCCGGTGGAGAAACATCCGGCGCCGTTGCCCAGGCGCTGGATCTCGGCGCATTGCGGATCGGCCCGGAAATCGATCCCGGTGTGCCAATCCTCGTCAGCGAGCGGCGGGGCATCTCGCTCGCTCTGAAATCCGGAAACTTCGGTCGCGCAAGCTTTTTTGCCGCGGCATTGGATGCATTGAAAGGTCCGCCGCATGACTGAGGAAACCACGCTTCGCAACGACCTCGTGCGCTATGGCAGGCTGCTCTATGACCGCCGTCTTGCGCATGGAAGTGCCGGCAATCTCTCGGTTCGCCTGTCCGATGGCGCGATCCTGGTGACGCCGACCAATTCAAGCCTCGGCTTTCTTGAGGCGACCCGCATCTCGAAGGTGTCTCCCACAGGCGAACTGCTGTCCGGCGACCCGCCCTCGAAGGAGGCATTTTTTCACCTGGCCGTCTACGAGGAACGTCCGCAAGCGCGCGCGGTCGTGCACCTGCACTCGACCTACTCGGTGGCCGTGTCCTGCCTTTGCCATGAACAGACAGACGATATCCTGCCGCCGCTGACCGCCTATCATGTGATGCGGGTCGGCAAGCTGCCGCTTCTGAAGTATTTCCGCCCCGGCGATCGCGCACTTGCTGAAGCGGTGCGCGGGGCTGCGCGTGACCACAGATCCATGATGCTTGCCAATCACGGCCCGATCGTCTCCGGGCGGACGCTGGACGAGGCCGTCAACGCCTACGAGGAGCTGGAAGAGACGGCCAAGCTGTTTTTCATCCTCGGTGACAGGAAAATCGCTCCTCTGGGTTTGGACGCCGTCGCAGAAATCAACGATGTTTTCGGAAGCTAGGCGCTTGGCAATCTGAAGAAGCGGGCGCGATCGTCTCCGTCTCGTCGATCGTCGTGATGTGATGTGCGTGGCGAACGTGCTGGGAGAGGGCCGAGCTGCCGGCCGCGTCTCCCCAGGGGCGAGATAGTGTGTCTGCTCGAGCGACACAAATGCCGGGTATCGCGACTTCAGCCTCGCATCTCCCGCGCGACGGTCTTCAGCCGGCCGAGGTCTGCAAGATGGCGCGCCAAGAAGCGCGAGGCGTCTTCGTTCTTTCCAGCGAGGATGAGATCGAGCAGTTCGATATGCTCGCGGCAGCGCTCACGGGCGCTGCTGCGATCCAGCATTTGGCGGTAGTCGATGAGACGGCGCAAGCGGTCGAGCCGGTTGAGAGCGTCGATGAAGAAGCTGTTCTGGCAGCATGCTATGATCGCCTCGTGCATGCCACTGTTCAATCCAAACAGTTTTGCGTCCGACACCGTCCAGATGCCGCCGTTGACCAGCCACTCCTGTTCCTCGCGGCAACGCAGCAAGGCCGGGCGGTTGAGCTTGAAGGTCGGCTCCAGTAGTGCCGCCGGCTCGATCAGCAGGCGGAAACGATAGCTGTCCTCATAGGCCTGGAGCGAGGTGAGGACCGGGAGAAACGCCCAGCCATGGCCCGGCAGTCGTTCGATCCAGCCCTCATTGGCCATGCGCAACAGGATTTTCGACAACCGGCCCTTGGTCAGATCGTATCGGCGAAGGAACTCGCTTTCCGTGATCCTTTCCGGCAGGCGGCCGTGCAACCGGTCGTCCGCGATCGTCAGGTAAATCTGTTCGTCATCTTCCGTGGCGGCGGGCTCGAGCGACAATTTCTCGGCCGCCTCGACGTCGGCGATCATGTAGCCGCCGCCTTCTCCCTGCTTCAGCACACCCGCTTCATGCAGCAACTTCATGGCGTTGCGCACCGGCGAGCGTGAGACCCGGAATTGTTCCGCGAGCTTTCGCTCGACGAGGCGATCGCCCGCGGCGAGCTTGTCGGTACGGATGTGGGCGACGATCTGGTCGGCAAGACTGGCGATCAGGGGGGTGGTCTGCACGGCTAAGCTCCCGATTTTGCTCATCTATGCCACAGGGCCGCGGCAAACGCCAAGAGATTTTGGTTTTTCTCTATTGCAAAATACCAAACCTAGGCGTATTTGGTATTTTAGAGGAGAAAAAGACCAACCTTGGTCTGGAGGACTCCAATTCGTTCCTGGCTTGTTTGACGTCGGCTGGAAGCCGGCGAACGACCTTGCTTGGCCTCCGCAGTCTCCGTGAAACGGTGAGGAAGACATGACGATAAAACTGCTCGTACTGCCGGGAGATGGGATCGGGCCGGAAATTACCGCCGCAACCCTGGAGGTGCTCAAGGCCGTTGACGCCGAAACCGGTGTCGGCCTGGAATTCGAGTTCAGGGATATCGGTCTGAAGTCCCTTGCCGAACAGGGAACGACGCTGGCGGACGCGGTGATGACGCGCGTGCCGGAGGTGGATGGCGTGATCCTCGGACCGGTCTCGCACTACGACTATCCGTCACGCGACAAGGGTGGCATCAACCCGTCTGGTGAACTGAGGACCAGGTTCGAGCTTTACGCCAATATTCGCCCATGCCGCTCGCGCGAGGGCTTGACCATCCTGCGCAGGCCCATGGACCTCGTACTGGTTCGCGAAAATACGGAAGGCTTTTACTCCGACCGCAACATGTACGCCGGCGCCGGCGAATTCATGCCGGACCCGGATATGGCGTTCTCGATCCGCAAGGTGACAGCGAGGGCATCCGCTCGCGTGGCGAAAACGGCCTTCGAACTGGCACGTCAGCGCCGCAAGAAGGTGACGGCCGTGCACAAGGCCAATGTCGTCAAGCTGTCCGACGGCCTGTTCCTGCGCGAGGTGCGCAAGGTCGCGCAAGCGTATCCCGACGTTCAATTGGAAGAGCTGATCGTCGATGCGGCTGCCGCTCATCTCATCCGCTCGCCGGATCGGTTCGACGTCATTGTGACCACCAACATGTTCGGCGACATTCTCTCGGACGAGGCATCGGAACTGTCGGGCAGCCTTGGTCTGGGGGGCTCCATCAACGCCGGCGACGATATCTGTGTCGCCCAGGCCCAGCACGGTTCGGCACCCGACATCGCCGGCCGCAACGTGGCGAACCCGACGTCACTCATCCTTTCCGCCGGAATGCTGCTCGACTGGCTGGGTCGCCGACGCAGCGACATGCGGCTCACGCGCGCAGCGGCCCTTGTCGACGCGGCAGTCGAAACGGTGCTGGGGCAACCGCAGTTGCGCACACGCGACATCGGTGGAGTTCTCGATACCGACGCATTCGCCTTGAGGGTGGCGGATGCGATCCACGCCGCCGGCGCTTCGACATCGGCCGCCTGAGCTCGCAGTTCCCGCAAGGGCAAGCCGGAGATGTGTTCCGGCGATCCTGGAGGAGGGGGCCGAGTGGCGGCCCCAGGGATCAAACAACACAGACGCAACAACAACGGCACATGGATGGAGGAGTTTCCATGAAGAAGATCACACGACGCGCCTTTTCGACACTGCTGGCCGCTGCGGCCACAGTCATCCTGGTTCATCAAACGGCGGTTCCCGCCTTTGCGCAAGACCAGCTCGAATCGCTGCACATCATGGCGCCGAGCAGCCCGGGCAGCGGCTATGACCAACTGGCCAGAACCATTCAGACGATCCTGCAGGAAGACCAGCTGACGGGACCGGTCGAGGTTCAAAACGTCGCCGGCGGTGGCGGAACGGTCGGTCTTTCGCAGTTCGTCACCACCAGGCCGCGGCATCCGTCGGCCATGGTCATCGGTTTTGCGCTGGTCGGCGGCGTTCTGACCACGAAGTCCCCGGTGACATTGGAACAGACCGTGCCTGTCGCCCGCCTGATGGGTGAAGCCGATGCGATCGTCGTGCCGGCAAGTTCCGACATCAAGACGATGGACGATCTGGTTGCGCGTCTGAAAGCGGATCCTGCGAAGGTCTCGTGGGCAGGCGGTTCGATCGGCGGCATCGACCATGTCGCTGCCGGCTTGATCGCCAAGACCGTCGGCGTCGATCCGAAGACGATCAATTATGTCGTGCATGCCGGTGGCGGCGAGGTGCTGGCCTCGACGCTCGGCGGCCATGCAACGGTTGGCATCAGTGGCTACGAGGAGTTCCGTGCGCAGGTCGAGGCCGGCCAGCTCCGTGCTCTTGCCGTAACCGGCGATACCCGTATTCCGGGCGTCGACGTCCCGACGCTGAAGGAAGCAGGCGTCGATCTCGCCGTGATGAACTGGCGCGGAATCATGGCGCACCCCAAGCTCGCCGACAAGGACCGTGCAGGGCTGGAAAAGGCCATCGCAGAACTCGTCAAGACGCCGGAATGGAAGGCCGCGCTCGAAAAGCGCGGCTGGATCGATACCTACCTGCCGGCCGACGCCTTCGGCGCGTTTCTGGCCGACGAACAGAAGCGCGTCGAAGGCGCGCTGAAGGAAGTCGGGCTTCTCTGACCGGTGTCCAATTGGGAGGTGTCATCATGTTGAAGTCGGCCAATCTGCGTATCGGGGAGACAATCCTCGGTCTTGCTTCACTGGGTCTTGGCCTGTTCATCGGTGCCGAGACCTGGCTGGCGCCTCCCATTGCGGCGCAGACCGTGATCGGGCCGGGATTGTTTCCCGCCCTGATCGCCACGGGACTGATCCTCGTCGGTCTGCAGTTCCTCTACGAAGCTATCCTTTACCGCCTGCAGCGGGAGGAGTTTCCCGAGCTCGACTGGAAGGCTGTCATCCTCGCAGCATCGGCCTTCGCGTCGCAGCTCGTCCTGTTGGAGAGGTTCGGCTGGATCGTTTCCGGCACCTTCCTCTTCGTCGTTTCGGCCAAGGCCTTCGGCAGCCGCGCATATCTGCGCGATCTCCTGATCGGACTGGCGCTGACGGCGATCACCTATTTCGTCTTCGACTACGGGCTCGATCTCGATCTCCCGATCGGCAGCTACATCGAAGACCTGATCGTTCTTGCCGGCGGCTCCGTCTGATCCCGGTTCCAGTCTGAACCCTAAGACCTGGTCGAACTCCCATAGCCCAAGGGGCGGAATCATCATGGACACCCTAGCAGCACTCTTCCACGGCTTTGCCGTCGCCGCCACGCCGTACAACCTGTTCTGGTCTCTGGTCGGCGTGACGCTCGGAACGGCGATCGGCGTCTTGCCGGGCATCGGACCGGCCCTGACGGTTGCCCTGCTCCTGCCGGTTACCTACGGCATGGAGCCGACGAGCGCCTTCATCATGTTCGCCGGCATCTACTACGGCGCCATGTACGGCGGATCGACGACCTCGATCCTGCTCAATACACCCGGTGAATCCGCGTCCATCGTCACGGCGCTCGACGGCCACGCCATGGCGCGCAAGGGCCGCGGCGCGCAGGCCCTTGCGACGGCCGTCATCGGCTCCTTCGTCGCCGGCACCATCGCAACGGTTGCGCTCACCTTCGTCGCGCCGCTGATGGTGAAAATGGCCCTGCTTTTTGGCCCGACGGAGTATTTCGCGCTGATGGTGCTTGCGCTCACCACGGTCACTGCGGTGCTCGGCGATTCACTCTCGCGGGGTCTTGCGAGCCTGCTTTTCGGGCTCGCGCTCGGTCTTGTCGGCATCGACCTGCAGACCGGCCAGGCGCGCTTTACGCTCGGTATCTCGGAACTGCTCGACGGCATCGACGTGGTCGTCGTTGCGGTCGGCCTCTTCGCCGTCGGCGAAACGCTCTTCACCGTTGCACGCCACTGTTTCGAGACCGAAGAACTCTACCAGCTGAAGGGCTCAAAGTGGATGAGCCGCGAGGACTGGCGCCGTTCCTGGAAGCCATGGCTGCGTGGAACTGCGCTCGGCTTTCCGATCGGCGCGCTGCCCGCCGGCGGCAGCGAGATCCCGACCTTCCTGTCCTATCTGACGGAGAAGCGTCTTTCCAAGAACCCGGAAGAGTTCGGTCACGGTGCGATCGAGGCGGTCGCCGGACCGGAGGCCGCCAACAATGCCTCTGCCGCCGGTGTGCTTGCGCCTCTGCTGGCGCTCGGTCTGCCGACGTCTGCGACCGCGGCGATCATGCTCGCCGCCTTCCAGCAATACGGCATCCAGCCGGGCCCGCTGCTCTTCGACAACAATCCCGAGCTCGTCTGGGGGCTGATTGCCAGCCTCTACATCGGCAATGTCATGCTGCTTCTGCTCAACCTGCCGCTTGCCGGTGTCTGGGTGAAGCTTCTCGCCATCCCGCGTCCGTGGCTTTATTCGGGGATCCTGCTGTTTGCGACGATGGGCGCCTATACCCTCAACAACAACATCGTCGATGTGGCGCTGCTCTGGATCATCGGCCTTATCGGTTTCGGCATGCGGGTGCTCAACGTCCCGGTCGCCCCATGCATCGTCGGATTGATCCTCGGGCCGCTCGCCGAACAGCAGTTCCGCCGTGCCCTGACGATCAGCCAGGGGGATGCGAGCATCTTCTTCACCCATCCGATCTCGCTCGCGCTGATTGTCATCGCTCTGACGCTTGTTCTCGTGCCCTCCCTTTTGCGCTGGCGTGCTGCACGCCAGGCAAGCGAAGCCGCAAACCAAGCCTGAGCCTCGTCGTCGGTCACCGATCAACCAGGAATATCGCCATGTCGAAAGTCACATACTTCTCCGTCGACGAACTGACTGCCTTTGCGACGAAGATCTTCGCCGGCACCGGAATGTCGGAGCCCCATGCAACCACCATCGCCAGCGATCTGGTGAAGGCCAACCTGCGCGGTATCGACTCCCACGGGGTCTCGCGGATCCCGATGTATGTCGAGCGGCTGCAGCGAGGGCTTGTGAACCCACGGCCCGATATCCGCGTCCAGAAAGTCGCGGGCGCTGTCTCTCTTGTCGACGGCGACAACGGCATGGGGTTCCTTGCCGCCCACAAGGCAACCGACGAAGCCGTTGAACTCGCGGCAGCAAACGGCATCGGCTTGGTCGGGGTTCATCGCAGCACCCACTTTGGCATGGGTGCGCTTTACGCGCTGCAGGCGATCAAGGCCGGTTACATCTCAATGATCTTCACCAACTCATCGCCGGCGATCCCCATGTGGGGCGGGCGCACGACCTTCCTTGGTGCAAGCCCGATTGCAGCCGGCATCCCGGGCGGCAAGTACCCCCCCTATGTGATGGACATGGCGATGACCGTGATCGCGCGCGGCAAGATCCGTCTTGCCGCGATGAAGGGCGAGGCGATCGCGGAGGGGCTTGCGCTCGACGTCGACGGCAATCCGACGACGGATGCGGCCAAGGCTTTCGAAGGGGTTTGCCTGCCGTTCGGCGGCGTCAAGGGCTCCGTGCTTGCAACACTCATGGACCTGATGTCCGGCGTACTCACCGGCGCAAACTTCGGCGGTGACGTAAAGAGCCTCTACTTCGACCACAGCGAGCCGCAGAACGTCGGCCACCTGTTCTTCGCGATCAAGCCCGACCTCTTCATGTCGCTCGAGAGCTTCGACGCGCGCATGGACGAATTCTACGAGCGGATCAAGACGCTGCCGAAAGCCGCCGGCGTCGAGGAAATCATGATGCCCGGCGAGCCGGAGCAGCGCCGCGAGGACGAGCGGCTGAGAACCGGAATTCCGATCACCGACAACGTGGTCACGGACCTGACGAAGGAAGGCGATCGCATCGGCGTCCTCTTTCCGGCCGGCCGGACATCCGAGGAGGCCGCCTGATGAACCGCCTCTCCGCCCATATCGGCTACCTGTTCACCGAACTCCCGCTTGTCGAACGGATCGAAGCGGCTGCCCGCGCCGGTTTCACGGCCATCGAGCACCCCAGCCCATGGGATGTTTCCGCAAGCGAGATGCGAACGCGCCTTGCAGCGCACGGCCTTTCGTTCGCGCAACTCTCAGCGGCTGCCGGTGACGCCGGCAAAGGCGAAAAAGGTCTCGCCGCACTGCCAGGACGGGAAGGGGACTTTCTCGAGGGCTTCAACCGGGCGCTCGATTATGCGGTCGCCATCGGTTGCCCTTTTGTGCATCCGATGGCAGGCGTGCCCGGCAACGCCGACGTGGCTGCAGCAGCAGAAACCTA
The DNA here is from genome assembly GCF_035999135.1 of Ensifer sp. Classification (GTDB taxonomy): domain Bacteria; phylum Pseudomonadota; class Alphaproteobacteria; order Rhizobiales; family Rhizobiaceae; genus Ensifer. Next base: position 69,776 of record NZ_DASYGZ010000114.1, read on the forward strand.
TCATCGCAATCTGAGCTACGCCGTGGAACGGGCCGTCGGCACCAGCGTCAAGGTCCTTATCGAGGCGATCAGCGAGACCGCGGTGCCGGGCTACTTCCTGTCCACGCTCGACCATGCCAGCCGAATTCAGGATATCTTTGGCCCCGGCCACGTCTCGCTGCTGGTGGACACCTTCCATGCCAAGGCAACCGGCGCCGACCTGCGGCGCTGGATTTCGATGAACGGGCACCGGATCGGCCATGTCCATGTCGCCGATCATCCCGGCCGGCGTGAGCCCGGGACCGGGTCGATAGACTTCGAAGCGTTTCTCGATGTCCTCGTCGAGCAGGCCTACGAGGGCGCGATCGGTTTCGAATACATCCCTTCCAGAACCACAATCGACAGCGCCGCCTTCCTGCCCCGATGGAAGCAGGTGATCGGCGCCAAGGTGCAGCAGATGCGGCAAGACAGGAGGCTCGCATGATCACGGCAATCAATCCGGCAACCGGCAAGGCGTTGGCAACCTTCGAAGCGCATGACGATGCCTCTGTCGATGCGGCCCTTTGCGCGGCCGCCGCGGCGCAGAAGGCATGGCGCAAGGTTAAAGTGGAGGAGCGCGTTGGGCTGCTTTCCGGCATGGCGAAAGCGCTCCGCGTCGGCAAGGCCCGTTACGCCGAAATGATCACGCTCGAAATGGGCAAGCCGATCGTCGAGGCCGAAGCCGAGATCGAGAAATGCGCCTATAACTGCGATTTCTACGCCGAACATGCGCCGCGGTATCTCGCTGACGAGCCGGTCAGATCCAATGCGTCCGAGAGCGTCGTCGCCTTCGATCCGCTCGGCGTCGTTCTCGCCATCATGCCGTGGAACTATCCGTTCTGGCAGTTCTTTCGGTTCGCTGCACCGGCTTTCGCGGCCGGCAACGGCGCTATCCTCAAGCATGCCAACAACGTGCCGCAATGCGCGCTGGCCATCGAAGAGATCATGAACGAGGCGGGCTGCCCCAAGGGGCTGTTCCGCACGCTGCTGATCGAGCCTCAGAAGGTCGCCGGCATCATTGCCGATGATCGCATCGCTGCGGTTACGCTGACAGGTTCCACCGAGGTCGGCGCGATTGTTGCCGCGCAGGCCGGAAAGGCGCTGAAGAAGCAGGTGCTGGAACTGGGCGGCTCCGATCCGTTCATCGTGCTTGCAGACGCCGATCTCGAGCAGGCCGCCGCCGTTGCGGTCAAGGCGCGCTACATCAATGTCGGTCAGTCCTGCGTCAATGCGAAACGGTTCATCGTCGAGACGGCCGTTGCCGAGCGCTTCGTCGAACTCTTCTGCGCCGAGGTCGCGAAGCTGAAGATCGGTGATCCCCTGGAGCGCGATACCAATATCGGGCCGATGGCGCGCGCCAATCTTCTGAGCGGTCTTCATGTGCAGGTAGAAAAGACCGTTGCTGCCGGCGCGACGCTCAAGATGGGCGGCAAGCCGATCGATGGTCACGGCTTCTATTATCCCCCCACCGTTCTTGACCACGTGACCGAGGAGATGACGGCGTTTCGCGAGGAAACCTTCGGACCCGTTGCAGCGATCGTTCGGGCAAGAGATGCCGAAGACGCGATCCGCCTGGCGAACCAGACGGAATTCGGTCTCGGCTCGGCGATCTGGAGCAGAGATGTCGAGCGGGCGCGCAAGCTTGCCCGCGATCTCGATGCAGGTGCTGTCTTCATCAACGGGATGGTGGCATCGGACCCACGTTATCCCTTCGGAGGTATCAAACGTTCCGGGTATGGCCGCGAGCTCGGGGTCTATGGCATTCGCGAGTTCGTCAACATCAAGACCGTCTGGATCGGTCCAGCCGCGGCCGCAAAGTGAGGATGGCTTTGATGACGAAACCAGCGATACTTCGCCCGCATGAACTGCCGACCAACGACCGCGGCGGCGGCGCGCGCACCACGCCGCTGGTCACGCGCAAATGCGGCTCGACCAGCATGATCAATGGCATCACGGCCTTTGATCCCGGCGCCGCCATCGGGCTTCACAAGCACAATTGCGAGGAAAGCGTAATGGTGATCGAGGGCCAGGCGATCGCGGAGATCGACGGTGTCCAGCATCACCTCGACACGAACGACACGACGTGGATTCCCGCAAACGTGCCGCATCGCTTCATCAACCGGACCGACAAGCCCATGCGCATTTTCTGGGTCTATGCCTCCGTCGATGCGACCCGCACGATGATCGCAACCGGCGAGGAACGGTCGATCGATGCCGAACACGGCCACAAGCCCGCGTGAGGTGCCAATGATCCTTGAGGTTGCGGAAATCACGGTGAAGGCCGGCCAGGAAGCGAACTTCGAAAAGGGGGTCGAGCAGGCGGCACCGCTTTTCCTTCGGGCAAAGGGTTGCCACGGCGTTTCCCTCCACAGGCTCGTGGAAAACCCGTCGGTGTATCGCCTGCTTGTGAAATGGGAGACCGTCGAAAACCATCTCGTCGACTTTCGCAGCTCCGAGGACTTCCAGGAGTGGCGGCGCCTCGTCGGAGCGTTCTTCGACGGCCCGCCGGTGGTGACGCATTCTTCGTCAACTGCGCGATATAGCGCCGAGTGAGGAGAATGAAGATGCATGCCATTGCGACGTTTCTGCTGACGCTTTCAATCGGTGGGGGCGGTGGATGGGTGATGTGGCATTTTCACCTGCCGCTCGCCTGGCTTCTCGGCGCGATGATCTTCTGCGGGCTTGCGGCGTTGGCGGGACTTCCCCTTGCCATGCCAAAGTTCGCGCGTCCTCCGATGACAGCGACGATCGGGGCAATGTTGGGAACGTCGTTCTCGCCGGCGGTTTTCGAACATGCGAGCGTATGGCTGGTGTCGCTTGCCGGGCTCGTCTTCTTCATCGTCGTCGCAGCGTCGGTCACCTACGTCTACTTCCGCAAGGTCGGGAAATTCGACCATCCGACGGCGTTCTTTTCGGCCATGCCCGGTGGTCTTGTCGAAATGGTCACGTTGGGTGCGGAACGGGGTGGCGATGAGAGGATGATCTCTCTCATCCACGCGGCGCGCATCTTCCTCGTGGTTCTCTGCATGCCGTTTGTCATCCAACTGATCACGGGCGAAGAGATGGGCCGGAACGGCTCAAGCTACGTCCCGTTCTCAGCTGTCGAGGCGAAGGACCTTGCCTGGTTTGCGGCCGCCATAGGGATGGGCGTGGCGGCCGGGTCGATCCTGCGCCTTCCCGCGCGCTATCTGCTTGGCCCGATGATTGCCAGCGCGGGACTGCACCTGTCGGGCGTTTCCGATTTCCAGCTCCCCAGCGTCTTTCTGGCGGCAGCGCAGGTGGTGATCGGGGCCACCGTCGGCTGCCGGTTCGTCAACACCGCGCCCAAGTTGATCCTCAGGGTGATCGGGCTGTCCGTCGGTTCGACGGGATTGTTGCTTTTCGTCTCGCTTGGGTTCGCGCTGCTCATCTCAGCCATGACCGGTGATCGTTTGGTCGGCACGGTCCTCGCATATTCGCCCGGAGGGGTGGCCGAGATGAGCCTGATCGCTCTTTCGCTCGGGATAGAGGTCCCCTTCGTGGTGTTCCACCACATTGTCCGGGTGTTATTGGTGGTGGCGGGTTCGGCCGCCGCTTTCCGCCTTCGTATCGATCCGTTCAACACCAGATAATCGCCGTTCGGCGCTGTGGCGTTCGGAAAACCAATGAATGTACTTTGGCGGGTGGGAAATGGCGTCAGCGCGGCTTCCGTGCACTCTCGGTGATCGCGTCTGCCAGGGTTTCGGCTGCGCGTGACGGCTTGTTGCGGGGATAGGCGATATGAAACATGTCCTCGAAAGTCATGCGCTCGGGGGCAAGAACCCTGAGTCGACCGGTGCGCACCCATTCCTCGGCATAGTGATCGGGCAGGAAACCGATATACGCACCGGAAAGCAGGAGCAGCAGTGTGCCCTCCATATGCGGCGTTGCCGCGGCCCAGGTGAAATTTACGCCGCAGATCGTCTCGTTGAGCATGTAGGTGCGGCCAGCAAAGGACTGGGATGCCAGCACCGCGTCGGTGAGGTCTTCGTCGGGGCAGGCAAACAGGGGGTGCCGCTCGGCGCAGTAGAGCTTCTGCACCTCGGAAAAAACCGGCTGGCTGCGGACATGCGGCGTGACGCTGCCAACAGATGGCATGAGCACGACCTGATAGGAGCCATTGAGTAGCCCCTGATTGAGCACCTGCGGTGCTGCGACATCGATTTCCAGATGCACACGTGGCGCTTTCGCATGGAAGCTGGCAAGCGCGCCCTGAAGGTCGAGTTCGCGATTGGTGATCATCGCATCTACGGTGCCGAAGCTGAGATTGCCCGAAAGCTCGCCCTGCGCCTCGCCGATACGGCTCTGGAATTTCTCCAGCGAGCCGAAGAGCTCAAGTGCTGCGTCATAGACCGACCTGCCTTCCTCGGTGAGCTGGAAACCGCTGCGACCGCGAGTGCACAGGCGCAGGCCGAGACGCTGTTCCAGATGGCGCATGTGGGTGGAGATGGTCGCCTGCGTCATGCCCAGCGCCGACTGCGCGGCGGAAAAGCCGCTGTGCTGCACCACGGAGGCAAAGACGCGCAGCAGTCTGAGCTCGGCATCGCCGAGCGAGAGATTGAGGACGCGGTGGCGAACCTTGTTGATCATGCATTGATTAATGCACAAGTGAACATGCAATCATAGATACTTTTAAACGTATCTGTCTTTGGCACACTTCTCCCACCTTTGGAGGAGGGTACATGACCAGCAATTCCTATGAGACCGGCCGCCTGAACCTGCCGTTTGTCGGCATCTGCACCTTCGGCAAATATCCCTACCAGCCGGACTGGGATGCGATCGACGCCGATGTGGCGATCCTCGGCGCGCCGTTCGACTGCGGCACCCAGTGGCGGGCCGGAACCCGCTTCGGACCGCGCTCCATCCGTGAGGCCTCGACCCTCTTCTCCTTCGGCCATGGCGGCGCCTACGACCATGAGGACGACGTCACCTATCTGCCGAGCGACAAGGTCTCGATCGTCGATATCGGCGATGCCGACATTGTTCACACCGATACGATGAAGAGCCATGCCAACATCGAGTTCGGCGTGCGCAAGATCCTTGCCGCGGGCGCCCTGCCGGTCGTTCTCGGCGGCGACCACTCCGTCAACATTCCCTGCATCAACGCCTTTGCCGAGGACTGCGAAAAGAACGGCCCGATCCACATCGTGCAGATCGATGCTCATCTTGATTTCGTCGACGAGCGCCATGGCGTGCGCTACGGCCACGGCAACCCGATGCGCCGCGCGGCGGAAAAGTCCTATGTCTCGGGCCTGTCCCAGCTTGGCATTCGCAATGTCTCTTCCACCGCCAAGGAAGGGTATGAGGATGCCCGAAAGATGGGCTCCGACATCCTTTCGGTCCGTCAGATCCGGGCACTCGGCACGCAGGGCGTGGTCGACCGCATCCCCGCAGGCTCACGCTATTACGTCACCATCGACATCGACGGCTTCGATCCGTCGATCGCCCCGGGCACGGGCACGCCGTCGCATGGCGGCTTCATCTACTACGAGGTGCTGGAGATCCTGGCGGCGCTCGCCAAGCGCGGCACCATCGTCGGCATCGACCTGGTGGAGGTTGCCCCCGATTACGATCACACCGGGGGCACATCCATCCTGGCCGCGCAGGTTCTCATGAACCTCATTGGCCGGGTCATCCACGCAAGAGCCGAAAAGCGCTGATCGAAGACCCCCGGGAGGGGCGGCTTGCCCGCGGCGGCCGACGAGGAGGAAATGGCATGGACGAAAGCGTCCGCAACTATCTCAATCAATACGGCGTCAGCGATGCGACGCGGCGGTTTCTGGCCAAGCCCCAGAAGATGTTCATCGGTGGCGCCTGGGTCGACAGCGGCAATGGCGCGACCTTCGACATCTTCGAACCCTCGACCGGCGGGCTGATCACACGAGGCCCATCCGGCACGGCAGACGATCTCGACCGGGCGGTCCGCGCTGCCCGTGCCCAGTTCGACGGCGGAGCCTGGCGTCTGCTGAAGCCGCTCGAGCGCGAGCGGCTGCTGCACCGCCTCGCCGATCTCATCGAAATTCATGCGGACGAACTCGCCGAGATCGAAGCCATCGACATGGGCAAGTCGGTGACGTTCGCCCGGGAGATTGATATCCAGGGTACGGTCGATACCTTCCGCTATTTTGCCGGCTGGCCGACAAAGCTGCACGGCCGCACGGTCGAGCCGTCCATCCCCGGCAATTACCTGGCCTATACCCGCAAGGAGCCGCTCGGCGTCGTCGCTGCCATCGTGCCGTGGAACTTTCCGCTGCAGACCATGGCGTGGAAGCTCGCGGCTGCCCTCGCGGTCGGCTGCACCGTCATCGTCAAACCGGCGGAACTCACCTCGCTCTCGACCCTGCGCTTTGCCGAACTGGTGCAGGAGGCCGGAATTCCCGATGGCGTGGTCAACATCGTGACGGGCAAGGGCAGCGTCATCGGCGCGGCCATGTCGACCCATCCGGGGATCGACAAGGTCACCTTCACCGGCTCGACGCCGGTCGGGCAGGAGGTCGGCCGCACGGCGGTCGGCAACCTTAAGCACGTCACGCTCGAACTCGGCGGCAAATCGCCGGTGCTGGTGCTCGACGATGCCGATCTTGAGAGCGCTGCCCGCGCGGTGGCAAACGGCGTGTTCTTCAACTCGGGCCAGGTCTGCGATGCAGGCACCCGCGTCTACATCCAGCGGTCGGTCCATGACGCGTTCCTCGAGGAGCTGGTCAAGGTGACCCGCACCCTCAAGCTCGCGCCGGGTCTCGACCGGGATTGTTACATCGGTCCCATGGTCTCGGCGCAGCAGAAGAAGGTCGTATCGGATTACATCGACGCCGGCCGCCGCGAAGGCGCGGAACTGATCCATGGCGGAGGCAGGCCGGACCGGCCGGGCCATTTCGTCGAACCGGCGATCTTTGCCTATTGCCGGCCGGAGATGAGCATCGTGCGCGAGGAGATCTTCGGGCCGGTGCTCGTCACCAGCCCGTTCGAGACGCTGGACGAGGCGGTTTTGCTGGCCAACGACACGCCCTTCGGCCTCGCCGCCGCGATCTATTCGAACGACCTCGCGCGGGTGCACACGCTCATCCCGCGCCTGCATGCGGGCTCGGTCTACGTCAATGCGCACAGCACGATCGACCCGTCCATGCCCTTCGGCGGCTTCAAGGCCTCGGGCTTCGGCAAGGACCTGGGCCCCGAGCAGCTCGATTACCTGATGGAGACCAAGGCGGTGTGGATCACGCTGCCGTAAGCGCCCGGGGCGGCTCCGATATTCTTCGGGCCGTCGCCCATGGGCGGCCCGTTCACGAGACCGGCGGCTGATGGAGCCGCAATTCGTTCGCGGAGAGACGCCGAAGGCGCGACGCGACAGGGGAACGAACCATGGAAAACGATGTCGCCTGGCAGGACGAACTGGGACGCCGCGCCCGCATCTATGAAGATATCGAAGCGGGCCGCCGTTTCGAAGGCACGATGACGGTCATCGACTATGTCGCCATGACCGCGCTGACACTCGTGCTGGTCCTTGGCTTCTGGTTCTGGGGGGCATGAGATGACCGATCACGCAGTCCACGGCGGGCTTGCCGCCGCAGAAATCCAGCGGGAAGAAGCCTCCGCCAACCGTGCCGCCGCGGAACGCGGCGATGCACCGCTCCTGCCCTCGGAGCGGCTCTGGGGCTTCTGGGAATTCACCTACGCCAATTCGGCGCTGGCGATCGCCACCTGGGCCTTCCTGATCGGCGGTGCCGTCGGTCTGTTCGTCGGCCCGAAGGAAGGTATTGCCGCCATCATCATCGGCAATATCGTCGGCGTCGTGCTGACGGCGCTGTCCACGACCCCGCTTGCCGGTCGCTACGGCATCGAGCAGTTCGTCGCTCTGCGCAGCCAGTTCGGCTACAACGGCAGCCGCGTCGTCTATGTGCTGGCCGTCGTCGTGCTCACAATGGGCTGGCTTGCTGTTCTGGCGATGATGTTCGGCCGTTCGATCGACGGCCTGACGGCGCTGAGTTCAGGAGAGGCGGCCAATCCCACCGGCATCAAGATGATCATCGCCGCCGTCGGCGCCATCCTCGTGACCTGGTTCATCGTCGCCAAGGGGCCGACCTCGATCAAGTTCTTCAACATGGTCGTCTCACCCGCGCTGGTGATCCTGATGATCGTGATGCTCTACCTCATCCTCCAGCACCGCTCCTTGACCGAGCTCTTGGCCATGCCGGCGCTTGCTCCGCCCTTCGAAGACAACACGCTCAACTTCATCATCGCCGTCGAGGTGAACCTTGCCGCCGGCTTCTCCTGGTGGCCCTATATCGGCAATCTGGCGCGGCTGACCAAGAACGAGCGGACGGCCTTCTGGCCGAACGTCGTCGGGATCTTCGGTGCCGCCGCCCTCGGCGAAATCGTGGGCCTTCTCGCCGCCGTCGCTCTTGGCGACAGCGACCCGACGATCTGGATGACCAAGATCGCCGGCCCGATCATCGGCATCATCGCGCTGCTCTTCGTCGCCTTTGCCAACATGACCTCCATGGCCAACATCCTTTACACCTCGATCGTCGGTCTGCGGCAGGTGGGCACGGCGTCGGTGCGGGCCATCTCCTGGGGGGCGATCCTCTTTTTGTTCTGCGTCATCCCGCTCGGCCTCGTGGTCCTCTATCCGCAGATGTATGACGGCTTCTTCATCTTCCTTGTCTGGACGTCCGCGCTCAACTCCGCGCTCGCCGGCATTGGCATTGCCGACTACTTCTTCCTGCGCGGCCAGAAGCTCGACATGCGCAGCCTGCACGGCCCGCAGGAAAACGGTCCCTATCGTTTCTGGGGCGGATTCAATCCCATCGGCCTCTTTGCGCTCGCCGTCGGTTTCGGGGTCTACGTTCTCGTCTTCAATCCACAGACGCTCGCGAGCTTGCCAGCCTTCAAATACCTCACCGCCTCCGTGCCTTCCTGCCTTGCAGCCGGTGCGGTGCACTATGTCCTGACCCGGCTTTTCGCCCGCGGGCGCGGCTGGGGCCTCTATCCGTAACTTCGGGATATCCGCAATGAGCGATACCTACGACTACATCATCATCGGCGCCGGGTCGGCCGGCTGCGTGCTCGCCAACCGTCTTTCGGAAGATCCGGCCACCAGGGTCCTGGTGCTCGAATATGGCGGCAGCGACAAGTCGATCTTCATCCAGATGCCGACGGCGCTGTCCATCCCGATGAACGGCACCAAGTATAACTGGAAATACATGACCCTGCCGGAACCCGGCCTCGATGGCCGCAGGGTCCACTGCCCGCGCGGCAAGGTGATCGGCGGCTCGTCCTCGATCAACGGGCTCGTCTACATGCGCGGCCATGCCCGTGATTTCGACGAATGGGAGGAGCTGGGGGCACGCGGCTGGCGCTATGCCAATTGCCTGCCCTATTTCCAGCGCGCGGAAAGCTGGCAGGACGGTGGCGACGCCTACCGCGGCGCCGCCGGCCCGCTTGCCACCAACGCCGGCAACAGGATGAAGAACCCGCTCTACAAGGCGTTTGTCGATGCCGGTAGCGAGGCGGGTTACATCGCGACGGACGACCCGAACGGCCATATGCAGGAAGGCTTCGGCCCGATGCACATGACCGTCAAGGACGGCGTGCGATGGTCGACGGCCAATGCCTATCTGAAGCCGGCGATGAACCGGCCGAACCTGGACGTCGTCACCCACGCCATGACGCGGCGCGTGCTCTTGCAAGGCAAGCGGGTCGTCGGCGTCGAATACGAGAAAGCCGGCGGCGAACGCATCGTAGCGAAGGCCAGCCGCGAGGTGCTGATCTCCTCCGGGCCGATCGGCTCGCCGCACCTCCTGCAACGGTCCGGCATAGGCCCGGCCGCCGTGCTGCAAAAGGCTGGCGTCGAGGTGCTGCACGATCTGCCTGGAGTCGGCGAGAACCTGCAGGACCACTCCGAGGTCTATATCCAGTATGCCTGCAGGGAGCCGATCACGCTCAACGGCAAGATGGGGCTGTTGAGCAAAGCTCTGATCGGCGCGGAATGGCTGTTGTTCAAGAAGGGACTTTCGGTCTCCAACCATTTTGAAAGCGGCGGCTTCATCCGCTCCGACGCCTCGCTCCAATGGCCCGATATCCAGTTCCATTTCCTGCCGGCCGCCATGCGCTACGATGGCAAGAAGCCGGTCGACGGCCATGGCTTCATGGTCTTGACCGGGCCCAACAAGCCGAAGAGCCGCGGTCATGTTCGCCTTCGCTCTCCCGAGGCGCACGAGCAGCCCGATATCCTGTTCAACTATCTCGACCGGGAGGAGGATCGTGAGGGCTTCCGCCGCTGCCTGCGGCTGACGCGCGAGATCATCGCCCAGCCGGCCTTCGACCGCTTTCGCGGCGAGGAAATGGCGCCAGGCAAGGATGTTCGAAGCAACGACGAGATCGATGCCTGGGTGCGCGAGACGATGGAAAGCACCTATCACCCCTGCGGATCCTGTCGCATGGGCGAGGATGCCATGGCCGTCGTCGACAGCGAGCTCAGGGTGCGCGGTATCGACGGTTTGAGGGTGATCGACAGTTCGGTCTTTCCGTCGGAGCCCAATGCCAATCTCAACGCGCCGACCATCATGCTGGCGGAACGCGCGTCCGACATGGTGCGCGGCAAGCCGCTGCTCGCGGCTTCCAACGCCGCAGTTGGCGTAGCCCCCGGTGTCGGCGTGACGCAGCGCAGTGGAAAACCGCTGCGCGCCGTCCGGCAGTGAGGCGCCGGGATGCTGCGAGGCATAGGCTACGTCGTCGTGCCGCCGGGCCCAGAGGAACCCGAGGAGGGGCATAACTGGGCGCTTGTCATAGAGGCATTCTTTGGTCGGCTGACGGACCGTTTCGGCGAGGGCTTTACCGGTTGGTGCCGGATATGCGTTCGGCGTGCACTCCGGCAGCGCCGGAGATGAGTACCGACGTCGTCGACAGGTCCTCATCTTCCGGTTACCTGCCTATCCGTATCGCCGGCTGCCGTTCACATCCTTGCCGATGATCTCGCGGATGATGGTCAGGGTTTCCTTCGCGGCCTCCTTGGGCGCAAGTGCCGCATCGGCGACATTGCTGACCAGCTTCGTCGTGTCGTGATCGATGGGGAGGGGCGGCCCCTGACAGATCGCACTATGACACCGTGCTGATGGCTGCGAACAGCGAACTCCATAAGGCCGCTGAGATTCTTGGCCGCTCGCGGTGTCAAACGAAGCGCGATGGTTGCTCGTCGGTGTCGGGCTACTTGCCCAAAGTACCAAAGGCGGGGTCCACATGGCTCTTCGATCCTCGCGCCAAGGCGACCTTGGTTCGATTGCGGCCGGAGAGTTTGGCTTCGTAAAGCAGGTCGTCCGCCTGTTCGTAGAGTTCTGCGAATTCGACATCCGCGTTCGATGCATCCGCCACGCCCATGCTGGCGGTCACGGGTCGCCCAAGGCGTGGAACCGCGTTGGCGACGACAAGGGGAATAGCCTGGCGCCGGCGCTCCGCCCGAGCCTGGGCATCGTCGCCGCGCACAAGAAGCACGAACTCCTCGCCGCCGAGGCGAAACGCATGGACCTGCTTGTCTGCGTGCAGCGCTTCGGCCACGGCCTTCAGCACGGCATCGCCGACCACGTGGCCGTGAGCATCATTGATCGCCTTGAAGTGGTCGAGGTCAAGCACGGCAAGTGTGTCGTAGCCCTCGGCGCGAAAGGTCTCGAAATTCTGCTCGAGTGCGCGTCGGTTGAGCAATCCGGTCAATGCGTCGCGTTCGGACAGGCGCTCGAGCGTGTCAGCTTCGAAGCGTGCGCTGTCTCGCTGGCGTTTGATCGCCATGAAGCGGTCCGCCACGCCGAGCGCGGTAAACAAGACTTCGCATGCGCAACCCACATAGAAGAGCAGCATGGCGTCGTTGCTCTCCAGCCAGGGAACCACACCCGTTGCCAGGCGCACCAGCCCGGCCATGATCACAGGGGTGTAACCGACCGCCTGGAACTTGGCGGCTCGGCTTCCGCGCAGCAACGCGTCGGCAACCGACAGGATGAAGATGATGACGACCGGAGCAAAAGCCGCAGTATAGATGGTTGACTGAACAGGGCGTGCCACAAACGGAAATGCGGCGTGAGAGAGGCTCAGAAACATCGCCCAGGCTGCGCAATACAGCAGCGACCTGCGCAAGAGGGGATGCATGCGGCCGGGTTCGATGAAGCTGTGGGTAAACATCGCCCCTGAAGCGACCGTTACGCCGAAGATCACCGTCGTCATCCAGCTCAACGTCATCGCCGGCGGATCGAAGAGCACGACCGCAAGTCCCGACGAGACCAGGATGGTCAGCAGCAAGGAGATCGTGAGCATCGAATGCCAAAGCAGGAATGGCTCGCGCAGGATCCGGTAGAAGGCCGCGTTGAAAATGACCGGCATGGACAGCATTCCGGCAAGAGTGGCCAGGAGCAGCAAGGACGTCAGGAATTCCGGGCCCATGGAAAGGTCCGACGCTGACAGATAGGCTCTTTCCAGCGTCATCCGGTGGCTGGGCAAATCGAAAGCGACAACGACCTGTCGGGTGTCGTCGGTCACGCCGGGCAGAGGCGCCTTGAAATATCCGCCAGACAGCGCGCTCGGCAGGTCGCCGGCCGGCAGCGACGTCTGGCGTATCGCACCGTCTGCGTCGATCGCCATCAGATGCACAGCCGCGAGCGCACTTCGCCTTGAAAAGAGATATCGGGGAAGGACATCGTTCGCGCCGATCTCAAAACGCAGCAGCGCCCGCTCGCCTTCGAGCGAATAGGCTCGCTCTGCGCATGTCCAGCGCCTGGGTGAGTTGACGACCGTGACCAGGTCGTCCGACAGACTGCCTGATGCCCAGCAGGAACTGCGAATGTCGGTCGTTCCGGCCGCGCCAAGTGCTGCGGCGCCCATGGAGGCAAGCATCACCAAGCTCAGCAAAGTCGTCGCGAGCGCTTTTCGAAGGTCATACCAGGACATCGGACAACGCTACACGCTCAAACATTGAGATGCGGTTACTGAACGGGAACGGAGCCCCATCCTTCGCTATGGATTGAAGAATGGATCCGCCGGGACCCGCTCGACGGTTGATGTCAGATCGGTGGATCGCCGGCTGCCACGGGCCGCCGTACCCGCCCTTGCGACGAGCTCTACGGGCAGAACGGTCTCAAGCGGTATAGGGTCGTCCTCGACGGCATTGATCAGCCGCTTCAGCAGTTTTACGGCTGAGCGACCTGCCGCGGCTTGGGGCCTGCGACGGGGTCGCTGGCAGGCTTCTAGTCGAGCATGACCATATGAACGGGGAGCTGCTGCTCGAAGAACTGCGAGAAGGTCGCGATGCGGGGCGGGAGTGCCTGGTAGGGCGGATAATAGAGCGTCAACCAGAGGTCCGGCGGCGACCAGCCGGGCAGGACATGGACGAGCCGGCCGCTGCGAAGATGCTCGGCGATATGGAAGCCCGGCAGCATCGCCACGCCGGCGCCGTCGGCGGCCATGTCGGCAAGGACCTCGCCATTGTTCGCGCTGAATGCCCTTCCGGCGACGATGGGGATGCTCGAGCCGCCGTCCGAAAGCAACCAGTTCTCCCGTCGGCTTTCGCCGCTGTATGCCAGGCAATCGTCCGGGCTGAGTTCGCTCGGGTGCTGCATCTCCGCGAACCTGCTGCCGGGCGCGGCCACCAAAATCCTCGGCACGGCTTTGATCTTGCGCCAGATCGTGAACTTGTCGGATGGGGCCGACGAGATGCGGATCGCAAGATCGTAGTCGTCATCGACGATGTCGATCAGGCCGTCCGAGAGCGAGATTTCAAAGCTGATTTTCGGATAGAGCTCGCGGAAGCCGGAAAGGATCGGCGGCAACACGGTCTTGCCTAGCCACGTCGGCGCGCTGATGCGCAGACGCCCCTGATCTGCCTTGTGGGCGTTCCTGACATCGCGCCGCGCGCTTTCGAGCGCGTCGACGGCCGGCTGGATCTGGGCCGCGAAAACGGCGCCGTCCGTCGTCAGCGACACCTGGCGGGTGGTGCGGACAAACAGCTGGACACCGAGGTCATCTTCAAGCGCCGCGATGGCCCGCGTGACGGCGGCCGGGGTCATGTCCAGCTCGCGTGCGACCTGGGCGAAGTTGCGCCTCTCGGCAGCCATCAGGAAGATCTTCAGGGCTTTGTGGTCGTTCATGCCTATTGTTTCAAAAATCGCAATTCAGTCGACAGAAATATTGTAATTCTAAGATGTAATCAACCCAGGTACATGTCTTCCCATCGACGGGCAACGCCAACGAAGGAAGGTTCGAACCATGATCAAGGATATCAAGGGACTGCATCACGTCACCTCTATGGCGTCGGACGCACAGCAGAACAACAGGTTTTTCACCGAAACACTCGGTCTTCGCCGCGTGAAGAAGACGGTGAATTTCGACGAGCCAAGCGTGTACCACCTCTATTATGGCGACGAGAACGGCACGCCTGGCACGGTCATGACGTATTTTCCGTTCTCACACATGATGAGCGGGCGACCGGGCGTCGGCGAAGTCGGCGAGACACAGTTCTCCATTCCAAAGGGGGCGCTGGCTTTCTGGAAGGACCGCCTCGTCGCTCAGGGCGTGGGTGGCATTGAGGCCGACACCGTCTTTGGCGCCGATCGCCTGCGTTTCACCGGGCCCGACGGCGACGGACTTGCGCTGATCGAAGCGACGAACGACGTTCGCGCTCCATGGCTTGCCGAGGGTATCTCCGAAGACAACGCCATCCGCGGCTTCAGCGGCGCGCGCTTCAACCTTCATGACACTGCGGCGACGGAAGAACTCCTCCGTTTCATGGGGTATGAGCGCTCGGAAACAGAAGGCGACGTCACGCGGTTCATCATTCCCGGCGGCAACGGCGCTGACACCATCGACCTTGCCGCTCTTCCCAAGACGCCGTTTGCGCGCCAGGGCGCCGGTTCGGTCCATCATATCGCCTTTGCGGTCGAGAACCGGGAAAAGCAGCTCGAAGTGCGCAAGGCGCTGATGGATACCGGCTACCAGGTGACCCCCGTCATCGATCGCGATTACTTCTGGGCGATCTACTTCCGCACCCCTGGCGGAATCCTGTTCGAGATTGCGACCAACGAGCCCGGTTTCAACCGCGACGAGGATACGGCGCATCTGGGCGAGGCCCTGAAACTGCCGAACCGATACGAACCGTTCCGCAATCAGATCGAGGCGAGTCTCGTTCCCCTTGCCGCATGACATTCGCGGCTGATTGGCTCCCGCAAGGAGCCATCGACCACGCAAAACGCATCGGCCGGTACCGGCCGATGCGACAGGAACGCAGCCAATGCAATCAGGGAGTACCGTGATGAAACTCTACCTCATGTCACTGGGCGCCGGACTTTTGGTCGGCATCATCTACAGTCTCCTCAACGTTCGCTCGCCAGCGCCGCCGGTGATCGCGCTCGTCGGCCTTCTTGGAATTCTCGTTGGTGAACAGCTTGTTCCTTTCGCCAAAACCCTTTGGAGCAAGGAGCCGGCGGTGGTTTCCTGGGTCAGCCAGATCAAGCCGCACATGTTCGGCCATTTGCCGAAAGGCGAAGGTCGCAGCGACGTCGCTGCAACTCACCCGGTTCGGATCAAATCCGATAGCTGAGACTGCGATGCGTGACGCAACTTGCGGGATGGCGGCTGTCGATCGTAAACCCTGTCAAAGGAACACGGAAATGAAGAGCATGGCCGGAACTGCCGTAATAGCGGCACTCTCAATCCTCATCGCTTCATCGGCCGCGCTTGGCGACGATCGTGGCGCAGCAAAAGCCAAGGTCCGCCCCTCCGGCGCCAAGGTGGTCGCCAACCAAATGCCGCCGAAGGCGGGCGCCTATTACAAGGGCGTATCTCGCACAGCCTTCAGCAATCTCAAATGGCCGCAGACGCGATAACGGGTGCTCCCAGTTCGCAGACATTTCTGGATTGACGTACCGGTCAGGTCAGCCTGCACCACGCTTTGACCGCGCCAGCACGAAGTCGTGGTTCACCTCCCAGAAGCGATCCGAAAATCCGTAGTCCGCGGCCCTCGACGGGTCCTCGACGCGCCGGAACGTCGCGAGCAGGCTCTGCTTCACGCCGAACACCGCGTCTGAATGAATATACGGATCGTCCGGATCGAAGATGTGGGTGATCAGCGTTTCGTAGCCATCGGCCTTGATGATGTAGTGGAGATGGGCCGGGCGGTTGGGGTGACGCCCGAGATGCTCCAGCATCTGGCCGACCGGGCCGTCATTCGGGATCGGGTAGTATTTCGGCTTGACCGCCCGGAACCAGTATCGGCCGTCCGCCCCGGTGCGAAAGACGCCACGCAAATTGAACTCCGGCTGGATGCCCTTCTGCTGGACGTCGTAAAACCCTTCGTCGTTCGCCTGCCAGACATCGATGACGGCGTCGACAATGGGCCGGCCCTCGGTGTCGAGGATACGGCCGCCGACCACCATGTCCTCGCCCTTCTGGTCGAGGCAGATGTTGGCGCCCATCTTCAGCTCAGGCGCGTCCTGGACGTGGAACGGGCCGAGCACGGTGCTTTCGGAGGCACCCGACGGCTTGCGATTGTTGATTGCGTCGACGAGCATCGACACGCCGAGTGTATCGGACAGGAGGATGAACTCCTGCCGCCATTCGTTGCACATCTGCCCGGTGCGTGTGAGGAAGAGAATGGCGTCCATCCACTCCTCCTGCGTCGGCTCGATCTCCCGCACCGCCTCGTGCAGCTTGCGCGTCACGACTTCCATGATCTGCTTCAGCCGTTCGTCCCGGGCATTTTTGTTGCGACCCGTAACGACCTCGATCGAATTCTCTTCGGTGAAGAAACCTCTTTCATGCGCTTCCATCGATTACCTCCCGAGCACGGATGTCATGACGCGGCGAAGGTCTGCGACGGGATTTGCCGACAATTCCTCCGCGCGCCAGCAGACGTGATGGTCAGGACGCACAAGCACGATGCCGCTGTCGCGCACTTCGCTCAAGCCTGCCCAATCGCCCGTGAAATCATCCCAATACTGGCGCGCGCCGATACAGTGGGTCGCGAAATCGAGGCCCAGCTCACGGCCGACGACCTTCGCCGCTTCGATCCATCCCTGTCCACCGATCCCGGTGAGCACTGAAAACCGACCGCGCCCGGTAAGATCGAGCGTCGATGCCTTCTTTCCATCGCTCGCGAAAACCCACGCATGCGGCAGTCGGGCCCCCGGCCAGGTGGTCTGCTGGAAATGCAGCTCCGGGTCCTTGGCAAAGGGCGGCTCGGGTTGGCCGTCGGTGACGATCGCATCCGAACGGTAGCGGTGGTTCATCTCGACGCCGTGCGCGTCGAACTCGTAGACCTTGGCGGCGATCGCCTTGCGAATGGCGGCGCGTTGTTCTTCCGCCGCCGGCGTATCGCGGCAGCGTGCGTCCATGTTCTGCTGCATCTTCACCGGGTCTATGGAGTCGAGCAGGCCGAGCGCCTTGAAGATCGGGCCGAACTCCTCGATCGACTTGTTGGCGCGGGTGACGATCTGCTTGGCGACCGGCGACCGCTCCGTCGTGTAGGTATCGAGCAGCTTTTCGCTCGCCTGCCCCTTCAGGACGAAGGCGATTTTCCAGGCAAGGTTGAAGGCATCCTGGATCGAGGTGTTGGAACCGAGCCCGTTCGACGGCGGATGGCGGTGCGTGGCATCGCCCATGCAGAAGACGCGTCCGTTCGACATCGTCGTCGCGTACATGTTGTTGACGGTCCAGGTCGAGACCTGCTTGATCGTGACCTCCAGATCCTGCACACCGACGAGATCGCGCACCACCTTCTTCGCGTGGGCTTCGTCGACGGCGGGTGCAGGCTGGTTGATGTCGTAGCCCCAGACGATCAGCCACTCGTTCCAGGGCCGAACCATGCGCACGAGGCCCATGCCGATGCCGCCGACATCGGCCCCCGGTTGCAGCACCCAGTAGAGCACGGAGGGACGGTGAGCGACGTAACGCGACAGGTCGGCCTCAAACAGGATGTTCATCGACCCGGCAACGCCCATCCGGCCCTCGAAGGTGAGGCCGGTATGCTCCGCGACCTTCGAATTGCCGCCGTCGGCGCCGATCAGATATTTGGAGCGAACGGTGAATTCCTTGCCGGTCAAGCGGTCGAGACAGGTGGTGGTCACGCCTTCGCCGTCCTGCACGTGGCTGACATACTCCGTCGACATCCGCGCCTGGGTGCCGCGCGAGCAGGCCGTCTTGAACAGCAGCGGCTCCATGAAGGTCTGCGGCAGATCGTTCATCTGGCTCGGCGACGACAGCTGGTGCTCGGCGCGCGAGACCGGGTGTTTGCCCCAGCTCTTCATGCGTCCGATTTCCTCGCCCGCAAGCGAGGTGCAAAAGACGTTCTCGCCCATCAGGTCCTGCTCGGCGGCGAACATGTAGGCCTCGTCCTCCACGTCGCGGCCGAGATCGCGCAGCACCTCCATGGTACGCTGGTTGGTGATGTGGGCGCGCGGCGTGTTCGCCAACCAGCGATAGCGGTTGATCACCATGTTTTCGATGCCATAGCTCGAAAGCAGCGCCGCCGTGGCGGACCCGGCCGGGCCCGTGCCGATGATGAGTACGTCGGTTGTGATGTCAGCCATTGGGTCCTCCCTTGGGCATGTGTTCGAGTGGTCCGCCGATCAATTTGCGGCGAACCGGGAAAAGCTGGATGCCGGTGCGGTCGGAGAACAGGCCCCAGAGGCCGCGCGGCGAAAAGAGCATGACGAGGATGCCGATGAGGCCAAGGACCAGAAGGTACCAGGAGCCAAAATCGGCGAAGAGCTTTTGCAGCAGGAAGAACAGGATGACGCCGATGATCGGCCCTTCGATGGTGCCGATGCCGCCGATCACCACGATGAAGATGACATAGGCCGTCCAGTCGGTGACGGAAAAAGCCGCGTCCGGTGAGATCCGCGCCTTCTGCAGGTAAATGAGCGCTCCGGCCAGTCCGGTGACAAAAGCTGTTGTCACGTAGACCAGAGCCTTCATTCGACGCGCGTCGACGCCTACGGCCCGGGCGGCCTGCTCGTTGTCGCGCACGGCGGCGAGGCCGAGCCCCTGCTTGCTTTTCAGAAGCCGGTAGATGAAGCCGATGGTCGCAAGCGCCAGCAGCAATGCGATCCAGTAGGCAAGAGCGTCGTTGGCTGCCGCCACCTTCATGCCGAAGAGGTCGCGCACGATGTCGACGCCGGCCATGTCCCTCGTCGCGTCGCGCGGCAGCGAAGTGCCAGTGCCTCCGCCAAGCGCTTTCCACTGGGCAAGCAGAAGCCGCACCACCTCGGCCACGACCCAGGTGCCGATGGCGAAATAGGGGCCCTGCAGCCGGAAAGTGAAAAAGGCCGTCGGAATGGCGAGAAGTGCGGAAAGAACGCCGGCAATCAGGATCGCAGCGATCGGATCGACGCCTGCCAGAGTGACGGCTCCGAACATCGCATAGGCGCCGAAGCCGACGAAGACCTGCTGGCCAACCGAGATCAGCCCGGCATAGCCGGCAAGCAGGTTCCAGTTCTGGGCGAGCACCAGCATGGTCAGGATGAAGAAGAGGTCCTGCACGACGCCGCGGGAGACGATAAGGGGAGCCGCAAGCGCAAGGGCGAGCCCGGCAACGGTGGTCAAAGCCGCAAGCGATGAGGTTCCACTGCGGGTTTCGACCTTGAAGGACGGAAGGGCGATGGACATCGGCTTGACCTCAATCGACGGCGCGGGGGAAAAGCCCGCGCGGCCTGATGACGAGAACGGCGAGAAAGGCGAGATGTCCGGCAAGGATCTGCCATTCCGGATTGATGGCCGCGCCGACCGTCTGGGCAACGCCGAGGATCACGCCGCCGGCAAGCGTTCCCCAGAGCGACCCGAGGCCGCCGATGATCACGGCCTCGAAGGCGTAGATCAGGCGGGACGGTCCCGATGTCGGATCGAAGTTGGCGCGCGTGCCGAGATAGAGGGCGGCGATCGTCACCACGACCATGGCAAGCCCCGTCGCCACCGCGAAAACGCGTTGCGGGCGGATCCCCATCAGCCCGGCCGTCACGATGTCGTCGGAGGTCGCGCGGAAGGCCCGACCGAGCGCCGTTCGATAGATCAACTGGTTGAGGCTGAAGATCACCGCGAGCGCCGACAGGAACGTCATCAGCGGCATCAGTCCGACATTGAGCTGGCCGACCGCAATCGACGCGCTCTCCAGCGTGCCGATGGAGACACGGCGGCTGTCGGCGGAGAAGGCTTCGAGCAAACCATTCTGCAGCACGATGGAGATGCCGAAGGTCACGAGCAGCGGCGGCAGCACATCCTTGCCGAGCGTGCGATTGAGCACGAGATATTGCAGCGCCCAGCCGGCGGTAAACATCAGCGGCGCTGCGATGAGCGCTGCCAGGAACGGATTGAGGCCGAGCGCAGAGGTTAGAAGAAGGATCAGGAAGGCGGCAAGCACGATCAGATCGCCATGGGCGAGATTGACGAGCCGCATGATGCCGAAGACGAGGCTGAGGCCGGCCGCAAAAAGCGCGTAGAGCCCGCCAAGCAGGACGCCCTGCACGATCGTATCAATGAAGCGCATGGCACGGTGCTCCAAAGTAAGCCTGATGAATCTGCTCGCGGGTCAGTGCGTCGGGACG
The DNA here is from genome assembly GCF_035999135.1 of Ensifer sp. Lineage (GTDB taxonomy): Bacteria > Pseudomonadota > Alphaproteobacteria > Rhizobiales > Rhizobiaceae > Ensifer. The sequence continues at coordinate 90,376 of NZ_DASYGZ010000114.1, forward strand.
CCCCGAAAGCGTCACCCGCCCTTCCATCAGGCAATAGACCCGGGTTGCGACCTTCAGCGCCTGGGCGATGTCCTGTTCGACGATGACGATCGATGCGCCGGTTTCGCGAATGCGCGGGAAGGCGGCATAGATGTCACGAACGACGACGGGCGCCAGGCCGAGGCTGATCTCGTCGCAGAGCAGCACGTCCGGGTTGGACATCAGCGCGCGGCCGATTGCCACCATCTGCTGCTGGCCGCCGGAAAGGGCGGTCGCCGGGTTGTTGCGGCGCTCGCGCAGGATCGGGAAGAGCGCATAGACAGTTTCGAGCGTCCACGGGCCCTGTCCCTTGCGACCATAGGCGCCGATCAGCAGGTTTTCCTCGACGCTCAGCGACGGGAACAGCCGACGTCCCTCGGGCACCATGGCGATCCCGCGGGCAAGCACGTCCGGTGCCGCCAGCGCGCCGATCGGTTCATCGCGATAGACGACCATCTCGGGCTTGCTCGAAAGCACGCCGGAGATTGCGCGCATCAGGCTGGTCTTGCCCGCGCCGTTGGCGCCGATGATCGCGACCGTTTCTCCCTTGGCAACCGCGATGTCGACGCCGAAAAGCGCCTGGAAGTCGCCGTAAAAAGCCTTGAGTCCCCGGGTTTCGAGCATCGCCGTCATAGCTCGATCCCCAGATAGATTTCCTGGACGGCGCGCGAGGCCATCAGCTCGTCGGGCTTTCCGATGCCGATCACCTTGCCGAAGTTGAGAACCAGGAGGCGGTCGACCACCGACGTCAGCGCATGCAGCACGTGTTCGATCCAGATGACCGCAACGCCCTTCTTCTGGACGGCGCCGATGGTTGCGACCAGCTGGTGGCATTCCGCTTCCGTCAGACCGCCGGCGATCTCGTCCAGCAGCAACAGCTTTGGTTCGGTGGCAAGCGCCCGCGCCAGTTCCAGCCGCTTGCGCTGCAGAAGCGTGAGGCCGCCCGCCAGCACGTTTGCCTTGTCGAAGAGGCCGGTTTCCACCAGGATCTCGGCGCAGCGATCAGAGGCTTCCGCCTCCCGCCGTCGTGCGCCGAAGCTGCCCGCGACGAGCAGGTTTTCAAAGACGGTCAGCTTTTCGAAGGGCTGCGGGATCTGGAAGGTCCGCCCCATGCCGGACAGGCAGCGTGCCATCGGCGGCGTCCGGGTGACATCGGCGCCACCGAAGCGGACCGTTCCATGGTCGGCGGCGATGTTGCCGGTGATCAGGTTGAACAGCGTCGACTTGCCGGCGCCGTTCGGCCCGATAATGCCCAAAGCCTCGCCTTCACCGACCGAGAAGCTGATCTCGTCGGCGACGGTCAGCGCGCCGAAGCGTTTCGAGACCCGCTCGAGCTCTAACAGAGACATGCCTGACCCTCCTCGGTCACAGCCCCACGCCGACAGGCGCTCAAACGATCGCTTCCATTTTCCCGCCGGCGGGAATGTTCGGCGCAGTCTTGTTGTCGGTGATGACGAGGTCGTAACCGCCGCTGTCCTTCAGCCGCCATTGGCCGCCGACGAGCGGCGTCTTGGCGACGTTGCGGGCGGCAAACGGCGGCAGTCCCTTGCCATCCCAGGCAACCGGGCCGACGAGCGTGTCAAGCTTGGTGGCGGCAATCGCCTGGGCCAGCGCATCGCCATCCGTCGGGTCGTCGGCCCGTCCGACGGCGTCGACGGCCAGTTCGAAGAGGGCGTGGGCAAAGCCGATCGGCTGTGTCCACGGGCGGCCCGTTGCCTTGGTGAAAGCGTCGGCCACCTGAGCGGACGTCTCGCCGGTCAGCGAAGAGGCGAAGGGGTGGCTCGGCGACCACCAGACTTCCGACGAGAGATTGTGTCCCGCCTTTCCCAAGGCTTCGACCGATTGCGGGAAGAGCAGGGCCTTGCCGATCGAGGCGACCTTTGGAACGAAACCCTGCTGCTTGGCCTGGTTCCAGAAGGTCGTGAAGTCGGGCGGGATGACGACGCCGGTGACGATCTCACATCCGCCCGCTTTGAACGCATTGATCTGCGCGGAGAAATCGTCGGTCATGTTCTGGTAGCGGCCGGGATCGGTCAGCCCGTAGCCGAGCTTTTCCAGCACCGGCGGGAAGCCCACGGTACCATCGCCCCAGGCATTGCCGTCGCCGTCATTGGGGAAAAGGCCGCCGACCTTGTGGTTCGTCTCGACCTGGGCCCACATGTTGGTGAAGACGGCAATCACGTCCTCGAGCCCCCAGAAGAAGTGATAGGCATAGTCGAACGGTTTCCACGAGGCGGGATCGCCGGGATTGCCCTGCTGACCGATGAACCAGGGCTGCCACGGTGCGACCGTCGAAATGCACGGCATCTGCTCGGCTTCGCAGGTGGTCGCGACCGGGTTCGTCGTCTCCGGCGTCGAGGCGACCAGGACCAGATTGACCTCGTCGTCGACGATGAGTTCTTTGGCGACCTCCGCCGCCCGGTTCGGGTTCGACTGGCAGTCCTTGACCACAACCTCGAAGTTCTGGCCCTTGGCTCTGGTCGCCGCAAGGAAAGCGTCGATCACGAACTTGTCGGCCTCGCCGAAGGCGGCGAGCGGCCCTGTCTGCGGGCTGACATAACCAAGCTTGATCGCCGTGTCCTTGGCAATCGCCGGCATTGAAAGTCCGGGTGATATGGCGGCGACGGCGCCACCCGCGGCTGTCGTCTTCAGAAAATCGCGTCTCGTCAGCATGGGTTCCTCCTCCCAGTGCCCTTCCTCCCGAAGGGTCTCGTCAGTTCGTCGGCCGGTTGCCCTCCCAGGCATCCTGCAGCAGCGCCCGAATGGACTGATGATCGATCGGGCGCGGGTTCCAATAGGGGTTTTCGGTCGCAATGGCTGCGGCGCGATCAAGATTCGCCTCGGAAAGGCCCAGGTCTTTCAGGGCGCGTGGCGCGCCGAGCGAACTCGCGAAATCCCACAGGCCGCCGCCAACCGACCCGCCGAAGGTCCGGGCCACGGGTTCCAGCAGGTCGGGCACGGCCGCGGCGTTGTAGCCGGCCGTATGCGGCAGCATGATCGCGTGGGTTTCTGCGTGCGGCGTATCGAAGGTGCCGCCGAGCGTGTGGCAGATCTTGTGATGCAGCGCCATGCCGACTGCGCCGAGCACGGTGCCGGAAAGCCAGGCGCCATAGAGCGCCTCGGCCCGCGCTCCGCGATCGCGTGGCGCCTCGATGATTCTCGGCAGGCTCGTCTCGAAGGCTGACAAAGCCTCTTTCGCCATCAACGAAGAGATGGGGTTGCGATCCCGGGCATAAAGCGCTTCGACCGCGTGCGCCATGGCGTTCAGCGCACTCGTCACGCTCATGCCGACCGGCAAGCCAAGCGTCAGATCCGGATCGTAGATCACCACCTCCGGCAGGATCGACGGGTGTCGAACAGTCGTCTTCCGGCCGCCTTCGGTCTGTCCGAGGATCGGCGTCACTTCCGAACCGGCATAGGTGGTCGGAATGACGACCTGAGGCAGATCATTGCGATAGGCGATCGCCTTGCCGAGCCCGGTGGTGGAGCCGCCGCCAAGCGAGACGACGCAGTCGGCGCCACTTTGAGTGACGGCTTCCATCGCCTTTGCCGTGACATCCACCGGCGTATGCATCACCGCGCCGGCAAAGACGCCGGCGGCCAGTGACCCGAGGCGCTGCGCCAATGCTTCTGCGTCTGCCTGCTGGTGCGGTGTCGAAAGTACCAGCGCTCGGCTGCATCCGAGCTTTTCGATCCAGGCGCCGGCCTCGTTGCTCTTGCCTTCGCCAAAGACGATGTGCGCCGCATTGCCCTGATAGGTGAACGTGTTGCTCACGACGCCGATCCTTCCCTTGCTCTTGCCATCACGAGCTTGAAGTCCAGCCGCCAGCCGGGCCTGCCGCCGATGTCGGAGCATTTGAATTCGTGCACCAGGTCCGGCTTGACGCCGAAGATCGCGTCCTCGTCGATATGCGGATCGCTGCCGTCGTAGATATGCGTCGTGATCGTCTGAAAGCCGGGAGCCGTGACGATGAAATGCAGGTGGGCCGGGCGCCGGAGCGAGCACCCCGCCTGGCCAAGGAGCTTGCCCACCGGCCCGTCTTCCGGGACGCTGTAGCCAGCGGGGCGAACCGTCAGATAGTCGAACCGCCCCTCTTCATCCGTTTTGAAGAGGCCGCGCAGATTGAACTCCGGCTGCAGGTCCGGTTGCTGGTTTTCGTAGAAGCCGGCGGCGTTTGCCTGCCAGGTCATGACCTCGGCGCCGGCGATCGGATGGCCATCGAGGTCGACCAGCTGTCCGAAAACCGCCAGTCGCTGGCCAACATGATCGAGTGAGATGTCGCTGCCGGACGCGCGGCGCGGCGTGTCGGCACGAAAGAACGGGCCACGTACCGTGTTCGGCGTCGCCTGCTTCGGCCGACGCGAATTGATCTCGTCGACAAGGGCCGAGGCGCCAATGAGGTCGAACAGCAAGCCCCATTCTTGCCGGCGCTCGTCCGTGGTGTGACCAACCTCCGTCAGAAAATCGATCATCCTGCGCCAGTCCGCCGAACTCGGGCGCAGTTCCCTGATCACGCCGTGGAGATGGGCAACGACGGTGCGCAGAACATAGGGCAGGGATCCATCATCAGCCTTGGCAAGCCTGCGTGCGAAAGCCTCGGTGACGGCCGCCTCGTCGAGATTTGTAACCATCGAGCCCCGCATCACACTCCTCCAGGCACTTGGCAGAAGAGAAAGCTAACATGGACACAGAGCGCGATTGATGATTTTGCTCGGGCTTAATATAACAATCTGTTATGAAGATCGATGAACGCCACCTCGTTCAGCTTGCCGCAGTGGTGAAAGCCGGCGGCGTCACCGAAGGCGCTGCGCTGCTCGGGTTGTCGCAGCCGTCGATCTCGCGCACCATCGCCATGCTCGAAAAACGCCTGGGCGAACCGCTCTTCGTCAAGGGAAGGCGGCCACTTCAGCCGACCCCGCTCGGGCGAGCGCTTGCAGACTACGGCCAGGTCATGCTGTCCGCCTCTCGCAAGGCCTCCGATACGATCGAGAGTTTTCGGCTCGGAAAGAGTGGTGTCGTGCGCGTCGGCGGCACGCCGTTTTTCATGGATGCCCTGATTGCGCCAATGATCGCCGAGTTCCAGGCGCACAATCCCGAAGTTCGTATCGACCAGAGCTACGGCTACATGGCCGACCTCAGGGCAGCCTTGAAAGGCGACCAGATCGATCTCGCCATCTGCCCGATCGATATTCTGGAGGAGGGCTCCGGACTGGTGTTTCAGAAGGTGTTGCCGGGCCGAAACGTCGTTGCCTGCCGGGTGACCCATCCGTTGCTCATGAAGCGCCGTCCGCAACCGTCGCAGCTTCTCGAATATCCCTGGGTGGCGCCGCCGCCGGGAAGTCCGCTACTCGCCGACCTTCACAGCCTGCTGCTCTCCTTCGGGGCGACGGAGATCAAGATCCGCTACACCGGCGGATCGCTGATGAGCCTCGTCAATTATCTGAAAGGCATCGACGCACTGACCGTCCTGCCCCACAGCGTCGTTTTTGCGCTCCGCAATGAAAAATCGATCACGGCACTCCCGGTTTCCGTGCCGCACCCCGAGCGTGCTCTCGGTCTTTTGCGACGCGGCTCTGCGGCCCACACACCCGCTATCGAACTCTTCTCTGAGCACATCCGTCACAGCTTCGACCGGCTGCAGCATCTCATCCATCGACACGAACAGGCGGTGGTCTGGGGTGTGTAGCTCGATCTGTCGGCGACGACGGGACAATGTGACATCGAGCTAGCTCGGCTTCGGCGCGTTCTGCGGTGAATAGAAAAGCGCGACCAGGACCAGCAAGGCCGCAGGGAACAGCATTCCCGAGACCCCCACCGTGACTTGCGCAAAGGCGCCGGCGGCACACCCCAGCACAAAGCCGAGCACCAGGATGATCGATGTCAACGATTGCCCCCATTCTTCGGGCTTCTCGCTGTAGCCGATCATGCGGCGGGCGGCGGCGACGGCAAGACCGGCGATGTTTCCTGTCATGAGCGAAAAGGGTGGGCCGAGCCTCGGGTCGAGGCGCTCGATAGCCGTCAGCATTCCCATTGCGACGACGGCGAGGAGGGCGCATGCCGATACCGGTCCAACATCGAGTATCGCAAGAAGGCCGGAGATCGCGAAGGCAGTCGCGGCGATGACGAGCGTCCAGAAAGTTGCACGCTCGAGAGGCTTGATCCACGCGACGAGGATGGCGGCGAGGCCCGCGCCCACCATGAACAGGGGGAACGTCATGATCTGCAGATCGCGCAAGCCACCTTTTTCGTGACCGACAAGACCGAGCCCCAGGAGCACGACGTTGCCGGTGACCAACCCGACGAAAAGGCCGCCCAGGTGAATGAAGAAAAGCGCGTCGGCGAACCCGGAAATGAAGGCCAGCGTCAATGAATTGCTTTTCCCGCGAAGTATCTTCAGCATCATTTGCCCTAGCCCCTTCTCGCTTGAGTTCTGAGGATTTGCTCGATTGCAGCGATAAAGGAACCGCCGATGCGGGTGACGTTTGGCGCATCACTCGAGGCGAGCGCTGACAGGATCGAGCGTTGAAGGTTGTGCGTCCCCGGCTTGTCTGGGCGACAAACCGGGGTGACGCGGGGGACGGGTCATTTCGCCGGGTTGGGTCCGATCGTCTTTCCGTGGGTGACGCGTTCTTCGGCGTTGTGGACCATGGTGTAGGCGTAATCGATGCCCATTCCGTAGGCGCCGGAGTGCTCCTTCACCAGCGCGGTGACGGCGTTATAGGTTTCCTTGCGGGCCCAGTCGCGCTGCCATTCGAGCAGCACCTGCTGCCAGGTGACCGGGATGACGCCGGCCTGAACCATGCGGTCCATGGCGTATTTGTGGGCGTCAAGCGAGGTGCCGCCGGAGGCGTCGGCGACCATGTAGATCTCGTAGTCGGAGACATCATGAAGGGCGGAGAGCGCAAAGGTGGTGTTGCAGACTTCGGTCCACAGACCGGAGACGACGATCTTCTTGCGGCCGTTGGCGGCGTTCCTGGCCAGCGCGTCGCGAACGTTCTGGTCGTCCCAGGAGTTCATCGAGGTGCGCTCAAGGATGTCGTTTTCCGGGAAGACGGCCAGCAGTTCGGGATAGGTGTGACCGGAGAAGGAGGTGGTCTCGACGGTGGTTATGGTCGTCGGGATGTCGAAGATCCTGGCGGCTTTGGCGAGACCGACGACGTTGTTCTTCAGCACCTGGCGATCGATCGACTGGACGCCGAAGGCCATCTGCGGCTGCTGGTCGATGAAGATGAGCTGGCTGTTTTGCGGGGTCAGGACTTCGAGTTTGGACATGGTCTCTCTCCTCATTGAGCGGTTTGAAGCAGGGCGCCGGTGCTCTGTCTTCGTTGGTCGGTGGTGAACTCGTTTGGTGAAAACAGGTGTAGCCGAGCGGATTGCTTCGGTGAATTGCAATAATAATTGCGAATGAATTGCGAAATATGCAACAACAGATGTGCTCTTCGAGCGCTAGGGTCGCACGGCATCTCTGTGTGGCGCGCATGATATCTCCTCTGCGCCGGGGGGAGATACTAACTTGCTGGCACGTTCGACCGGAAATGCGAAACGCGATCAACCATGTCCCGCGCTTAGACCAGGCCGAAGCCGTGCCGTACGAGGCCGGCCTGTGGCAGGACCATGCTGGCAAGCTCGGCCGAGCGCAACGCTTGACAAAAGACCGCGGTTCGAATTATAGGGTAATCGATAACCCAAGGAGCTCGGTAGGCATCGTGGCAATTTCGCTTTCTGACATTGCGGAACGCGCAGGCGTCTCGGTGAAGACAGTCTCCGGTGCGTTGCATGGCGGCTCCGCGCGCATGTCGGAAGATACGCGCAAGAAGGTCAAAGCGATCGCCGAGGAACTGGGCTACGTGACCAACCTTGCCGCGCGCGGTGTGCGCCAGGGATGGCTGCCGCTGGTCGGCGTCGTTTCCGATGGCTTGATCACGTCGCCGTTTGCCACCGAGATCGTGCGCGGGCTCGATGGCGCGGCGCGCAGTGCCGGGATGGCGGTCTTCGCCGTCAACCACAGCAGCGGACAGTCGATCGGCTCGGTCGTCGACGAGGTGCAGCAGTTCCGGCCTCGTGCCGTCGCCTATGCCGCCATGTACCACAAGGATGTCGATCTGCCGCCGGCGCTTGCGGGCTCCGTCGGCGTGATGATCAACTGCCGCGAAGCCTCCGGGCGTGTCACGTCACTGGTCCCCGACGAAGAGGGTGGGGCGCGTGAGATCGTGCGTTACCTGCTCGCCTCCGGCCGATGCCGCATCGCCTTCATCAACCTGCCGGGTATCCTTGCCGGGACACTGCGGGAAAAGGGTTTTCGTGCAGCCCTTGAAGAGGCCGGCATCGATCCGCTCGGTGTGTTTCCGGCCGTGCGCCGCAGCGTTTACAGCGACCGCGCTCCGAGCCTCGTCGCGTTGCATGTCGAGGCACTGCTGGCCACCGGTCAGCGTCCGGACGCGATTCTGTGCGGCAACGACCGTGTCGCGATGGAAGTCTATGCAGCGCTTGCGCGCGCCGGCCTGAAAATTCCGGACGATATCGCGGTCGCCAGTTTCGACAACCAGGTCGAGCTGGCCTCGCGGCTCGATCCGCCGTTGACGACGATGGCCCTGCCGCATCGTGCGATGGGCCGCCTCGCCATGGAGATCCTGCTCGCCGGAGAACCCCAGCCACCGCATCTGCGAAAGCTGCCGTTTCACCTTGTCGAGCGGGCATCGGTTTAACAACCAGCATTCTTGTGGAATTGAATAGGAGGAGAAGATCAATGACAACTTACCTGGGTAATCGTTTACTTAGTGCGCTTTTCGCGTCTTCTGCGCTCTTGTGGAGCGCCGGTTTCGTCGAGGCAAAATCCGTCATCCATGTCATGCACCAGGGCGATCCCGGTTGGGTGAAAGCCTATGGTGATGTCGCCAAGCGCTTCGAGGAAGCCAATCCCGACATCGACGTCGAGATGATCTACGCGCCGCACGACGCCTATAACGAGAAGTTCAGCGCCGCCGTCATGGCCAAGCAGTTGCCGGACGTGATGGAACTCGACGCGCCGTTTCTCGCCAACTACGTCTGGTCGGGCTACCTGCAGCCCATCAAGCCACTCGTCGACAAGGATGTGCTCGACGACATGACCGGCTCGAACATCGCCCAGGGCACCTACCCGATCGACAAGGACCTTTATGCGATCGGCCTGACCGATTCCTCGGTCGTGCTCTACGGCAACAAGAAGTATCTCGAAGCGATCGGCGCGCGCATTCCGAAATCCGTCGACGATGCCTGGACGCGCGAGGAATTCGAAGGCTACCTCGAAAAGCTCTCCAAGCTGGAGGGCGTGAAATGGCCGATCGATACGTTCCGCGGCTACGGCATCAAGACCGAGTGGATCACCTATGCCTACGGTCCGCTGCTCGAAAGCGCCGGTTGCGACCTGATCGATCGCAAGGCGTGGAAGGCGAGCGGCACGCTCGACAGCGAGGCCTGCGTCAAGGCGCTGACGATGATGCAGACCTGGGTGAAGAACGGCTGGGTCGTTCCCACCTCGTCCGGCACCAATCAGTTCTATGCCGAGGGCCAGCCGGCAGCACTCGCGATGGGTGGGCACTGGTTCTACGCGGAAGCCGCCGCGGCGATGAAGGACAGTATCGTCGTCATGCCGCTGCCGAAGATCGGCGACAAAGGCGTCAGCCCGAACGGCACCTGGATCTGGGGGATCTCCGCGAGTTCCGAAAACCCTGAAGCTGCCGGAAAATTCCTGAGCTTCCTTCTGAAGGACAAGGACTACCGCGACTATGCCAAGACCCAGTCGGCCTATCCGGGCCTGAAGAGCTTTGCCGCGGAATCCCCGCTCTACGCCGAAGGTGGGCCGCTCGCCGTCGCCTTCGAGCAGGCCTCGAAGACCGCCGTCGCCCGTCCGCCGCACCCGGCCTATCCGACGATCACGTCTGCCTTCATGCAGGCGGTCGACAAGATCTTCAACGGCGGTGATGCGCAGGAGGCGCTGACGGCTGCCGCGAAGAAGATCGACCAGGATATCGAGGACAACGCCGGCTACCCGCCGTTCGACGAGCAGCAATAGGGCGATTTTGGCAGGGCCGTCCCTCTGGCCGGCCCTGCGTCTCGGGAGGATGTGCAATGAGGAGGAGATCATGACCTTGCAACAAACGTCCGCGGCCGCGCTGCCGCGCCCCGCCAGGCGGCGCGACCGGCAGCGGTTCTGGCAGGAGGTTGCGATGATCGCACCGGCCGTGCTGCTGCTTGCCATCTTCCTGATCACGCCGTTTCTTCTGTCCTTCTGGACGGCGATGACCAATCAGCCGCTCGTACCGCGCCCGACGCCGGTGCGTTTCGTCGGCCTCTTGAATTTCCAGCGGGTGTTCACCGACCCGCTGTTCTGGACCTCGCTCTGGAATGTTACCCGCTTCACCGCCTGGGTGCTGCCGGTCCAGTGCGGCCTCGCGTTCCTGACGGCGCTGCTGCTGCACCAGAAACTGCCGATGCAGAACCTTTTGCGCGGCATGTTCTTCCTGCCGGCGATCACCTCCATGGTTGTCGTCTGCGTGATCTGGGGCACGCTCTTCCAGTATCCGAGCGGCCCGCTCAACCAGATCGTCGGTTTCCTGTCCGGCGGCATGGTCCAGCCGATCGACTGGCTCGGCGATCCCAATTGGGCGATGTTCTCCATCGTGTTGCTGTCGGCCTGGCAGGCCTATGGCTTCCAGATGATCATCTACCTTGCCGGCCTGCAGGGCATTCCGGAAGAGCTTTACGATGCGGCCCGCATCGATGGCGCGAGCGCGCTGCGTCGCTTCTGGCACGTCACCATGCCGGGCCTGCGTCCGACCCACGTCTTTGTCCTGGTCATCACCACGATCCAGGCCTTCAAGCTCTACACGCAGGTTGCGATCCTCACCCAGGGCGGGCCGAAGGAAAGCACGGAGACCGTGGTGCACTACATGGTGCGCGCAGGCTTCGAGGAACAGAAGCTCGGATACGCGTCGGCGGTCTCCGTCATTCTCTTCGTCATCGTTCTTCTGATCGCGCTTCTCCAGCGCAAACTCCTGAGGCGCTTCGATGTCTGATCTCGTGCTCAGCCAGCCGGCCCCGCTGGCCATCCCCCGGGGCAACAGCAAGACGGGCCTGCGTATCGTCCAGACCGCCTGCATCTTCATCATCGCTCTTGTGATGATTTCGCCGCTCTTCATGCTGTTTATCGCCAGCCTCAAGGATGATCGCTTCCGCATCCTTGCCGACATGGGCAGTTTTCGCGCCTTCTGGGTCGCCGACCCGACCCTGTCGAACTACCGCGAGATCGCCAATTTCTCCGGCGAACTTGCTTACGGTCGCTACCTCGTCAACTCACTGGTGATCCTTGTCGTTACCGTCGTGTCCGGGCTGATCATCAATTCCATGGCCGGTTTCGTGCTCGCCTGGGGGTCGCTGCGCGGCAAGGCCGTTCTCCTTGCGGTCGTTGTCGCGCTCTACGTCATCCCGCAGGAAAGCATCATCATGCCGCTCGTCGTGATGATGTCGCGGGCGGGATTGACGGATACGTTTGCCGTGCAGATCCTGCCCTGGGTGGCAAGCCCGCTTTATGTCTTCCTGTTCTACCAGTTCTTCGCGCAACTGCCGAAGGAGCTCTACGAAGCCGCAGAGATGGACGGGGCCTCGGCGTTTCGCATCTACCGGTCGATCTACATGCCGCTCAGCCTGCCGGCGCTCGCAACGGTCTCGATCCTGATGGGGATCGAGAGCTGGAACCAATACCTCTGGCCGACGCTCGTCACCCAGACCGACTATGCCCGGCCAATCTCGGTCGCGATCGCCACCTTCTTCGGACAGGACAGCATCTATTGGGACCGCGCCATGGCCGCGTCCGTCCTGATGATGATCCCCGTCCTCATTCTCTACCTCGCCTTCCAGCGCTGGTTCGTAAGTTCGTTCGTCGGCTCCGCCGTGAAAGGTTGACTATGACTGTCCAAACAAGATCCGTGAGCTCCGCCCTTGACGTCATCGAGGCCGAGCTCCCAGCCGGCACGGTGCTGCATCTCTGGCTGAAGGCGCGAACGGGCGGCAGCGCGGCGAAACTCTTCGTCAGCGTGGACGACGTGGACATTGCCGGTCCGTCCAGCCGCCGCGACGGGGAGTTCGAATTCTTCGCGGTGACGCACGGGACGGGTGGCCGCGCGGTGCTTGCCTATGATGCCGACACAACGGCGCTCTCCGTCGCCTATGCATTCCATCCGCAGACCGTGCTGGAGGAGGGGATCCGCGTGCTTCATCACGATACCCGCACGGCGCCGCCCGAGGTGCCGGCGGGGTATCATTTCCGCCCGCCCTTCGGCTGGATGAACGACCCGAACGGCTTCGGCCGGTTCAAGGGCCTCGGACATCTCTTCTATCAGCACTATCCGCATGGCCTGCGGTGGAACACCATGCACTGGGGTCATGCCGTCTCAAGGGATCTCATCCGCTGGACGCATCTGCCGATGTTCCTGTTTCCGGCGGATCACCTTTCGGAAAATGACGATGGCCGTGGGGGTGCCTTCTCCGGTTCGGCCATCCCCATGTCAGGTCTGGACGGCGAGGAGATCCGGGTCTTCTACACCGAACATGTGCGTGATCGGCAGCCGGAGGAACAGATCCAGCTTTCGGCCCTCAGCCGCGACGGCATTGTCGCAGGCCCGTCGGAGGTGGTTCTGCCGGTCCGCCCCGAAGGCTTGAATCTGACCACCGACTTCCGTGATCCCTATGTCTTCAAGGGTCCCGACGGGCGCTGGAAGATGCTGCTCGGCAGTCGTGACCGTGAAGGTGGCGTGGTGCTGCTCTATGAGAGCGCCGATCCTGACGGCTCAACCGGCTGGACCTTCCTTGGAATCATCCACCGCGAGGACCGTTTCGGCATGACTGCGGCGGAATGCCCCTGCATGGTGCCCGTCGGCGGCAAGGCGGATGATCCGAAGACCCGCTGGGCTCTGATCTTTGGCCTGCTGACGAGCCGGGATCCGGCAACGGGCCGCCGCAACCTCACATCCGTCACCGTCGGCCGCTTTGACGGCCGGGCGTTCACATCCGAGTTCGAACAGGAACTGGATTTCGGCTCGGACGCTTACGCCTTCCAGGCCTTCGTCGACGGCGACGAGCCGGTCGGCATTGCCTGGCTTGCCAACTGGACGGATTTTTCCAAGAAAGACGACTTCCCGACGGCGATGACCCTGCCGCGTCGCGTGCTTCTAGACGGTGATGCGGTGCTGACGCCGCCGGTCGCTGCCGTCGAAAGCCTGCGCCATAGTCTGCTCGACGAAACGGCGCTCGCCGCCGGCGAGACGGTGCCGCTCGGCAACGGCGCTGTCGAGATCGTGCTCTCGTTGCCCGAACCCGGCGCGGCGTTCGAGCTTGTCCTCGATCACCCGGATGCCGCGCTTGGCGTCAGGCTCGATGGCGACGGCCTTGCCATCGTCTTCGATGCCGGTACCGGCAAGTCGCCGCCGCGATATCTGGCAGCCGGCGCCAGACCTTCGCAACTGCGCATCTTCCTCGATGCCGGCTCGATCGAGGTCTTCGCCGACAATGGCCGCTGGACAGGCACCAAGCGCATTCCGGGGTTTGCCGCTGCGCGTTCGGCAAGGCTGACCGGCGCCGCTACGGGCGCGAAAATCTGGCAACTCAAGCTTTGAGGGAGGAACAAAAATGGCATCGGTAGCGATCGATCGCGTTCTGAAACAGTACGGCGCGGCCTCCGTCATCCACGGCGTTTCCGTGGATATCGAGGACGGAGAATTCGTCACGCTCGTCGGGCCCTCCGGCTGCGGCAAGTCCACGCTCCTGCGCATGCTGGCAGGGCTCGAGGACATCAGCGGCGGCGAAATCCGGATCGACGGCCGGGTCGTCAACGAGGTGGCGCCAAAGGAGCGCGACATCGCCATGGTGTTCCAGAGCTATGCGCTCTATCCGCACATGACGGTCGCCGAGAACATGGGTTTTGCCCTCAAACTCCAGGGCCGCGACAAGGCGACGATCGACAAGCTGGTGAAGGAGGCGGCCGGTATTCTCGCCCTTGAGCCGCTTCTCGACCGCCTGCCGAAACAGCTCTCCGGCGGCCAGCGCCAGCGTGTCGCCATGGGGCGCGCCATTGTGCGCCACCCGAAGGTGTTCCTGTTCGACGAGCCGCTGTCCAATCTCGATGCCAAGCTGCGCGTGACCATGCGCAGCGAGATCAAGGAACTGCACCAGCGGCTCGGCACCACGATCGTCTATGTCACCCACGACCAGATCGAGGCGATGACCATGGCCGACAAGATCGTGGTCATGCGCGCCGGGCGTATCGAACAGATCGGCAAGCCGCTCGACCTCTACGATCGCCCTGACAACACCTTCGTCGCCACTTTCATCGGCTCGCCGTCGATGAACCTCTTTGAAGGCAGCGTCGGTGATGGCGGCTTTCTCATTGACGGCGGGGTTTCCTTGCCGCTGCCGGCATCGCCGGGTCACGGTGAAGCACGCACCTATGGCATCCGCCCGGAGGACCTGGATCTGGCCGAGACGGGTATCCCGGCGACCGTCCTGACCGTCGAGCCAACGGGGGCCGAAACGCATCTTTCCGTCCGCGTCGGCACGCAGACGGCGGGGATCGTGCTGCACCGGCGCGTAGACTTGCACCCCGACCAAGTGGTGCACCTCGCGCCGAAGACGGAAAAAATCCATCTGTTCTCTGCCGGGGGCGCTCGGATCAACTGACGTTCCGGCAGGCGGTGCGCCGGGGCGATCGCCGTGCCTTCGCTAATGCGGAACGTCAATGCCGGATCGTCATTCGCAAAGACGGCTTCAACCGATCGTGCGGTACGCGCGACCGCGGCTTTGCGGTCCGGCCAGGGATCAATCCGTCAGCACCTTGGCACCTAAAACCTCAATAGTCGGATTGCTCTCAAACCGAAATTCACTGCCCGTGCGAAACGGCGGCGCGTCGGCCTGGAAGACGGCCAGGGGCTTGGAGCAGTGCATTCGCACCTCCCGTCTGGAGGCGCAAATCCCATGAGTTTTAGGAATGACCTCTGCGCGATAGTCGTTTGTCAGGCGGTGCAGAATCCTCGATCTATGCGCGCAGCTGGAGAGGAGAACAGCATTCATGATCCCAGACCACCCCGCGACCCGTCAGGAGGTCGATAGCATCGGCGCACATGCGGTTCCAGCGTCGGCGCTGTACGGTATCCAGACGCAACGGGCGGTCGAACTCTATCCGCTCGGCGGTGCTGGGCGATTCTCCGATTATCCCCGGCTGCTCGACGCCATGCTCCGGGTCAAGAAGGCGGCGGCACGCACCAACATCGAGACTGGCGCGATTGAGCCGGTCCTGGGTGAAGCGATCATCCGCGCGATCGACGGCCTGCTCGCCGCGCCCCGGCCCGAGGCCTTTCCTGTCCATGCCTGCCATGGCGGCGGCGGCATTTCGTTCAACATGAACATCAACGAGGTCGTGGCGAACCTCGCCAATGCCGAGGCTTTCGGTTCCACTTACGGCAGCTACGCGCCGATCCATCCGAACGACCACGTCAACCTCAACCATTCCACGGCCGATTGCCTTTCGACTGGATGCCACATCGCCGCGCTTGCCGCTTTCGAGAGTTTTTCGGAGGAAATCGAAGGACTTGCGGCCGATCTCGACCGGCTCGGTGCCGAATGGGCTCCGCTGCGCAAGCTTGCCCGCACCTGCCTCCAGGACGCGGTCGACATCGGTTTTGACGACTATCTCGGTGGTGTCGCCGCCTGCCTGCGGTTCGACCTGGCGCGGGCGTCGAGGGATGTCGATGGACTGGGCCGCATCAGTCTCGGCGGCAACATCATCGGCCGTTCCTCCGATTGCGATCCGGCCTTCTTCGCACGCATCATTGCCGTCTTGAACGAGCAACTCGCGGAAGCCGGCTTCACCTCAGGGTTCGCTCGCGCCGACAACCTCTTTGCCGCCTCGCAGGCGCATGACCGTCTCCTGGCGCTGGCCGGATCGCTCGAGCAGACCGCGCGTACGCTGATCCGTTTTGCCAAGGACCTGCGGTTGATGGCGTCCGGCCCCCATGGCGGGTTTGGTGAAATCCGCCTGCCGGCGGTGCAGCCCGGATCGTCGGCCATACCCGGCAAGGTCAACCCGACGATCCCGGAATTCATGGTGCAAGCCGGCATGATCGCCTGCGGCCTCGCGGCCCGCGTGATCATGACCGCAGATCATGGCGAAATGGACTACAACCCGTGGCAAGCCGTTGTCATCACCGGCCTGCTCGACATGATCGCGATCCTTGAAGCGGGGGTTTCCACCCTGCGGCGCAATTGCGTCGAGGGCATGCGGCCCGATGTGGCGCGCAACGCCGACAATGCCACGAGCCTGCTGCCTTCGCTGATCCGGCTGAAGCAATTGAAGGGCTACAGCCATGCCTCCGCCGTTGCGAAGGAGGCCGCGGGCGACCTCGCCTTCGTGCGCCGCAGGGTCGCCGAGGCCGAAGCCGGCTGATCCGTTCTCAAAATCACCCTCTCCCAAAGCAAGGCATCAAGACATGTTGCAGGAAACCGAACGCGCCTGGGCGCAGCGCTGGCTGGCCACTGAGAAGAAACAGTATATCGACGGTCAATGGGTCCGGGGCGCGGGCGCCGAATGGACGGTGACGAACCCGGCGACTGGAAAGTCGCTTTGCGCCATCGCGTTCGCCGACAAGGACCAGGTTGAGACCGCCGCTGCCGCGGCCAATCGCTGCCACCGCAGCGAGGTCTGGAGCCGCAAGACGTCGCGAAAGGCGCGGGCCGAGCTGCTCAACGCCATCGCCCGGCTGATCCGCGAAAACGTCGAAAAACTCTCGCTGCTGGAATCGCTTGCCAATGGCAAGACCTATGCCGAAGCGCTGGTTGACGACATTCCGACCTGTGCCGACATCTTCGAGTACTACGCTGGCTGGACGGACAAATATTACGGCGAGGTTTCCCCCGTCGAGGACGGTTTCCTGAACTTTACCACGAAGGATCCGGTCGGCGTCTGCGGGCTGATCGCGCCGTGGAACTTTCCGCTCTACCAGGCAAGCCTCAAGATCGCGCCCGCACTCGCCATGGGCAACACCGTGGTGATGAAGCCGTCGGAGTTCACGCCGCTCGCCACGCTCTATCTGTTTGAACTGATCGACCGCCATCTCGACCTGCCGAAAGGTCTCCTGAACCTCGTGCTGACCGATGGCGAGGCGGCCAATCAACTCACGCTCAGCCGCAATGTGCACAAGGTCTCCTTCACCGGATCGACCGTGGTCGGCCGCAAGATCGTGCAGAATTCGGGCGTCTCCAACCTCAAGGCCGTGACGCTGGAACTTGGCGGCAAGTCGCCCTGCATATTCTTCGATGATACCCAGAACCTCGATGCAGCGATCGACCGCGCCTTCACCGTGATGTTCTCGCACAAGGGCGAGAAATGCTCGGAGCCGACGCGCTTTCTTATCCAGAAGGGCATCTACGATTACGTGATGGAACGGCTGATCGCCAAGGCGGAGGCCGTGCGCTGCGGCGATCCGCTGGCGGCGGAGACGCAGCAGGGCCCGCAGTGCAACGAAGCGCAGTTCCGCCGCATCATGAACTACATCGAGATTGGCAAGACCGAGGCCGAACTGGTCGCCGGCGGCCGGGATGACCGCGCAGGTGAAAACGCTGACGGCCTCTTCATCCGACCCACCATCTTCTCGAACGTGCCGCAGACCGCCCGCATCGTTCAGGAGGAGATTTTCGGGCCCGTGCTCTCCTGCACGCCCTTCTCGACGGCGGAAGAGGCGGTGGCGCTTGCCAACGACACGGCCTACGGCCTTGCCGCCGGGGTCTATACCGGCAACGTGACGCTGGCGCACCGCATGGCCGAGCGGCTGGACGCCGGCATGGTCTTCGTCAACCGCTACGGTTGCTATGGGCTTTCAAGCCCCTTTGGCGGCTTCAAGGAAAGCGGCTGGGGCAAGGAAATGGCCGTGCATTCGCTCTCATCCTACACCCGCACCAAGGGTGTCTGGGTCTATTTCGGCGACTGAACTGCTCGGTCCCTTCAAGAAACACATCCTCCCAACGCTCAATCCGAAAGCCTGATCTGATGCAATATACCCGTCTCGGCCAATCCGGCCTCAAGGTCTCGCGCCTCTGCCTTGGCACGATGAACATGGGCTCCAAGAACTGGAAGCCCTGGATCTACGACGAGAGCGAAAGCGAGCCGATCATCGGCCACGCGCTCGACAACGGCGTGAACTTCATCGACCTCGCCGACTTCTATTCGGCCGGCGCGGGCGAAGAAGTGGTGTGCAACGTGCTGCGTCGCCTGACGCGTCGCGAAGAGCTGATCATCACCACCAAGCTCGGCTACGCGATCGGCAAGGGCGTCAACAATGGCGGCCACTCGCGCAAGCACGTCTTCCAGGCCATGGACGGTTCGCTCACCCGCATGAAGAGCGACTATGTCGACATCTACATGCTGCATTATTTCGACACGGAAACGCCTGTTGAAGAGACCATGGAGGCGATGAACGATCTCGTGCGGGCGGGCAAGGCGCGCTACATCGGCGTCTCGACCATGTTCACCTGGCAGTTCGCCAAGATCCTGAAGGTCTGCGAAAAGAACGGCTGGGCCCGCCCGATCAACATG